>JAUMYM010000015.1 GCA_030528645.1 Erysipelotrichaceae bacterium | reverse complement strand
ATACCGACCTCCCAATCGTTAGATTTTTTGGTCTAACTTTTGGGGGTCGGTACATACTCTAGTGTTAGTCTTTTAATAATACTGCAAAGTTTGCGCCAAATTCAAAGGCATTACTTAACTCTTCTTCGCTTGGATTAAATTTAATCTTGTAGCCGGGAAGCGTTTTTAATTTTAATTGATTTAAACGTTCTAAAATGTGATCGACAGCTTCTCCTGTCCATCCGTAACTTCCAAAGGCACTGGCCTTTTTGTTACGAACAAGTGGATGAACAAGACAATTGATTAAATCCATGATTGGTTTTAAAGCATCGTTTAGCATAGTTGGACTACCAAATAGGACACCATCTGCGTGAATGATTTCATCAACGACTTCTTTTACATCACTAACTTCCATATCAAATAGTTTTACATCTAAGCCTTTATAATGTACGCCTTTGGCAATGGCTTCGGCTAATTTCTTTGTATATCCATAGGCTGAAACATAAGGGATGACCACAGTACGGTTGATGGAACATTTCACATTGCACCATTCATAGTATTGATCGATGATGTCTTTAATCTTGCTGTCAATGACTGGTCCATGTCCGGTTAAAATCATTTGAATAGGTAAGTTATCAATTTTCTTTAGAGCATTGATCATGTATGGATTCTTATAGGGTCCGATGATGGTATCAAAATAATATTTTAAAGCATCTTGATAGTTTGTATCATCTTCCAGTTTACTTAATAAGACATCATCGTAACAGTAATGACAACCAAAAGAATCACATGTAAAGAGTAATTGATCTTCTTCAAGGTAAGTATACATCGTATCTGGCCAGTGTAAAAATGGTGTGATGATGAAACGGAATGTTTTATCACCCAGTTTTAATGTTTGATTTTCTTTTGTAGCAATGGATTTAAATTCCATGTTGGTAATGCTTTTTAGATATAATAAGGCTGAACTTGTACCAACGATAGTAATATTTGGGTTTAATTTTAGTAAGGTTTGAATGGAACCGGCGTGATCTGGTTCTGTATGGTTTACAATGATATATTTGATGTTTGATATATCGGTAAGTTCTTTAATTTTTTCTAGGTATTCCTCTACAAATTGTTCTTTGGCTGTTTCAATTAGAGCGACTTCATCCTTACTTTTTACTAAGTAAGAATTATACGTAGTTCCATATTTTGTTTCCATAATAATGTCAAAGGTTTTTAAATCATAATCAAGAATACCATTCCAATAAATGTTTTCTTTTAACTTTAATGTTTTCATATTACTTTCCATCCTTTATAAATGCACAACGTAAATTTTAGCATATTTCTTAGTGAAGTGTAAGATTACTATTATCTCTTAGGTGTAAAATGTGCTATGATAAATAAGTTAAGTTATTTGGAGAATTCTATGGAGATATTGTATTTATTATTAGGGTTTGTACTATTGATTAAAGGGGCAGATTATTTTGTAGATGGAGCTTCTTCCATATCAAGTATTTTAAAAGTACCTACGATTATTGTTGGATTAACGGTGGTATCTTTTGGGACAAGTGCACCGGAGGCGGCTGTATCTATTTTTGCATCCATTACTTCCAGTAATGATATTGCAGTAAGTAATGTAGTGGGTTCTAATATTTTTAATTTATTAGTGGTTTTAGGGGTTAGTGCATGTATGGCAGATGTTGTAATACCAAAATCAATTGTGAAGTTTGATTTTCCTTTGGTCATTGTATTTAGCGTGATGTTGTATGGTATCTTATTTTTTGATCATACCATTGGTCGTTTTGAATCGCTTGTATTTTTGATGTTGTTGGTGGTATATGTAGCTTACTTAGTGTATGATTCATTAAAAAAGCGTGAAGCATTAACGGTGGAAAAACCTAAGTTTGGGCTTGCGCAATCGATTGTGTTTATGATAATTGGACTAGTTGGGATTATTGCTGGAGGCGATTTTGTTGTAAAGGCAGCGAAAGAAATTGCCTTAGGCTTAGGGTTTAGTGAAAAGTTGGTTGGCTTAACAATTGTTTCCATTGGGACTTCTTTGCCGGAGTTAGTGACTTCGATGGTGGCGGCTAAAAAAGGCGAAGTCGATATTGCGGTTGGTAATGTAGTTGGATCAAATATCTTTAATTTATTGTTTATTTTAGGTCTAAGTGGTGTCATATCACCGATGAGCATTGATCCGGCAATTATGTTTGATGTTATCTTTATGATTGGTATTACGGTTATGACATTTGTTATCTGTAAGTATCAAGACAAATTGAAACGTAGACATGGTTTCCTTATGCTTATGGTGTTTATTGGATATTTAATCTATATTGTAGGAAGACGCTAATGGAATATTGTGTAATTCGTCTAAGAAAAGGACAAGATTTAAAAAAGAGTTTATTGACTTTTTGTAAAGAAAATGGAATCGAAGCGGCTTGCGTGGTAAGTAGTGTTGGATGTCTTTATCAAGCAAATATTCGCTTAGCAAAAGCGATGGAGTATAAAGCGTTTGATGAAGATTTAGAAATTTTAAGTTTAAATGGTACAATCAATCAAGATGCTTGTCATTTACATATTGGTTTTGCAAATCGAGATGGTTTTGCCTTTGGTGGACATTTATGTGAAGGTTGTTTGGTGAATACGACTTGTGAAATTGTTTTGTTGGTTTTAAAAGAGTATGTATTTCAACGTGAGTTTGATCAAGAAACCGGTTATAATGAATTAGTGATTATGAAAAAATAATCGCTTTTTATTTTAGGGAGGTTATTGACTTCTTTATATATGTTTAGTATTATAAACATATATAAAGGAGGCAGTTATGACGGCAAGAGAGTCTGAAATTCTATCGTTAATTGCATCAAAGCCCGATATATCACAAAATGAGATTGCAGAAGAGTTAAACATTGCACGTTCTTCTGTGGCGGTGCATATTTCAAATTTAATGAAGAAGGGTAAAATTGTTGGGAAAGGTTATATTTTACAGGAAGATCGTTCTGTATGTGTTATTGGAGCGGTAAATGTGGACATTATTGCTAAGGCGTATGATGAGCTTGTAAAGTATGATTCTAATCCTGGTACAATTACGTATTCTTTTGGTGGTGTTGGTCGAAACATCGCTAAAAACTTAGCGTTATTAAAACAAAAAATTGAGTTGATCACAGTATTAGGTGATGATTTACATGGTACTAAGATTGTGGATGAGTGTAATAAACTTGGTATTAATACACGTAATTCATTACGTGCAAGTAACCAAAATACTTCTACTTACCTTTGCATCGCAGATCCAAGAGGGGAAATGGAACTTGCGGTCAGTGCGATGGAATTATACGATTTATTAACACCTGAATTTTTAAAGACAAAATTAAATGTCATCAATCGTTGTAAGTTATTGGTGATTGATACAAATATTAGTGAAGAAGCGATTGAATTTTTAGTGAATCATGTTAAGGTTCCAATCTTTGTAGATCCGGTATCAACGAAGAAGGCATTAAAAATTAAGCGTTGCATTGGTAAGTTCCATACCATTAAGCCAAATGTTATGGAGTTAGAAGTATTGGTTGGTCGTGAAATTAATACAAATAAAGATGTATCCATGGCAGCTAAGGAGTTATTGCGTCTTGGAGTTAAGAATGTCTTTGTTTCTTTAGGATCTCGTGGAATTTATTATACAAGTAAGCGTAAGAGCAGTTTTAAACGTAATTTTAAGACAAAGATTGTAAATTCAACGGGTTGTGGAGATGCGTTTATGGCTGGTTTGGTGTATGCCTTTATCAATGACTTTAAGATTGAGGATGCAGCTCGTTGCGGGTTAAATGCCAGTCGAGTGACATTGCAATCACATCACGCTGTAAATCCGGATTTAAAACCGGAAGATTTAGAAAGTAGGTAAGTATGAAATTAGAACAATTTTTAGTTGTTTCTCCAGAAGTACAACAAGCAATCAAAGAGGGTAAGCCAGTCGTAGCCTTAGAATCAACCATTATTTCACATGGTATGCCATATCCTAAGAATGTAGAAACGGCATTAAATGTAGAGAAGATTGTGCGCAAGCATGGTGCAATTCCTGCAACCATTGCGATTATTAAAGGAAAGATTACCGTTGGTTTATCGCCGGAAGAAATTGAATATTTAGGAAAAGAAGGTCTTAAAGTAACTAAGGTATCACGTCGTGATTTACCGGTTATTTGTGCTTTAAACAAAGATGGAGCTACAACGGTTGCGACAACAATGTATGCGGCAAGTTTAGCAGGTATTAAAGTATTTGCAACAGGTGGTATTGGTGGTGTGCATCGCAACGCTCAAACAACTATGGATATTTCAGCTGATTTAGATGAATTTGCAATGACCGATGTACTAGTAGTATGTGCTGGATGTAAGTCTATTTTAGATATTGGATTAACATTAGAATACTTAGAAACAAAGGGTGTTCCGGTTATTGGTTATCAAACGGAAGAATTACCGGCATTTTATACAACCCATTCAGGATTTAAAGTCGATTATCGTTTAGATACAGCCAGTGATATTGCAAAGGCATTTGATGCGAAAATGGCACTTGGTTTACATGGTGGTATGGTGGTTGCTAATCCAATTCCACAAGAGTATGCGATGGATTTAAATTATATTACAGAAAATATTGAAGCTGCTGTCAAAGAAAGTGTTGCATTAGGAATTACGGGGAAAGAAACAACACCATTCTTATTGGATAAGATTCAAAAGTTAACAGCAGGTAAGAGTTTAGAAGCGAACATTCAACTTGTTTATAACAATGCATTTGTTGCAAGTTTAATCGCTACAGAATTATCTAAGCAAGGGTAACCTTGCTTTTTATGTGCATTGCATGTCTATCCTTTTGGAAGTGTGATATAATGGTTTTATTTTATAGAGGTGCTTCATGTTAAAACGTTTTATACAGTATTACAAACCATTTAAAGTGATGTTTGCATTGGATATGCTGGCTTCTTTTTTCATATCTATGATTGGGATGATTTATCCGATTGTAACACGTAAAATGTTAAATGATTTAATACCAAATCAAAACTATCGTATGGTAGTTGTCTTTGGTGTCTTTTTGTTTGGTTTGTATTTTGTAAGAATGTTGTTGAAATATTTTGTGCAGTATTACGGTCATATTATTGGCGTTCATATGCAGGCGAATATGCGTAAAGATTTATTTCATAAATTAGAACGTTTACCGTTTTCTTACTATGATCAACATGAAACAGGACAAATTATGACACATATGACCAGTGATTTATTTGATGTCAGTGAGCTTGCCCATCATGGTCCTGAAAATCTTATTATCAGTACCGTTATGATTGTTTTTTCTTTTTTATATCTTTCTTCGATTAATGTTTCTTTAACGTTAATTATTTTCTCTTGTATTCCTTTGCTTTGGGTTATTTCGACTGTATTAAAGAATAAAATGCGTTTAGCCTTCAAAGAAGCAAAGAAAAGTGTAGGAGTTATCAATGGTTCTTTACAAAGTAGTATTACAGGAATTCGCGTTACAAGGGCATTTAATAATGAGTCTTTAGAAGCCAAGAAGTTTGAAAAAGGGAATGTTGAATTTGTAAAGGCACGTAGTAAAGCTTATAAATCCATGGGATTATTTCATTCTACAACGAGTTTTATTACAGATATATTTAATGTTATTTGTTTGGTGGCAGGGGGTATTTTCTTATATCGCAATGAGATTACCTTTGGGGATTATTCTGCCTTTATTGTATCGGTGAATCTATTTATTGGTCCTGTTACAACATTGATTGGTTTTATGGAACAATATCAAAATGGTATGAGTGGATTTGAACGTTTTATAGAGATTTTAGATCAAGAAGAAGAGATGGATCACAAGGATGCGCAAGAATATGACTTAAAGGGAAATATTACCTTTAAAGAAGTAAGTTTTGCTTATGAACAACGTAAGATTTTAGATAACATCAGTTTTCATGTTCCATTAGGCAAAACCTTAGCTTTGGTTGGTCCTTCCGGTGGAGGGAAAACAACAATATGTCATTTAATACCTAATTTCTATGCAGTTTCTAGTGGAGAAATACTCATTGATGATATACCGATTCATAAGATTAAAAAAGCTTCCTTACGTCGACAAATTGGTATTGTGCAACAAGATGTTTTCTTGTTTAATGGTAGTATCTTGGATAATCTTCTTTATGGGCGTTTGGATGCCACGATGGAAGAAGTGATACAGGCTAGTAAAGATGCGAATATCTATGAGTATATTATGTCGCTTCCGGATGGTTTTGATAGTCAAGTGGGTGAGCGTGGAATTAAGCTTTCCGGTGGACAGAAGCAGCGTTTATCGATTGCTAGAGTATTTTTGAAGAATCCTAAAATTTTAATTTTAGATGAGGCTACAAGTGCTTTGGATAATACAACGGAGTTATTGATACAGTCTGCTTTAGATCGTTTGACTAAGGGTAGAACCACCATTGTTGTGGCGCATCGTTTAAGTACGATTAAACATGCAGATGAAATTGCGTTGGTAGTAAATGGAAGTATTCAGGAATATGGTAAGCATGAAGAGTTGATGTTGCATCAACAGGGATATGCAACTTTATATAATTTACAGTTTAAAGATGATGAATTAGCTAGTTTGAATCAGGGATATATGATGAGGTAGTAATATGGTGTATGGTGTTATAGTTATAGTTGGTATTTTATTGGTAATTATTCAAAAGAAGTATATTTTAAAATTAAAGTCGTTTTCAAAGGCATTGATATTACCGTTTCTTAGTGTAGTGATTGCGATGTATTTGTTTATGCAGTTTAAAGGAAGACAAGATTTTTTCTTGGATTATACGTTTGTGTTGGCTTGTACTTTATTTGTTTCTTCGTTTATTAACACATTAATGAGCTTTATACTGTTACATTCAAAGTAAATTCAGTATGATATAACTATGGAGGATTTTTATGGATTTAAAGGAAATGATGAGCTACCATAGCTTTGCGGTAGTTGGAAAAACATTAGATGAATCAAAGTATGCATATAAAATTAAAGAAGGATTATTGAAACATGGTTATCAAGCATTTGGAGTGTATAGTGAATATCCAAGTATCAATGCGATAGAAGAAGAGATTGATATTATTGTTTTATGTATTAATCCGGTGTTAGGTTTGAAGTTTATTCAAGAGAATAAAAAGCCATTTAAAGGGATTATTATACAACCGGGAGCGGAAAGTGAAGAGTTAGTTGCTTATTTAAAGAATGAAAAAATCACTTTTATTGAAGGTTGTGTTTTAGTTGGTTTATCATTGTATAGAAATAAAGGAGAATAACATGTTTGATTTAGTCATTATTGGGTCAGGTCCAGCAGGTATTAGTGCTGGGATTTATGCAAAAAGAGCGAATATGAAGGTGTTAATTGTTTCTAAGCATCAAGGAAGCATTAAAACACATCATAAGTATGAAAACTATTATGGGTTTGATACGATTACAGGTGAAGAATTAATGGAAAAAGGTATTCAACAAGCAAAGAAGTTGAATATTGAAATGGTGGAAGATGAAGTTGTAGGGATTGAATATACAGGTGACTATGTTGTAAAAACAACCCAAAACAGCTTTACGACTAAGGCGATTATTATCGCTACCGGTGGAGCTCGTAAAACACCAAATATCAAAGGATTAAAAGAAAAAGAAGGCCGTGGTGTAAGTTATTGTGCTTTATGTGATGGTTTCTTCTATCGTCAAAAGACAGTTGGTGTTATTGGTAATGGAGAATATGCTTATCATGAAGCAAAAGAGTTAGCGAACATTGGTGTAAATGTAACAATTTATACAAATGGTTTACAACCGGAATTCCAAGAAACAGATTTACCGGTTGTAACAGAGAAAATTTTAGAAATTAAAGGGGCTGAAACAGTAGAGGCTATTGCAACAGAGAGTCATGAACAAGCAGTAAGTGGTTTATTTATTGCCATTGGTGTAGCTGGTGGGTTTGATTTTGCGAAAACTCTTGGTGCACAAATTGAAAACAATAAGATTGTTGTGGATGAAAACATGGCTACAAACATTCCTGGTTTATATGCAGCTGGAGATGTAACCGGTGGTATGCTTCAAGTGGCAAAAGCGGTATATGAAGGAGCTAAGGCTGCTACAGAAGCGATTAAGTTTATTCGTAAGAAATAAGTATGAAAAAGATACATGTAAATGCTCCGGTCATATTATCGTATGTAGGGTTATGTTTGCTGGCTTTAGTGCTTGGATATCTTACAAAAGAATATACAACCTATCATTTCTTTAGTGTCTATCGTTCAAGTTTTCTTAATCCGCTTACGTATTTGCGTTTCTTTACTTATGCCTTAGGACATGCCGATTTTCAACATTTTTTTGGAAATATGCTGATTATTTTATTGGTTGGTCCAATGTTGGAAGAAAAGTATGGATCAAAAAAGATGTTGTTGATTTTACTTGGAAGTGCTTTTGTAGTTTCTTTGGTACATGTCGTATTATTTCCACATATCTTAATCGGAGCAAGTGGTGTAGCCTTTAGTTTAATCACATTAAGTAGTAGCACGTTTAATGGAAAAGGGATTCCATTGACTTTAATTGTTGTTTGCATTTTCTTTTTAGGTGGTCAAATTATTGACGGTTTATTTTTAAAAGATAACATATCACAATTGTCTCATATCATAGGAGGAGTCATTGGTATTCTGTTTGGTTATTTATTTAAAACACAAAATTAAAACCTAGTTGAACTAGGTTTTTTTATAGTTTTGTTTTAAAGTATGTTTCAAATAGATTGATAAATGGTCCGGTACATAAAGCAATGATAATGGTTGCAAAGCCTACTTTAGCACCTAAGGCAAAGCCAATGCCAAGGGCAATGATATCGTGAATCATTCTAGGTACTTTATAAGTAAGATTTGGATATTTTTTACATACTAGTAAAGCGATGTTATCCCAAGGAGCAATCCCTAAGGAGCAAGCCATATACATGCCGATACCCATCGTTAACAAGAAAAAGCTAATAACTAATAATGCAATGCGTAGTACCATAGAGTTACTTGTTAAAAGTGGAGATAAAAATTTATGGGCATACTCTACAATGTAACCAACAAAAAACCAGTTAATAAACGTTCCTATGTTGATGTTTTCTTTACTAAAGCGTAACATGATTAAAAATGCCAGGGTATTGATAATTAACATAATGGTTCCAATCCCTAAATGTAATTTATTATTAATACCTACAGAAAGGGTATTAAAAGAGTCTGTTCCAAGATGAGCGATCATAGCTAGGGAAATAGCAATGCCTATGATAAGATTGCCTAAAAATAGAAATATATATTTTTTATTCATAAAAACCTCGCTAGATTATTATAAGACAACTTGCATAAAGTTGCCATCTTTATTTAAATATATTGTATAAAAGCTTATAAATGCGTGTTTTTTGATGTTTAGGGCTTGATTTATTTGGAATTATGATAAAATAGCAATAGGAGGAAAAATACATGGCAAAAGTTACAAAAGAAGAAAAGGTTGTAAAAACAAAAAAAGTGTTATCTGAAGAGTTAGCACAAGAGTTAGGTCTTACAAAGAAAGATTCTTTAGAGGTAGTTAATTTTGTTTTTGATCAAATGAGTGAAACACTTAAGAAGGGTGGAACTGTTGATATCAATGGTTTCGGTAAATTCACAGTTAAGAAAAGAGAAGCTCGTACAGGTATTAATCCAAAAACAAAAGAAAAAATTAAAATTAAAGCTACACATGTTCCGGCATTTAAAGCAAGTAAGACATTAAAAGAATTAGTAAAATAAGATAGTGATGCACTGCATCACTTTTTTTATAACATAATTGTAATATTTAACACCTTTACTGGGCTTTGTGCTAGAATAGTTGCGGAAGGTGTATTATGTATAGAAGAAGACGTAGAAGAGTTAGAGTTGATCGTATTTTTAAAGCGTTGATAGCCCTTGGGTTTGTCTTTGCTTTGGCATTTGGTGCATTGTATTATTTATCAAATTATCATTTTATTCCAAAACAATTAATTGTTGATAATCAAAGTTCAAAATTAAAAGATTTATCACCAAAGAATGCGAGTGTTTTATACTACGATAGTAGTTTTAAAAAATATGATATTGATTATGAAGGTATGTTTAAGACCTTAAAGGAACATCCTGGTGGTGAAGGTCGTAATATGCGTTTGGGTCAATATGAAGTGAAAGACATTAATGAAAATTATAAAGAAATTAAATATAAATTAAGTGTAAATAATGAAGTTGTCAATACATATTCGTTTGTCATTGATAAAAATACGGATAGTGTATTAAAGGAAGATATATTTGGAGAAAATATTTATAAATATGTTTCAGGATATATTCGTTCTACCTTAAAACAACAACACATCGACGATGATTATTATTTCTCAAAGGATTTTTATTTAAATACGGATTATGAGTCGATACAAATTGATGGGTATCGTTTTGCGGATGATAAGGTTTATATTCAAAATGATGAATTTAATATGGAAATTCCTGTTGATTTAAATGTATATGGATCAGATTTGAATATTGATTTAGGTTATACAAGCAATGTACTTGTTAAACAATATCCTCGATTTGTGGATCCGAATCGTAAAATCTTATGTTTAACGTTTGATGATGGTCCACATGATACCTTTACAAATGAATTGTTGCGTGAATTAGAGCGTTATGATGGCAGTGCAACATTCTATATGGTTGGTCGTCGTGCCAATAACGAAAAGGGTCATAAAGTTATTTTTGATGTTTTAAATGCAGGTAGTGAAGTAGGTAATCACTCTTATACGCATGCTTCGTTAGTGAAGTTAAGTGGTGATGCTTTAGAGAAAGAAGTGTATCAATTTTCACGTGATGTTGAACAACTAACCAATGGAGAGTACAAAGTGAAGACGTATCGTGTTCCTTATGGAGCATTTAGTCCAGCTTTAAAAGAGTATATGGAATATCCGATTATACAATGGAATGTCGATCCGGAGGATTGGAAAGCACGTGATATTGAAGTGGTAAAACAACGCATTTTAGAAGGTGCGAAAGATGGTGGAATCATCGTATTGCATGATATTCATCCGGAGACAAAACAAGCGGTATTGGATTTAATTCCGACGTTAATTGATGAGGGTTATCAATTGGCAAGTGTTGTAAGTGCAGCAGATGCTAGAGGGATTCCGCTGGAAGCTCATAAAGTCTATTATGGTTTAAAGTAAAACAGTTCTTAAGAACTGTTTTTTTACTTATAACTGGATAAGATGGTTTGAAGATAATCTTTGTATTCTTCGATGACACTTTGAGGTTGTAAGAGTTGAATGTCATCTTTAAATTGAAACAACCATGCCAAAAAGGTGGGTGTAATAGGGACTTTAACATTAATGGTAAAGAAGAGATTGTCATAATCTTTGATGATAAGACTTTGATTAAATTTATCTAAAATGGTGTTGCTTAAATGATGTTTACATTTTAAAGTAATGGTTTGTAGGTTCCCGTGATACATATTGAAGTTTTGTTGGATGTATGTTTGAATATCAAGGTCAATGGGTGCTGCTGAAGTGGTAAGTTGAATATGGTCTAAACGATCTACGCGAAAGTTTAAAAGGGTTTGATAGGTTTCGTTATAGCCAATTAAATAATATTGATTGTTGTCAAATAATAAGGCTTTGGGAATGAGTTGGTAGTTTTTGGCGTTTTTACGATATGTCTTGGTTTTATTTAAATGATAATCAAAGTATTTGAATAATATGGCTTTATTGTGAATAATTGCCTGCAATAAGGCATCGATATTGTATAGGATTTGTTCATGTTTGGTTTTATTTTCATTATTTGGTTGTTGGAGTAAGAAGTTTGATTCTATTTGATTTTGATCTTTGGTTAGTTTTTCAATTAATGTTTGTGTTTTTTTACTTGATATAAACGTAGAGCTTTGTAATATATCAGCAATAATTTTAATTTCAGCTAAGTCAAAAAGACGACTTGTAATGTAGTAGCCTTTGTTATGGATGTATTCTATGTCATGTCCATAGTCTTTTAAGGCATTGATGTCTTCGTAAAGGGCTTTTCGCTCGACTGGAATGTTTTCTTGATCTAAAGCATCAATGAGTTGATTGATGGACAAGGGGTGTTGTTCACTACTGTGTTTTAATAAGGTATCTAATAGGTATAGGATACGTAAGCGTTTTTTATTCATGTACTTATTATATCACTGTCCTATAAATAGTACAGCTAATTAATGTTTGTCTTCTATAATAAAAGCACTTGGAGGTGTTTTTATGAGTATACGTGTAACGTTTCTATTTCATTCATTACTTTCGATGACAAGTGTGTTAGAGTTTTATAATCAAAATATAGCAATGGCGATTGTATTGGGAGTGCTGGCTGGTGCTTTACTGCTTTATCGCTTTAAAACATGGATTGACATGGAGAAAGTTATTCTTATCTATATATTATTGTTATTTATGGGGTTTTTGTTAAAGGGTTTCTTTGTATTTTTTCCAATGTTTTATGCTTCGTGGTATTTTTTAAGTTTTCATACGAGTCTTACTTATTGTATTGTTGGTAAACTTCATAAAAAACCTTTGTATCATGTAGTGCATCTTGCATTTACGTATTTGATGTGGTTAGCTTTGATTTGTGTTGCAATTGTAGTCTTGCCTGATGCATTTTTTGTGCAAGATCATTTGGGATTAAGTCGTTTTTATATGTTTTTATTTGTAGCTTTAATGATGCTTCCATTTATGGTAAGTGTTACTTTGGCATACTTAAAGTCGTATAGTAGTTGTGTATGGAAAGAGAAAAATATGATACGCTATTAATGTTGAAATGGAAAAAGGAGTTTTTTATGCAGTTTTTCATGAAGCATTTTATTAAAAATGAAAACTATCAAGATAATGAAGTAAGAAGTAAAATTGGTATTCTTGCAAGCATACTTGGTGTAGTTATAAATATTGTTTTATTTATCGGGAAGTTTCTGGTAGGATCATTGGTGCACTCTATTGCGATTGTTTCAGATGGCTTTAATAATCTGGCTGATTGTGCGAATGGTTTTATTACGTTATATGGGTATAAGTTAGCGGCGAAACCGGCAGACCGTGATCATCCCTTTGGGCATGGACGTGTAGAGTATGTTACAACCTTAGTTGTTGCGATTGTGATTATGTTTGTTGGTTTTGAGTTATTAAAATCATCGATTGAAAAAATCGTTCAACCACATATTGTGTATGTGTCTTCTTGGACGCTTGGTTTTTTAGTACTGTCAATTTTGGCGAAACTATGGATGTGTGCGTTTAATTATCGTTATGGTAAAAAGTGTAATAATCGTATTATGATTGCGGCAAGTAAAGATGCCTTAAACGATGTTGTTGCGACTACATCTACATTAATCGGGCTTATCCTGGTACGTTATTTTTCACTTCCTTTTGATGGTATTATGGGTGTTGTTGCTTCTTTGTTTGTGATGTATTCTTCGTTTCAAATCGGCTCATCTATTATTGATGATTTAATTGGAAAACCTTTAGATAAAATTGAATTGAAATTATTAACGGAATATATCAATACTTTTGATAAAATCTATGGAGTACATGATGTCATAGTTCATGATTATGGTCCAAGTATTCGTTTGGGGAGTGCGCATGTTGAAGTGGATGCAAAGCATAGTGTCTTGGAGATTCATGAAGTGATTGATCGTATTGAAAAAGGTATTTTAGAGAAATTTAACATTCAAATGACATTACATACCGATCCTTATGACTTTGATGATGCATTGGTAAATAGCTATTATAAGAAAGTGAAGATTCTTGTAAAAGAAATCGATCCTTCAATTAGTATGCATGATTTTCGAGTCGCTTTTGAAGAAAAAACGTGTATTCGATTTGAGTTGCTGATGCCTTATGAATTAAAACCAAGGGAGCAAGAAATCAAAGGAATCATTGAACATCACTTTGATCAGCAACATTGTATCCATATTATTTTTGACTATAATTAAAATAATCTCCTTGAAGGAGATTATTTATTTGCATCAATCATCAATTGACATACTTTATTAGCGTAACGAATTGGATCTTTAATTGGTAAACCTTCAATGAGTAGGGCTTGATCATATAAAACCTCTGCATAATCTTTGATAAGTTCCGGATTGTTTTGATGTACTTTTTGAAGTGTTTCAAATAGTTGGTGATTTGGGTTGATTTCTAAAATCTTTGTTGCTTGAATGTCTTTGGCTTCCGGATTTTGTTTTAATACTTTTTCCATTTCAATGGATAAGCCTTCATCAGCTACTAAACATACAGGATGACTCTTTAAACGTGAAGATATTTTTACTTCTTTTACATGTTCTTTAATCGCTTCTTGAATCGCAGATAATAAGTCTTTATTTTCTTCGATTTTTTCTTTGTTTGCTTGTTTTTCTTCTTCGCTTTGTAAGTCCAGTTCACCTTGTTGTACCGATTTAAAGGCTTTGCCATCGTACATTCTTAGAATATTTAAGGCAAACTCATCTACAGAATCCAATAAGTATAATACTTCATAGCCTTTATCAAGTAATTGTTCCATTTGTGGTAATTTCTTTAAGGTTTCTACATCATGACCGGCTACATAGTAGATTTGTTCTTGGTTCTCTTTTAAACGACTTATATATTCTTTTAATGTAGTGTATTGATCTTGATAACTTGATTTAAAGAGAATTAAATCTTTTAGGGTTTCTGCATGCATGCCATAGTCTTGGTAAATGCCATATTTTAGCTGTAAACCGAAGTTATCGAAGAAGGCTTCGTATTGACTGCGATCATGTTTCAACAAATCTTCAAGTGTGTTTTTGATCTTCTTTTCAATGCTTTTTTCAAGTAATTTCATTTGTCGATCTTGTTGTAAGATTTCACGAGAAATGTTTAAGTTTAAATCATTTGAGTCTACTAAGCCTTTTACAAAGCGGAAGTATTCAGGAACCAATTCATGTGCTTTGTCTTTGATGAATACGCCTTTGCTGTAAAGTTGTAAACCAGATTGGTATTCGCTTGAATAGAAGTTGTATGGAACAGCAGACGGGATAAATAATAAAGCATTGTATGAGATGTTTCCTTCAATGTTATAGTGAATTACTTTAGCTGGTTTATTCCAATCTACAAACTTATCCATGTAGAAGTTATTGTATTCTTCTTCTGTAATTTCTTTTTTATTGCGTTTCCATAAAGGAACCATGGAATTTAATGTTTTTGTTTCGATGATAATTTCTTTTTCTTCACTATTTTCTTTTGTTTTTTCTGTAGTAATATCCATTTTAATCGGATAGCGAATATAATCAGAGTATTTACTTACTAATTGTTGAATTTTATAGCTATCTAAATACTCGCTATAGTTTTCTTCTTCGCTATCTTCTTTCAATTCCAAAATGACTTTTGTTCCAATGTCTTCTTTTAAGATTGGTTTTATCGTATAGCCATCTTCCCCTTCACTTTGCCAACAGTAGGCAGTTTCTTCAAATGGTGATCTAGATTCTACTGTAATCTTTTTTGCGACCATAAAGGCACTGTAAAAGCCCACTCCAAATTGACCGATAATGTCAATGTTTTCATCTGTATTTTTTTGTTTGAAGTCTAGGCTACCACTTTTGGCAATCGTTCCTAAGTTGTTTTCTAATTCATCTTGCATCATACCGATTCCTGTATCTACAATCGTAAGAGTGCGATGGTCTTTATCTACTTGAATTTGAATGGCTAGTTCACTTGTATAAGGTTTTACCTTATCGTCGCTTAAGGCTAAGAAATAGCGCTTATCCAGTGCATCCGATGCGTTTGAGATTAATTCTCTTAAAAAAATATCTTTATTCGTGTAGATAGAATGGATCATTAAATCTAATAATCGTTTTGATTCTGCTTTAAATTGTTTTTTCATTTCTTCACTCCTTTAGCACTCTTTAATAAAGACTGCTAAAACTACTATATCACTATCTTTTACTTTAAGCAAGTAGATTAAATTTACGATGTATGCAAAAAGATTGTTTTTGCATATTTAGATAAAAATAAATTATTAAAGATGAAATATACTATATTGTTTCTAGGTGATGGTATGGATACAGTAGGAGTAAAATTAAAAAGAATTCGTTTGGAACTTGGTTTAACACAAGGGGAAATGGGAGATAAACTAGGTGTTTCCAACGCCCAAATTTCAAGATATGAAAATGATAATGTTGTTCCTGATATATTAACCATCCAACGTTATATGAAGATTAGCGGCTTGGATGCAAATTATTTTCTGGGTAAAGGAAAGTATCAAAAAGAGTATGAACATGTCATTGTGAATAATGAAATGATTGAGATTTATCAATCATATTGTGAATTAAGTAAAGATGTACAAGTGGCAATTAAGGCGATTTTAAATGCAGAATATACACTTCCGGTTTCTTATGAGAAGAAACAAGAAGTAAATTTATTGCATGAAGATTAATTCTTTTGGTAGATGTAAATCATAAAGTGAATGGTAACTTCAAGGGTATTTAAAGCTTGAAGTTTTTTTATGCTTTCAACTTTTGTTTTATAACGATAGGGTGTCATATTAAAGAGATGCAGGAGATCTTCTTGGTTTAATGTGATTGTCTCTTTTACTTCTATGGTGTTTTTTAGTGTTAAGCGTTGATGTTGAATGTGTTTGATAGGGTTTAAAAAGACTTCTTCATAAAGTGTTTCTTTTAATTGAAGTAAATGATGGCTTCCGGGATCCACTCTAATATATAAACCATCTTGTTTTAAAAGACGAATAATTTCTTCGTTGGCACTTGGTGCAAAAATAGTGGTAATAACATCGGCACAATGATCCATTAAAGGAACATCGAAAATAGATGCGATGATGTATTGATTCTTTTTATCTTGTTTACAGGCATATTGAATGGCATCTTTGGATAAGTCAATGCCAATAGTGATGGTTGATGGAAGATCTTTTGTGTAGTAGCCACTTCCACAAGCTAAGTCAATAAGGACTTGAGGTTTGTGTTGGGCTAATAGGGTGTTTAAACGTTGTTTTAAAGAAAAATAATAATCTTGTTTTAAAAAGGCGATACGTGACTTTACTAAAGTGCTATCATCACCTTGGTGTTTGCTGTTACGTTTTAAAAGATTGACATATCCATGTTTGCTGATGTCAAAGTTATGCTGGTTGATGCAGTTAAAACTGTGTAAGCCTTTGATTAAGGCTTGGTGGCATATTGGACATTTATACATAAAATTACCTCTCTCTTATTATAAAGTTGAAAGTTTAAAACGACTAGTGTAAACTTACTGTGTATGAGTATTTTAACAGTTGAAAAATTATCACATAGTTTTGGAGGTAACATCATATTTGAAGATGTTTCTTTTCGCTTATTAAAAGGAGAACACATTGGGCTTGTCGGTGCCAATGGAGAAGGTAAAAGTACCTTTATGAAACTCATTACAAATACATTAAAGCCTGAGGAGGGTAAAATTGTTTGGTCAAATAAAGTGAGTGTTGGTTACTTAGATCAACATGCGGTTTTAGAAAAGGGTAAAAGTATTTATGATGTTTTGAAAATGGCGTATGATTCGTTATTTGAATTAGAAGCGAAAATTATGAAATATTATGAGCAAATGGGAGAGGTTTCGGAAGAAGAAATGAACCGTATGCTTGAAGACATTGGTGTCATGCAGGAAATGTTGGATCACCATGATTTTTATTTGATTGATGCCAAAATTAATGAAGTGGCAAATGCCTTTGGTATTAGCGATTTGGGTTTACAAAGAGATGTCAGTGAATTATCGGGCGGACAACGTACACGTATTTTGCTGGCGAAGTTGTTGTTAGAAAAACCGGATATTTTGTTGTTGGATGAACCGACGAATTACTTAGATGAACAACATATCGATTGGTTAAAAAATTATTTGAAGAATTATGAAAATGCGTTTATATTGATTAGTCATGATTTAGGATTTTTAAATGATGTCGTAAATGTTATTTATCATGTGGAAGCACCGAAATTAACACGTTATACCGGTGATTACAATGAATTTAAACGTGTATATGAAATCAATCAGGCACAACTTGAAAAAGCGTATATTCGACAAGAACAAGAAATTGCACGTTTGGAAGATTTTGTAGCTCGTAATAAAGCAAGAGTCGCAACGCGTGGAATGGCTAATTCTCGTGCTAAGAAATTAGAAAAGATGGAACGTATTGAGTTGAAAGGGGAAAAACCAAAGCCAACGTTTCAATTTATGATGGGAAAAACGCCGTCAAAGTACATTTTTACTTGTCAGGATTTGGTGATTGGTTATGAGAAACCTTTAAGTAAATCTATGAATTTTGTGTTGGAAAAAGGAAAAAAAATAGCGATTACCGGTGCCAATGGAGTGGGGAAGTCCACGCTTATTAAGAGTTTAATTGGTCAGCTAGAGCCATTGTCCGGAAGTGTGGAACATGGGGAAAACTTACAAATTGGATATTATACACAAGAGGAAACGCCAAGTAATAAAACGTGCATTGATGAATTGTGGGATGAATATCCAAGTAAAACCCAGTATGAAATTCGTAGTGCACTTTCAAAATGTGGTCTTACAACCGATCAGATTGAATCGAAAGTCTTTGTGTTGAGCGGTGGACAACAAGCTAAATTGCGTCTTTGTAAGTTGTTGAATCGTCCATATAATGTTTTAGTGTTGGATGAGCCTACGAATCACTTAGATCAAGAGGCGAAAGATGAACTTGCAAAGGCTATTAAGGAATATCCCGGTACGGTTTTATTGGTTTGTCATGAGCGAGACTTTTATCAACCTTTGGTGGATGAAGTTTGGAATTTAGAAGAATATAGTTGTCGATAGAAGGAGAGAATACGATGATTAAAGGAAAAATTACACTACAAACTGGTGTAGAGCTGCCATTTGAGCTCTATCCGGAATATGCACCTAAAACCGTTGAAAATTTTGTGAAGCTTATTAAAGAAGGCTACTACAATGGGAAAACGTTTCATCGAGTAATTAAAAATTTCGTATCACAAGGAGGGTGTCCTTATGGTACAGGGACTGGTGGACTTGGCTATACGATAAAGTGTGAAACATTGAATAATCCACTTACGCATATTCCGGGAGCTCTATCAATGGCGCATGCCGGAAAAGATACGGGTTGTTGTCAATTCTTTATCGTTCACACCCCACAACCGCACTTGGATGGTGTTCATACAGTATTTGGTCAAGTGACGGATAATTTGCCGGCTGTTTTAAACATGGTCAATGGTGATGTTATGAGTAAGGTGGAAGTATTTGATTAGTCTAATATAGACTAATTTTTATTTTGTAGTACAATGTCACTTAGAGGAAAAACTATGAAAAAAACGATGGATATGAAAAAAATGAGTTTAATTTTAGTTGGGGCACTTTTATTTGTGATCAGCATTAACTTTTTTATTGTGCCGGCTGGTTTGTATAATGGTGGTTTGATTGGTGTTTCCCAAATTATTCGTACCTTGCTTCAAAATTATTTAGGCATACAGTTTTCTTTTGATATTGCAGGTTTGATTAATTTCGCATTCAATGTTCCTTTATTTGTGTTGGCATATCGTAGTCTATCAAAGAAATTTTTTGTAGGAACAATATTTAGTGTTATTGTGCAAACCATTGCCTTTAGCTTAATACCGGTACCAACCAAGGCAATCTTAGAAGATCCCCTTGCATCATGTACCATCGGTGGTATTTTAAGTGGCTTTGGTGTTGGGATGACATTGTTGAGTGGTTCAAGTTGTGGCGGTATTGATATATTAGGGATGTTTATTACATTAAAAAAGAAGAATTTTAGTGTAGGTAAGTTTAATATTGTTTTTAACTGTTTTGTATTTACATTTTGTGCCATTTTATTTAATTTAAATATCGCTATTTACAGTGTGATTTATGTTACTATAATGGCAATTGTTGCCGATAAGGTGCATTTACAAAATATTGAGATTTCTTTAATGATTTTTACCAAAAATAAGATGATTAAAAAACATATCAATCATGATTTTAAACGTGGTGTTACTTATTGGCATGGGCAAGGTGCTTATACGGATGAAGATACAGAGGTGTTAGTCACAGTTGTAAGTAAATATGAAGTCAGTCGTATTAAGGCGATGATTCGTGAACTTGATCCAAAAGCCTTTGTGATTGAAAGTGAATTGGATTCTGTTTCAGGAGGGTATGAGAAAAGACTTATTATATAAAAAGTCTTTTCTTTTTTTATAGTTTACGTTATAATCTGTTTACCGGATATGATTAGTTGGAAATCCAACTAATTATCCATTTCTTATTTAAAGGAGGTTTATTATGGAGTTTGAAATCATTAAACGCAATGGACAAGTTGTAAAATTTAATCCATCTAAAATACAAAAGGCTATTGAAAAAGGCTTTCATTCTGTATCTAATTATGATGAAGAGTCTATTTTAAAGGTTCTGGATTTAACGATTCAAAAATTAAATGCTTTAAACATCAATAAAATTGAAATCGAACGTATTCAAGACTGTGTGGAAGATGCATTGGTAGAGCTTGGTTTTGTTGATGTCTATAAGTCATTTAAAAGCTATCGTCAAAAGCGTGCCATGGCTCGTGATTACTTTACAAGTGGGCAACATCGCTTATTAAAAACGTTAGAGGATTTTGGTATTAAAGAAGCAAATGAAGTGGATGAAAAGCGTGAAAATGCCAATATCAATGGCGATAGTGCAATGGGTATGATGTTAAAGTATGGTAGTACATTATCGAAAGCTTATACAACTTCTTATTGTTTAGATCGTGAAGTTGCTAAAGCGCATAATCAAGGTGACATTCATATTCATGATATGGATTTTTATCCGATGGGAACAACGACATGTAATCAAATTCCATTGGATAAGTTATTCAAGGGTGGCTTTAATACTGGGCATGGTTTTTTAAGAGAGCCAAAATCCATTGCCAGCTATGCAGCGCTTGCGGCGATTGCAATACAGTCAAATCAAAATGATCAACATGGGGGTCAATCTATACCAATGTTTGATTACTATATGGCTCCGGGTGTTTTATTATCATTTAAGAAAAACTATCGTAGTATTTTAAAAGATTATGTCGATTTTACAGGAAACCATCAAACGGAATTGGATGTGTTGCTTGAAAAAATCAACCAATTAGAGGACTTATACCAAATCGATGGTTATGACGATTTAAAGATTATTTTTGATAAAGCCTTAGCTTTAACAGATCGTCAAACTTATCAAGCGATGGAAGGAATTGTTCATAATTT
Organism: Erysipelotrichaceae bacterium; assembly: GCA_030528645.1. Classification (GTDB taxonomy): domain Bacteria; phylum Bacillota_I; class Bacilli_A; order Erysipelotrichales; family Erysipelotrichaceae; genus RQZE01. Next base: position 12,625 of record JAUMYM010000015.1, on the reverse strand, counting down.
AAATACAATGCACTCAAGAGCAGGAGCACAAGTTCCATTTTCATCAATTAACTTTGGTACGGATACTTCATTAAAAGGACGTATGGTTTCTAAGAATTTAATTTTGGCGATGGAAGCCGGTTTAGGAAATCATGAAACAGCGATTTTCCCAATTTTAATTTTTAAAGTAAAAGAGGGTATTAATTATTTCCAAGAGGATCCAAACTATGATTTATTCAAATTAAGTATTCGTTGTTCAAGTAAACGTATGTTTCCAAACTTTTCATTTATCGATGCACCATTTAATTTGCAATATTACAAAGAAGGTAGACCGGAAACGGAATGTACGTATATGGGATGTCGTACACGTGTAATTGGAAATACGGCTGTAAAAGAACATGACGGTATTGTGGTTGGTAGAGGTAATCTATCATTTACATCGGTCAATTTAGTACGTCTAGGTATTAAGCATGGTTTGGTGTTAAATAAGGAAACGGATCTGGATGGATTTTATAAAGAATTATTTGACATCATGGATTTGTGTAAAAAACAATTACTAGAACGTTATCGTGTTCAATGTAATAAGAAGGTTAAGAATTTCCCGTTCTTGATGCAACAGGGGGTATGGTTAGGTTCTAAGAAATTAGGTGTCAATGATACATTAGAATCCGTATTAATTGAAGGTACATTATCTATCGGTTTTATTGGGCTTGCTGAAACATTGATTGCCTTAACAGGAAAACATCATGGAGAAGATGAAGCAAGTCAAAAATTAGGGGTTGAAATCATTACAAAGATGCGTAAGCGTTGTGATGATTATGCTACAGAAACAGGGTTAAATTTCTCACTACTTGCAACACCGGCAGAAGGCTTATCTGGACGTTTCATTAAGTTGGATAAAGAAATCTATGGTGAAATTAAGCATATTACAGATAAGGAATACTATACAAATTCCTTCCATGTTCCTGTGTATTACAACATTGATGCTTATAATAAAATGCGTTTAGAAGCAGCATATCATCCACTTACTAATGCCGGACATATCTCTTACATTGAAGTGGATGGAGACTTAAGTAATAACTTAGAGGCTTTTGAAAAGTTAGTGCGTATTATGCGTGAAACCAATATTGGTTATGGTGCAATTAACCATCCATTGGATCGTGATCCGGTATGTGGATATAATGGTATCATTCATGACGCATGTCCAAATTGTCATCGTCAAGAAACAAGTGAGATGCCATTTGAGCGTATTCGTCGTATTACAGGATATTTAGTAGGTACCCTTGATCGTTTCAATAATGCGAAAAAAGCAGAAGAACATGATCGTGTAAAACATGGTTAAGATTAATTTAGCTTGTAGTATTCAGTTTGATAGTGTGGTAGATGGTATAGGACTACGTCAAGTGGTTTGGACACAAGGATGTCCGCATCATTGTTTCGGTTGTCATAATCCTCACACTTGGGCTTTTGAACCTCGTTATGAAAGGGAAGTAGAGGATGTTGTGAAGGATCTTTTAAAAAGAAGCTATCACGATGGTGTTACGATTTCAGGAGGAGAGCCTTTTGCACAAGTAGAGGCAATCGTAGAGATAGTAAAACAGATTCATCCTTTCTTTAACATTTGGATATATACAGGTTATACGTATGAACAATTACGAGCATTTCAACATCCGATGATTGATGAAATCTTACATAACATTGATGTGTTAGTAGATGGTTTGTTTGTAGATCATCTAAAATCTATGAATAATAAGTTTAAAGGGAGTAGTAATCAAAGAGTCATTGATGTTGTTGAAACATTGAAACAAAATGAAGTCGTTTTATTTAAAGTATAGTGATAAACTATACTTTTTTGTTATAATACTGTATTGGAAAAGGAAGTGTTAGAATGTCAAAGCAGGCAGCGACCTTATTTTTATTTTTAACAACCATGATTTGGGGTGCGGCCTTTGTTGCTCAAAGTGTCACAAGTCAATACATTGGAGCTTTTGGAGTAAATGCCATTCGTTATCTTTTGGGTTTTTTAACGATATTACCTTATTATTTCTTAAAGCGTAAACAAATGAAAAAAGATACGCTTTTCCCATATCTTTGGGCAGGTTTATTGTGTGGTGGGGCCTTATTTATTGCCTCATATTTTCAACAACTAGGGGTAAGTATGACAAGTGTTGGGAAAAGTGGTTTTATTACAACACTTTATGTGGTTGCGGTACCTATGATTACTTTAATCATGTATCGTAGAAAGCTTCATCCGATTACCATTATCGCAATTGTATTCGCGTTAATTGGTACGTATGTCTTGTGTGTCAATGAAAACTTTAGTATTAATCTTGGAGATATTTATTGTTTTATCGGAGCTATGTTTTGGGGCTTGCAGATTGTTTTTGTTGAGCGTTTTGCATTAAAGCTAAATGGCATTCGTTTTGCGGTGTATCAATTTTTGATTGGTGGTTTATTAAATGTTATATGCATGTTGTTGTTTGAACAACAGGTGGATTTTTATTTAAGTAAGACTATTTTTCCGCTTTTATATTTAGGGGTATTATCAACAGGGATTGGCTTTACCGCACAAATCATTGGTCAAACGCATATTGAAGCAACGGTTTCTTCTATTATTATGTCACTAGAGTCTGTCTTTAGTGTTATCTTTGGTTTTCTCATTTTACAAGAGGTATTAACAATGAAGCAAATGGTTGGTTGTATCATTGTTTTTGTAGCTGTTTTAATTGCACAGGTAAATCCGAAACGATTGGATAATTTCTTAAAAAAGTAAAAAATTTCTTTTTAGGACTTTAAACTTTTATTTATTATGATATAATAGCCAAGTAAAACAAAAACACCGTATATTCTTGCGAATATGGCGCAAGAGTTTCTACGCCGATACCTTAAATGTTGGCTCTACGATGAAAGTGATTTTTTTAATGCTTTCTCGAGCATTTTTTTATTTGGTGAATTGTTTTAATAGAAGAGGGGTTTTTCAAATGTTAGAAAAGTTATTCAAACTACATGACAACAAAACAAGCATCAAAACTGAAGTGATTGCTGGTCTTACAACATTCTTAGCAATGGCGTATATCTTGGCGGTCAATCCAGGAATGTTATCACAAACAGGAATGAATGAACAAGGAGTATTCTTGGCAACGGCTATCTCTTCCGGAATTGCGTGTCTTTTAATGGGGGTTTTAGCCAACTATCCGGTAGCATTGGCACCGGGGATGGGTGTAAATGCATTCTTTACTTATACAGTATGTTTAACATACGGTTTTTCTTGGCAAGCTGCATTAGCTGCAGTCTTTGTATCAGGTTTAATCTTCCTGTTTATTTCTGTAACAGGAATTCGTAAACACATTATCAATTCAATTCCTAAAAACTTAAAATTAGCAATTGGAGCTGGTATTGGTTTCTTTATTGCCTTCATTGGTTTTAAAAATGCAGGTATGGTTGTTGCGAATCCGGCAACATTTGTAGGCTTAGGTGATTTTAAAGATCCAACAGTCTTATTATCCATCATTGGTATTATTATTACAGTTATTTTAATTGCTCGTAAGGTAAATGGAGCGGTATTCTTTGGTATCGTGTTAACCGCAATGATTGGTATTATTATGGGAGCTATGGGCTTAGTGGGAGTAAGTGCACCACTTCCAACAACACCTACCGGGGTATTCTCATTAGATTTAGATTTCTCATTAATTGGTAGCTTTGTGCAAGGTTTCCAAGAATTATTCTCAAGCTCAAAAGTAGTCTTGGTTATTTTCTCATTCTTATTCGTTGACTTCTTTGATACAGCAGGAACATTAGTGGCAATTGGTAATAAAATTGGTTTAGTGAATGAAGCAGGTGAAATGAAAAATATCGAAAAAGCGTTACTTGCGGATTCAGTAGGAACGGTAGTAGGTGCTACACTTGGTACAAGTACGGTTACTTCATTTATTGAATCAGGTTCAGGGGTTGCCGCTGGTGGACGTACCGGTTTAACGGCTGTTGTAACAGGTGTTTGTTTCTTCTTATCTGTGTTCTTTTATCCTTTATTAGGAGTGGTTACAAGTGCAGTTACAGCTCCTTCATTAATTATTGTTGGGGTACTAATGGCACAACAACTTGGTCAAATTGAATGGGATGATTTCTCAGTAAGTGTTGCGGCATTTATTACCATTATTACAATGATTTTATCTTACTCAATTTCAGATGGAATTGCAGTAGGGTTCTTAGCTTATACAATTATGCAACTTGCTTCAGGGAAAATGAAGGATATTAAGTGGGTTGTATATGTATTAGATATTATTTTTATCATTAACTTTATCGTTTAATTGAATAATTTATAGTAAAATAAAAGTGGGTTGCTGAAACAATCCACTTTTGTATAGGAGGAAGTATGGCGGATAAAATTATAGTTTTAGACTTTGGTAGTCAATATAACCAGTTAATCGCACGTAGAATTCGTGATTTTGGTGTGTATAGTGAGTTACATCCAAATACGATTACTTTAGAAGAGATTTTAAGTATGAAGGATGTCAAGGGGATTATTTTTAGTGGTGGACCAAATAGTGTTTATGAGGAACATTCACCGAAATGTGATCCGAAAATCTATACTGCAGGGATTCCTATTTTAGGTATTTGTTATGGCATGCAGATGACACACTTTGAACATGGTGGAAAAGTACAAGCGTGTCATAAAAAAGAATATGGCTATACTGAAATTGAAGTGGAAAGTGATTCATTACTATTTAAAGGCTTACCGAAGAAACATGTGGTATGGATGTCACATGGAGATCAAGTAAGTCAGTTGGCAGATGGCTATGTTGCAGATGCGAAAAGTAGTACTTGTCAATTTGCATCTAGTCATAATCCGGAAAAAAAGATTTATACGGTACAATTTCATCCGGAGGTAAGACATTCGGAATTTGGATTGGATTTATTAAAGAATTTTGTCTTTGAAATTTGTCAGGCTAAAAATAATTGGTCTATGCAATCATTTATTGAACAAGAAGTAGAAAAAATACGTCAACAAGTTGGTAAAGATAAAGTGTTATTGGCATTATCTGGTGGTGTTGATTCTTCAGTTGTGGCAGCCTTATTGCATAAGGCCATTGGAAATCAATTGTATTGTATGTTTATTGATCATGGCTTACTAAGAAAAGATGAAGCTAAGGGTGTTATGGAAATGTTTGCGGAAAACATGAAGATTAATGTAACGAAGGTAGATGCTTCGAAACGTTTCTTAGAGAAATTAAAAGGTGTTAGTGATCCGGAGGCAAAACGTAAAATCATTGGGAATGAATTTATTTATACTTTTGATGAGGAAGTTAAGAAATTGTTGGCTGGTGAAGATATTAAGTGGTTAGCACAAGGAACACTGTATACCGATGTGATTGAAAGTGGAACACATAGTGCGCAAACCATTAAATCGCATCACAATGTAGGTGGCTTGCCGGAAGATATGCAATTCAAGTTAATTGAGCCATTAAATACATTGTTTAAAGATGAAGTTCGTAAGTTAGGAATTGAACTTGGTTTACCGGAATCTATGGTGTGGAGACAGCCATTCCCAGGTCCTGGTTTAGGGATTCGTGTCTTGGGTGAGGTAACGGAAGAAAAACTTGAAATTGTCAAAGAATCCGATGCGATTTTAAGAGAAGAAATTGCCAAGGCAGGTTTAGATCGAGATATTTGGCAATACTTTACAGCTTTAACAAATATGCGTTCTGTAGGGGTTATGGGTGATCAAAGAACCTATGATTATGCGGTGGCAATTCGTGCGGTTACTTCGATTGATGGTATGACAGCAGATTGGGCTAAGATTCCATATGAGGTGTTAGCTATAATTTCAAATCGTATTGTAAATGAGGTGAAACACGTGAATCGTGTACTGTTGGATATTACTTCAAAACCTCCGGGGACAATAGAATTTGAGTAAACAAAATGACGCCATGAACCCAGTAAGTACAAGGGGTTATGGCGTTTTTCTATACATTTTGAGTGTAAAATGAGTAAAAATGATTATAACTTATTGTCTTTTATCAAGATGATTGACGGTTCAAAACGACCGCCGTCATTACAGGTGAAAATCCAAATATTTTTTAAAGTAGTTTTAAATTTTGCAAGAAAATAGATAAAAAATGATTTTAATTAAAATAATAGATTTCTTAATAGAGTTATGTAAATATAAAGTATTTAATAAAGAGGTTATGGTACAGATATTGTAGACAAAAGTAAGGAAATAAAAGAATACATAAAAAATTAGCTATAAGCTTGCATTATGATAAAGGAGAAAAATTATTTTATAATATTGAGGGTTAGGGGTATTACCGGAAGAGGGAAAATGAAGAGCTAATTTCTTTAGGATTTCCATATAAATTATAAACAATATTAATATTGAGAAAGTTTTATATAAAACTTTGGATTTTATTTTAACTGGAAGATGCTATAATGAAAATATATGAGTTAATATGTAAAATGACTATTATAAAAAATATATAATAAAATATAGAAAATATTAGTAGAAAAATAGATAAAATGGTATGTAGGCCTAATAAGGAATGGCGTATTTACTATTTAAACCTATATACCAAACCTGAAATTTTAGATGAATTATATAGGATATTAAGTTGTAATATTGAAAATATAAATGAGTATGAAAGAGGAAAATAAGATGTATAAATCAATTGATTTGTTTGCCGGTATCGGAGGAATTAGACTTGGATTTGAACAGGCATTTGGAAATAATATCAAGACTGTTTTTATAAGTGAATGGGATGAAAAAGCAGTAGAAACTTATAAAGTGAATTTTAATGATGGGTTAGATGTAGCTGGGGATATTACTAAGGTTAATGTGAAAGATATCCCTAGCCACGATATATTGCTTGCAGGCTTTCCTTGTCAGGCATTTTCCCTTGCAGGACATAAAAGAGGGTTCGAGGATGCAAGAGGGACGTTATTTTTTGAAGTTGCAAGGATTATAAAGGATCACAAACCGAAAATTGTGTTTTTTGAAAATGTCAAAAACCTTGTCAACCATGATAGAGGGTGTACATTTCAGGTAATTAGAAATGTTTTGGAAGAGTTGGGATATGTGGTGTTTTATCAAATTTTGAACAGTAAGAATTTTGGCGTTCCGCAAAATAGAGAAAGAATATATATTGTGGCATTTAGGAATGATATAGCACCTTCAGATTTTGTATTTCCTCAAAAAACCGATGACACAAAAGTTATAAAAGATATTGTTGAAGAGAAGGAAGTGTCTTCAAAATATTATTTATCTACAACTTATCTGGCATCGTTAAGAAGACACAAAGCAAGGCATGTTTCAAAAGGCAATGGCTTCGGATATGAAATCAGAGAAGCGACTTCTGTGGCGGGAGCTATTGTGTGCGGTGGAATGGGGAGAGAAAGAAATCTTATAATAGATGAACGTTTGAAGAACTTTACTCCAGTTACTCATATTAAAGGTGAGATCAATCGGGAATACATTCGTAAAATGACTCCTAGAGAATGGGCAAGACTTCAAGGCTTTCCAGATGGATTCAAATTAGCGGTTGCAGATACACATTTATATAAACAGTTCGGAAATTCGGTAACAGTTCCCGTCATCCGTGCGATTGCTGAACAGATTAAATCGTATCTTGAAAATGAACAATCAAAAATGAAACCAAGATAGGAATCATATAAACAAATTACGTGGAGGTAAAAATGAGTATATTATGGACATATTTTCCAAAAAATAGAGAAATTCCCAATAACTTAAACAATATGATTGAAATTTTTTGTGAAAATATCAGCAGAATTGATTCAAATAATAATACGCTTAGTAGCGATGAAGTGCTAGGCGTAATTGCAGGCGCTTTAGAAAGAAAAGGATATAAAGTTGAAAAATCAAAGAAGAGAGAAGATAAAATTCGAGTTCCAGCTTTATATGGGGAGTGTGGAAAAATAGAACTTGCTTTTGAAGTAGATGCATATCATCAAAATGAAAAAATTGTATTAGAAGTTGAAGCTGGAAGAGCAGTTACTAATTATCAATTTTTAAAGGACCTATTTGAAGCATGTATGATGCAAAATGTGGAATATCTTTGCATTGCAGTTAGAATAATATATGGAAGAAATAAAGACTATTCTAAAGTATGTGATTTTATGAATACCATGTTTTTGAGTAATAGGTTTAACATACCGTTAAAAGGTATTTTAATTATTGGATATTGAGGTGGAAAATGCTTACGGGAAATAAAGGAGAATGGTCGGAAATATATGTTTTGTTAAGACTTTTGGCTGATGGAAAGATATATGCAGCCGACAGTGAATTGAATAAATTGGAAGATGTGTACTTTCCTATCATTAAGATAATAAGAGAAGAGAATAAAGATGAAATCAAGGAATATGCTACAGGAGAAATTATATCCATTTACATTAACGATTCAAAAGTGAAAGAATTACCTGCGACCGAGTTTGAAACGCAGTCCGAATTTCTGTTAAATGAAATCAACAGTAAAACCTCCAAAGGAGCATTTTCTGTAGAAGAAACACAGAATTTTATGGATAAAATTTTGTGTTATAAGCTGTCGGCACCTGCGACAGACAAAAGTGATATTACAATTAAAATAATCGATATAAATACCGGATACAGCCCTACGGTAGGGTTTTCTATAAAATCGGAATTGGGTTCTTCTCCTACTCTGTTAAATGCCGGAAAAACCACAAACTTTATTTATAAAATCATACACAGTTATCCCGACTTGGTTCGAGAAGCCAATGAAATATATATCGTATCGGCGGGTAAAAATCACACGGATGTAAGAGGACGAATCAATAAAATCATTGACGAAAACGGGAAATTACAATATTGGAAAATGAATAATCAGACTTTTAGCGATAATTTGGTATTGATTGACAGCAATATGGACAAAATCATCGCTGAAACTCTTTTGTATTTCTATAGGGACGGGATAAGCAACTGCGATGAAATGGTTGAAAAACTTGAACGGGAAAACCCTATGAACTACGGAAATGTCAACGCTTACAGGTATAAGTTCAAGAAGTTTCTGACCGCCGTAGCATTGGGCATGAAACCCGCTACGGTTTGGGACGGAGTTGATGAAGCAAGCGGAGGGTATATTGTCGTAACAAAAGAAGGTAATGTTCTTGCATATCATATATACAACAGAAATTACTTTGAAGAATACTTATTGAAGAATACAAAATATGAAACGGCATCCACTTCAAGGCATGGCTTTGGAGAAGTGTACAGCGAGAACGGGGAAGATTTTATTAACTTAAATTTGCAAGTGAGATTCAGATAATGAAGAAAAAGAAGCCTATGAACAGGAGTCAAAATATGGCAAGAGTGAAAAGTAAAAACACAAAGCCTGAGGTTTTCCTGAGAAAACTTCTGTGGCATAAGGGGTTCAGATATAGATTAAACTATAAGGAGTTGCCCGGAAGTCCTGATTTATATATTCCTAAATACAGAGTTGCTATCTTTGTAAACGGTTGCTTTTGGCACATGCATGAAAATTGCAGGTATTCATCCATTCCTAAAAACAATCACGATTTTTGGAAAAACAAACTTGAAGGGAATGTTGAAAGAGATAAGCAAAACTACAGCAAACTTGAAAACATGGGCATTAAAGTGATTGTTGTTTGGGGATGTGAAATTAAAAAGATGATGAAAGATGAAGTAATCGCCATGGAGAAAGTAGATAGTCTTGTACATGAGATTATCAAGTTGCAATAAAAATGACGAAGTATCGATGCCCTTCAATAGGCTAAAAGATCTAAAAATAACAAGGAATTTATTTAATAATGCCTGTATAATGATGTAAATAATTTTTTTGCAATCAAATCGTATTTAGATATCTGTTTAATAATAAAATAAAACGTAAAGGAGTATAGAGTAAATGAATAAGTTAAATGTAAAGTTAGCAAATTGTTATGGCATTGAAAAGATGGAATATGAATTTGATTTTTCAGAGAATAATGCTATAGCAATTTATGCAAGAAATGGTTTAATGAAAACATCATTTTCAAAAACATTAAAAAAAATTCAAGATAACAAAAATAGTGAAATTAGAGATGAAATATTTAATAAACCTGGAGTCGCAAATATATTGGAAGACGGTAATGTGCTTGATTCAAGTTCGATTTTTGTTATAAAAAGTTTTGAGAGTTATTATGAATCAAATAGTATAACTGATTTATTAGTAAATGATAATATCAAAACACAAATTAAAAATGTATTAAAATTACGTGATAGATTTTTGAAAGAACTTGAAAAAAATTCTGGATTAAAGATATCTAAAACATCATCCGGTAAGAAAATTTATGAATTAGAGCCAACTTTAGTTAAAGATTTGAAGTTCCCTGAGGATAGCTTTTTATTAAATATAAATAAAATCAATGATATTAAAGTTGAGTATGATTGTAGTCATATTAGATATAGCAGCATATTTGACAGTTCTATTATTAGAAAAATTAAAACGGATGAATTCCAAAATAAAATAACAGAGTTTTGCAAAGCAAGTGATGAAATATATATAGCGTACGATTTTCTGGATAAAGGAAAGTTTACATTACCGAAATTGAAAAATATTGCAAAATCACTAGAGAATGATAAATTTTTTGTAAAAGAAAACTTTATATATTTAGATGGCGGATTTGAAATAAAAGACTTGAATTCTTTATCTAATAAGATTAAAGAAATAGAAGAAAAAATTAAAGAGGTTCCTGTATTTCAGGAAATTGAAAAATTATTAAGCGATGCAAAAGGGATAGTTCTAAGAGATATAATTGAGAATAATTCTGATATAATACCATATTTAAAAATTGATAAACTTGACACATTAAAGGAACAAATATGGATATCTTATATTCAAAAAAACAAAGAAGCTTTTGAAGAATTACAGAAACAATATTATCTATTGGAAAATGAAATTGATAATATAGATTTTGATGATACACAATGGAATAATGCGCTAGAAATATTTGAAGAAAGATTTACCGTTCCATATAAAATGAAAATTTCAAACATAAAGAGTGCAATCATTGGAGAGAGTGTGCCAAGGGTTAGTTTTTACTTTGAAAAAAATGGAGAAATTGTTACATTGGAAAGAGGAGAGTTGGAGGATAAAGATGTTTTAAGTCAAGGCGAAAAAAGAGCATTATATTTACTGAATATTATTTTCGATGTTGAAAAACTAAAGGACTCTAACAACGATATTCTATTTATTGTAGACGATATTGCAGATTCGTTTGACTATAAAAACAAATATGCTATAGTCGAATATTTATATGAAATGTCTACGATTGATAATTTTAGACTTTTGATTTTATCACACAATTTTGATTTTTATAGAACCGTTGCCAGTAGACTTTCACTAAAAAGAGAAGCAAGATTATGTGCTGAACATAGCAATGGAGAAATAATACTTAAGGAAGAAAAATATCAAAATCAACCGTTTAAATTTTGGAAAAATAATTTAGGTTATATTAATATCCTTGCTCTTATTCCATTTGTGAGAAATATAATAGAGTATAGAAGCAAGGAATCTGAATTGAACAAAGATGAAGATTATATGACATTGACTAGTCTACTGCATAAAAAGGATGGAAATACTTTGATTACATTTTCTGACATTGAAGATATTTATAAAAAATATCTGAAGTCAATAGAATTTAAAGAAGAAGTCGATGGAAATACTGCAGTCTTAGAAGAGTTAATTAAACAAGCGGAAGCAATAAACTTAGAAAATGCGGAATTAGAACATAAAATTATTATGGCGATGGCTATAAGGCATAAAGCAGAACAGTATATGTTTTCTGAAATTGGTAAACATACCGGACAATTAACATGGTCAATAAAAAGAAATATGAAAATTGGAACGGCAAGTGAGTTTATAACTCATATAAATAATTCAGGAAATCAAACTAGAGAATTATATAATGGTATAAAACAATTTGCAAAAAAGGACATAGTTAAAATACTTGATGAAGTAAATATAATGACTCCGGAGAATATTCATTTAAATTCTTTTATGTACGAACCATTATTAGATATGGATATTATTGAGTTACATAAACTATATCAAAATATAAAAAAATTGAAATAAAGCTCATATTCTCTATCTATAGAAATAAATAAGTAGTTGTTTATATTATGATTACCGTGTGCTTTTGTTGACTGTCATGAATGTGTTTCAATAAAATATCCATGCTTGCAATATGCTTGCAAAAAATCAGATAAACAGGAATAAATTGGATAATAAGGCTAAAATCGATATCAAAAACATTGATTTTATGCCGATTATACAAAATGACATCAATGGACATATCGAGAAAGAATCTACGGAAGTACACCTTATATTACAGCAACATCTGTAAATAATGGAATAGGATATTTCGTGAACAATTCTAATTTAACTTTAGAAAAAGGGTGTATTTCAGTAAATCGTAATGGATCTGTTGGATATTCTTTTTATCATTCGTATGATGCTTTATTTGGAAATGATACAAGAAAGTTGGTTTTAAAAGAAAAAATGAACACATAGGAAAATTCGTATCATTTATGATTTCTAAACAAAAAAGCAAATATGGATATGGTTATAAAATGGGAACTGGTAGACTAAAACGACAAAAAATATTGTTACCATCAATGGAAGGT
>JAUMYM010000004.1:90750-126989 GCA_030528645.1 Erysipelotrichaceae bacterium | reverse complement strand
CTACGACTAACCATACGATAAAACTTGCATATAGACTTAATGTATCTAATGGTTTCGCTAATTTTTGAAAGGTTTCATTATTGGCATCTAATTGTATAAAACTATCTTCAGGTAAATTATTTTTATATTCCTCTACAAATTCATCCACTAACATTGGATCATGCAATAAAATAGTGATACTTGCTTTTTTCGCAATACTATCTTTTGTTGGTCGATTATTTGGATTTCTTGTAAATTCATTTGGTTCATTCTCAACCATCCAATCCCATAATTTTATTGACATATTGAATCGTAATTCATTTATAGGTTTATCAGGAACAATCAGAATATTCTCCGGTGATTCATGACGTGACATCCAATCAAAATTAGGTAAATTAGGACCTATTTCACTTGTATTATCAAAAATACCAATAACTTCTAATTCTAAAGTTACATCTTCCTCTGTAATGTTGGCTTTATACAGATAAGAACCTGTATTGCTAAGATTTTCCTTGCTATCAAACATGATTGTAATTGTATCACCAACACGAATTTGATTATGTTGTGCTAGGGTATCTGTAATTAAAGCAACATGTCTTCCTTGTGCAATATCATCTGCCGTAAACATATTACCTTCTTTGAGTGTATAGATATTATCAATAAATTCAATCATATCCGGATATGCGTTTGCCTGTACTTTTAAATCGGCTTCTTTATATCCTTTACTGCTTTTTTCACATATACGATTTCCTTCTTCATCGATACTACAATTTTCACTTTCACTCGATGCATTCATTTCCTTTTCTTTTTTATTATCGATCGAAATGCTTTCAAAACTACCTGCATAAGCTAAATTTGTTGTAATAGCATTAATGCTTTTAACACGTGAATCTTGTTTGATGGCTTCGATTTCTTCTTCTGTAATATAAGGAAAATTTGAATAGTCATCATCTTTTACAGATTGAAACCACTTCATAAAATTAACTTCATAGTTAATAACAGCACGCATCTTTTGACGAGTTAAGACTTTTGCTTTGCTTGATGCATCACTAACCCCCAGACCAATAACAACAAAGTTACCAATCACAAAGAATGTAAGCATTAAGATAATACTTTTACTGATTTTACGCACAACATTGCGTAATGCTCTATTTATAAAGTTCATTTCATCCTCCTTAAATTTATTATAATCCTGATTACAAAATATGAAAAGTGAGTTTTACTCACCTTTCATAAACCTTTCAATTTCTTCTACAGTTTTTATAATATCTTTTGACAAGATTTCACATCCATCATCCGTTACTAATACATCATCTTCAATTCGTATACCAATATTTTCTTCTTCTATATATAGACCAGGTTCTACTGTAATCACATGTCCTTTTTCAAGTTTTGTCTGATTATGAACAATCGTAACATCATGGGTATCCAAGCCTAACATATGACTAACTCCATGAAAATAATACTCACTCACCGGTTTTTTTAGTCCTATTTTTGGCAGTTCTTTTTGATAATATTCGATGAGTATATCATTTAACATACCAGTTGTTACACCCGGCTTTACATGCTGAAATACAACTTCCATGCCTTTTAAGACAGTATTATAGATTTCTTTTTGACGTTTTGTAAACTTACCACTTACCGGAAAAACGCGTGAAATATCTGCACAGTAGTAATTACTTGTTGCTCCTAAATCACATAAGAACAAATCTCCCTTTTTAAGTTTTTGATTATTATCCACATAGTGCAGAATCGCTGCATTTTTCCCACCTGCAGCAATGGTTCTAAACGCATTTAAGTTACAACCATGTTTGGCTAATTCTAGGTTAAAACGTGCTTCTAATTCCATTTCTAGCATACCGGGTTTGATATAGCTCATCATTGCTTCAATACCACTTTTTGTAATCGCAATAGCTTTTTTTAACTCTTTGATTTCGTATACATCTTTTACTTGACGCATTTTGGTAATAAACGAATACACATCTCGAATTTTTAAAGCTGGATATTTATCTTTGATTTGATGAGCAAAACGATGTGCTTGTGAATAGCACTGATCTTCCACATAGTGCCATAAATCTAAATAGACATTTAATTTTTTTAAGCCACGACTACGATTATAGATCGCATTAAAATGTGTATAGAAAACTTGTTCGTCTAACACATAATCAACACCTGTTGTTTCTTTTAATTCTTCAAAAGATTTTCGACTTCCAATCCATTTTGCCATAAGTGGGTCATTTGGTTTGGTAAAAAGAGTAGTCACTACCTTTTTATTTACATTACTAATAAGTAAAATACTATGTGTTTGATCAAGTCCGGTTAAATAATAAAAATTGCGATTGATAGAAAATGGATAACTATCATCTTCACTACGCATCATTTCTTTGCCAGAGAAGAAAATGGCTAAACTATTTTCTTTTAGTTGTTCCATTAACTGTATTCTACGATTGATATAATTTTTCATAGTCACCTCTAAAATAATTCATTCTCATTGTTTCCACAATGAATATATCTTGTTTCTGTTTGTGCGATTGCTTCCGCAATTAAAGATGGATAATCAAATTTTGTTTCAAAATATTCTACACGATCTAATTTAGGCTTTGTAACCGGGTTTTTAGGTGTAAAAATAGTACAACAATCTTCAAATGGCAATATACTTGTTTCATATGTTTCTATCTTTTTAGAAAGATCAACAATTTCAGTTTTATCGAAAGTAGCAAGTGGCCTTATCATAGGCATTGTAATTGCAGCATTGATGACACTTATACTCTCTAAGGTCTGCGAAGCTACTTGCCCAATGCTTTCACCACTGGCAAGAATTAAACATTTGTTTTTCAAAGCAAGCCCTTGCGCCAATCGATACATCATTCTACGCATTAACGTGATACAGTAAGATTCATGTGCATTTTGATAAATAGCCAATTGTAAATTGGTAAAAGGTACAATATGAACCTTAATACTTCCTTGATATTTAGCGACTATTTCTGCAAGCTTTAACACCTTATCCAAAGCTTGTTGACTTGTATAGGGACTCGAAGCAAAGTGTATACATTCTATTTTTATCCCACGTTTCATCATTAAGTAAGCAGCAACCGGAGAATCAATCCCCCCCGATAGCATCATCATGGCCTTGCCCGCTACACCAACAGGATAACCATTTGCTCCTTTAATAATATCCGACATGATGTAAGCATGATGAACTCTAATTTCGATATAAATTTTTAATTCAGGATTTTTTACATCTACTTTTAAGTTTGTATTCCTTAAAATGATAGTCGCAACATCCCGATTAATTTCATCACTGGTTTTGTGAAATGTTTTATCACTTCGTTTTGTAAAAATTTTAAATGTATTAGCTTGTGTTTTTTGTGCAATATTTAAAGCCTCCGCTTTAATTACTTCCATATCTTTTTCTAACTTAAATGCCAAAGAAAAGGAACTAATGCCAAATACATTCTGCAATCGTGAAACCACCACTTCTTCATCTGTATCATTTAAATAAATATACAAACGGTCATGCGCTTTTTCATAGTTTAAGTTACCTAAATCTTTTAAAGTCGCTCTTATATTTTCCAATAAACGATTTACAAAATCCTTTTTATTTTTTCCTTTGGTTGATAACTCACCAAAACGAACAACAATATGATCATATTTAATCTGTTGCATACTTATCTATAATCTCCTTTAAATTTTTTATAAATATATCTATTTCTTCGATAGTATTGCTTTTTCCAAAACTAATACGAATCGTTTTTAAAGCTTCTGCTTCCGTTAAACCAAAATCAAGAAGTACTCTAGATGGTTTTGTATCTTTACTGGAACATGTGCTTCTTCCTGATACATAAATTCCTTTTTCGTTTAATGCATTTATCATGATTTCACTTTTAATCCTTGTTGTAATACTAACGATAAAATCCACACTGTTTGCACTACGATTAATCTTTACAGGTAACGTTTCTAACTGATGTAATAAATAATTCGAAAGTCGTTGTATGTGTATTTGATTGGATG
The DNA here is from genome assembly GCA_030528645.1 of Erysipelotrichaceae bacterium. GTDB lineage: Bacteria > Bacillota_I > Bacilli_A > Erysipelotrichales > Erysipelotrichaceae > RQZE01. The sequence continues at coordinate 122,999 of JAUMYM010000004.1, read as the reverse complement.
CTTGTTGTTGCAATGCAATACGTAATGTTTTGGCAAAAAGAATATTAACCAAACTATTACTTGTTCCACCATGAATACCATATTCTTGTTGACCTCCACTAATTAAAGGTAATAGCTTTACGTGTTGTTTTTTAACCAACAACCCACTACCCTTTAATCCATTAATCTTATGGGCACTAAACGTTGCCAAATCAATATCTTTTAAGTCAATTGGCAATTTACCTAATGCTTGGACACAGTCAACATGGATATAAGCATTGGAATGTTTTTTGACATAATCTTTTATCTGCTTAATATCCTGTAAAGTTCCTAACTCATTATTAACATACATCACAGAAACTAATAAGGTATCTTTTCTAAGATATCTTTTTAATTCTTCAATATCCAAAACTCCATCTTTTAAATGTAGGTAATCTACTTGAAAGCCAAACATCGTTTCTAGTTGTTTAAACGCATTAAAAACACTTGAATGTTCTATGTACGTCGTGATCAAGTGTTTACGATTTTGATGAGCAAAACATACGCCTTTAATCGCAATATTATTCGCTTCACTGGCTCCACCAGTAAAAATAACTTCTTCTTTTTTCACACTGAAAGCCTTAGCAATAAATTGACGAGATTGTTCTTGTAGATTTGCTAATTGGCTACCAAGAGAATACAAAGCCTCACTATTAGCAAAATGTTCATCTAATAATTTTTTATAGGTTTTTAAAACCTCATCATGTACTTGTGTTGTACTAGCATGATCAAAATAAATATTATTTTGCACTTAAGGCATTCTCCTTAATCATACTTTCATACGTTTGAGGGAATAATTTTTCAATTGCAGCAATCGCAATCGTTAAAGCTTGTGTATACTCACCATTACGGTAACATAACTCTGCTCTTGTAAGTTCAGAATCAACTTCACTATATTCTGAACGATACTTATTCCCAAAAACAATCGTATTTTCTACCATTAAAGCCATACCTACTACATTATTAACGTTATTGTATAACTTATAGATAAAATCAATTGCACTATCTAAAGTCGCATTCAATAATTTAGTATTCAACGGGGATTCTTTTAATAAATTTTCAATGCTAAGCACATATTCTTTTGCTTTTAACAAATCCCCTTCATAAGACTTAGAAATGCTAGGAAGCTTATTCTTTACAATCTTTACTTGTATTTCATTCATAATTAATTGTAATTTTAACAGTTGTTTCTTAGCACGCTCTTCATCACTTCTTGCTTGATCAATGATTTTCTTAATTTCTAACACTTCATTACTGCAATTACCTAATGCACTATATAATTCTTTGCATGTGGTTAACAATTCGGAAGCTGGTTTTTCTTTTGAACTAATTTCTTTCTTTAAATCAGCAACATTTACCATTAATTCAAAATGTTGTGCATTTAGTCTATGGATTGCCGATTCATCATATTTAAAATTAAAACGCTCTTGCACTTGTGGATATACCCCTACAATATACTCTGTGCTTTCACTACACTTTGAAACCAACTCATCCATGGTTTGCATAGATTGAACTAATTCTTCTTGTGCTTTTTCTTCATTTTGAATGGATGTCAGTAGTTGATACAATCGAACATGAATATCCTCTAAATGTTCTTTAATACCCTCTACTCGTGCTTCTTTAATCGCATCTAAATCTTCATTTAAAGAATCTACAATTAATTCCATATTACTATAGAAACCTAAATGTGATACATAGACATCTTTCTTGCTAACTTGATAATGTTCTTGTTTTACTTCTTCTAATAGTCTTGGTAAAATTCCTTGCGCTTTTTCAATTAAGCTTGGCAATTCTTCTTTGACTTTTTTCAAGTCTTCCATTTTAATTTTAATATCCGATAACACTTCAGCAGCATTATCAAATTCAGAAGCATACATCCATTCTTCAAACGTGCTGAATTGGTTTTCAATATTATTGATTTTTGCATCAATAGCTCTTTGTGAATAAGAAACACTATGATCTAACTCTTGAATTTCTTGTCTTAACACACGGAATTGGTCTTTTAAAAGAGTAACTTCTTCTCGTTGTGCTGTTTCTCTTTCTAAGATTTTACTTAAATATTCATCAAGTTGAACAACTTGTTTTTCGCCAATTTCAATCATTGATTCAAGATCCAAAAGATTATTTTTCGCTTCTTTGGATTTACCAACATTGATAAAATCTTCGGTATCAGCTAAAGAAGTCGCAATCGCTTTTAAATTCCCTTGTGCAATTTCAAAATCATCTTTACATCTTGTAACATGTTGCATTGCCTCTTCATTCACTCTTGCAATCGCAACCGCTTTATTTAGTTTAAAAGGTAATGGTACACTTTTAATTGCATTATATCTTACTTCATATTCTTGTAATGTTTTACGATATTTTTTTAAGTTTGAACGTTTTACAAGTAATAAAACAATAACAATCAACAATAAAACAGCTACTAAAATCATAACCTCTTTACGCATAGCAATTTGAAGTAGAAAATCCATTATAATACCTCCAACTATAAACTATAAACATTTTACCACACAAATGCTTATTTTGCTTAAAAATTTTGTTTATTCATTGACTCAATAGCAATAATTTGATATATTTATTAGGCATTCAATAATAGCAGCTTGCAAAGTCAAGTAATAAGCGTTAGTACTAGAGTTTCTAGAGGTTAAGTAGCTTGCTGCAAAAGTGAAAAACCTTAAATTCTAACACACTACTTCGATGATTTGCACCTGTTGTTGTTTTATGGCCATAAAACACACAAGGAGGAAATAAAATGGCAAGATATACTGGTCCAGTATGGAAAGTTTCTCGTCGTCTTAGCTTTTCTATTTTAGAAACAGGACAAGAGCTTACTCGTAGAAACTATGCTCCAGGACAACACGGAAAAACAAAAAGAATCAAATTAAGCAACTACGGATTACAATTAAGAGAAAAACAACGTATTAGAAACTTATACGGTGTAAATGAACGTCAATTCTATAACACATTTGTATTAGCTACAAAAATGCAAGGTGTTACAGGTGACAACTTCTTATTCTTATTAGAATCAAGATTAGATAACTTAGTATACCGTATGGGCTTTGCAAGAACTAGACGTGGAGCACGTCAATTAGTTAACCATGGTCATATCTTAGTAAATGGTAAAAAAGTAGATATTCCATCTGCAAGAGTAAAACCTGGTTCTACAATTGAAGTAAAAGAAAAGAGCAGAAATAACAAAGCAATCGTTGAAGCATTAGAAGCTACATTAAATACAGCAGCATTCGTTACTGTGGATAAAGAAGCGAAAAAAGGAACATTCGTAAGACTTCCAGAACGTAATGAATTAAATAAAGAAATCAACGAATTACTAGTAGTAGAATACTATAACCGTTAATCAACACAAAAGCAGTGAGTTTTCACTGCTTTTTCTATGTCTTACAAATAAAAATGAGCTTTCGCTCATTTTATTCCATGTGTCGTTTAATAATTAAAGAAATGATTTGACTAGCAAGTAATGGATCATCATTACATACTACATACTTGTAGTTACCAACCGCTTCTAACTCCTTACTTGCCTTGGCAAGTCTTTGTTGAACCACTTCTTCAGGCTCACTATTGCGTCCACGAATTCTTCTTTCTAGCTCTTCCATGCTAGGTGGAACAATAAAAATGGTTAGTGCATCTTTACACTTTTCACGCACTTGTGTACAACCTTGCACTTCAATTTCTAATAATACGTTTTTTCCTTCATTACGTAGTTTTTCTACATAAGCTGCAGGTGTTCCATAATAATTTCCTACAAATTCAGCATATTCTAACAATTCGTCATTTTTAATAGCTTCTTTAAAACGATCCTTTGAAACATAGAAGTAATTTACACCTTCTTCTTCACCAGCTCTTTTTTCACGTGTTGTCATGGAAATTGAATACGTTAAATTTAACGATGCATCATGAATGAATTCTTTAAGTACAGTACCTTTACCAACACCACTTGGACCACTTAAAACAACTAATAAACCTTTTTTCATTAAAACACCTCCAATTACATAAATATTACCTTTATTAATACCTTAAGTCAATTATGTTATAATCATTTCAGTAGAAAGTTGAGAAAAAAGATGGCATTAGATGGGATTATCCTTCATAAATTAACCAATGAAATAAAAAATAGTTTACCAATAAAAATCAATAAAATTTATCAAGTATCAAATACCGAGATACTTTTTCATGTGCGTTGCAATCGAAATAAAAATAATCTGATTATTTCTACACATTCGATATACAATCGCATTCATTTTTCAAACCACAAATACCCTACTCCTGAAAGTCCAAGTAACTTCATTACACTACTTAGAAAACACTTGGAAAATGGAACCATCTTTCATGTTGAACAACGTGGTTTGGATCGTATTTTAAAGCTAGAGATTACACATCGATCAGAAATAGGAGACCGTGAGATTAAGACTCTATATATCGAACTTATGGGAAAGTATGCCAACATCATATTAGTAAATCAAGATGGCATTATTATTGATGCCTTAAAACGTATTCCCCCTTTTGAAAATAATAAGCGTACTATTATGCCAACTGCTCACTATCCGATTATTGACTTACAAGCTAAGAAAAATCCTTTTACCACAACTTCTTTCGATATAGAAACACCTTTTTTAGATCAATTCGAAGGATTTTCACCCTTACTATCAAAAGAATTTCATTACCGTATCAGTAAAGGAGAATCCTTTTATGATATTGTAAAACAACTTGAAACATCAAATACCATATATATCTGTAAGTATAAAAACAATTTTGAATACCATTTCATCCCCTTAACACACATTGCAAGTGAATTTAAAACCTATCCAATTCATGAAGCTATGGACTACATCTATTTTTCATTGGAAGAAAAAGATCGTATTAAACAATTAACCGGAGATATTTTTAAGTTTATAAAACGACAACTAAAGCACTACGAAGGTAAACTGCCTAAGTTATATGACGCTTTAGATGAATCTTTAAATAACGAAATCTATCGTACGTATGGAGAACTTCTATATTGCAATTTAGATAAAACAGAAAAAGGATTAAAACATATTGAAGTCTTCGATTTTGAAAACAAACTTATCACTATACCTCTAGATGAAAAGCATGATTTGAAAACTAATGCTGCTAAATACTTTACAAAGTATACGAAAGGTAAAAAAGCGATTGATCATTTAAATCATCAGATACATTTAGCTCAAAAGGAATTGGATTACTTTAAAGCACTTGAATATCAATTACAACAAGCTTCTTTTCAAGATGCTTATGAAATTAAAGAAGAACTTATCAAATATGGTTATTTAAAAGCTAGTGTTGCTAAAATACGTAAAAAAAGTAAGAAAATGGAACATATTCCAAACTATACTGAACTTATTTATAAAGGAACCATCATTGCCTTTGGTAAAAACAATATTCAAAACGATTATCTGACATTCAAATATGCTCATAAAGAGGATATGTGGTTTCATGCGAAAGATTATCATGGTACACATGTTATTTGTAAGGCTAAACAACTCGATGAAGATTTAATACGTACCTGTGCAAAATTAGCTGCATATTATTCAGGTGGAAAACTATCGAGTTCTATACCGGTAAACTATACACTTATTAAACATCTCAAGAAGATTCCCGGTGGTAAGCTTGGGCAAGTAATTATGAATCAATATCAAACCATCTACATTGACGTGGAAGAAAGTGAAATTGAAAAAATAGTAGGGAAATAATCCCTACTTTTTTGGTTTTATACCTTTATTTGCTAAACTTCTTAAACTAACAACTTCAAAAGGTTTTAACTTTCGATATTCCTTTGGCTTTAAATCCTTAATTGTTAAAAAACCTAATTGTTTACGGTGCAATCGTTTTACATTGGCTTGAAAATAAGCCATCATACGCTTTACTTGATGATTACGACCTTCTTTAATCGTTACATCCAATTGCATTTGATGTTTTTCTACATTACGATGATTTACAAGTACTTTACAAGATAACGTCATACCATCTTCTAACATAATACCCTTTTCCAATTGTTTAATCTCTTCTATCGAAAGGACTTTATCAATGGTAACTTCATACGTTTTGGCAATTTGAAAGCGTGGATGCATCAATTCATTTGCGAATTGTCCATCATTTGTCAAAATCAACAATCCAGTAGTATCAAAATCTAAACGACCTACAGGAAAAATACGAAACTTAGTATCTATAAATTGAACACATGTATCACGCCCTGAATGATCTACTACAGCAGATAATACGTTTTTAGGTTTATTCATAACAAAATATACTTTATCTTCTTTTTTTATAACTTGTCCGTTTACTTCAATTTCATCATTTCCCTTAGCCTTAAAACCAAGTTGATCTACTACAACTCCATTTACTTTGACTTTCCCTTGTAAAATCAATTCTTCTGCTTTTCTTCTTGAAGCAATACCTGCCTGTGCAATAATTTTTTGTAATCGTTCCATATTTCTCTCCTAATGATGATTCTTACTACCCCAATAAGATGACCCTTGCTTTGAATAATCATTCTCTACAATACACATAACTTCATCCATAACAGAATAATCCTGAATGCAACTTAAACGTTTGTGTCCATCTACACATTGATAATATCCATCTTTTTCCATCACTTTAATATATTTAATTAACTTCACTTTAAAAATGCTGTTTTTTAAAGACTCATTATAACACGTATAATGAAATTTAATGTCTTTTATGTTTATTTTTTTCACGAACATAATGTATATACTGTTTCTTTAATATTAAAACCTTTCCTATTAACAATCCAACAATAAGTAAAATTAAAATACTTAGAAGGACTACAAAAACATTAATACTTATTTGTATTAAATCTATATCTGAAGTTTTCACACTTAGATTTTCGACTAAATCTTCTTTTACATAAGGATTACTTACCTCTTGATATGCCAATAAATAACTCCCACTACCAATCATCTTACATGTTACATATTGATGGCTTTGTGATGTTGGCAATTGATAAATATCGATACCATTTGTATAGTACATTTGAAATTTTACATTACGATCTATTTCAGGTTTTTTAATTTGAAGAATACTTACTCCTTTTAACTCTTTGTCTTTTAAGTTAATTGCCAGCTCTAAGTCAAACGCTTCACTTGGTGTAAATTCATAACCTTCTATTAATTGAATTAATTTTTTATGATGTGCTGAGTTTACTTTCTTGACTTTTAATTTAATTGTATTTTTAAATACATTATTTTGTTGTAGCTCAATGAAAGGAACATTTAATGCCAATCCCGATATTTGTACATCTAACTTGTTTCTAGATACTAAAAAATTAGCTTTCTTACGATTTGCTTTTAAAAGTATGGCATCAAATTTACGTAATTCATCAAAAGATAAATGTAAGTCCATATTATCTTCATACTTTAATTTTACATGATTTATTTGTTCTATATCTTGTTTGGATAAAGCTTCTTTTGTGCTATACTCTTCAATCATTTGTAAGATACTATCTTTAACATCAGCTGTTATTTTCTCTAAATTATCACCCACATTAATAATATAACTAGTTGAAACTCCATGATAATTAACGATTACTTCATTTAACCCTAATTGTTTTAAATTAAAATTTGTAACCATAGTAGTATCCAGTGGAATAATATTTGAGCTACCATCTTCATATTCTACGTAAATACTACCATTTTTTAAATCTATACGTGAATTAATATCATAGTTTAACCGTGGAAGTGTATGCATCTTGATGTCTTTTATCTTTCGATAGGATGCATGATACTCCATATCTTCATTTGCCACTTGTATCTGTTGATCATAGCCAATAAACTCATGTCCCTCTAATATAGGAACGTCAATAGATGGTTTATGTCCTTTAAGAATATGATAAGAAGCAATTTGAGAACCATCTATGAAAGTGCCCTCTTCCGCATGGAAGGTTACTCGTACAAATTCTTCTTCGTTTATTTGTTCGGGATTTAAAAGAGTAAGAACATCTTGGCTGTGAATATAGCCTACATCACTTGCAAAGTCATAACTATAATCTTGGTGTATGCTTGGATCAAGATATACTTTATAAAATTCATTCTCAATCCCAATGACATTAAATCCTTGGATATGTGTTGCACTACGATACATTACATTACTATCTATACTGGCATACTCATAAACCTTTATTGGATTTTTTGATTTTGTAATAGCTAAAGCATTGGATTGATAATCTTTTAAACCTAATCTTTGATCCAATTTAAAATAATACATAGCTGCCTTTTCTCCCCAATAGGGATCTGAAGCATACATCACATTCATACCACTTGCTTTATCACCAAAGAAGGAACCTCGATATTGAAATTTATTTGGATTTGCATAACTGGCATTAATATAAAATTTGCTATGTGCATAAATAGATTTAGCTATACTTAAATATCTAGAAGCATTTTTTTCAACATCACTATCATAAGCAGCATGTCCAAACAAATTATTTCTTGTATAACTTAAAGAACTTCTACCACTTCCTGTTTCATTCATAGAAAGAGAAAGCATCATTAAAGCATTTGTACCAAATTGATATTGATACTTAAAAAATGCCGCAAGTTCTTGATAGTATTGGGAACGATTCATAATATCATTAACACTATTACGATCTAAGTCTAAATAATGATCTAATTTCCCATCAATATGTAAGGTTTTATAGAAAAAATCAGCAACCTCATCTTGTTGATAATTACTGATACTACGATGTGGCAAATATTGATAATAATTAAAATACGGATTATCTTTATTAATACTTTGTTGATTTGTGTTCAAACGATAATCATCAATCATTTTAAAGAAATCATCATAAAAATAATGATTATCATAGCTATAATACAAGACTCCTTCTTGCATACCTTCATAACCAAAATCCAATTGAATTGTACTGCCATAATGCTCATTATTTAGATTTGTTTTTATTTGATGATATAAAAAATTATCTTTTATTATGTAATTAGAAATCGTATTAGGAATCCATTCATAAGGAATTAATGTTACATCTTCATGTTTACCCTTACCAATGGTACCGGCAATCATAAATGTTACAGTGGAAGCATCCGAATCTAAATACGCTGCATCTTTTCCATAACATGCATTGACATAGCCATTGCTTGAATCATAGACATTTTTAAATTCAACATTATAACTACAATCACTTGCTCCTTCAAAAGCAACAATACCATATTCCATTTTCAATACTTTTCCTTGATGAATGATAGATATGTTTTCATAGTTATTGATTTCTAATTGATAACGATTAAATGCCTGTTGATAATTACGATAACTACCAACTTCAATAATAGTATTATGTTCAAACGAAACAACATCAAAAGTTTCAGCAACCTTAATGTCTTGGTACTCTAAAGCCAAAGCATGTGTTGCTAAAAAGACAATAAATGTAAATACTAAACATAATTTTATGATTAACTTCATACTATCCTAACATTTCTATTTATTGTAAAAATGATTTTTACAAATCGTTTCAATTTCACTTGGATGATCTACTAAATACTTTACATCATAAGACAGCAATTCTTCTTTACTACGAAATCCCCAAAGACATCCAATGCATGGCATACCAGCATGATTTGCCGTAAGTATATCTACCTCAGTATCTCCAATATAGATACAATCTTCTTGTTGAATATGATATTTACCTAAAATATATTGCACCATATCTGGGTCTGGTTTTGGTTTAAATGGAGCTTTATTCCCTATTGCTTCAATAAATACATCTTTAAAATGAAGATGTACTAACTTTTGCACACTATCATCTTGTTTATTCGATACCACAAACAATAAATACTCCTCTTTTAAAGTATTTAATAAATCTACAATTCCTGCATAAGGTTTTGTATATAAATTAGGACTTTGTTCATAAGAGTTTAGATAGAAGTTTAACACTTTACTAATCAATTGTTGATCTTCACTTTTAATCGCATTCTTAACTAAAGAATAAAATCCATAACCAACAATGCTAGATACTTCCTCTATAGTTAATTGTTTATAATCAAATGCCAATAACGCTTGATTAAGGTGATAATGTATATCTTCTAATGTATCTAAAATAGTACCATCTAAATCAAATATTAATGCTTTTTTCATATTATTGATTCCTTTCTTTAAAATAACGACATTGCATAGTAAATGGACATTCTGTGCAATGAGGATTTTTTGCTTTACAGAAATAACGTCCAAAAAATATCATTAAATGATGACTTTTATTCCAACGATACTTTGGAATCTTTTTCATCAATTTTTTTTCTACTTCTAAAACACTATCCTCCATCTTTGCAAATTTCAATCGTTTAGAGACTCGTTCTACATGGGTATCTACCGCAATAGCTGGTATGTCAAAACAAACCGAAAGAATAACGTTCGCTGTTTTTCTACCCACACCGGGTAACGTTAATAATTCATCCATAGTATTTGGCATAACACCATTAAAACGTTCTATCAATTCACTTGCTAAACCTTTAATCGAAATAGCCTTATTACGAAACAAACCAATTTTACGAATTAAAAATTCAATATCTTTTATTGGTGCATCCTTCATTGCCTCTGCAGTAGGATATTTTGCAAAAAGAGCTGGAGTTTCACTATTGACCCTTGCATCCGTTGTTTGGGCGCTTAGTACCACCGCTACTGCCAATTGAAAGTGTGAATCATGTATTAACTCACAATGGGCATCTGGAAACATGCTCTCCATTATATCTAAAATCTCATTTACTTTCACGTATTGTTCCCTCTTGTAACTGTTGTAATGTCATCCCATCTTTTTTCCAATTCATAAGAATTTTTTCAATATAAGCCATATTTACCTTTTGGTACATCAGCGCATACTTTAACGCCTCTAAAATAAAGGCACTTTGATAATTAGAAATAAAATCTGTTAATTTAACCATTTCATTGTTACTTAATGGACGACCAAATTCACGTTGAAACACTTGAAACAAATCACTATTTAATGCAGTCTTTTCCTTATTTACTTCTGTATCAAATAAACCATCTAGACAAAATTGTACACCTTGATTCATCACTTGAATTGCTAAATAATTTTTTGCTACCAACGTACTAACTAACGCATCAATTTCTTCTTCTTTTAAATTTAATTTTTTTGACAAGAGTTGATAATCAATATCACAATGATTCGCATTTAAATAATCAATCAGCAACACTAACATTCCTTCCAAAGAAGATAGATTTAAGTAATCAAAATGCTCTAAAATCCAATCACGACGATTTACATATGTTAATTTATACCACTTTTTCATCTTATAACCTCTTTTTCATATCGTAATACTTCCTCTAAATGATCAAAATCTAGAATTATTTCAACTTCATGATTTGAAATAGAAATAACCGGTTGTTTTTGATAGTAACCTAGTTTCATTGTAAACTCTTTAAATCCATATTTGTTTGTAATGGCTTGTTTCATATGCTCAATGGCATATTCTTTGGCATCACGTTTATCCAATACCTCAAAATCCTTTGTATAAAATACAATCTCTGATTGATTATCATATGTAAAGATAGAAACATAAACAATTTCATCCATTGCAAACGTATTTAAAAATGTACTGGTTTGACTATTTAATTGTTTTGCCATGTTATGATGTATCTTTAACTGTTCATTTTTCACTTTAAAATCCGGTCCTGAAACAAAAATAAAAAGATTTATCACAATAAAACCAATTAAAATAAAGACTAATGTCGTACTAAGCAAAATTGACTTTTTATTTTTAAACATATTAAACACCTCTATTATTATATCATTAAATTGCAACTTCCATCTATTTTTGATAAAATAAAAACCTAAGGAGTTTTTTATGAAAAGATTAATTATAAGTTTTATAGGCACCACGTTTATGATACTTTGCCTATTGGCTGCATATACAATATATTTACCGGTAGAATATCATGCAGATTCTATACAAAGTGCTGAATATCTACCAAGTTTTTCTTCTGCGGAGGAAGCGATTAACTATACTATCCATCAAGAAGCAAAAGATGGACTTAATTACTTTTTGTTTTATAAACAAAATCATCCGGATTCTATGTATCTAATTAATGATGTATTAAGTCCTTTAGCAGAAAGCTTGAATTTAAAATCTTTTGATAACATTAAATTAATTGATATTTCAGATCTTGATGATGATTTTTCACCCGTGCGTTTAAAGAATAATTGGGGCTTTGAAAATTATCCTGCCTTAGTTGTTTATAAACTGGAAAATGGCGTGGGACAATTTACCAATGCTTTACAATGGACTGCGAGTGATCCACTAGACCAAGTTGATCTTAAAAATTGGATGCAAGATGTTGGACAATGGGTCGGTCCTACAGAAGAACTAAAAGAAAAAATCGAAGAACCTAAACAGTAGAAAAATAACCTTATACACAATAAAACAAAGAAAAAGAAGTGATTGAAGATTGTTCTTCATTTCACTTCTTTTTTATAATGTTTCTACAAATTTATAACACCAGTTGGCACTTTTTTTAGACGCTTGATGTAAATATTCTTCAAACGTTAATTCGTTTTGAGGGTGTAACGTATGATCTGAAATACAACGCACTATCACAAAAGGAACATCATAAAAATCACAAACTTGACTGATAGCACCGGCTTCCATTTCAACTGCTAAAGTATCAGGATACTCTTTTTGAATCTTTTCAACTTGTTGCTTCAAATGGATAAAGGCATCTCCACTAGCAAGATGACCAATATAGATTGTTTCATCTTCTTGGATACTATCTTTAAAACGATTCACATAATCCATACTAGCTTTAAAACAACGCTTATTTTGATAATAACCTTTACTCCAACCTGGAATTTCAAAATCATGTTGAGCAATTACATCAGAAATTACAACATCCAATGTCTTTAATCGTTCATCAATCGCACCCGCTGTTCCAATATTAATAATACCTTCTACCTGATAACGTTCAATTAAACATGTACATGCAATTGATGCTGCAACCTTACCAATACCTGAAAGTATGGCTACCACTTCTTTATTTGCTAAGTTTCCTTTGTAGATTGTTGTTTTTAAGTATGGAATTTCTTCCACATCGTTCATTAAATGTAACAGTTCATTCAACTCTTCATTCATTGCAGCAATGATACCAATCATACTTTTTCTCCAATCATCATAACTTTTTCATTAAAAACAAAGTCTTCAATTACTTTTACTTTAAATCCACAATCTTCCATAATGTTTTTAATATCTTCTATTTCAAAAACATATTGTACATGATCTTCATGTAATGTATTACCATCAACAAAAAAAGTAAAATGTTCATGCAATGTTTTCTCTTCTATATCACTAACGATTGTAAAGATATAACCAACATCTTCTAAATATCCTTCTTCATAAAATTCCTCTTCAAATTCATAAAGACGTTGTTTGTGATGCATATCAAACATAAAGATACCTTTTGGCTTCAGATGTTGATAAGCATTTTTAATTAATGTTTTAAATTGATTCAGACTCGTTAAATAATTGACACTATCACAAAAACATAAAATTCCATCAAAACAAGTAGTTACTTCAAAATGCAACATATCCATAACACGAAATGTCAAAGAAGGCATTGTATATTTACACATAGCTTCACGAATCATATCGACAGAAAGATCGGTTGCTAAAACAGTATTTGATAGTGCTAACTGACTAGAAATATATCCACTTCCACAAGCCAATTCTAAAAGATTCCCACTTACATGTTCTTTAACAATTTGAATCCATAACTCTGATCCAATTGGATCACCTAGTAATTGATCATAATATTTAGCTAATGAATGATAAATCATAATACCTCCACTATCCTAAAACACCACGTTCTTTTAGATATTTTTGATTCTCTGCTTTGACATAAGCAAACCCTAACTCAAGATTTCTTAAAGCTAGTCTCATATGGTAGGTTGTATCATATCCTCTAGTTGGTTCAATTTTATCTGCGATAAATAAAATCTTAGCTAATTTTGATGTACCTGTTCCAAGTGTATGATGCATAATTGCGTGAAATACCTTTTTATTGTAAAAATTATACTTTTGTTTTAGAAAGATAATCGCTGTATATTGATGGTAAAGCGGTGCTTTTAAATACTGATACTCTTTATAATATTGCATATATGAAACAGATTCCTCTTTGGAAAGTTCTTTTGTTATATCATGAAGCATACCCGCTAAAAACGCCAAATGAACATCAACACCGTGTTGTTTCGCTAATTTTATACAAACCTTTGTAACTTCTTTACAATGTAAATATCGTTTATGACTTAATTGCTTTTTTACAAGTTCATCAACAAAACACTCATCAGAAAATTGTTTCCAGACATCAAAAACATTCAAATGATGTTTTATTTTTATCATAAATTTGGAACCTCAATTTTAGGGTTATTACGATTTTTACGATATAAAAGAATGGTACGTCCAATAATCTGTACAATCTCACTGTTTGTTTCACTACTTAAATCAAATGCCAATTGATATACATCGTCACTACATGATTTTAAAACACTGATTTTTACCAATTCATGTGCCGTTAAAGAATCACTTAATGTTGTAACAAAGTTAAAACTAAGTCCTTCTTTACCAATTTGAAATAATGGTCTTAATGAATTCGCCAATCCTCTTAAATATTTCTTTTGCTTGTTATTTAGCATTATAACATGACCTCTCTTTGCAATACTTTCACATTTGGATGCGTATATACCTTAATAGTAGTATAAGGGCCTTTCACGCTGATAAAGCCTAACCCGGCAATTACGACATCACAATTTCCTTGATAGTTAAATGTTGTTTCTTTATATTCACTACTATCTATATTCAATTTTATTTTAAAATCTTGATTCAACCAATATTGTTGAGCATTGATTACTTTACCACGATGAATGCTTAATTCATTACTCTTATAAAAAACTATACTTGTTTTATCTAAACCAAAAAAATCAATGCGACACAAGCCTTCAATAGAAAAACTTTGCTCTT
The DNA here is from genome assembly GCA_030528645.1 of Erysipelotrichaceae bacterium. GTDB lineage: Bacteria > Bacillota_I > Bacilli_A > Erysipelotrichales > Erysipelotrichaceae > RQZE01. Next base: position 107,964 of record JAUMYM010000004.1, on the reverse strand, counting down.
TTTGTGTTTGAAAACCAATCGGTTTAATTAATTTATGTGGGATTATGTAATTAGCATCACTATCTTTATTTAAATACATAATCATACTTTGATTATTCTCAAGACCAGGTGTATCCATATAAGTAACACCATCAATCTTTAACTCATTAAAATCCAACGTTGTCCCAGGATAAACAGAAGCTGTTAATGTTTGTGTATTCATCAAACTATTTAGCATAGTACTTTTACCTACATTGGTCATGCCCAAAACAACAACCTCACGATTTTGACTGTGCTTTGAAATCGTATCTTTTACACCTACACTATCATAGTTAAATCCTGTATAAACAACATCGACTACATGTAACCCATAATACTCAAAACGTTTTTTTACAAATTTAGCTAACTTATCATCTCCAATGGTTGCTGGAATCAAATCTTTTTTTGTTAATACAACCACAATCTCTTTGTTATAAAGATGACGATTTAAGCTATCCATTAAACTTGCTTCAAAATCAAACAAATCAACAACCCATACTACAAGACAATTCATTTTATTAACCTTGGATAAAATATCTACCGGATCAATACCTTTTTTCATATCGAATGTTACATCACCATAATGGCTTATACGGAAACATCGTTTACAATATAAGGCATCTTTTTTGGGACTATAACCTAATCGGTCAGGATGTTCATGTTGTAATACAATACCACAACCTTGACATTTACTCATATATTACTCCTTTTTTTAAACGTAAAACTTTTAAAATTACTTTTTCAATTGCTCGATTGAATTTTGTAATGACTAAATCTTTTTCTACAATTGGAACTAAAAGAATAGTCATAAAGCCCATTAAATTACCACCTAAAACATCCGTCATCACTTGATCTCCAATCATACATACTTCTTTTGTAGTTAGATTTAACTCTTGTAATGCCTTTTTAAATCCTTTATTCAATGGCTTTAATGCCATCGCATAATAATCAATACCTAATTCTTTACAAAAAAGAGAAACACGCTCTTCTGTGTTATTAGAGATAACAATAACAGTCAAATCAAGTTGATGACAATTTTGAATAAATGTTTTCACATCATCATCTGCTGTTTTTTGAAAAGGAGAAACTAAGGTATTGTCCAAATCCATAAAAATGGCCTTAATATTTCTTTTCACTAATTTTTGCAAATCAATCTCTTTAAAGCTATTCAAATAAATATTTGGTCGAAAAATAACCAAAGAAATCACCCCTTTTATTCTATTAATTATAACATAAGAAAGGAAAACTGCATGTTGGTATATTATATTTTATTTTTATCTTGTCTGGGTTCTTTCATTCATGCTTATGCATACAATTACTTAAAACCCCACTCCATGGTATCTAGATGTCCTTGCTGTAAACATCGATTATCTACTTTTGATTTAATCCCTTTAATTAGCTATTGTTATTTAAAAGGAAGATGTCGTTATTGTAAATGGAAGATTCCTATTTCTTATTTAATTGCGGAATTATCTATGATTTTATTAGGACTGCTACTTTACCATCAAAAATTATCGTTTATATACTTACTATTTAGCTGTTCTCTTTTATATCTTTCTTTGGTTGATTTACGCTTAAAAATCATTCCTGATCGATGTCATATCTTTCATTTATGTATTCTATTCTTATTTTATAAATCTCAATTACATATTGGTTTTTCCTTTTGTATATTTTCACTATTTTCTATCCTAGCATACAAACAACTCATTGGATTTGGTGATGTTAAGTTACTTGCTACTTTTGCTCTTATATTTTCTTTAAATCAACTGCTATATGCACTTTCTATCGCAAGTATATCTGCATTATGTACTTACACCTTCTTTAAAGAAAAAGAAATCCCTTTCGCTCCGTTTCTATCTTTAGGCTTTTACATATGTTTTTTCTTTTAAAAAATGAGAGATCATGATCTCTCATTAAATAAATTAATTACTTCATAGTCTTGAAACACTTGTTCTTCAACATCAACGGTTTCTTCTTCTAAACCTTCTGGTTTATCAATAATCTTTGCCTCTTGTATTCCTTTTAATATATAAGAGTTATCTTTCACATTTACCAAAGTAGAAAATGTAGCCTGTTTATCCATAATTGGAACATCCTTAGCAATTACCTCTTCTATAGTATCGCTAACAAAAGAAATAGTATGATATGGACTTACAATAACCAAATAATTCATTTGATACGGTGTTGTTTTTAATTTCTTAGTGATCATTTCTCCCTTTACCGGTCTTGATGTATAAGAAATATCTGAAACTTTAATACGTTTGAAATTCCCTTTCGTAGTTCCTATCAGTAAGGCTTCACTACTTTGAGGATGTACACTAACAAATGCTGCTAAGTAATCTTTACTTGCAAAATTTTGTGCTTTAACCCCTTGAGATTTTGTTTTAACACTAGGTAAAAGAGATTGGTGATAACGTACTACATAACCATCTTTTGACAATAAGATAAGATCTTCTTCATGGTAAACAACTTGTGCATGTATGACTTCATCTTTCGCTTTTAACTTCATGGCACAGTATAATTTGTTGTATCGATTTGTCTTGAAATGACTCAACATCGTCTTTTTAATCATACCTAATTTAGTAGCTGTAACAATATAAGCATAAGAGTCAAAGTTACAAACATGAATGACACTAATTATTTTTTCATCTGCATCGATTTTTACATAATTATTTAAGTGAAAACCAATGTCTTTCCACTTCGCTTCACGTATCTCATAGACAGGAAGATAAGCATAATTACCGGCTGAAGTAAAAATTAATAACGTATCTAAAGTATCTACTTGAAGATGACCAATCCACTCATCATTTTCTTTTAAGCCCGTAATAGTATGTTCACTGGCACTATAAGAACGCAAAGAAACACGTTTTAAATAACCATCTTTTGAAACGGTAACCATAACTTTCTCACTGGTAATCATACTTGATTTATCAATAACTATATCACTTACTTCATCTTCGATTTGTGTCTTGCGTTCCTCCGCATAGTCTTTTTTTATATCTTTTAGCTCTTGAACAATGACATTATTTAAAATATGTTCATTACTCAAAATTAGCTTTAGCATTTCCATTTCATTAATGAGATTTGCAAACTCTTCTTTTAATGCTTTTACATCGGTATTTGTTAAACGATATAATCTTAAAGAAACAATCGCATCTGCTTGTACTTCTGTAAACATAAAGCGTTGCATTAATTGTAAGATTGCATCTTTTTTATCATTGCTAGCACGAATCATTTCAATAATTTCATCTAGAATCGTCACCGCTTTGATTAAACCTTCTAAAATATGACATCGTTTATCCATTTCAGATAATTGATAGCGACTACGACGAAGCACTACTTCTTTACGATGTTCAATAAAAGACTTTAAGATCTGTTTTAAACTTAAATCTTTTGGTGTATTATCAACAATCGCTAACATATTAAAATTGTAATAAATTTGAAGTTCAGTATTCTTATATAGATAATTTAATATTAATTCAGGATTTATATCTTTTTTAATATCTAGCGTTATTTTTAAACCCTCACGATCTGATTCATCACGTACATCTAATATACCATCAATATCCTTCTTTAGACGTATATCATCAATTTTCTCAACTAATTTTGCTTTTACCACGCCATAAGGTATTTCTGTAATGATAATTTGTTGAATCGATTTGGCATCTTCCACTTTTGTTTTAGCACGTATAACAATTTTACCTTTTCCACTTTTATAAGCATCCATTATGCCTTTTTTCCCTTGCACAATTCCACCTGTAGGAAAATCCGGTCCTAAGACAAATTGGCAAAGTTCCTCTACCGTAGAGTTTGGATTTTGAATTAAGTGAATGGTTGCATCTACCACTTCACTTAAATTATGAGAAGGTATGTTTGTCGCAACCCCTACTGCAATCCCACTTGTTCCATTCACTAATAAAAGTGGAAAGCGAGCGGGAAATACAACCGGCTCTTGATCTGTATCATCAAAGTTTGACGCAAAATTAACTGTTTTATAATTTAAATCCTCTAGCATCGTTGACGCTATTTTCGATAAACGAGCTTCTGTATAACGCATTGCAGCAGCTGGATCATCATCAATAGAACCATTGTTACCATGCATATCAATTAACGGATGATTCATCTTCCAAGGTTGTGACATACGAACCATGGCATCATATACTGAAGAATCTCCGTGTGGATGATAATTCCCAATAACTAAACCAACTGTTTTCGCAGATTTTCGATGTTGTCTTTCAAATGTATTTTTATCTACATGCATTGCATATAAGATTCTTCTTTGTACCGGCTTTAATCCATCACGTACATCCGGTAAAGCACGTTCTTGAATGATGTACTTAGAATAACGACCAAAACGATCCGACATTACATCTTCAAACGCTAAAATTTTATTTTCATTGTAATGAATTGTATTTTTTTTACTCATTGTCATTCACCATATAATTATCCTCTAATGTAAATTGAACATGATCTTCAATCCATTTACGACGTAACTCAGCTTTATCACCCATTAAAACAGAAATATGTTTACTCGCTTTGATGCTGTCTTCAACTTTTACTTGTATAAGTGTTCGAGTTTCCGGATTCATGGTTGTTTCCCATAATTGACTTGCATTCATTTCACCAAGCCCTTTATAACGTTGAATTTCAACTTTGCCCCATTGTTTCTTTAGCGATTCAAGTTCTTCTTCATCAAAAGCATAAGCAACTTCTTTGCCTTTGCTTACTTTATATAGGGGAGGTAAGGCAATATAAACCATGCCATGCTCTACCAATTCTTTCATATAACGATAAAAGAATGTTAATAGTAAACACTGAATATGCGCACCATCTGTATCTGCATCGGTCATAATAATAATTTTATTATAATTGGAATCTTCATAATTAAAACTTGATCCAATTCCTGCTCCTATTGCATGTACAATTGTATTTAACTCTACATTTTTTTCAATATCATTTAATTTAACATCTTCCGTATTTAACACTTTACCTCTTAAAGGTAAAATGGCTTGATACTTACTATCACGTCCTTGTTTAGCACTACCACCAGCTGAATCTCCTTCAACTAAAAACAATTCTTTAATACGATAGTCCTTACTTTGAGCCGGAGAAAGCTTACCACTTAACACCTTTTCTGATTTTACAGATTTTCCTTTACGAGCTTCTTCTTTTGCTTTGCGAGCTGCAACACGTGCTAAAGAAGCCCTTTGCATTTTCTTGATTAATGAAAGACTTAATTCACGATTTTCTTCTAAAAAATAAACCAAAGAAGCATTTACAGCACTTTCTACTGCCTGTTTTGCAACCGGTGTACCAAGCTTTGACTTTGTTTGTCCTTCAAATTGTAAAAGATGCTCAGGAATCTTACAGGAAATAATAGCAGTTAATCCTTCACGCACATCACTTCCCTCAAAATTCTTATCTTTTTCTTTTAATAAATTATTTTTTCTTGCAAAGTCATTAAATACCTTCGTAAAAGCTGTTTTATATCCTACTTCATGAGGACCTCCATCTTTTGTACGTACTAAATTTACAAATGAATAGGTATTTTCTTGATAGTCATCTGTATATTGAAACGCAAAATCCACTTCAATCTCATTATAGTTTCCTTTAAATGTAATGGGCTTATGCATGACATTACGATCTTCATGTAAATACTCTAAAAATGCGCTTAACCCATCTTCAAATTTAAAAACATCTTTACGATTATGTATCTCATCAACTACAACCATTTCGATACCTTTTAATAAAAATGCTTGTTCTCTTACTCGATCACACACCGTACTATATTGAAATGTAGTCGTAGAAAAAATAGCTTTATTTGGTAGAAATGTTACCTTACTTCCATGTTTTGTTGTTTTTCCTTTTTCTACTAATGGACCGATTTTTTCAGCACCATCTTCAAAACGCATAGCATAGGCTACACCATCTTTATATACTTCTACTTCTAGAAAACTACTCAATGCATTTACAACACTAGCCCCTACACCATGTAGTCCACCTGAAGTTTTATATCCACCTTCCGCTGAAAACTTACCACCAGCATGCAATACTGTAAAAATAACTTCTAATGCACATTTCCCTGATGCATGTAAACCAACAGGCATTCCACGGCCCTCATCTTCGATACAACATGATCCATCTTTATTTAAAGTTATTTTTATGCGATTTCCGTATCCATTAATCGCTTCATCAATCGCATTATCCAAAATTTCCCATATTAAATGGTGAAGGCCTCTTGAATCTGTAGATCCAATATACATTCCAGGACGTTTCCTAACTGCATCTAAACCTTCAAGAATCTGTATTGAATCTTCATTATACGTTTGTTTTTTTACCAAAACAATCACTCCTAAACTAGAAATATTATACTTTATCTTACATTAAATTTAAAGGACAGTATGTATAAAATATGTTATTATGTTTACTAGAGGTGAGTTTATGCAGATTATTAAGTTATTTTTAGCAGTTGTTGTTGGATATGTGATTGGATCGATTCCTTGGGCATTGATTATTGGAAAAGTATTTTATAAAACAGATATACGTCAACATGGATCAGGAAATCTTGGCGGAACCAATGCTGGCCGTGTTTTAGGAAAAAAGGCTGGGATTGCTGTAATACTATTAGATGTTTTAAAAGCCTTTTTAGTTGTATTCTTCTTCAGTAAGGTAAGTGTAGATGCCGCAGTGTTATGTGGTTTGTCTGTTTGTGTAGGACATTGTTTTCCAATCTTTGCAGATTTTAAAGGAGGAAAAGCAGTTGCGACTACCTTTGGTTATTTATTGGCCATTTCACTTTTTATCACTCATGAATTTGCATTTATGTTTCTTGTACCTATTTCTATTTTCTTAGCTACACTAGCCATTACAAAGTACGTATCTTTTGCAAGTATAATTGGTATTTCTTCTTCGATTTTTACATCGTTCTATATCCAAAAAAATATTCTTATTTCTTATTCCCTTCTAATTATTGCAATCTTTGTTATTTATCGACATAAAGACAATGTAGTGCGTATTTTAAAAGGCAATGAAAAGAAAATTACTTGGTTGAAATAATGATTGAAGAACGTCAATTAACCGATCAATATGGACAAAACCAACGCAGAATTTGGATATATTTACCCCAAAGCTATAAACAATCAAAAAAGAAATATCCTGTATTATATATGCTAGATGGTCACAATCTGTTTTATGATCATGTTGCAACTTATGGAACATCATGGGGTCTAAAAGAATTTTTGGATATACACAAACATGAAGTAATTGTTGTTGGAATGGATTGTAATCACAAAGACAATCAACGTCTAAATGAATATAGTCCTTTTGATTTTAAAACAAAACAATTTGGAAAAGTTAAAGCAAATGCGAAACAAACATTAAACTGGATTATCAATATTGTAAAACCATTTATTGATGCACAGTATAGAACACTAGCAAATCGTCAAAATACTAGCATTGCAGGTAGTAGTATGGGTGGTTTAATGGCTTATTATTCAACCATAACAAGATCGGATATATTTTATTGTGGTATTTGTATGTCTTCTTCTTTTGAGTTTAATCCTAAAGAATGTATAAAACTTGTGGAAGAAAACGAAATACAACCAAATACACGTATTTTACTACATATTGGATCAGATGAATTTACTCGTAAACAAGAGCTGGCTCGTTATATGAATACCATGCTTACAATAACAAATAAACTATTAAGAAAAAAGGTAGATGTCTATTCCTATCTTGTAGAACACGGAAAACATAACGAATCTGCTTGGAACAAAGAACTACCAATCATGATTCAATTTCTTATAAAGCAGTAAACGTTGTATTTAAATACAACGTTTTTTCATTTATTCTCTTTCTTGAATTGTAACCTTAATAATATCTCCTGGTTGTTTATTGATTATTTTACGAATTTCTTTTCGGATACCTATAATATGATTCTCTGTTTTCATTCTTACCAATATCCCTTCATAAGGATACCCATCAAAAGTAGCTGATACCTTTACTCTACCTTTTTTAAATTCTTCTTTGACATTAAAAGGAAATTCAATATACGCTCCATCTATATCTTTTACTTTCATAATTTTGGCTTCAAATTCATACTTCTTTTTATTCATATCTTTACCTATTAAAAAGTTATGATTAAAATCATAACTTTAGATTATTTTATTTCCTTTTAAATATGCAGCTTTCTCACTAATTTCATTGAAGTAGTCTTCATAAGAATCTAGTTTATTCTTAACATCTTCAAATGATTTAGAAATTTCTTCATACTCTGTTTGTTTACTTTCAAATAAGATCATTAATTCATCATATTGCTTCTTTTGACTCTTGTATTTTGAAGATAATTCTTGTGTAAATTTACTTAAAGAAACAACTTCATTGAGTAATAATTGATTATCATCACGATATCCTTTATATTCTGTTAATTGTTCTTCCAATGTTTTAATCTTCTTCAATAACTCTTCTTCATTCGCTAATAATTGTGTTTTGCCAACAACCATCTTTTGTAACTCACGAACTTTTTCACGTAATTCAGAAACCTCAAGCGTAAGCTGAGCATTTTCCAACTTCATAGATGTTGTTTCCACCGTTTCAACCGGAATACGTGCCATTTCTTCCGCTTTAGCTAATCCTTTTTCAAGTTGTGAAATACGAGCTAATAAATCTGCATTCTCTTTTACTAACAAGCCAACATGTTCCTTATGAGCTGCATTTTCTTTCGCTAATTGACCAACATGTTCTTTATGAGCTTCATTTTCTTTTACTAATAAACCAACTTCTTCTTTGTGAGCAGCATCTGTTTTTGTAGTTTCCATTACAGCACTATCATTTAAAGAAGTAATTGATTGATTTAATGTATTAATTTTTTGATTTGCTTGTTCCAATTGACTTTCTAAGTTTTCACAATATAAATTTAATTCATTTGCATTTTGTTGCGATAAATTCAATTCATTACTTAACTCATCAATTCTATTTTGAAAATCAACAAGTACATTTGCATCATTTGTTTCGAGCTCTTTTGTTAAAGATTCAATCTTACTTTCTAACAAACGCACCTTAGCCTCTCCATGTTGATCAAGTTCTGCTTTCATTTGAGCAATTTGACTCTCTAATTCACGAACTTTTTCTTCATTAGTAACTATTGGAGTTTGTGATTCTTCTAACTGTTTCATAAGTAAGGTTTTCTCTTGTGCAAGACGTTCTTTTTCATCCATAATTTCTTTTACATGGTCTTTATAATTATCTTGCAAAAGCTCCATTTCAGCTTGAAGATGAGAAATGTACTCTTTAACACTTGCACGCGAATATCCCCTACTGAACCAAACAGTTTTTAATTTCTTATCTAAGTTTTCATCTACACTTCTACTACGAATTTCAGTGAAGATGCCCCCACCATTTTCATTTGTCCATCCATCCATATTACTCATACAAACCTCCTTAAAAACGAATTACAATCTTTTCTTTTTTTAACCTATTTCCTAAACCTTTATTTAATTCAAGTACATGTTTTGCACCTTTAACACTACTTCCAATCTTCCAAGGTGCAACTGTTTCTACATAAATTACCTCGTAGTCTTTACTTAAGTATACCACATCTATTGAAAAATGCATAAAACACGTATGTATTTTATTAACATTTTTAAAAAGTATACCTTCTTCTGTATTTAAAGTTTTTTTAAACATCAAACCCTTTAGTTTTGAAAAGAAACCAGTCGCAAAATATATAGGTCCTTGAAAAATAAGTTTATCTTCTTGAAAAAGATTGATTTTATTCATTAGAAATACCCCTTAAATTGTTCAGAAACCAATATCACAGCCGGTCCTAATAAAACAATGAAAATAACCGGAAAGATAAAAGCAACCATTGGTAACATCATTTTAATAGGAATTTTATGTGCTTTTTCTTCAATTTTTTGACGATAGTTTCTTCGAACACTATCTGATTGTGCTGATAAAATATTTTTTAAAGAAATCCCCATTTCATCTGCTTGAATTACAGCTGCTGTGAAACTCTTTAATTGATCAATCCCACAACGCTTTTGTAATTTAATTAATGCATCTTTTCTTGTAGATCCTAAAGAAATATCTCTTAATAGAATCTTAAATTCATTCGACAATTCACATGGATACTCTTTTACAACATATTGAACACTTTGATCAAAACCTAATCCGGCTTCTACACAAACTGTAAGTAAATCAATGAAATTAGGGAATTGACGTTGCATAGCTTCTTGACGTTTACGAATGCGTGAAGTAATTGATAATTGAACTAACAAATAAACTACAACAAAACCAAATAAACCATATTGTAAAATTGCAAGCACATTCAATCCTTTTGTTAAAATTGCAAACAATATGCCAAATACGAATCCTGCAAGCAACAACATAATTCTTAAACTTGCATATTCTGCTGGTGTCATTTTTATACCAGCTTTTAATAGATTATCAGCTATTTTTCCTTGTTCTTTATTACTTACTGGTAACACCTTAGTAAGCCATGCGATTAAGCTATCAGTAATCGGCTTAATAATACGCTCACTGAATGATAAATTTTCATCATCAATATCATCACCAAACGAAATGGAACGAGCTTTTGAAAGCCTTGTATGAATCAACTCTTTTCTTAAAGAACTTGCACCAAAAAGAATGATAACTAAACAATAAACAAATACACCTACGAAAAACAATCCAATATACATCATAGTTAATTACCTCACTGTTTAATATTAACCATTTTACGGATTACAATAAATCCGATTACTTCTAAAACAACCGCTACCATAAGTAAAATATTACCAATTTTTGTTGTAAATAAAGTTGCCATATAATCCGCACGAATCAACGAAACTAAAAAGACAAGCCCAATCGGTAAAAGACCTATAATAACACCTGAAGCTCTACCTTGTGATGTCATAACACGAATAGAGTTTTTTAACTTAATACGTTCTGTAATCGTTTCATTTACTCGATCAATAATATCCGCTAAGTTCCCACCAGTTCTTTGTTGAATAATAACTGCTGAGTTAATCATTGCCAGTTCACGACTGTTCATTCTTTCAGCACAAGCTCCTAATGAATCTTCCAATTTTGCTCCATAGTTAATTTCGCGTACAACACGTCTAAATTCCTCCGCAATAGGATTTGGTAAATCCTCAGTAACACGAGCTAACGAATGGCGAAACGTAAATCCTGTACGTAAAGAATTACCAATGATTAATAAAGCATCATTTAGTTGATCAGCAAATTTTTTCATTCTATTTTTACGTGCCATATTGATGGTAAGTGGTGGAATAATAATTCCAATAACTAATGCAGCCAACGTAAAGAAAAGATTTCCATATAATATAAATGCCAGCAACGGTAATAACATCATTACAACAAACCAAAAAACAATAAATTCTTCTGGTTTTAAACGTATCCCTGAGGCAATTAATAAACGCTTTAATTCAGCAGAAACGCGAATAAACGAAAAGATAGATTCTTCCTCTAAACGTGCTCTATTTTTTTCGTTGTTTATATCACTTACATCTCGCATACGCATTAAACGCTTTACACGAACTTTTGTATTCATACTTCCTGATTTAAATTCAGCTAGAAAGGTATAAATAACATAGTATACAAGAATGCCAATTCCAGCGACAATTAAATATTCCATATGACTACCTCCTTTTATACTTAATTATGCATTAAACCAGTTATCGTTTACTAAAACCCCTTCATCTTGAAGACGTTCTAATACCTTTGGTCTAATACCTGTAGGTACAAATTTACCTCTAATTCTACCATTTGCATCAAAACCTTCGTGCTTAAAAGCGAAGATTTCTTGCATGATAATAGTATCTCCTTCCATACCAACGATTTCAGAAATACTTACAATTTTACGAGAACCATCTCTTAATCTTGATTGATGAACAATGATGTTAAATGCTGAAGCGATTTGTTCACGAATCGCTCTGGATGGTAAACCCATCCCCGCCATTAACACCATAGTCTCCAAACGCGCTAGTAAATCTCTCGATGTATTTGCATGGGCTGTTGTCAATGAGCCATCATGCCCGGTGTTCATCGCTTGAAGCATATCCAATGCTTCACCAGAACGTACTTCCCCAACAACAATACGGTCAGGACGCATACGTAACGAGTTCTTTACTAAATCACGAATTGTAATTTCACCACGACCTTCCGTATTTGCAGGTCTACTTTCCAAAGTAACTGTATGTGGCTGTTTTAATTGTAATTCAGCAGCATCTTCAATGGTAATAATACGATCACTATCCGGTATAAAACCTGATAATGTATTTAATAATGTTGTTTTCCCTGAACCTGTACCACCAAATACAATCATATTTGCTTTCCCCTTAACACACGCCTCTAAAAAAGAAGACATCGCAAGAGAAAGTGAATTAAACTTAATTAAATCTCCAATTACTAATGGAGTCTTAGAGAATTTACGAATCGTAATAGTTGGTCCTGTTAAAGCAACCGGTGGAATAATCGCGTTTACACGAGATCCATCTGGTAAACGAGCATCTACCATCGGATTACTTTCATCACATCTACGTCCTAATGGAGCGATAATGCGGTCAATAATATTCAACACATGACTGTTATCTCTAAATTGTACAGATGACAATTCAATTTTACCTCGACGTTCTACATAGATACTTGATGGGCCATTTACCATAATTTCGGTTACATTATCATCTTTTAGTAGAACTTCAAGTGGACCAAATCCCACTGTTTCATCAAAAATTTCTGTAATTAGTCTGTTTTTTATTGGTCGTGGTATATCTGCACCCAAATCATCAACAGTCATTTTAATGATTTGCAAGACTTCATCTTTGTTATCTTTGTCTTTAATACCTTCGCCAAAGTTCATTTGATCTAAAAGATGATTATGAACTTTACTTTTAAAACTAATATATTCATCAACATACTGTGTTTGTTGATTATTTATAACGTTTGTAGCAACCGTTTTTAGAGATCTCGCCTTTTCTAAACGTTCTTGTAAGGAAGTCATATTTATTTACCTCCAAATTTTGGAAATTTTAAACCAGATTTTGTTGCATCATCACTATCATGTTTTTTATGTTTCATATATAGTTTATTCGCAAGATTTGAAACTTCCTTAGCAATTCCACTTTTCTTAATATTATTAACAATTGGTATGCCTTGGTTTAAAGCACGAACAGCCTCTGCATATTCATGAGGAATACGCGCAATAACTGGCTGTCCCATAATCTTTTCAACATCCTTAATAGAAATATCTCCTTTAAAATCTTTACTTACAACAATATTAATTTTATCTTTCAAGTTTAAAGAATCTAATAACAATAAGCCTTTTTTCGCGTTATTTAATAAAGAAATATCTAAGCCGGTAATATAGAATACCTTACTCGCTTCTTCAATCAATAATAAATTCAATTCTGAAAATTCAGCCGAAGTATCAATAATAATATAATCATAATAAGTACGTAACGTATTAATTATTGGTTCAATCAATGAAGCAGTAATACCATCTGCATATTCCGGACTAGCCGGTGCACCTAAAAGCTGAACCCCTGAAGAATGTACAACAAAATAATTACGTATACCATCAATTGTCGGTACTCTTTGCTCCTGTAAAAGTTCTGCAACTGTTTCTTTAACATCAAGTCCTAAAAACATGTGTGCATCTCCAAATTGTAAATCTAAGTCTAAAATCGCAACTTTTGCTTTTTTGCGAGCCAAACTTACCGCTAAGTTAACTGCGAATGTTGTTTTTCCAATACCACCTTTTGTTCCAAAGACAGTAAAAATTTCTGATTTTCTTTGTATACCAGAATTTTCTAACAGCATTGAAATTCTTGACAATTCATTAAAATACGTCTTTTTAATAGATTCACAAAGCTCTGCATTATTCTCAGGAATTGGAGCAATAAACCCCATTGCACCTGCATCAATAACTCTTTTTGCAATATCTAATGACGCATCATTAGAAAGCATAATATTTACAACGTTTGGATATAACAAATAAATCTGTTGACATGCACGAAATGCCCAGTTTGATTCACTACATAAAATAATCACCATATTTGGTTTAATCTTAGCTACTTCATCAGAAGCATTCGATAAGTTAATTGATTTATGTATAACCTGTAAATCATGATCCGTCAATTTCGATTCAACTTTTTCTAACTCTTTAAAAGAATCACCAAATAATGCTATTCTAATCGCCATACATTCAAGCCTCCCTTGTACTAGTTATGTTTTTTCTTTGCAAGTTCAATAATAGGTTCAAGATCAATAATATCCTCTAAAATTACACCCTTTGTATCAATCCAATTATCATCACCTTGTGGTCTTAATGTTAACCAAATTTGACCACTCTTTGAAGCATGAAGCAATCGTTCCGTATCTTCTGGTGTCAATTGTAACGTAATGTTTGAATATCCCTTATCTGCTTGTCCAGAGATTACACTTTCTAACGCTAAAATTTTAACATTTTGCAGTAATAACTTTGTAAAAGGAACTGTCACAATTGCATCTTGCCCCGACTGTACAACATGATATTCTAAAGTCCCATGGTAAAGAACATCAATATGATTACCGATTGCAAGTAATCCTGCAACACCTTCTTCTACACTAACATTAATTGACATTGCGCGATATCCATTCGGAATTACATACGCTAAACCATAAGATATCTTATCTTCTTCTTTCGCAATTAATTTATTACTTAACAAGACTTCTCCTGAAAATAGTTTAACATAAGTCATTTTACCAACTGCATCTTCTGTTTTAAGTACACTATTTGGATGAACACTCGCTGTTGGAACTTTCTTAACACTCAACATTGATGCATCTAAAACTGTATTTTCAGAGATATCAGAATTTACAACTACAACTTCAGTCTCTTCGACAACAACTACTTGTTCAGCAGTTTCTTTCATTTTAACTAAATACCACGATAAAAAAACAATTGCACAAACGGCAGAAACGAGTGCGATAATTCTAATTTTTTTCATTCATTTTTCCCCACTTTTCTAATGTATTGCTGGAAACGTTTTTTTATAATCCATCCAACTATAAGTTGTATCATGCCATGGATAATAAATATTTGATCGTTCACTAGTACCAGAACCATCCAATTTTATACCCACTTCCATTTCTTTATATCCAAATAAAGATAAAAATTTAGGATGATACTTATCCTTTAAAATAATTGTAATCTTAAAATCACGTTTATTTTGTTGAGGATATTTTTCCTTATAAATAATTGTGATTTCGCCTTTAAATCCATTCTTTCTGGCATAACTTGACAACATCCCGGCAAAATATTCACCAGGGTTTGTACTACTCATTGTAACGTCACCAATTGTGATGTTCTTAGTAAAACGCGTATCCCTCATAACATTAGCTATTTCATACATTTTACCACGATATGCAAACATTACTCCAACATCAACAATTAATGCTAAAAAACCAATGAGTATCACAAATAGAAATGCCGATAAGATTATAATATCACCTTTTTCCGATTTAATAAATTTTTTCATATCTGTTCACTCCTATAAATTAATTACTCTTAGATTGAAGCAGACGTAATCGATCAAGTCGTTTATTTAATACAACCTCTTTTCCGAATATGAGTTCCCCAAATGGCGTAAGCGGTTTAAACTTATATTTTATCTCTGCATCAATTTTAAGATAACGTCTTTTCTCATCAATTGGAGTACCATCCGCATGTTTATTATGTTTTACATGCTCAGTATATATTCTAAAGGTATAGGTTTTTACGTAAAGATCACTTTTATTGATTGCAATGCCATGTTTAACAATATGATTTTTTATATCATTGGAAGCTTGATAATCGCTAAAATTAATTGTTTTTACAGCATTTGGGTCTGAATCATACGGAAATAATCTCCATGTTGACTGTTGATAACTATAATCAAACATAATGATTCTAAAACCGGTATACCCCACATCAATAATCAAAAAGACAAGCGTAAAAAACAGGATTGCTGTTAGTGCAAATTCTACTAAACCTTGCCCACGTTCGATTTTATAAATTTTTCTTAGTTTCTCTTTATAATTCATACACTTACTTTCTTATTTTAGTTCCTCCAACTCGAGTCGTAAATGAAGCTTTGAGTTCTACTTCATCACCAATCAAAGCGATTGAAATAGGAGTAATCATTTTCACTTTATATTTAATTTCCACCTTAACATCATGATACTTAAAAGATGAAAGAAGAGGGTTAGCATGAATGTTTTTCATATAATAAAAACTTTCCTGTTGTATTCCTCCAACAACATTAGTATCAAAATCCATATTCGCTAAGTTTAAACGATCACTGTAGTTATGCAACAATACATCATCTACAACATCATCATATTTTCTCGTGTCTTCTTCAGCAATTCTTCGGACACATTCGCTTGCTGCATTATTAATAACAATGTAAGCATCAAAAATACGACCCGCTTCAAGAATTAAGCAAAACATCGAAATTAAAACTGGCAACAAGATTGCAAATTGCACTAAACTTTGCCCCGATTCATTTTTCAAACCTTTTTTTGCAACCACTTTTAAAAACATGTTTCACCTCATAAAACTATATAAATATAAATGACAGAAAGCTAGGCTTCTGTCATTTATATACCAAACAGAATAAGATTTGTTATTTTATAACGAAACCTAAGTTTAAATGTAAAATAAACAAACAATTCCTTTTACATTTATAAAATAATTCATCAAAATTAGATTTACATATCCTACTATTTAAACAAGAACAATTCTAATTTTGTATCCTTACCTTTAAATGTAGTATCTACTAATTAGATCCTATGGATTAGCTGGTAAACTAGCATCAATTTTCTTAAATAAGCCGTCTAATTTTCCACCAACTAGTGACATAGATGCAATAACTACGATTGCGATTAAAGCTAAGATCAATCCGTATTCAACTAATCCTTGTCCGCTTTCTTCTTGGCTAAACCAATTTAATAACTTAGTCATCTCTATTCTCCTTCTTTCTTATGCTATACTTCCCTATTAAGCAGGTAATGTATCTTTGATTTTCTTAAATAAACCGTCTAATTTTCCGCCAACTGCTGACATAGCTGCAATAACTACGATTGCGATTAAAGCTAAGATTAATCCGTATTCAACTAATCCTTGTCCGCTTTCTTCTTGGCTAAACCAATTTAATA
>JAUMYM010000004.1:62439-90650 GCA_030528645.1 Erysipelotrichaceae bacterium | reverse complement strand
AATCCGTATTCAACTAATCCTTGTCCGCTTTCTTCTTGGCTAAACCAATTTAATAACTTAGTCATCTTTCGTTCTCCTTTTCTAATTTTTCAATCATTCTATCTCCCCGTTAATTCCTATGGATTAGCAGGTAATGTAGATTCGATCTTATTAAATAATTTTGTTAATTTTCCACCAACTGCTGACATAGCTGCAATAACTACGATTGCGATTAAAGCTAAGATCAATCCGTATTCAACTAATCCTTGTCCGCTTTCTTCTTGGCTAAACCAATTTAATAACTTAGTCATCTTTCGTTCTCCTTTTCTAATTTTTCAATCATTCTATCTCCCCGTTAATTCCTATGGATTAGCAGGTAATGTAGATTCGATCTTATTAAATAATTTTGTTAGTTTTCCACCAACTGCTGACATAGCCGCAATTACTACAATTGCAATTAAAGCTAAGATTAAACCATATTCTACTAATCCTTGCCCACTTTCTTCTTGGCTAAACCAGTTCATTAATTTACTCATCTTCAATTCTCCTTTCTTTTATAGTAATTTAACTATTTAATTGCGTTATTTATATTTGAAGCAATAATATCCGTATACATGTTATTGATTTTTCCAGATACCAACGTCATCGCAACAACTACCGCTAAAAATATCAAGCCCAAAATTAAAGCATATTCGACTAATCCTTGACCCTTTTCACATTTCAATTGCCTCATTTTAATCATAAAATGACCTCCCTAATCCCTATATTTTAATTAAGATATAATTGACTCAATAAATTTAGAAAAAATACCAATCAAAATCCCCAAATATATAAAACCAGCCATTGGCAAATAAGAATAAAAAGTTATTTTTTTTAAAATTGCACCTATGAAGATATACAACAACATAGAAACCGCAATTCCAAATACAGCATACATGATACCCGGATAAGAAACAATCATAGCCATTGCCATAAGAAGTTTTAAGTCACCAGCTCCTACCGGAACCATACCTTTGGAAAACATCTTAGAAATAACATACGACAATGCAAATATAAGAATCGTTCCTACCACACAAATCAATCCAATGAATATTTGATTAAGACCACCAGATATAAAACGAAGTATTAATCCTAAAACAAATAATACAATAACCATTTCATTGGGTATAATTCTTATACGATTATCAACAAGTGTCCCCACACATGCCATAAATCCAATAAGAATCACAATACTCATAGGTAATAGTTCATAGTGCGTTTGTGCCAGATAAGCTACCGCACAACCAACTATAAAACAAATCACTCGATAGAAGATTATATTATATGCTCGATCTTCTAATGCTTTAGTCCTTTGTTTTTGCTTGTATTCAACAACTGCCTCAACAACCATTGGTGTCAACACTGCATAAACACATGCAATCAAAAGAGATAGTATATATTTCATAATAACTCCTACATGTTCATCCTTATGATAACACTTAATAACACAAACTACAATTACTTTTTTCAAAAAAATGTGATAAAAAAGTGTTTTTTTGATAAATTTTCACTTAATTTACCATTTTTATCAAGAAAAAATAGCGAATTAGTAAATTTACTTGCAGAATTATGTGATAAATAAGTATTAAAAAGTAGTATATAATCATATACTACTTCATAAACAATTTAATTTTGACCCATCGATTTCATAACTTGTCTGATTTGTGCTTCACTTGGCTTACGTCCCATTTGCATAAACATTGCACGAATCATCTTTTCATTTACTGGTGGATTCTTCTTAATATATGATTCCATATATCTTCTAGTGAAATAAAACCCTAAACCTCCACCAACTAATAATCCTACAATTAAACTTAATAATCCTGTCCAAAATTGATTCATCCTACACCATCCTTTGCATTTTCATATATCAATAATAACTAATTTTATTATAATAATCAACTAAAGCCCAGAAACGATATTATCCTACTGTATGTGTAGGTGGGTATCCTGTAATATGCATTAGGATTCTTATTCGAGATAAGCTTTCAACACCACATCTTAACAATCGGATTCCCTTATATCAAAATGTAAGAAATATATTTTATCCTGGGCACTATTTATTATAACTATATTTTTCGAAAAAACTAGTATTGACAATTTATTTTATTGTTATACCTAATTCACTCAATTGGTTTTCATCGACAACATTTGGAGCTTCACTCATCAAATCACTTGCACTTGCTGTTTTAGGAAATGCAACCACATCACGAATATTATCGGTATCAGCAAGAATCATAATTAATCGTTCTAATCCAATACCCACCCCACCATGAGGAGGAGCACCATATTTAAAGGCATCAATAAACCAACCAAATTTCTCTTGGGCTTGTTCCATAGTTAAACCAATAGCTTCAAATACCTTCTTTTGTGTTTCTTCATCATGAATACGAATCGATCCTGACAATAATTCGTAACCATTCAACACCAAATCATATGCTCTAGAATAACAATTTCCTTTATCATTTAATAACTTATCAATGTCTTCTTTATTTGGAGCGGTAAATGGATGATGTGCTGCAACATAGCGACTTTCTTCTTCCACATACTCAAACATCGGAAAGTTTGTAATCCACATAAAATTAAATTTCTTTTCATCAATTAACTGTAAATCCTTAGCTAATTTATTTCTTAAAGCACCTAATGATTGCTTAACAACAGCATATTTATCCGCAACAATAAGTAACAAATCATTCTCTTTAACATCCAGCTGTTTCATTAATGCAGCTTTTTCTTCTTCACTAATTGCTTTTGCGATAGAACCTGTTACTTCGCCATTTTGATATTTTAAAAATGACAATGCTTTTGCCTTATATACCTTAACAAAATCTTGTAATTTATCTAAATCTTTTCTTGAAAATTTATCGCTAGCACCTTCCACTTTAATTGCATTAATAACACCTCGCTCATTTAAAATCGTTTTAAAGATACTAAACTCTGTATTGGTGAACACATTTGAAATATCATTTAAAAACAATTCAAAACGTGTGTCCGGCTTATCACTACCATACATTTCCATAGCTTCTTTATAAGTCATACGAGCAAAACGATCTAAATCAATGTTTTTTGTTTGTTTAAATATAGTTTGCATTAAACCTTCAACAATTGCCCAAACATCCTCTTCTTCCACAAAAGACATTTCAATATCAATTTGTGTAAACTCAGGCTGACGATCCGCTCTTAAGTCTTCATCACGAAAACAGCGAGCAATTTGGAAGTATCGTTCCATTCCAGCAACCATCAACAACTGCTTATATATTTGAGGAGATTGTGGTAAGGCATAGAATTGTCCTTTACTAATTCGAGATGGAACCAAATAGTCTCTTGCACCCTCTGGGGTTGATTTACATAGAATGGGTGTTTCTATTTCAATAAACCCTTTTTCCGATAAGAAATTTCTTGTAATTAAAGCAACTTGATGACGTAACATTAAATTTGCTTGTAAAGGTGCTCTTCTTAAATCTAAATAACGATATTTTAATCTCGTATCTTCCAAAGCATCACTTTGATCAGCAATAATGATAGGTGTTGTTTCAGCTTTATTAATGATTTTAACACTTTGCGCCAAGACTTCAATCTGACCTGTCTTTAATTTTGGATTCGCTACTTCTTTCGCTTTTACAACCCCTTCTACTTCAAGTATATATTCATTTCTTACATCCTTAATTGACTCTGCTAAATCTTCATTAAATGTAACTTGTGTAATGCCATAACGATCTCTTAAATCAATAAAACAAATACTACCTAAGTTTCTACGCTTACTAACCCAACCAATTAGACTTACTTTTTCATCTACATGATTTAAATTTAATTCCCCATTATTATGTGTTCTTTTCATACTCTATTCCTTTCCACATTGGCATCCTTCGTGACACTCTTCAAAAAAATGATCTACATAGTGTATTAATTCATCAATGTCACATTGGACTTGTTTTTGCGATGCTATATCTTTCACACTAACTTTATGTTCCTTAAGTTCATCTTGACCAACAATAACAACCACCTTAGCTTTAAAACGATCAACCGATTTAAATTGAGCCTTTAGACTTCTAGGTTCAATATTATATTCGGTATAGTATCCATTTGCTCGTAATTGACTTGTTACAACAAGTGGAACATTTCCTACTTCACCTAAACTCATTACATAAACATCCGCTTCTACATGTTTGTTTAAATCAACTTGCTCTGCTTCGGCAAGAATCAATAGACGCTCCATTCCAATAGCAAATCCAACACCACTTAAACTTGGTCCACCAAAATATTCCACCATGCCATCATATCGTCCACCACCAAAAATAGTAGCCTGTGCTCCACTTTCAGGATGTGTACTTACTACTTCAAAAACAGTATGCGTATAATAGTCCAATCCCCTCACTAAACTTGGTTCTACTTCATAAGGAATGTCTAAGGCATCTAATGCTTGTTTTACTTCATTGAAGTATTGTTTTGATTCTTCTGTTAAGTAGTCATCCATCTTTGGTGCATGTTTAATACTTTCTTTTTCATGGTCGACCTTACAATCTAAAATTCTCAGGGGATTTACTTCATATCTACGCTTACAATCACTACATAAATTATGTTGTTCCTCTTTAAAGTGTTCACGTAAAGCAACATCGTAGTTCTTACGAGACGTTTCATCTCCCAAAGTATTAATCAATACCTTCACATGACTTAATCCCAAAGCCTTTACAACGCTATATCCTAAAGCAATTGTTTCTGCATCAACCAGTGGAGATTTCACCCCAATATTTTCAACACCAAATTGGTGAAATTGTCTTTGACGTCCTTTTTGCGGTCTTTCATATCGAAACATCGGTCCAACATAATACAATTTAGCTGGTAATTCTTGATTCCCATACATCTTATGTTGTACAAAGCTTCTTACAACACCTGCTGTTCCCTCTGGTCTTAGTGTTAAAGAATCAACCCCATTTTTACTAAAGGTATACATCTCCTTTGTTACCATATCACTTGTATCATGTTCACGTTTAAAAACACCTGTATCTTCAAACATAGGTGTTTGTATTTCTTTATACCCATAGACAAAACACATATCATCAATTAATTTACGTATCGTTTGCCATTTACCAATTTCATTCGGTAACAAATCTACTGTTCCTCGAGCATTTTGATATTTTTTCATAAAATCCTCCTAAATAACCTATCTTATTCTATCATTAATCCCTCTTTTAGCAAATAAAAAGATATAGTTTAAAACTATATCTATTGGTTTAATTCTACTCCATTTGAATTCATTTCCGTATTTATTTCTAAAGCATCTTTAAATATATCTTCCTCTACATATTCATCTACATCATGCGGAAGTTGAACTTTCGTATTATTAATATCACTAAACGTTAAACTACCTTTAAATTTAATACGTTCCAGCATATTTCCGGTATATCCTTCGCCACCTGAAATATTGAAATCAAATTCTATGCTACGCAATTGAAAATCTGGCCCAACGATAAATTTAAAACGTGTGTTTTTAGCTTTGATTCCATAATCCATAGAACTGGAATTGTTATTTTGTTCATATTTTTCATATTCTTTTATAACAGAATCAACGTTTAAATCTGCTGAAATGATGTAGTTTCCACCTTTTTTACTTGTTTTGATATTTTTGAAATAATTCTTTAAATTAAAGTTAAAATTTTCAAAATTAAGAGCTTCATAGATGTCATAGTTTTCTTCATAATTTACTTTTTGTTTTACTTTACTCGTAGAATCATAAGTATACAAATATCCATCTTTATATAAGACTTCATAGCTCATAAATAAAAACGTTAGACTTCCTGAAAAATCACGATCTTCTAGATTGTGTTTTAATATTCCGGTAGCCGCCATTTCAATACCATTACCTACATCTACCTTTGTCTCCAATTCTACTGTAACACTTTTAGCAACATATAGATTCTTTAGTGCTTTATTCATAACATCTTGTGCATTAAAAGAACTACAACCCGCTAAAAATAACACCACAAGTATTAAGACTAGTTTTTTCATATTCTACCCCTTTTCTATACAAGTTTATCCTGCTGGATTAATTTCTTCAAATTCATCTAAGTTTGTTGGTAATGTAAATTCTGTTTTATTAATGTCTGATATTTTAAGATCCATTTTCATTTTCATAGGTATTTTTAAACCCATTTGTTCAATGACCATTTCAAAGTCCATCTTGTAACTTATAGCATAATAATCTTTATTGACTACCATTTCAATATTCCCTTTTTTAAAATCAATATTTACATCTTCTGATCCAAATTCAGGTCTTGTTTCTCTTAAGTACTTTAACATCAAATCTTTATTTAATTGTGTTTTAATAACATAATCTTCACCTGATTTTGTTACTTTAGCATTTTTAAAGAATTCAGCATCAAAATTGGTTGAAAGCATACTTCCTTCACTAATTTGTTTAAATTCTTCAAAATCCGTTTTCATTTTGTATTTTAAACCAGCTGTTTCAATATATGAATACCCATCTATATAAAAGGTTTTCATTGTTTCACCTAACAAATCAAATTCTCCAACATAAGTAACTGGATTATGTGTCTCCTTTGTATATCCTTTAATTGTAATACTATGGTTTTTTCCTTCACCTTCTAATTCTGTTGTTAAGTTGATATGAGCCGTACTACTTTCAATTCCTTTTGCATTTTCAGCTACTTTTCGATAAATTTCTATCGCACTTTCTTTTGGGGTATTAGTACAAGCAACCAATAATACAACACTTAATAAAATAAATAATTTTTTCATATTATTCTCCTTCTATTACTATCTTATTTATTTAATTACACGATCAATCGTGATAACACCATCTACTTTTTTCAAATTGGCAATAATATTATTTAAATGATCAATATCATCCACTAACACAGCAAATTTAGTAATTACTGTTAAGTTTTCATTATTTACAACAGAATTAATAGACTGTAACGATCCTTTGTATTGTGAAATTACTGTTACAATATCCGTTAGTAAAAAATTACGATCACGAGATACAATATTGATATTTGCTTCATATTTTCTCGCTTCTCTTTGACTATCCCAGTATACATCGATTAAACGTTTACGTTCTTTTTCAATGTTCGGACAATCTACACGATGGACTTTGACCCCTTGTCCCTTTGAAATATAACCCTTAATTTCTTCTCCATAAATAGGATTACAACAAGATGCCAAACTAATCTTCATAGTATCAACACCTTTTACCATGATACCGGTTTTGCTTGGCACCTTACGTTTGTGTTCTTTACTATTGATAATATTCGTTAAAGTCGCAGGATCAAACAAAGATTTTTTAGTGTTTGTAATCTTCTCTACCGCTGTAATTAACGATATTGACTTAACCGCAATGGCATACATAAAATCATTGTAGTTACTAACTTGAAACTGTCCATAAATTCCTTCCAGTTTACTAGAAACCATATATTCACTTGATTCAAACCCACGTTTTTTTAGTTCTCCAGCTAAAGTTGCTTCCCCTTGCTTAATAATGTCTTGACGACGTTCAGTTTCCTTTTTTGCTAGAAAGTTTTTAATTTTATTTTTAGCATGATTCGTTTTTACAAACTTTAACCAATCGGCACTTGGCTCTGAATTCTTTGTTGTCCTTAATTGAACAACATCACCTGTTTTTAATACTGTATTTAATGGCACTAAAGATTCATTTACAATTGCCCCTGTTGTTTGATGACCTATTTCAGTATGTACACGATATGCAAAATCAATTGGAGTTGCACCATTTGGCAAATCAATGACTCTACCTTTTGGTGTCATAACATAGACATTTGCCTCAAAAACATCCTTTGTTAAAGTATCCATATACGCACTAGGACTTTCATTGTCTAAATCTTCAGTAAGTGTTTCTAAATCTTTAAACCAAGACAATTTATTTTCAATCTCGCGTTGTTCATTACGTGGATTATAATTTGTATTTTCTTTATAACGCCAATGAGCAGCAACCCCTTGATCGGCAATCTGATCCATTTCTTCCGTACGTATTTGTACCTCAAAGATTCGACCACTTTCTCCAACAATAGTAGTATGCAACGATTGATACATATTCATCTTTGGCATTGCAATATAGTCTTTCAATCTACCAGGGATTGGTCGATAAGTTGCATGGATAAAACCTAATACCTCATAACAATTCAACTCTGTCTTGGTAATGATACGAATCGCTAATAAATCGAGAATTTCTTCAAAGCGTTTATTTTTTGTAGTCATCTTTTTATAAATAGAATAAAGATGTTTTGAACGACCAAAGATACGAAATGGAATATGATTTGTTTTTAAGATATTAGAAATCTCATAAATCATAGAATTGACCTGTATATCACGTTCATTCTTTTTCGCTTCTACTAATCTAGCGATGTGATAATACTCATCACGATTTAAATAAAAGAAACTTAAATCTTCTAATTCATTTTTGATTTCAGAAATCCCTAATCGATGTGCAATTGGAGCATATACATTCAGTGTTTCTTGGGCAATTTTAACTTGTTTTTCCTCTTTCATATATTGTAGTGTACGCATATTATGAAGACGATCAACCAACTTGATTAAAATAACACGAATATCTTTTGCCATAGCAATAAAAATCTTACGGTGATTGGCAGCTTGATATTCTTTTTCATCTTTAAATTTTAAATTACCAATCTTAGTAACAGCTTCCACTAAAGTTGCGATTTCTTCATCAAAATCACTAGTCAATTGTTCTTTTGAAACATCACAATCTTCAATCACATCATGAAGTAAACCTGCCGCAATCGTTTTAGGACCAACATGCAGTTGAGATAATATATAAGCTACTTGACAAAGGTGTGTAAAATACGGCTCTTGATTTTTACGAAATTGACCTTCATGATGTTCTTGCGCATAATTGTAGGCTTTTTCAATCAAATTCAATGAATCTTGATTGGTGATATAACTTTTTATTGACTCAAATAAAACATCATGTGTTACCTCTAAAAATTTAACCATACATTCACTCCTTTCTTTATGAAAAAACCGAAGAACACTCTTCGACTTTACTTAATAACTTAACACAGTAAAAACATCATACTTATTTAATGTTTCACGTCCCTTTAGGCTTAATAATTCAATTAAAAAAGCACAACCTACAACTTCTCCACCCATTTGCTCAACAATTTTAATTGTTGCCTCTACAGTACCACCTGTAGCAAGTAAATCATCAACGATTAACACTTTTTGACCTGGCTTAATGGCATCTTTATGCATGTGAAGTTCATTTGTTCCATACTCCAAATCATATTGATAACTAATTGTTTCTCTAGGAAGTTTATTTGGTTTACGTACCGGTGCAAATCCAATACCCATATTTGTCGCAACTGGACATCCAAAAATAAACCCACGTGATTCCGGCCCTACAATGATGTCAGCTTTCTTTTCACGAGCAAAAGCTTCGATTTGACTAACAGCCTCTTTAAAAGCCTCTCCATCTGCCATTAATGGCGTAATATCTCGAAATAAAATACCTTCCTTAGGAAAATTTGGTATTTCTGCAATATAATTTTTTAAATTCATGTCTAATCTCCTTATAACCCCCATATTATACCATTACATAATATCTTGGACAATGATTTGTAATGATTCTTTATTAAAATATCTATTTAATTGAATTGCTCCAATTACGTATTCTGTAGAATCTAAAATCTTTAAGTCTTTAAAACAAATTGCACTTACTTCTTCTTGTATCTGCCACTTTGGATACATTTCTTTTACCATTGTATATGGAATATGTTTCACTTCAAAAGCCCACTGTGGCAACATAAATCCTTCTCCAAATGGACGAAAATGTTGTAACTGCTTAACATCATCTATCGTTATATGTTTGATAAGATAAACATCTTCAATCATTGGTGTAAAAACAATCTCATCCTTTTCAATATTAGATTTTAATGTTTCAAGATCCTTCAAGGATAAAGATAAACCTACTGCTTGACTATGTCCGCCAAAGCTTTGAAATAACTCCTTGTATTGGCTTAAATACTCATATAAATGAAATCCTTTAATACTACGACCAGATCCCTTTAAAATAGTATCCTTTTGTGATAATACCAAGGTTGGTCGATTTGTTTTGCTTGCAATATTTCCTGCAGCTAAACCACAAATCCCTTGATGAAAAGATGTATCGTATAAAATATGAATAGCATCTTCTTTTATATCTTGTAAACCTTTTATAACCATTTGTTGAGATAATTCTTTACGCTTATTATTGATTTGTATAATTTGAGTGGCAACCTTTAAAATAGCTCTATCATCCTTTAATAAAAAATATTTCACCAAATTATTAGGATTACTATCTTCTAAACGACCAACTGCATTCACTTTAGGCACTACTTGAAAAGCTATATCACATTCGTCATATTCTGATTTTGGTAACAACAACGCCTTAATCGTTGTATAGTTAGAAGTATTTAATATTTGTAAACCATATTTAATCAACTTACGGTTTTCATACCAAACCGGCATTACATCTCCAATGGTTGCGATCATTGCCAAAACAACTAAATAGTTCTCTTGCAAAAAACAACGACTCACCAATAAAGCAAGACCTGCACCACATAGCCCTTGAAATTGTTGTTCTAAATAATCCGGATGTAAAATCTCATAACAGTCTATCGGTTGACTTTGAATGTGATGATCTGTAACAATCACATCCATATGTAATTGCTTCGCTACTTCTAAAGCTTCAAAAGCACTAATACCATTATCCACAGTAATAATAAGTGAATATCCTTTAGAAGCGACTTTCGATACCGTTTCCCCTTTCAATCCATATCCTTCATCAAAACGATTGGGTATATAGTATCCATTTTCAATCCCTAAAGCATCCAGTGTATATTTTAAAATGGTTACTGCCATAATTCCATCACAATCATAGTCTCCGGCAATAAATACTTTTTCATGATTATCTTTCGCTTGATAAATACGTTGAACAATACGATCTAAGCGGTGATTTTGACACTTCGTCAACTCTATATTAGTATCCATTAATTGTTGTATTTGCTCTTCACTTAAATGATTGTATTCAATGACATTATCAATTAATTTCTTTTTTGCTTCTTTAAATTGATACATAACATGTTATCCTCATTTTACAATAGTAACATAAAAAGCTATCTTTCGATAGCTTTAAGCATTAATTCCTTTAATTGTCATTTCATCTAAATCTTCTTTAAATTTCTTACGTTGTTTTGGTTTTGGTGTATAGTGTGTACGGATGTATAGCCATACATATTGTGATACAAAGATAGAACTAATTGTACCCGCAATTAAACCAACAAAGAACGCTAAATTGAAGACAAAGATGGCATTTGAACCAATTAATAATAAGAAAATAACCGGTAAAATTGTTGTAACTGAAGAGAAAATAGAACGAACCATTGTATGATGTAATGCATTGTTTACTACATCACGATAATCATTGGCTTTTAACACCGGTTTTTTTATCATCTCTAACTCTTCGCGTACACGATCAAACACAACGATTGAGTTATTAATTGAATATCCAATAATTGCTAAAATGACTGATACAAACTCTGTATTAATTTCAATTCTAAAGATAGCAAAGACAGATACAACAATTAAGACATCATGTAATAAGGCAACAATACAACTTACACCATAGTCCCATTTAAAACGAACTGTAATATATACAAGCATTGCTAACCAAGCAAGAATCGATAATAAGAAAGCATTACGAACTAAGTCACGTCCTACTACAGGAGTCACTACATTATCATTCGGTTCAATACCATACTTTAACTTAAATGTTTCTTTAATCTTTAGAATTTGATCTTGTTGCAATGACTCTTTAATCGTTACGTTAACTGTTTCTTCTCCACTGATTTGATATTTTGCATTTTGATAACCCAATTGTTTAAATTCTGCCTGAACATCTTCAACATGAATAGACTCATTTGCTACAACCGTGATTTTTGTTCCACTTGAAAAGTCAATACCTAAATTTAATGCAGATCCACTAGAAGCATGATTTACAATCATCATCACAACTGCTAGCACCATAATTCCAACAGAAATTAAAATTTGTTTTGGTGCAATCTTCATATAATCATATTTTTTCATTGGACCAAAATATCTTTGTTCTTCATTTTTATTTAAATCAGGTATTAAATTTGTTTTAACATTAAACCATGATTTACGATTATCCAAACAACCAGAATTCACTAATTGATTCATTAAGAAACGAGAAACTCCAACATTTAATAACAATGTCATAAAAGAAGTAATAATTAACATTGTTGCAAACCCTTTTACTGCACCATTACCAAAGATATACATAATAAATCCTGCAATTAATGTAGTAATCTGTGCATCAAAAATCGTCATAAATGATGTTGATTGACCCATTTTAACCGCATTTTTAACACTATGACCTTTATATAATTCATCTTTTACACGTTCAAAGGTAATAATATTTGCATCCACTGTCATACCAATACCTAACACTAAGGCAGCAATACCAGTTAATGTAAAGACTGCACCAATGGAAGAATAAATAAAGAATACTGCAAACATATAAACCGCAAACATGATTGTTGCAATGACCCCTTGTATGCGATATACAAAAATCATAAATAAAACAATTGCTAAAATACCAACCATACCGGCAAGTGCTGTTTTATTCAAGGCGTGTAAACCATAGTCAGCTGATACTACGTTACTTGAAATTTCAGTCATTTTTACCGGTAGTGATCCAGAAGAAATTAAATCTGCTAATTCTCTAGCTTCTGCTTCTGTAAAATTCCCTTCAATAATCGCATCTCCATCGATTGCCTTATTTACACCAGCTACCGAAATGTATTTTGTAGGTAATCCTTGATTTGCTTTTTGAAGTTCTGCTGTATAGCTATCACCTTCTTCAAAATCCAACCAAGTAACAATTAAATTGTTACCAGCTGTAGCTGAAGCCAATTTTGAAGTAATTTCTTTAAACTTCGCTGTATCGGCAATCTTCAATGATACAATAGGCTTTCCATCCTGAAACGCTAATGATGCTCCACCTTCTTGAATAATTGTTGCATCTGCAAGTAGAGTATCATTTACATCACGAAATGATAAGTTTGCAGTAGAGGAAATCACTCGACGAGCTTGACTTTGATCGCTAACCCCTGCTAATTGCACACGGATACGATTATCTCCTTCAATAATAATTTCAGGCTCACTAACACCTAAAACATTAATTCTCTTTGAAATACTTTTAACAACCGCACTCATTTCTGGAAGTTGTTTTTCTTCACTTAACGGACTTACTTCATATAAAATTTCAAAACCACCTTGTAAGTCTAACCCTAAAACTAAATTACTTTTAATGTCATAAAAAAAACTTACAATAATCGCTACAATCGCAACTATCGTGACAAAAAATGTCATTAAATGGGTACGTTTACTTTTACTCACTTTCTTTTCCTCCCTTGTTTATTAAATTCGTAAATTCAGATAATGGACGATAATATCCCTCTACAATTGCAGAAGAAGTTAAATACTGTATTACACTAGCAGCATCCACCTTCAAAATATCATTGACTGCTTCATGCAAAGTAGTAGGAAAGCCCTTTTTCCAAACAACATGTTCTAAATATTCTTCAATATGTTCATACAAAAGCCTATTTAAATCATTTCTTTGAAGTTGGTGTAACTTCAAAACAATTGATAATTGTATTTGACGATTTTCAAAATCAATCTTTTCCATTACACTTCCCCCTTAGTAATTCATTATTATAACCTATTTTTCTAAATCTTTTAATACATATTCTTTAAATAATTGACCTCTTTGTTCAAAATTACGAAATTGATCATACGAGGCACACATTGGTGATAGTAAAACAACGTCATTCTTACTGGCTATTTTCTTTGCTACATCAATTGCCTCAAACATGGTATCGACAACATAAGCCCTTGGATAAATCGCTTTTAACTGCCCTTTTACCGCACCAAAGACAATCATATCTTTAACTTTATTTAAATACGGAATCATATCA
This sequence comes from Erysipelotrichaceae bacterium, assembly GCA_030528645.1. GTDB lineage: Bacteria > Bacillota_I > Bacilli_A > Erysipelotrichales > Erysipelotrichaceae > RQZE01. The sequence continues at coordinate 76,602 of JAUMYM010000004.1, read as the reverse complement.
TGAAATCCCGTTTTTTTATCATATCCTCCAGCTAATAAGATGACCGGTTTTTCAAACGCTTTTAAAGCAACGATAGTCGCATCTGTATTAGTACCTTTCGAATCATTATAATAATGAATACCATTTATAGTAGATACAAATTCTACACGATGCTCAACACCCTTAAATGCCTGTATTCCTTTACGAATATCTTTTAAAGAAACCCCCATCAGATAAGCCATCATAGCAGCTACCATCGCATTTGAAACATTATGCATACCCACCAACTTTAAATCACCAAGAGCAAAAAGCATGACATCACCATAATATACTTTATCTTCCTGAATATATACATCAGCCTTTTGAATGGTTGAATACGTAATTACTTGTGCTTTGATATCTCCTACATAATTGACAACCTGCTCATCATCTAGATTTAACAAAAAATAATCTTGTTCATCTTGTTGTTTATAAACCAATGTTTTTGCTTTATAATACGCATCTACATTTGCAAAATAATCTAAATGATCCGGTGTTAAATTTGTAATAACCGATACTTTTGGCTTAAACGTTTCAATTCCCAATAACTGAAATGCCGCTATTTCAAGAGCAATATCTAAAGGCTGATCTTGATACTTTAATACTATTTCACTTAATGGTAAACCAATATTTCCTGCTGCCTGATTGATTGGATTTTTTAATTTTAATAATTCACTTAATAATTGAGTCGTTGTTGTTTTTCCATTTGTGCCTGTTATAGCTCCATATTGATATTGTTTAACAAAACGACTCGCTACTTCAATTTCATTATATATAGACACCTGCAAGTCTTGAAAATACTTCACGAATGGTACCGTATAAGGGATGCCCGGATTTTTCACAACAAATGCATACTGATATGTTTTTAATACTTCCGGATGCCCCCCATCATATACATGGATACCTAACGCTTCTAATGCTTTCTTATCTTTGATTTCATTCGCATCGGTTAAATATACTTCATAGCCTTTTTGTACCAAAAGTTTACTAACAGCACTTCCACTTAGTGAAGCTCCAATTACCAGCACTTTCATCCCAATAACCCCACAATCAATCCAAGTAAGGCTAAAAGGGCATTTAACAACCAAAAATTACGTACTACATGTTCTTCTTTCATACCACCTAAAACAAACGCATAATGGATTGGAGTGTAACGAAAAATTCTTTTTTTAAATAGCTTAACCGATGATAATTGAAGCACCACACACAGCATTTCCCAAAGAAATACGCCCCCTATAATTAGAAGTAGCAATTCCTTTTTCAATACCATTGCCGAAGCAGCAAGTAAAGCTCCAAGGGCTAAAGAACCGGTATCTCCCATAAAGATTTGAGCTGGTTTTTTATTATAATATAGATAAGCCAGCAGGGCACCTAGTACACCTGAAAGTAAAATTGCTAAGTGATACTCTTGAGCAAGATATGCAAATACAAGAAAAGGAATAATACTAATAAAACTACAGCTCGCTGCTAAGCCATCCATACCATCTGTAAAATTAACTGCATTTGACTCTGAAGCAAACATAATAAAAACAAAAACACTGTAGAAAATACCTAAATTAATACCTACTCCTATAAGTGGGATGGTAATCACACTACTTGCATAATTACGGTACAATACATAAAATACAACAGCTAATACTATTTGAAACAATAGTTTATAGATGGGTTTTAAACCTTGATTATCTTTCTTAATCACAATAATGTAATCATCAATAAAACCAATTAAGCCATAGCCTAAAAACGATACCATTACAATCATACTCTTCATATTAAATATTGAATGATAATCTAATATAATTGTAGTTAGAATTGGAAGAAGTACAAATAAGACGCCACCCATAATTGGCGTCTTTGCTTTTTCTTTAAATTCATCTAACGAATACGTATTTACAACTTGATGATAATTAATGCCTTTTAAATACTGAATATACTTAGGCATAGCTACGAGAATCACTACTAAGTTAATGATAAACGCAAGTATTACTTGAATAAACATATCAACACTTCCTTTTGCCTTAGTATTATAATCTTATTTTAAAAATACTTCAATGACATTATCTTTACTTACAAGAGTATCTGGCATAATGGATTGTTCATATACCAAGCCTTGCCCTGTAATTTTCACTGCCATACCTGTAATATGACCCAATTGCATGACTTCATTGAAACTCCAACCTATCATATTCGGCATATGAAAACTACCCACTTCTGTAAGCAAGAATACCTTTTGTTTACTACTTATGGTTTGATATTCTGTTGGATATTGATCGATAATTGTATTTCCTTGACCTAATACAATCACATCTAAATGCTTATCAGCTAATTTTTCATATCCATACTCTAAACTATGATTAATTAACTTAGGCATTTCATATTGTTTAATTTGAATTTTCTCCTGATTTTCTTGATGTGTTGGTGATAAATTATACATCATTGCCACTTTACGAATAACACCTTTAATAATATCACTACGAGCATGTAAAGAATTATCATAAGCAGATTGGAAACAATAATAAATCATATAACGCGGTTTATCTGCTGGAAGTCCTATCATAACTGAGGTAATCGATGTACCAGTATCATAGCCTTGCCCACCACCTGCAACCTGTGTGGTACCGGTTTTTGCTATAATTTCCGTTTCTGGAATGCGGTAATGACGTGCAGTTCCATCTTTATCATATACCGTTAAATACAATAAATGTTGTAACTGTAAAGCTGTTTCTGGTGTAATGGGGATATCTACTACGTTGGTTTGTCCCTGCACTAATGTTTCATTGGTATACGGATTGACAACACGATCAATAAAATACGGTTTTACCATCGTTCCATCCCCTAAGATAGCAGAATAAGCTTGTAGTACTTGTAACATTGTAACACTGGATCCTTGTCCATAGGTCATAGCTAACTTATCATGAGCATATTTATAATTTTCAGTACCAATTACCTCTGTTAGTCCATCCGTTTCTACTTTTTTAAAGAACCCTAGTTTGTGAACATAGTCAGAAAATATCTCAGGTGTTATTACTTCGGTTAATATGGAAGAAGTAATAACGTTAGAAGAATAAATAAGCCCAAAGTCATAAGCAATCATTCCCCATTTTCTAAATAAGGCATTGTTAATTTTACCAACGGCATTATCAATATCATACGTACGATACGGTTGTCCATTTTTATTTTTGAAATAAAAAGTATTACTATCTACCAAAGCTTCTCCATCATAAACACCTTCATTGATGGCAGCGGCATAGACAAAACTCTTAAACACGGAACCTGGTTCATAGGCATATTGAGAAAGATAATTGTTATAGTCACTGATTTCTAAGACATTGGGGTCAAAGCTTGGATACTGAGAAACTGCCAAAAGTCTACCGGTCGATATTTCCATAACAGCAGCCCAAACCTTTTCAGCTTTAAACTCTTGCGATGTCGCTTTAACAGCCGTCTCTAATGTTTCTTGAAGATTTTTATCAATAGTTAAATAAACATCATTACCATTAACTGGAGCAACTGTTTCTTCTTTCATACCGGGAAGTATATAACCATTTTTATCCGCTTGAAACAATTTATACCCATCTGTTCCCGTTAAGTATTCGTCTAAGTACTCTTCTACCCCCATTTTACCAACTACCGTACCATTTTCATTGGATTGACCATAACCAACTAAATACGATGCAAACGTTCCAAGTGGATAGTTTCTTTTCACACTTTCCGTAAATTCAATACCCGGTAAATTATAAGATTCTATTTTTTCTTTTTGTTCTTTTGAAATATTGCGTCCCTTATTCCCTAATTCTGTTTGATATACATCATTTGTTAAATATTCAAAGAATACTTTTTCATCCGCATCCAAAATACTTGCTAAAATTCTCGAAGTATAAAGTGGATCTTCTACATAAGAAACCTTTCCTTTTAAACTAGGACGTTTATTACTTAAAATAGCTATAATATTATATGTTTTTATATCTTGTGCAATGATATTACCCGATTGATCATAGATATTGCCACGTTTCGCTTTTGTAATTTCCTTACGTAAATTAGCCTTATTTATATAATCATTTAAATTTGTATTTGAACGAAGATGTATTTTACCTATCGCAACTAAAAAAACATTAGCTGATGTAATTAAGAATACAACTAATGTTATAAGGAATAAAACTTTAATAATACTATTTGTCCTACGCATATTATTCACCAGCTGAAATGGATACAATACTATTTTGATTTAATAACAATCCAGCTTCACTTGCAAAAGTCATCACTCGATCTTTCGTACTTAAGGATTGAATTTGTACTTTTAAATCATCATTTTCAATCGTTAAAGCAACAATCTTATCTTTATTTGATTGTATTGAAATAGATAATCCGTTGTTATAAGAGCGCAAAAATAAACTAGAAATTAAAAATGAAGGAAATGCCACGACAAAAATAAACATAGCCAATACATGTAATTTTAGACGTCTTCTTCTTTTGATTAATTTTGCACCCATATTTGTTACCTCAATCTTTCAATACCTCTAAGTTTTGCAGGCTTAGAACGTTTGTTTTCTTCTAGCTCTTCTTGTGTTGCGACAATTACTTTTTTGTTTAATAATCGGAAGTTTGCTTCTTCTATTTGATTTGGTAAAAGAGGTATACGCTTATCTACTTGTTTTACACTACTTAATGCTTGGAACTTCTCTTTTACCAAACGATCTTCTAAGGAATGAAACGTAATGATTGCACAACGTCCATGTTCCTTTAATAAACCATCCAATTCATTTAGAAACTTCTTTAAAGATTCTAATTCTTGATTCACTTCAATACGTATTGCTTGAAATGTTTGCTTACAAGGATGCCCTTTACTACTTAACACCTTAGCTGGAAGCACCGACTTTACAATATCTACTAATTCAAACGTTGTTTCAATTGGTTTTTTCTTACGATAATTTTCGATTGCTCGTGCAATGTGTTTTGCAAACTTTTCTTGACCATAGACCGTTAAAATACGATATAAATCTTGAAATGAATATTGGTTCACTACATCATACGCTGTTAATGAATCCTCTTGATTCATACGCATATCTAACTTTGCATCACTTCGATAACTAAAGCCTCTAGTTGATTCATCAAACTGAGGAGAAGATACACCTAAATCCAATAAAATACCATCGACTTGCAAAACATTTAATTTTGCTAAGCACTCCTTCATATCCGCAAAGTTTGCATGAATACAAGTATAATTACTTCCTACTCCATCTAGACGCTGTTTTGACTCTGCAATCGCTTGAAGATCCAAGTCGAAGCAATACAAATGTCCTTGATCTAATCTTTTCAATATTTCACAGCTGTGTCCACCTCGACCAAGGGTACCATCAACATAAATTCCATCCGGTTTAATTGATAGTAGGTCTAGTGTTTCCAGCAACATAACACTATAATGTTTCATTAAATTAAATACGACGTTAGTTTTTCAGCAATATCTTCAAATTTACTACTTGCTTCATCACATATTGCCTCCCAACGTTCTTCACTCCATATTTCAACCCATTCTCCGGCGCCAACAACGACACTTTCTTTTGTGATGTTTGCTTCTTTTAGTAGGTTTGTAGGTATAATGATGCGGCCTTGATTATCTAACTGACATTCACAGGCTTTTGATGTAAACATACGTTTATACAAACGACCATCACGACTTGTTTCTGGGATTAAATTTAATTTTTCAAGCATCTTGCCCCATTGTTCCATATTATAAATTGCTAAGCAGCCATCCAATCCTTTGGTAATCACAAATTTTAAGCCTAATTCTTCACGCAATTTACTTGGAATAATGATTCGACCTTTTGCATCTAGATTATGTCGATACTCTCCCGTAAACATACCACTTGACCCCACTTTACACCACTATACACCACTATTATGTTACATATCTGTCATTTTGTAAATATATAATGCAAAAAAACATAAAAAAATAACCATTTCTGGTTATTTATTAGTATTAAGCAAACTATTTAGCACCACATTCTACGCATGCATGATGAGGTTGTTTGTACTCTCCACATTTTGAACATTTCACTAAAGCTGGAGCTTGTAGTTTAAAGTGTGTTCTACGTTTTGCTTTTCTTGTTTTTGAATTTCTTCTTTGTTGAACAGCCATGATTAATCCTCCTTATCTTCAAACTTAAATTCTTTTAGTTTTGCTAAGCGCGGGTCCACTTCTGCACCCTTTTCTTTGGTGTACTCTTTTTCACTGACAACTTTCCATCCTTGTCCTTTTGGATAATCTGGATTGTCAACTGTTACCTTAAGTGGAACTTCACTCATCAGTAACTGAAAGATGGAAGGGTATAAATCAATTACATCACCGTTTGCTTCAAGTTCATCTTCATCCCTTGCCTTTGTTAAACTACATACAAGACTAGCCTGTGTATGAAACGCTACTTCTACCTCTTGTAAAGTAATCGCGCAAGGACAAAGCATTATACCACTTAAATCAACATCAAAGCGAATAACATCCTCTTGATCATCATAACAGGCATGCCCTTTTACAATGACTTCTTCCACTTTGTTAATACGTGGATTAGAAGCAAATACTTCTTGATCAAATGTCAATGATTCTTCAAAGTTAAGTCTCTGTGTATTTAAAATATCACTTTTTGAAAATTTTGGCATTTAATCACCCTTTTCTTACCGTTAAATATTATAACAAAACAACCGTAATAGTCAAATTAATTTATATATATTTCTTCCTATTTTCCTAAATGCTATAATACAATTGGTGATTCAATGAAACTTACAGGAATTGTTGTGGAATATAACCCATTTCACAACGGACATAAATATCATATTCAACAAGCACTAGAGTTAACAAAACCAGATGGCTTAATCGCTATAATGTCCGGCAATTTTGTACAACGTGGAGAAGTGGCGATGATTGATAAATGGCAAAGAGTAGAAATGGCACTTCAAAACGGTGTAGATTTAGTTGTGGAACTTCCTTATATCTATGCTACACAATCTGCCAGTCAATTCGCTTATGGAGCAATTACAACTTTAAAAATGTGTCAAATCCAGCATCTTGTTTTTGGAAGTGAGTCCAACGATTTAACAACCTTAAAGGAAATCGCCAATCTAAATATCAAGCCTGATTACTTAAAGGAACAGATGGTTGATGGTTCTTCTTATCCAAAATCAATTTCGATTTTGCAAGGAAGTTATGGCGCAAATGATATTCTGGGGATTTGTTATTTAAAAGAATTATTAGGTACTAACATTCAAGCTCATTGCATTCAACGTACTAATAACTATCATGACTTAGACATCAGTCAAAGCATCGCTAGTGCAAGTGCCATTCGTCATGCGGTGTACCATCAAATAGAAGTTAAACATACAACCGATCAATCATTCCAACACCCTATATTTATGGATTCTTTTTACTCTTACCTACGTCTTTTATTGCTTACCCTTCCTAAAGAATATCTACAATCTATTTTTCTTGTTCAAGAAGGAATTGAAAATCATTTATATCGACAAGCCCTACTTTACGATAACTATCAAGACTTTATCACTCATGCAATCACACGAAGATATACCAAAGCTCGTATACAAAGAACTTGTTTATCTATTTTAAATCAAATCACAAAGCAACAAGTGCAACAATTAGAACCTTTAAATCACATTCGTGTTTTAGGCTTTAACAAAAAAGGACAAACCATCTTAAAACATTTAAAACAATTAGGTATTCCTATTTGCACACGCTTTAAGGATATACCAAAAGACTATCGTGATTTAGAATTCAAAACAACTCTTACCTATGCTTCTATACTTCCAAAAGAAATACAAGAAGATTTAATACAAAAAGAAATCGGACACATTGTAATAAAATAACCTCTTGAGAATCAAAGAGGTTATTTTTCTAAATCATTCTTAATTTTTGTGGTACTAATCCCTTCTGTTCTTGGAAGATACCTCACTTCTACAATTTCAGACAATTCATCAAAACGTCCTGCCCAATCATCTCCCATAACAAAAACATCTGCTTGATATTTAATAATATCTTCTTTTTTTTGTTCCCAACGATACTCGGGAACCACTAAATCCACATAACGGATTGCCTCTAACATCATTTTTCGTTCTTGATAATTATGATAACTTTTTTTACCTTTAATCGCATTAAACTCATCCGTACTTAAAACAACAATTAAATAATCTCCTAATTCTTTCGCTCTTTTTAAAAGACGAATATGTCCCCAATGCAATAAATCATATGTTCCATATGTAATGATTCTTTTCATACACTCACCTTTTTCATTATAACAAAGAAAAAAGAATAGGTCACCCTACTCTTGCACATTGTGATAAATTTTTTGAACATCCTCTACATCATCCAATAGACGTAGTAAACGTTGCCATAATTCAAGTTCTTCCGGATCTTCAATTGTCGTTTTCTCATTTGGTAGGTAAGTAATCTCACACACATCAAATTCAACCTCTCCCAACAAATCTTTAATCGCTTCTTGTGCTTTATGAAAATCTGTAGGTTCCGTATAAACTGTCATGTGTCCATCTTCCACCTCTAAATCCTTAACATCTACCTCTGCCATAATTAAAGTATCTAACATCGTTTCTTCACTATCATATGGAAATGAAAGTAAACCTAAATGTTCATAACCATGACTTACTGTTCCAGAAACACCCAATTTACACTTTGCTTTGTTAAAACATGTTTTTACCGCACTAATAGTACGATTTACATTATCCGTTAAGCATTCAATGATAATGGTAGCACTACCTGGACCAAATCCTTCATAACGAGCAGGATCATAAGATTCATTTGATGAACCTTTCGCTTTTTCTACCGCTCTTTTAATTACATCAGCCGGCACTTGGTTTGCCTTCGCTTCTGCAATTTTACGTTTTAAACCTAAGTTCATATCCGGATCTGGAACTCCGGCTTTTGCAGCCATATAAATTTCCTTACCAAAACGTGAATATATTTTTGTTTTCATTGCAGCCGTCTTTGCCATACTTGCTGCACGGACTTCATGCGCACGTCCCATTTATAACACCACCCTTTTTTCTTAGTTATTATATCAAATACGAATATAGAGTTAAAGAACTAAATCACATCCTCAATAAGCTCTCCAACATCTTTATAGCTCTTTATCGCAACTTCTTTCACTACTTCAATCGCATTATCTACACAATACCCTTTATAAGCTAAAATCATATCAAAATCATTATAGTCATCACCAATGGCATAAATCTCATCACTACCATAATATTTTTTTATAAAATCTAATCCTGTTTTCTTACTAATATCTTTTGCCATAATATCAAAAACCCATAGATTTTTAATGACGTTTACTTCATCACCAAAATGAGTTACCACATCATGATATAATTCCTCTTTATGTTTTAAATCATTCCCTCGAACTACAAATGAAATAATATGATTTGATGCAAGCATCGCTTCTTTACTAACCTGTAAATTTTCATGACGTTTTTTATGTAGTTGCGCTCTTGAGTCCACACTATCATAACGACCATAGACATGATAACCATCATTACATGCATAAAATGGATAGTTATGAGCTTCAAAGTGATTTAAAAGCTTTTCTGCAACTTCAGTTTTGATTGTTTGTTCAAATAAAAGTTTACCATTACCATCTACAATCACACTTCCATTACTTGCGACAATAAAATCTACTTTTATATCTTGTTTTTCTAATTCTTCCACAATGGTAATTAAGCTTCTCCCTGTAATAATCCCAAAAAGATGCCCTGCATTTTGAAATTCAATAATTTTTTGTTTAATGGTTAATGGAATCTCTTCTTGTTGTTTTAATGTTCCATCATAATCGGATGCAATAATTTTCATAAAACCTCTTCTAAATAGTTTTCTAATTTCTCTACAAATACTTTATTATTACTTTCCACTTTCTTAGGTGTAAAGTGAATACAACGATTATAGAGTTCATCTAACGAGTTATGTTCATTTAACTCTAATAAATATCCTTGTAAAGCAAAACTTTCAATAATTTGTTTTTGATGATCATTTTGATGTTCCATATAGTTCTCTAAACGAGCACAAGCAATGACTTTCTTCCCTCTTTTTAACGCAGACATAATACTACCTACTCCACCATGAGTAATAATAAGATCTGCTTGTTTAATAAATTCATCAAATTGTTCAGAAGATAAATAATCATAGATTTTCATTTTATCCGATTTAAATTTCGTATAGCCAGCTTGTACAATAATTTCCTCTTGTATTTTTGATTGCTCAACATAGTCTAATAAACGTTTAAATGATTTATCTTGAGTACCTAACATTACAAAAATCATTAGAAAATCCACCCCCAACATTCTGCCTTTGGATATATTTCCAACATACTTGGCCATTGCACAACAAATTTATCCGCAATCTTGTATACCATTCTTCCAGCTTTTGTCGGTGTTTGACTATTCGCAAATGTTTCAATCCAAATTACTTTTGCACGAAATAATTTTGCAATATAGCACATTGGTACAGCTGTATGTGTTCCAGTTGTAATAATAGCCTTAGGTCTATGTATTAAAAATAAAATAAAACTATATAAGCAGTTAAAACTAAAAATAAATAAATAAGGTAATAAATGATCTTGAGTTCCATAGAGTAAATAACTAATTTTTTTGCCATATGCTGACTTTAAATATTTACTAGACTTTGTCTTCTCCGTAACAATTTGATAATCATACTTGGAAAATAAACTTTTTAAAGCTAATAATTCTGTTAAATGTCCACCTTGACTAGAAATAAACATAACCTTTTTCATACATACCTCCAAGATAAAGGAGTGTCTTTTACACTCCTTTATTTTAACTTATTTTAATGTTTTTTTCACTAACTCAATAACAGCTTGTTCATTATCTAAAGCAATTGCCTGTAAAGCTAATTCCTTCATTTCCGCATAGCTTAGACTACGAATCAATTTACGTGTTGGTAGAATTGAAGTTGCAGACATCGAAAACTCATCTAAACCTAAACCAAGTAGTACTGGAGCTGACAAGTGATCACCAGCCATTTCTCCACACATACCAACCCATTTACCATGAGCATGTGCACCATCAATAGTCATCTTTACTAGACGTAAAATAGATGGATTTAATGGTTGATATAAATAAGATACTTTACTTGACATACGATCTGCAGCCATTGAGTATTGAATTAAATCATTTGTACCGATTGAGAAGAAATCTGCATACTTAGCAAATTGATCTGCAAGTACAGCTGCAGCTGGAATTTCCACCATCATACCTACTTCAATCTCTTCACTTACCGCAACTCCTTCTTTTACAAGCTTCGCTTTTTCTTCTTCGAAGATAGCTTTTGCTTGCTTAAATTCATCAACTGTTGCAATCATCGGGAACATAATACATAGTTTTCCATAGATTGAAGCACGAATTAATGCGCGTAATTGTGTGCGTAAAATATGTGGTAAATCTAAACATAAACGAATTGCTCGATAACCCAAGAACGGATTCATTTCTTCAGGGAATTCAAAATAATTTAATTTTTTATCTCCCCCAATATCTAAAGTACGAACCACTACTTTTTTACCATTCATACCTTCCAATACTTTTTTATAAGCTTCAAATTGTTCTTCTTCATTCGGGAAAGCATCTGTATCCATATACAAGAATTCAGTACGATACAATCCTACTCCTTCACCACCATTATTTACTACACCTTCTACATCCTTTGGTGTTCCAATGTTACCAGCTAATTCTACTTCATGATGATCAACTGTTTCACTCTTTGCATCTAATAAAACTTTTAACGCTTCTTTTTCAGCAATAAACGCTTCTAATTTCGCCATATATTCTTGTTTTAGTTCTTCTGTTGGATTTAAGAAGACTAAGCCATCAACCGCATCCAAAATGATTTCATCATTATGTTTTGCCATTTTCATAATATCATCAATACCAACAACAGCTGGAATCTCTAAAGAACGTGCCATAATTGCAGAATGCGATGTACGACCACCAATTTCTGTAGCAAATCCTTTTGTAAAATTCTTATTTAATTGTGCAGTATCTGATGGAGTTAAATCTTCCGCTACAACTACAACTTGAGTATCAATTGATGTCAAATCTGGTATTTCTACATTTAAAATATTACATTTTAAACGGAACGTAACATCTTTTACATCAGCGGCTCTTTCTTTAAAGTAATCATTATCCATACTTTCAAACATAGAAACCATCATATTACCAACAGTTTCTGCAACAAAATCCGCATTGATAGACTCGTTTTTAATCATTTCTTCCATTTGACCAATTAATTCTGGATCACTTGCCATCATTAAATGTGCATCAAACACAGCCAATTCTTCCGCTGTTAAATTTGCAGAAGCACGTTCTTTAATCAATTCAATATCTTTAATTGTTTTCGCTAATGCAGCTTGCAATTTTTTGATTTCCTCTTCTGCATTTGCTTGTTTTCGCTCAATGTTTAAAACCGGTTGTTGAAGTTTATATACCTTAGCAATGACATATCCACTTGAAGCTGCAATCCCTTTTAACATAATTTAACTCCTACCTTCTATTAATTTCAAGATGTCATAAACACATGTAATCTGCATGAGTTCTTCTTCATCGAATGTAATGTTTAGACGATCTTCAATCAGTAAACATAGCTCAAATAATTCCAATGAATCAATCCCTAACATCTCAAATGAATCTTCCGCATGAATCTTTCTATCCATACCCTTAAGTGTATTAATTAATGTTGAAATGATTTCCAAATTATTCATAGTTTACCTCAGTAGAATTTTACCATTATTTATTCATGTAAGCAACGAATTAGTTTAGAAGTTGCTTTATTTTTTAGATGATAGAAGGTTGACTTTGTATAGTATTCCAAATACCATTTCCCCGGCTTTCTTAAAATGTATTCATTATAAAGAATACGATAAGAATCTTCATCAAAATGTTTTAGTAATTCTTCAATATAGCGAACAATCATTTCATCATTTTTTAATCGATTTTCATTATTAGAACATCTTGAAATATTTGCCAGTGCTAATCTCCTTTTACTATCTAAATAACTTAAAAATACTTCTTGTGCTAAAACACTATCTCTCGACTTCTTTTCCATTTTTATCCCTCCTATATTATAAGTAGTTAAATTAATCAAAATTTGGTCATTTTTTGCAATATATGCATAATTTATTTTTTTACAAAATGGTAAAAGAATGACAAATATGAAAATACAGTATAGAATAGGTAAGAGGTATTATGTATGAATCAGTCTTATAAAATTAATTTTTTTAATTTTTCGATATCTATTTTAACTTTTTTTATGCTTCCTTTAAGCATTCCAACGTTAATTTCTTTCACCAATAATTTAACGATTTCTTACGCATTAATTTTCTCGCTACAAGCCCTTATTATCATTACCATTAACTATAAAATGATCGAAGTACACTTTAAGCGTTTTTTAAAAAACAAAGAAAACATCATCTTCATTCTTTTTGGTATTGTACTTTTTACCAGTGTATTGTTGTTAAATATGAATTTAATAAAAGGATATTTACCAAGTATTGACTTATTTACTTTGAAACGTTTTTATCTTTTTTCGCCGTTTATCGTAATTAGTTTTACTATCTTCTTTCCAATTAGTTATTGTGTCACTTATAAGATTTTAACAGATAAAATTGAAATCGCTAATATTGAAGTATTGATTATTTTTCTAACAAGTCTCATCTTTGGGGCATTAGTGAGTTTAACGTATGTACCTTTTTCAGTTGATGGATTTTTACGTAGCTTTCTATTCTACTCTTTCATTAGTGGAGTATTATCTTATTTATACAATCAAACAAATTCGCTTACAACCTCTTATATTTCATTTGCAATTGTCTTACTATTAAAAGAAATTATTATTCATTTTATCTAAGAAAAAACCCTAGCTTTAAACTAGGATTTTTATTTTTTATACACCATTGTGTAGTTTTTATTCTGTTTCAATCAAACCGTAACCACCATTATTACGCTTATATACAACTGCAATTTTCTTTGTTTCACTATCTGTGTATACAAAGAAAGAATGGTTTAACATTTCCATACGCATAATTGCTTCATCGACATCCATCATAACCGCCTTGATCGTTTTTGTACGTACTACAT
>JAUMYM010000004.1:0-62429 GCA_030528645.1 Erysipelotrichaceae bacterium | reverse complement strand
CTCATCTACATCATCTTCTGTATCTACATCATTATTTAATTCTTCTAAAAAAGCTAAGGCTAATTTTTCTTTATGATTACGTTTTAATTTATTCTTTTGTTTTCGTACTTGTTCTTCAAGTTTATCCACAACCAAGTCAATTGCACTATAGAAATCATTATGGACTACTTCCGCTCTTAATACACCGATATTACTTGGTATGGTTACTTCTACTTTATCGTTATTACGATACGTTTTTACCACAACTCTGGCAATTGTATCTTCATCTACTAAAAGATACTTATCTAAAAATGAAAGCTTATTTTCAATTTTAGACTTCATTGCCTCTGTGATGACTAGATTTTTACCATAAATCTCAAACTTCATAAATTATTCCTCCTTTTTTAATCTGTTTGAAAATTCTATACTCATTATATGTGTTATCTCATGTATTTCTGTCTTTATTATACTACAAGTATAGGGATTTCATCCACTTAAAAACTTCTATCATCGCATAGGTATCCAAAGCGCAATACTTCTTTAAATTTTGAATAATTTGATCTTCTTCCTCAGTCAATTGACGATCCAACATACGCCATTGAAATACTGCATCCATACCATGATGAATCGCCAAATGTTCATAGCTCATAGTAGGATTAATCGCATGTAAAATAGATTTCAAGGTATAAGAGCCCTTCATATTAATGTGATAAATACTACCTGAAACAAATGGAACCGCAAGATCTACCATGTTGGTATTAATCTCTTCTAATTGTGTTTGATACTGTGGTAAATATTGAGCTAATTCACGAATTCTAATTTTTTCAGCACCATTGGCATTATAGGCAACAATGGATTTGCAACCTTTCATATCACGAATGAAATTACATACAAACTCTTCTCTTGGATCTTTAAAGCCTAAAAATTCTTTATGAACTAAATTTCCATCTTCGTATAAGATATGCAAAGAATATTGAAAGGGAACTACTTGAAATGGTTTTGTATCTTTAAATGGAGGAATCGCAAATGTTTCCCATTCAAAATCAATAAAGCCAATTGGATATTCTAAGCTCTCAAACCAACTTTTAATAGCCATTTTATCAATAAAAACACCATCGTGATTGAAACACGCTTTTACTTGAGCATATTGTACTCGATTGGATTCAATTCGATTGAAATCCACTTCTTTCATAGATTTAATCCCTTGATCATATAATTCATACTTATTGCTACAAGAAGAAAGATGCAATATGGAATCATACTCTTCTTCGACTTGAAAACAATCATGGAATTTATGACATATAAAACGCTTCGTACAACCCTTGTGTCGTTTCATTTCAACATGTTTTTTTTCTTTCATTTCATCCATTTTAGTTAAATACACTTTAAAATCAACATCTTCTGCTTCCAGTGCTTCTTTAATTAATCTTGTTTGATGATTTGTATCGTTATAAAAATACTCACTGATTTGAAACAACTGATGAACATCTAAAGAATCTTCTCTTATATACTCTTGATTAAGATGAAGGATATAAACGTTACATATATTTATATGATTGTGTTTTAAAACCCAAATATTTGCACGATAAAACAATACATCATTTTCTTTAGGATAATTTACTACACTGATAAAGTAAACATCAAAGCCTCCTGAAACTCGTTTTAAAATAGGAAGTTTTATTCTTAAATTTTCATACTCAAAACGACACTTTACAAACCATTGATAACTATGGTCTTCCAGTGCCTTTAATGCAACTTCTCTCGCATCTCCTTTTTGTCCTAAAAAATACTCATGTATGCCTAATTTTTCAAGGGCTAAATTAGTAATAGCCTCATCCATGCGAAAAAAAGAGTTATATTCTTCTTGTTCATCAAACTGACTATACCAAAATAGTTTAGGACATTTCATGTATTTCTTTATATCTTTGATGTAATACATAACTTCACCTTGATTATTATAATATAAAAAGCATTCTATCGCTAGAATGCTTACGTTTAAATTACAAAGTTACCATCTTTAAAGATAACTACTTCTTGTTGATCAAAGGTTGTCCCCACAATATTCATACACGCACTACCAAACATAAAATCACTATGTGCCATACTTACATTAGCTCCAGCCTTTAATAATTCTTCTTTACTCATCTCAATACCACCTTTTAGATTTGATGGATATGCAGCTCCTAACGCTAAATGACATGAAGCATTTTCATCAAATAATGTGTTATAGAAAAGTAAATTTAAATTACTAATTGGAGAATCATGTGAAATTAAAGCAACTTCTCCTAAATAAGAAGAATTATCATCTAAATGAATTAAATTCGTTAATGCATCTTCTCCCTTTTCTGCTTCCCATTTCACAGCTTTTCCATCTTTAAATTCTATTTTAAAATTTTCAATTAATTTACCTTGATAGCTAAGCGGTTTTGTCGCTACAACAACTCCATTTACACCATCACGCTTCGGCATTGTAAATACTTCTTCAGTAGGCATATTTGGATTAAATACAATACCTTTTTGACTTGTGCTGCTACCACCTGCCCAAATGTGATTGATTGCTAGATCAACTACTAAATCCGTACCCAAACTGTTTTTAAAATGTAAAGACTTAAAGTTATAATTGTTCAACAAAGCACTATGTCTATGTAGGGTTTCATTATGTTTATCCCACTCAGCAATTGGATCATTGTCTTTATCTACTCTTACTGCTTTTAACATAGCTTCAAACGATGCTTGCATTGCAGCTTCTTCCTCTAAATCCGGGAAAATCATTTTTGCCCATGTTGGATTTGGTAAGGCTACAATTGTCCATTGTCCAACATCACTCATTGTATAGTAACGGAATGGTTCCATCGCCTTTGAAACCGCCATAGTACGTTGTTTTAATTTTGATGGATCCATATCTTTTAATAAACCCGGAACTTCACTTGAAACATGTAAGAAACATACTCCACGATCTACAAAATCTTGTTGACGATCAATAATCCATTGTGGAATTCTAGTAAGTGTTTCTACCTCTTGATATTTCACATTTAAGCGATCAATAAACGCATCACTCCATAATACAACGACTTCTTTTGCACCATACTCATAAGCTTCTTCCACTAAGTGACGCACAAACTCAATTGATGATACTTCAGCTTTAATCACAAGCAATTGCCCTTTGGCAACATTTACACCATTTCTAATAGCTAAACGTGCATATTTCTTTAATAAATTTTGATCAAACATACTACCTCCTAAAGTCCATTAGACACCGGTAACATAGCAGCTCCTACAATACCAGGTTCTTCTAATTTCGCTACTTCAAATTTTACATCTCGCATACCAGGATGTACAAAAGTCTTGAATTTTTCAATCATCGTATCAAACCATTGTGCCTTTGACTTTAATACACCACCACCAATGACAAACATATGTGGATCTACAATATGTGCAACATGTGAGAATAAAATCGCCAAGTCTGTTGTCATTTGATCGATTAGTTTTTGAGCATCACTATTACCACTTGCAGCCAATGCAAAGACATCCCCTGCATTTTGAATTGAATCCTCTCCAAACAATTCCTTTCCTTTGCGTGTTAACGCACGTCCGCTTGCTTCAGATTCACTTGCACCAGGATTTAAATTGTTAAATGGTTTGCGATATGGATCAACGATCATATTTCCTGTTTCTCCAGCATAACCGCTTTTGCCAGAAATTAACTTACCATTAACAATTAAAGCACCACCAATACCAGTTGAAATTGTTACATAGTAAACAATCCCTAACCCTTTCCCAGCACCTACTAAAGCTTCTGCTAGACCGGCAACATTGGCATCATTATCGACAAATACCGGTAACCCCACTTTTTCTTCTAATACTTTTGCGATAGGATAATCCGTAAAACCCTTTAAGTTACTAGAGATTTTCATTACTTTATTAACCGTATCAACTGGACCCGGAACTCCAATTCCAATTCCTGAACACTCTTGATATGCATCAATACTTTTAATTAACTTCACTAGATTTTCAATCACAACCTCAGGACCTTCCATCCCATAGGAAGGACTTTTTACTTCTTGTAAAATATTCCCATTTGCCATAATTTTACAAACACGAACATTTGTACCACCTAGATCAATTCCAATATATGTTTTCATACAATCCTCCTTTAAACTAACTCAATTATAAAGTTAAGCTTACTTTAAAACAAGTAGAATTAATAAATTATGAAGTAAATCAGTTTTTTGGTATAAACTAAAAATTCATGTATACTATATAACATAGAATGAAAGAGGATTTATATGGCAAACATATTACAAAGAAATGAAATCCCTGTAGAATTAACATGGGATGTAACATCTATTTTCAAAGATGATCAAGCATGGACAGTTGAATTTCAAGCAGTTCATGCTTTACTCAAAGACTATCAAGCAGCCATTTCAAACATGATGGAAACAAGCAAAACATTATTAGAAGCTTTGCGTTTTGATGAAGCAGTCGCTCGTAGAGTATTAACTCTATATACATACAGTCATTTAAATGCGGATACAGATACAACAAATACAAATTATCAGGCACTTTCTGCAAACATCATGACTCTATATACAAACTATGCAACAATTGCTTCTGCAATGATACCTTCTATCTTAAAGACAGATAAAACAGTTATCGAAACCTTTATGCAAGAAGAGCCTGCCTTAACCTTATATAAAACCTATTTTGATCGTATTTTCGAAGAAAAAGAACATATCTTAGATCAAAAAAGTGAAGAATTACTGGCAGAAGCTAGTGAAATATTCTATGCTCCAGGCAAAATTGCTTCTACTCTTTCTAATGCTGACTTGCGATACCCATCGATGAAAGATGAAGAAGGTCAAGAAGTAGCTTTAACAAATGGCTTATATGCAAAATTCTTAGAGAGTACAAACCGAGCAATTCGTAAAGAAGCCTTTGATAAAATCTATCAAGCTTATGATGGCATAAAAAATACATTAGCTTCTACGCTTAGCACAAACATTAAATACGCAAATTACAATGCGAAAATAAGAAACTATCGCTCATCAAGACATGCAGCCTTATCTTCAAATCATGTAGATGAAAAAGTATACGATACGTTATTAAAGGTAATCAATGACCATGTACATCTATTACATCAATATGTCGATTTACGCGCTAAAAAATTACAATTAGACAAACTCACTGCTTATGATATGTATGTGTCAATTGTAGAGGATGTAAAGATTGAATATACAATGGAACAAGCAAAAGAAATTACATTAAACGCATTAGCTCCTTTAGGCAGTGAATATGTATCCATTCTTGAAGAAGCTTTCCAACAACGTTGGATTGATTGGCTAGAAAATGAAGGAAAACGAAGTGGGGCTTATTCAAGTGGTGGCTATGATACAAACCCTTATATTTTAATGAATTGGCAAGATTCGATTGATAATTTATACACTTTAGTTCATGAGCTTGGTCATAGTGTACATAGTTATTATTCTCGTAAGCATCAACCATTTATTTATTCAGATTACCCTATTTTCTTAGCTGAAATTGCTTCTACAACAAATGAAAATCTATTAACAGCATATCTTTTAAAGACAGAAACAGATCCAAAGGTTATTGCCTATATCATAAATCACTATTTAGATGGTTTTAAAGGAACTGTCTTTAGACAAACACAATTTGCTGAATTTGAATATCAATTACATACAGATTTAAAAAATGGTGTTGCATTAACACATGAATATTTATCAAACACTTACAAAGCCATCAACGAAAAATATTATGGTCCAAACATGGATAGTAACAATCAAATTCAATTAGAATGGGCACGTATCCCACACTTCTATTCAAATTTCTACGTCTTCCAATATGCAACAGGCTTTGCCGCTGCATCAACACTAGCCAAACGTATTTTAAATGGCAAACAAGAAGATATTGATGCTTACATCAATTTCTTAAAAGCTGGATGTAGCGATACACCAATCAACATCATGAAAAAAGCTGGTGTAGATATGACAAGTGATGAATATCTAAAAGAAGCGCTTAGTGTCTTTAAAGATCGACTTGAAGAATTAACACAATTAATTAAATAAATGAAAAAACAGTATCTTCTATAGATACTGTTTTCTTATACACGTAATTTAATTCTATGAAGTACTTGTTGAGCTATAAATCCTGTTAGTACTCCTGTAGGGATGGAAGTAAAAAATAAAATTGGTAAATATGTAATAACAGCAAACTGCTGATAGAAAAACATAACCATAATAATTTGACCAATAGAATGCATAATACTAGAAATAATTGATGAAAATAAAATAGACGAATTGGTTTTCTTCAATAGAATTAAAGCAATGGAACTTAATACAACCCCACATGTACTAATCCAAAACGTAGAACCAAAAATTAAACCTTTTAAAAGATTACCAATTAAAATACGCAGTACATTTACAACAATCATCTCTTTATAACCAAAGAATTGAATGGTTACCAAAGATATAATATTCGCTATACCAAAACGTATTCCAAAAGAAACAGGTGGTATAAAGGTACTTTCAATGATATTTAATAAAATTGCCATGGCTGAAAACATCGTAATATAAGCCATCTTTTTTGTACTATTTTTCATAAGCATCCTTTAAAGTTACCGAAACTTCATTTGGTAAACATATAATCGGAAAATAAGAATCGGTATTGACCCAACCAATGGAAGAACAAATATGATTTGGACAATCTTCGTTTGTAATACGCCACTTAGAATCTTTTACTTCCAACATTAACTCTCCATAACTACCGGTAATCCAATACTCTCCATCTTTTGTAATATCCACAGTTAAAACATCATCGTCTCTATGTTTAACGACTACATATATTTTACTAACTTGTATAAAGTATCGACTTGTAAGATACAATATACCTACTAGCACCATCATTCCTACTAAAATTACAATCTCTTTTTTCTTCATAAACAACCTCGTAAGATATTATAATTCTTTCTTTATTTCTTTTGCAACTTTAAATGTAAAAAGTCTAATGCTTCAAAATACCCTTTTACACCATGCCCCATAATCATATGATCAACTGCCATTGAGGTAAGACTTTGATTGCGAAATGCTTCTCGCTGTTGAATATCAGAAATATGCACTTCTATTTTTAAACAAGTTAGGATTGTTAATGCATCTAAAATCGCAATCGAAGTATGTGAATATGCTGCTGGATTAATAATTAATCCATCATACTTCTTGTAAAAACATTCTTGTATATAATCAACAAGCTTTCCTTCACTATTCGATTGTACACAATGCAAAGATATATCATATTTTTTAGCATGTTTTTGCAATTCATGTATTAAATCTTGATACTGCATACTACCATAAATCGCTGGTTCACGATGTCCAAGCATATTCATATTTGGACCATTTATAATCATTACTTTCATAACGACTCCTTTATGTTATGTATAAATCTCAATAGAGATTCCTAACGCTTTTAAATCATCAAAAAAACTTGGATAGCTTTTTTTAATTGCTTCGGCATGTTCAATCATCACCGGTTTATTTAAAGTTGTAGCCAAGATGGAAAGTGCCATAACCACACGATGATCATTATGACTATCTAATATACAGTCTCCATTGTATTGAAAACTACCTCGAATATAGACCGTACTTTCATCACTTTCAATATCAACATAAAGTTTCTTAAGTTCTTCTTCCATTGCAAAAATACGATCTGATTCTT
Organism: Erysipelotrichaceae bacterium; assembly: GCA_030528645.1. Classification (GTDB taxonomy): domain Bacteria; phylum Bacillota_I; class Bacilli_A; order Erysipelotrichales; family Erysipelotrichaceae; genus RQZE01. The sequence goes on along the minus strand of JAUMYM010000004.1, from coordinate 54,725 downwards.
TAATACGTAAACGTCCGGCATTATAAATCGTTGTCGCACCTTCTGCTTTGCTTGCTAAAACCATTAAAATAGGACCTAAATCAGGACAATTCCCTAAATCAATATCACAACCCTTGAGATGCGATTTATAAAATAAATAACCATCTTCAATCACTTGATATCGACCATTCATACGCTGAATAATATCTAAAAATTCTTTATCCCCTTGTAATGTAGTGTGACTTACACCCTTCACCTTTATATCATCATTTAATAAACCTAATGCTGCAAAAAAAGCAAGCTGTGAGTAATCCCCTTCTATTTTCATCTTTGTTGCTTGATACCTTTGATTTCCCTTTACTAAGATACAATAGTCATTTACATATTGCATCTCAACCTGAAATCGACTTAAGACATCCATGGTCATTGCAACATAACTTTTTGATTCAAAAGGAGGCTTAATTTCAATGAAGGTATCTTGATTCATAAATGGTAAAGCAAATAGGAATCCACTAATAAACTGTGAAGAAACATTACCATCTAGTTGTATATCCTTAAAGGACTTATATCCACAGACAACAATCTCATTTTCATGATATTCAATATGTATAAATGGATTATAGGGATATAAAGGTCTTTGAAATAAGCGTGGTTTCCCTAGAAAGCGAATTGGAAAACCTGCTAAGGCAAAAATAGGAATCATAAACCTTAATGTACTACCGGATTCATTGACGTCAACCGTATTCCCTATTGGCTTTATACTGGTAACTCCCTGAATGTATAGATAAGTATCATACATTTCTACTTTTGCACCTAAAACTTTTACCGCATTAATGGTAGCCAAAATGTCTTCACTATAATCAATGTGTTCAAGCTTAGAAACACCTTCTGATAAACTAGCACAAATAATGGCACGATGGGCAAAGGATTTACTCGGTGGAATTGTAACTTCATTATGTTGAATAAAATCCGGATAAATTTTAACCTTCATGTGACCTCCACTTCTTTGCTATCACCTCTGCACACGCTTGTATTGTCGTATGATTCATAACTGTTTCATCACAGTATTTATCATACAATGCTTTACGAGTAGCATTGAGTTGTTTTAATTGTTGCATATTGGTAGCTAATGGACGACTGGAATCTAACACGATATGTTCCATTGGTCGATCAATCGCATAGATATATCCATTTTGTAATAAACGTTGCATATTGCGCGGATTTATGACAGCTCCTGCGCCGGTAATAATTATGTTATGATGCATTTTAGCATATGTTTTTATTATTTTTTCTTCTAAACGACGAAATGCCTGTTCTCCATGTAAAGCAAAGTACGTTGAAATATCCATCTTGATTTCTTTTTCAATTTCTGCATCAATATCAATCAATTTATAATCTAATTCCTCTGCAAGATAAGCACCTATTGTTGTTTTACCACTATAAGATGGACCAATCAAAACAAGATTATACTTCTTTTTTAAAAGGGATTGATAAATTTCATCAATAAGAGTCTCATGGATCTCTTGATTTAAAAACAAAGAAATCGCCTTAATAGCCTGTGCTACCAGCATTTCTAATCCACCAATTGCCTTAATCTTTCTCTCTTGAGCATCTACTATTAAATTTGTCTTTAAAGGATTGTAGATAAGATCAATCACACAATCCAATTCCTTAAAATAAGTTAAATCAATAACTCTATCATCATTATTTGGATACATACCCACATAAGAAGTATTGATAATCACTGAACAATCTCGATGATTTTCATACAATTCTTGATAAGTGATGGTGTCTTGTGTTTTAGTCGGTTTACAGATCAGATAGTTACTAATCTTTAAATCCTTTAACACAGCAATTACCGCTTTACTTGCTCCACCATGTCCTAAAATAACAATCTTCTTTCCTTCAAGATTAACCTTATGTTTTTTTAACATATACAAAAAACCATAATAATCTGTATTATATCCAATTAATTTTCCATCTTGTTTTACGATGGTATTACATGCACCAATTTTAGATACTTCTTCACTTTGACAATCTAAATAAGATAAAACAGCTTCCTTATATGGAATTGTAACATTAATCGCATCAAACGCTCTTTCTTGCATAAAAGCATCTAAATCCGATACTTCCATTAATGTATATTCTTTATAAAATAGTTCATGAATTTCTTTTGAAAAACTATGCCCTAATTTCTTACCAATTAACCCTCTCATTTTACAACCCTAAATAATTCTCTGCCATATTCTTGAAGTAATAAGTCTACCACTGCAATTGCAAGCATAGAATCAACCACGACGACTGCACGATGAACAATACATGGATCATGTCGACCTTGAATGGATGTTTTAATATTTTCCTTAGTAGTTAAATCAATGGATGAAAAAGGTCTTTCAATCGAAGAAGTTGGTTTAATGACACTTTGTATCGTAATAGGCATACCATTACTTAAACCACCATGGATACCTCCATTATAATTAGATGTTGTTACTACTTTATGATCGATATATTGATATTCATCACGAACTTGACTTCCATAATAATCACTAAAGGAAAAACCTAGCCCAAACTGAACACCCTTTACAGCTGGAATGGAAAAAAGCAGATGACTAATCACACTTTCAATACTATCAAAAAACGGCTCTCCTACACCTGGTTTTAAACCCACAATAATAGACTCAATGACACCACCTACCGAATCACATTGCTCTTTCGCTTTTGTAATTTCTTGTATCATGGCTTCTTTTATATCTTGGTTTAACACATTAAAAGAAGTATTACATCTCTTCATTTGTTGTGCTAAATGTTCAAATTGAAATCCATCATCTTGAATATCTTTAATTTTTAAAATATGAGAAGCAATTTCAATATCAATATTCTTTAATAACTGCAAACAGATTGCCCCTGCAATCACCAATGGCGCTGTTAAACGCCCAGAAAAATGACCTGATCCACGATAATCTTGATAGCCTTGATATTTACACTCCGCAACATAATCTACATGACTTGGTCGAATCAAATTCGATTTATAGTCTTCACTTTTCACATCACGATTTTCAATCAGAATAGTCATTGGACTACCCGTTGTATAACCATTAAAAAAGCCACTTATAATTTTAAAACTATCTTGTTCAACACGCTTTGTAGAAATCTCTCCTTGAGGTCTGCGTCGTTGGAGTTGTTCATGGATAAAAGATACATCTAGTTTTATTCCGGCTGGTAATCCATCCATCACACAACCAATAGCTTCCTGATGACTTTCACCAAATAAGGTTATGCTTAAACAACTTCCAAATGTATTTTTCATAATAAATCACCTAATTCCTTTAAAGAAACACGTTGAAGATAACAATCTTCAATCCCTTTCACTCTTACTAAATCTATCTTATCATGATCTATTTTTTTATCATTTAAAACATATTCCAATATACTATTTTTATCATATTTAATATTATGTACATCAATTTGTAAAGAATCAATAATCCTACAAACTTCTTGTTGTAAGGTAAAATCATCAATCATCTTAAGTAATCCATAAGCAACTGCTTCTCCATGTAGCAAATGAAATTCACTACTAGACTCTAAGGCATGTCCAATGGTATGACCTAAATTCAATAATTTTCTTTGCTTTGTATCAAATTCATCCATTTCAATAATCTTCTTTTTCACCATTAATGATCGATAAATAACTTCTTCAATGCTTGTATCTACTTCTTGATTTTTAAATAGCGTATATAATATCTGATCTTGTAAAATACCCGCTTTTAAGGCTTCTACTAAGCCGGCATAATAATGTCTTATTGGAAGAGTCTTCAAAAGATTTACATCAATTATTACCTTATACGCAGGATAAAAAAAACCAATGCAGTTTTTAACACCATGACAATTTAAAGCCACTTTACCACCAATGGAAGAATCAATTTGTGCCAAGGTCGATGTTGGAATATTGATGTATGCAATACCTCTTTTATAACTACTGGCAACAAAACCAGTAAGATCACCAATCATTCCTCCTCCTAAAGCAATCAAACAATCAGATTTATCAAAATGAAGACATAAGAGCTCTTTGATAATCGCTTGATAAACTTCTAGACTTTTACTTTGATCACCGGCTTTTACAGTATATACATAACACTTCTGTATCGTTTTCTTCACTTCTTGTATATAAGTCAACGGTATATTTTCATCCGTAATAATCATGACTTTCCTATCAAAAGAAATATACTCTTGTAACTTTGAAATACTATTTCTTTCAATAATAACTTCATAATCTCTGATGTTACTTTTTACTTGAATCTTCATTCTTCCTCCTAAAAAACCATATAGAAAACTATATGGTTATATTGTATATCATTTTAATTCAAAAATAAGTTTGCTGCCATCTTCATCCGTTAATGAAAGAAAACTACCATCCATAAATTTAAATTGAATTTCACTATTTAAAACCGTATCAGGTATCAATGCTTTTTTTAGTTCCACAATTGGACTATCCGATACCTTCCTAAATGAAGAATCATTTTGATAATCCATTTCATAAACCATACCATTACGATCAATAACATAAAGTAAAATGAATTCACTATGATTGCTATCTTGAACAACAAACGTATATTCTCCATAGATAATCTTATGTTGATCATCCATTAATTTATATGGTTCATAGATAAATCCATCCTGTTGGTTTAAATGTGCATATACTAACGTATGATCCATTAACCATACAAGATATTTATGTTCATCCATCTTTAAAAATGCATAGTATGGATGTTCTATATCACGATTGACTTCACTCAATCCTTCTTCATTGACTTTGTATAAAATATGTCCTTCTTCATCCGCTAGATATATACCATTAATCAAACAAGTAGCGATTGGATGACGATCATCACAAGTATATGGAACAAGTTTCTTTAAAACATCAAAAACAACAACATGTTGCATATAATCAGATTCTTGTTTATAGGTAGCAAACTCTTCCGTCATTGTAAAATAATACCCTTTTGTATCTGTCTGAATATAGATAAAAAAAGATGCACAAGTACTATTTGAAGTAATGTATTTTGGATTGGCAATAGAAGATAACACTATTTTTTCTTTCGTTTTTTCATCATAGATAACCACTTCGTCATTTTCAATATCTACGACTTTAGAAAACACTTGAATTGGTTTGCTTACAGGCATGATACAACTCTGATTAAAATTCGTGTTAACGGCATTAATAGATGGAATTTCACTTGTCAAATTAGACGCACTACTGCTACATCCAATTAATACAAATAAAAAAACTAAGATAATCATTAACCTCTTCATGATGATACTCCTAATGAATCCTTATTTACATACTATCTTAGTTTTACCATTTTAGCAATATCAATTTACTTTCTTGGATAATTTTGGATGACGACAATTAATTTTTTTAATGCCAATTGGATGATCAAACGCAATTTCTAAAATATCATCCACTTGATTTAGCACAATCCCTTTACCAAACATCTCATGAACAACTATATCTTTTTTGCGATATTGTACATTACGTTCTATTTTATGAAGCATAGGTCTTTGTGTCACACTTTTTTCTTTATTTAATGTCGTATCAATAAAAATGGAAGCTTTTTGATTGGATACTCCAACATGATGAATGAACTCTTCATCAATTTCACTTATAAATCGTGAAGGCTCTTTTTCCTTTTGCATCTGAAAATTATAACCACCAGATTCCGTAATATATAATTTCTTGCATGCTCTTGTAAAAGCCACATAAGCCAAACGGCGTTCTTCTTCTAATCCCTTAATTCCTTCAAACATAGAACGTTGAGATGGAAACACTCCATCATTCATACCATATACAAACACGGTATGAAACTCTAAACCTTTTGAAGCATGTACCGTCATTAAAGATACAAAAGAAGGATACTTACCATCATCAATATCTGTATACAAAGCAATCTCTTGTAAATATTCATCCAAAGAAGGTTCTAACGCTGTTTTTTCATAAGATTCAATATCATTAATCAATTCCTTTAAGTTTTCTATGCGATCTGTTTCTTTATCCTTCTCTAACATCATACGATAGCCAGATTGATCTAAAACAATCTCTAACATTTCACTAGGACGTTTGTCTTGATAGATTTTACGCCAATTTAAAATCATAGTTATAAAGTCTTCAACTTGTTTTAATACTTTGCCAGAAAATAATTTTTCTTTTTGAATTGTTTCAAAATACGTTAGATTCAACGCATTCGCTTTTGCTTTAACCAAATCAAAAGACTTATCCCCAAATCCACGCTTTGGAGTATTGATAATTCTTGCAAAGGCAAAATCATCCGCATGGACAATCATTCTTAAATAAGACAAAGCATCTTTTACTTCTTGGCGATCAAAGAAACGTATTCCTCCATAAATAACATATGGTATTTTAAAATCTTTTAATGCTTTTTCTAGTGCACGTGATTGATAGTTACTACGATATAAAATCGCAAAATCACTATAACTATGTTTATTATTCGATAAAATCTCATTAGCAATATAAGTCGCTTCAATAAGATCATTCGCACAACTATAATGTGTAATCTTATCGCCTACTAAAGCTTCTGTAAATAAATCTTTTTCTACACGATTACGATTGTGTTTAATCAAACTGTTTGATCCATTTAATATGGTATGCGTACTACGATAGTTTTGATTTAAGATAATGGTTTCTACCTCATCAAATTCTTTCTCAAATCCCATAATAATATTCACATCCGCTCCACGCCACGAATAAATCGTTTGATCTGGATCACCAACTACATAAATCGAATTATCGTTACCAACTAATAATTTGATTAAACTATATTGTTGTTCATCAATATCTTGAAATTCATCTACATGAATATATTGGTATCGACGATTCCATTTCGCTAGTATTTCCGGATAGTGACGAAATAAACGAATGGTAACTAAAATTAAATCATCAAAATCTAAAGCATAATTTTTTTTCAATCGTTCTAAATAATACTGATATACTTCCACCTTCTTTTTTTCAATATCACCAGAAGCAAATTGATAGGCTTCCGATACACTCACATCAGCCATTTTATTATTTGAAATATAGTCTAACATAGACGCATGAGATACTTGTCCTATTTCCAAGGAACATTCACGATACGCATCTTTTAAAATAGAAATCTGATCGGCATGATCTATAATTGTAAAATTACTTGGATAATCAAATGCATTGATTTCTTGGCGTAAGATGCGTACACATAAAGAGTGGATGGTAGAAATGGTCATTGTGGATTTATCATGAAGATCTTTTAAGATACGCTCTTTCATTTCTTTTGCCGCTTTGTTGGTAAAAGTAATCGCTAATATATTCTTGGGATTTACACCTTTTTCCTTTACTAAATACATAATACGAGTAACTAACACTCTTGTTTTACCACTACCTGCTCCGGCAATGACACGAATATACTTAGAATTAGAAAACACGGCTAATTGTTGTTGTTTATTCAATGTATTTAAATCAAAACTCATACCATATCCTTCCTTTGAATCGTATATTTCCCAACATCTTTAAAACCTATTTTATGGTAGATTTTACTAGCTAGGGGATTACTAAAAAATAACACCGGTGTTTTACCTTCACTTAATAACGATTGTACTAATGCACTCACTACTTTTGTTGCATAACCAAAACCACGATGTTCTTTTAATGTTCCAACCCTCACAATCATCGCCAAATCATCACACTCAGCAGTTGATGATGCAAAGGAAACAATTTCATTCTCTACATAATAAAGAAACGTACGACCTGTGTTAGTTTTTAATTGGTGCGATAAACTATCTATTTGTGTTAGTGGAAATACTTTTAGTATTTGCTGAAATGCCTCTTGAAGTCGATCTATGGTTAAGCGTTCAATCTGTCTATCATTTACATAATTCGACAGGCAATCCAGCTTGGCAATTGTACAATTCTCTGCTTTAAATTTCGGTAATTTTACCTGATCCATTACTACTTTTGCTCCATTGATTACCATAATTTGATACTCATCAACAATTTTTTCAATAAAATTTACATCTACTTTGTTTACTTTACTACTAATAATCAAATTACTACGATAAATTAAATAAATGGTTTTTATTTCTGTTTCAAAATCCATAAACACCGTTTGAAAATCATTGTTAAATCCAAAATTAATAATATCCCCTATCAAAAATAAATTTGTAATCTTATCTTGATAAAGATATTCCATCAACATTTCGCGATGCTTTTCACTACATCTGATAATCATATATTCACTTCCCTTGTTAATCATTTTATAATCATTTATGCAATATGTACAGTGAAACCACATCATAAATATGTTATAATTTGCACGAGGTATAGTATGAAAAAATTAGCTACAAATTGGATTGATTATGAAATCATTGATGCCGGAAATGGTGAAAAGTTAGAGCGTTGGAAAACTATTATTCTAAGAAGACCTGACCCCCAAGCCATTTGGCCAATTGATCATTTAAATAAAAAATGGAACAACAACGATGCCACTTATCATCGCTCAAAATCAGGTGGAGGAAGTTGGCAATTTCACAACAAATTACCTGAATATTGGACTGTCAATTATAAAGACTTAACATTTAAAGTATCTCCCACTGGTTTTAAACATACAGGTCTTTTCCCAGAACAAGCCTACAATTGGGATTGGATGATGGACTTAGTTTCAAACAGTAACCGCGAAATCAATGCCTTGAATTTATTTGCCTATACTGGAGGGGCAACTATGGCACTTTCAAAAGCTGGAGCAAATGTTGTTCATGTGGATGCAAGTAAAGGTATGATTCAATGGGCAAAAGAGAATATGAAATTATCTAATTTACAAGATCATTCGATTCGATTTATACAAGATGATTGTTTAAAATTCGTATTAAGAGAAGCTCGTAGAAATCATAAATATCAAGCAATCCTACTAGACCCTCCCTCTTATGGTCGAGGTCCTAATAATGAGTTATGGAAATTGGAAGACAATATTGTAGAACTTATTAATGCATGTCTTACTATTTTAGATGATGAACCTTTATTCTTCTTGGTAAATTGTTATACAACCGGTTTTTCAAGTACTGTATTAGAAAATATTTTAAAGAAAACCATTCTTTTAAAATATCCAAACGGAATCATTGAAACTGGAGAATTAGGTTTACCAATTACAACGGATAATATGGTTTTACCATGTGGTATCTATGGACGCTGGACTAGTAAATAACTTAAAGGTTATCTATGAAGATAACCATATCATTGTTGTTGAAAAGCCTTGTAATCTTTTGATGCAAGAAGATAAAACAAGAGATCCGGACTTACTAACAATGACAAAAGAATATCTAAAAAGAAAATATCTAAAGCCTGGCAATGTCTATTTAGGATTAGTTCATCGCTTAGACCGTCCTGTGGGTGGTGTTGTCGTATTTGCCAAAACAAGCAAAGCTGCTTCTCGCTTATCCAATCAAATTCGCCTTCATCAATTTCAAAAACAATACATTGCAATTGTAGAAGATAATAACTTAAAGAATGAAGGAACGTTTCAAGATTATTTAAGTAAAAATGAACAGACAAATACTAGCTTTGTTGATGCAAAAGGAAAATTATCTATATTATCTTATAAAGTTCTTTCAAGAAAAGACAACTTAGCGAAAGTATTGATTGATTTAAAAACAGGACGCCATCATCAAATTCGAGTTCAATTTTCAAGTCGTAATCATGCTTTATGGGCAGATCAACGTTATAATCCTAAAGCCATAAAACATCAACAATTAGCTCTATGGGCTTATAGATTAACATTCATTCATCCTACTTTAAAACAAGCAATGACATTTGAAAGTCCTATTCCAAATCAATATCCATTTACTATTTAGGAGGTGCTTATGGAAGTTGTAAAAAGAAATAGTCGTTCAATGAATAGTCGATATAAACGACGTATTAATCGATGGTTTTTATTGTTAATTTCTTTACTCATCATCACAACGATTGTCATTATTCGTGTTCCTCGTTATATAGAAGATAGTAATCTCTTAAAACTTGGTTATGATAAGATTGCCCTTCAACATATTCGTAAACGTAAACTAACAAAAACCATTTTAAAAAATCAATACTATAGTGAATACTTAAATGAACAAATAAAAACAGATTCATTTAAACAAGAATATCTAACCTTCTACCTGATAAAAAATCCGATTACAGAAGATGACTTCTTACTTTATGATCGATTAGTTGCAAAGGGATATACAGAAGAAACGGTATTAAAGTTATTTGAACAATTATATTTCTATGAGATGACACCTTTATTGGTATTTGATCATGTTGAGGATATAACTATATACATCAATGATGTACTGGCAAATCGTGATAAAAATACAGAACACTTCTTTACTTTAACCAATAATTATATTACATATTATGAAAATACAGAACCATCTCCAAACCAAGATTCTCACGCTATGATTGTCAATAAACATTATTATTTGGATGCTTCTTTTATCCCAAAAATAGTTCCTATGAATGTTCGTTATGCTTCTAAAAATGTAGAAGTTGAACATGAAACAGCCAATGCTTTTATGCAGATGCATAAAGCTATGACGGATGTTGGATTAAATGCTTATATTGGTAGTGGTTATCGTGATTACCAATATCAAGATGATTTATATAAAAAATATGTCAGCGAACAAGGACAAGAAAAAGCGGATTCCATTGCTGCTCGTCCTGGTCATTCTGAACACCAGACAGGCTTATCGATTGACTTAAATTCTGCAACAACTCGCTACAATAAATTTGGAGAAACAGACGAATATTTTTGGTTGGTTGATAACGCCCATAATTTCGGTTTTATCATTCGTTATCCATATGGAAAAGATAGTATCACCGGCTATTCCTTTGAAGCTTGGCATTGGCGCTATGTCGGTGTTGAGCTTGCAACAAAGGTAAAAGAAAGTAATTTAACTTATGATGAATACTATGAATTGTATCTAAAATAAAAAGTTCATTTGATGTATCCAAAATTTTGGATCAACATCATTTGAACTTTTTTATTTCTTTAAAAATGCAAGAATCGCATCTTTTTGAGCTTCCATATCTTGATATCCAAGATGATACAATTCTTTTAAACTTTCATAATCCCCAGAAAAACGATTTACCTTAATCTTTTTACTTGGTCTGATTAAAAATGCTTCTTTCTTTTCCACTGCATCTAATACCATATCCATCTGTTTATGATAATTGATATGTCTAACACAGTAATCTTTAAATATTTGTGGATACTTTAAATAGTTAAATTTAATCAAAAGACGAGCAAAGAAACCAGCCGCCTTACGTATGTATCCTTCCGGCTTTGTAACAATGACAAACTGTTTATTGCATCCATTGACTAAACTTTGCTCAAAAGGAATCATCACCTTGATACCTGCATCTAAATATAGATGGTCATTATATTCAACAATTTTACCCGCAATTGGTAATGTACACGAAGCCTTTAAAAGTTTGCATTCCTGATCTAAAGTACTTGTTTTAATAAATACAGGAGCTTGTTGTTTTAAATCATATAGACCAATTTCATATTGATTATTTTGATTAACAGTTTTAATATCATAGTTTAAAGTCTTGACCAAAACTTCATAAAACATATACTCATATCCAACCAATCTTCCCTCTCTTAGTAAAGGCTTAATACCTACATTATTTGGATTTGATGTATATTCTACAGAAATGTTATAAAGTAAGTCTTTATCTTTTAGTAAGTAACTGCATAAATGTATCGCTCCAGCTGAAATGCCTACACCATAATCAAACACGATATTATGATCAATAAACCATGACAATGCTCCAGCTGTATAGGCTCCACGCATGCCACCACCCTCTAAGACCAATCCATATTTATCCATTGCTATATACCTTCCTTCCCTCTACATCAATGGCGCAAATATATTTAAAAATGCACGTATCATTTTCATAAAAATATTTGTATCTTCCATATCTTCTAAATAAATTCTTTTTGATTGTTTTAAAGTAGCTAGATAATCTTCTTTCACATCTAAAACTACTTGTTTATCTGCAACTAATACCCCACATTCATAATGCAAATAATAACTTCGATAGTCCATATTGATAGTACCAACTAAAGCAACCAAATCATCACACACAAAATTTTTAGAGTGTAAAAAACCCGGTGTAAATTCATAAATCTTAACACCTGCCTTTAATAGTTTTTGATAGTTATTCCGTGTAATCGCAAAAACATATTTTTTATCCGGAATTGCAGGTGTGGTAATAATCACTTCAACTCCATTTTTACTGGCACGTGTCAATGACATTGTCATATCGTAATCAATAATTAGATAGGGTGTATGAATATAAATATACTTCTTAGCTTTGTTGATTAAATTTATATGTATGTTCTTACCAATTTGTTCATCATCTGTAGGACTATCTGAAAATGGTAACACAAATTGTTCGTTCTCGTTTTCCATACATGGAATCTTAAAATCTTGATATATCAGCTTACGTTTAGCAATCGCATTATAAAACTGTATAAACATGACAGTTGCACTCCAAACCGCTTTCCCTTCAATACGAATTGCACTATCTTTCCAATATCCAAATCGTTTCCACACATTGATATATTCATCCGATAGATTAATACCACCAAAATAAGCAATTTGATTGTCAATAACAATGAGTTTACGATGATCTCGATTATTCATTTTAATGGCTAAACGAGCTTCAAGCTTATTAAAAATAACACACTTAATACCTAATTGATTCAAATACTCTTCATAACGATATGGTAACGTTTGTACACATCCTGCATCATCATACATGACATATACTTCAATATCTTCTTGCACTTTTTGTTGTAAAACTTCTAATATTTCATTCCACATCTTTCCTTCTTTAATAATAAAGAACTCAAGGAAAATAAAATGCTTTGCTTGCTTTAAATCTTTTAAGATTGCTTCAAAAGCAACTTCACCACTTGGATAATACTGACTTTGTGTCTTATCATAATACGGATAATATCCACAATTTTGAACATAGTTAAATAAAACAGCTACATCTTCATCATACTTTTTAATAGCACTTTGTAGATTTTCATCACGATTCAACATCGCATTGGATTCATGAATTGATTTTGTCATTTCATTGCGCAACATCTTCGGAATCTTTTTACCACCAAATAACAAATATGCAACCCCACCAAAAAGAGGTAATGCTAAAATCAAAATACACCATGCAAGTTGAAAGGAAGGATTATCCTTTTTATTTAAAATATAAATAACCATAACTACACTTAAAAACAATAACGATTGTTGTAGGATGACACTATATTCTAAAGTAGAATAAAATATCTTCATTAGAAAATAAAGCTGTATCATAATAATGATACCTACAAAAATTAAACGATTAAAAATCAACAACTTTAACCTTCTCATAGCTACCTCTACAGTTTAAATGCAAATATATATTTCTCTGTTTCATTTCTACGAAACAATTCATGATGAATGGGAACATTTACTTTTTCAAGTAATGTTCCATTTAATTTTTGAAGTGTTTTTAAAGATGCAATGTTATTCGGACTACAAGTAATAATTAAACTATTCATCTTATATTTATCTCTTGCTAATTGGAAGAGAATCTGACATGCATAATATGCATAATTATGTCCTTGATAACGTTGATCAATCGAATACCCTACTTGTCCAAAATAATACATTTCATCATCCATCGTAAAACGCAAATCAATTTTACCTATACGTTTTTCATTTAAACAAATATAAAAATCAATTGACTTATCATCAACATAAATTTCCTGTAAATACAATGTATTTGTTAAAGAAACTCTACTTTTAAACATATCTTTATAACGATTGATCTAATACACGCTTAATATCTTCTAAAGTTGGTTTTCCTTCAAATACTTTTACTTCATCAACATAAAATGTTGGCACATAATAATAGTTATATTGATTAGCAATTTCAGGATGTTTGTTTTCTTCAATCATCTCAATTTCAATATCTTTATAACGCTCTTCTTTCTTTAATTCTTCTAAATACTTTAAAGCCTTTAAACAATAAGGACACATTCTTAAATAAAATAACTTCACTTGTTTCATCTTACAATCTCCTTTTAATCACTTAGTTTTTTCATAATACGTATATAAATATTTTTCAACTCTTTATATTGACCATCTGATAAATTACCACCACGATAACTATTCACTAATGATAAATGTGAACCTACAATCTTCCCGTTTTTAATAACAAATACTTGTGGTACATAAAGTTGATCACTTTTGTTTTCTTTGAGTAAATACTCCGAAATCAAACTCATTAAAGTATCTATATCCGCTTGTTTTCCTTCATACTCTTGAGTAGCTTCCACATAATAGACATAAATACCTAACGCTTCTGCTGCATCATTCAATACATGCATAGCTTGTTGACAAAATGGACAGCCCGGATAACCATAAACAACAACAGCACTACCTCCTGCATTACTTTCACTTGCATATAATGTATTAGCTTGTCCAAAAGTTACCTTCTTAAATACATGCTTAGAAACACTCATATTATGATAACTGCTCATATCAACCTCTATAGAATCTAAACTTGTTAGTGTTACATTTAGTTTGGTTACTTTTTCACTACAACCTGTAAGAAGTAATACACTAACAAGTAAGCTACCTATTATCTTTTTCATTGATTATCCTCTATCTTTTCTATTTCTATTAAATTAAAATATTGTTCTATTTTCTCTCTTGTTGCTAATCCTTTTGAAAAGGTTGTCGCTAATCCACAACAATTAGCATATTTAAAAGCATCAACCACATTGGCACCACGATTTAAACTGAAGACAAAACCTGCTACCATAGAATCTCCAGCTCCTGTTGAAGAGATTACTTCATTATGAATGGTATTTGAATAATAGGCACCATCTTGATTAACCATAATACTACCTTCTTCACCTAGTGATACAATTACATTAATAGCTCCCTCTTCCACTAACATCTTAGCATATTTTACAATCTCAGCTTGATCAACCACTACATGTTGTACCAACTCTTCAAGTTCTTTAATATTTGGTTTAATTAATAATGGTTGATACTTTAACAATTGACTTGTTATGGTTGGATTGGTATCTAGTACAAAAGGAACGTTATTTTCTTTTAATGTTTTAATAATTTCTTCAACATATTCTAAAATGCTTTCGGGAATAGATCCACTTAATATAAAAATATCTCTTTCATCAATACGTTCAATTTTTTTCATTAAGGATTGAAAACTTTGATATGAAATGACTGGACCTTTTGCATTGTATTCTGTTTCCTGTGAATCTTTAATTTTAATATTAATACGAGTGTGTCCTTCAATCGTTGTAAACGAAGGTTGTAAATACTCGTAACGTTGTAAAAGTGATAAATAAAAATCACTTGTAAAACCACCTAAAAACCCCAATGCACGTGTTGGAACCATGAGATTATTTAAAACAATGGAAACATTAATTCCCTTGCCACCTGCTTCATAATATTCTAAATTACTTCGATTCGTAACTTTCATCTTACATGGTTTATCAAACTCTAAGTAATAATCCAATGAAGGATTCAAAGTACATGTATATATCATCTTTATTCTCCTTTTACACTCACTAGATGTTTCGCAACTTCCACAGCTCTATTTAAATCTGTAATCGAACAATACTCATAAGGACCATGGAAATTCCCACCTCCACATCCAACATTTGGACAAGGAAGATTCATAAACGTTAAACGTGAGCCATCTGTACCACCACGAATAGCTTCTATTTTTGGGGTAATACCTACTGCAAGCATTGCATCCTGCATTTTATTTACAATATGCATGTGATCTTTTAAAACTTCATACATATTGTTATATTGAATGTTCGTAGAAATTTTAACAAGCTCTTGATTGTATTTTTCATTCATAAATGTCTTAATCTTTTCAAATAAAGCCAATTGTCTATGAAATACATCCATATCATGATTACGAACAATATATTGTAATTTACAATAACTTACATCACCGTTAAAATCAGTTAAATGATTAAATCCTTCTTTTCCTTCCGTAAATTCAGGTCGGTCAAAGACTGGCAACATCGAAACAAATTCACAACCAACTAAAGAAGCATTGATCATTCGACCTTTTGCACTACCTGGGTGAACAGACAATCCTTCAATTTCTATATCTACACTTGCTGCATTGAATGTTTCATAACTTAAATCATCTCCATGACCTCCATCAAAAGTAAAGGCATAGTCTGCATCAAAGAGTTCAACATCAAAATGATCTGCCCCTTTTCCCACTTCTTCATCTGGAGTAAAAGCGATGCGAATGTCTCCATGTTTAAATTCTGGATGTGACATAACATATTCTACCAGTGTCATAATTACACTAATTCCGGCTTTATCATCTGCCCCTAATAGCGTTGTTCCATCGGTTACTAATAAGTCATGTCCAATTAATTCTTCTAGTTGTGTAAAACGTTGTTTTGACAATACTCTTTGGTTATTTAAAATAATATCACTACCATCATACTTTTCTACAATTCTCGGATTTACATTCTTACCTGAAAAATCCGGTGCAGTATCCATGTGTGCAATCAATCCTATTTTATCTGTAGGAGTATCTACATTACTTGGAATAAACGCATAGACATAACAAGTATCTGTTAAAATAACTTTTTCTACACCCAATTCTATGAGTTCTTCTTTTAAAACACGAGCCAAATCAAATTGATTTGCACTTGTTGGACTAGTGTTGCTTTCTGGATTGGATGTTGTTTCAATTTTTACATAGTTTATTAAACGATCAACGGCTTTCATAAATCCCCCTTTTTCCATATACATTCTTCTAAATATAAATTTTGAAAAATTGCATCAAAACTTGAATCCAATGGACTACATGCATAAATACCTAGCTTAAAGTTTGTCCCATCTAGATGACAAATACGCATACGTTTAAATTTTTTTCCATCGTATGAATTTTCAACTAAGAAATCATTATCTCGTCTACTTAATCGAAAATACATTGTTTCAATACCATTTGCTAAATTCCCACTTGCCATATCAGAATAGGCATTTAAGGTTAATGTAGAAGTTAAAAAAGAAATCTCTTCATTTTTATGTTCAATATCTACTTTTAAATAATTATATTCATCTTTCATCAAAAGGATACCACATTGATCTAATCGTTTATTAAAGCGATATTCTACTTTCACGGTAAATGTGAAATCTCTATGAATATCAAACACCAAACAATGAGCATTATTAAAGATTTGATTTCCATTTGTGTTATGCCATAAATTTGTATAAGGCTCCGTGCCAATGATAACTTTACTTGTATCAATAACATAATACTTTGGTTCATTGATCCATTTTAAAAGCTTTGTATTCAACTCTTTTTTCATAATTTAACTCCTTTGTTTATTTTATCATATCTTGAAAAAGACAACAAAGTAATTATAAATAAAATGAACTTCACAGGTTAAAAAGGAAGTTCATTTATATTATTTATAACAAAAAAACACTTTACATTGTAAAGTGTTTTATTCTCTATTTTGCAGATGCTGCAGCGTTTTTACCAGCAATACGTCCAAATACGATAATATCTGCAACAGCATTACCACCTAAACGGTTTGCACCATGTACACCACCAGTAACTTCACCAGCAGCGTATAAGCCTTTAATTACTTCTCCATTTGTATTTAATACTTCTGCATTTGCATTGATTTGTAATCCACCCATTGTATGGTGAACACCAGGAGCAACTTTAATTGCATAGTATGGAGCTGTATCTAATTTTTCAGCAAATGATGTACGGTTAAATTCAGCATCATTTTTAGATTCTACTGCTTGGTTCCATGTTTCTAAAGTAGCTTTTAAGTTTTCTGCATCTACTTCAATAACTTTCGCTAAGTCTTCTAATGTTTCTCCAGTTACTGTATAACCTTTTGAAATATAACTTGCGATTACACTTGAAGAATCAACCATTCTTTGATCGATAATTAAGTATGCAAAACCACCTGGTTGAGCAACTTCAGCAGCTGAAACAGCATCACGTGTTCCAACTTCATCAACGAAACGTTTACCTTCTGAGTTAACTAAGATAGCACCATCTCCACGTAAACCTTCTGTAATCAATCCTGAGCTCTTTTGTTCTACTGTAGGGTGAATTTGGATTTGATCCATATCTACTACATTAGCACCAATTGCTTGAGCAAAGACAATACCATCACCAGTAATTGCAGGTGAGTTTGTTGTAACAAATCCCTTTAATTCCGGTTTAAATTTTGTAACCATTTCAATATTAGCACCAAAACCACCTGTTGCAATAACAACTGATTTTGCATTTACTGTATAAGTATCTGATTTAGCACCAACTACAACACCTTCATTTACTAACAATTCAGTAACTTGTGCATCATAAATAATTTCAACACCTTTTTTAGTTGCAACTTCTGTTAAAATTGGAACAAGGTAAGAACCTACAGCAATTGTTTTACCTTCTGCATTCACTGGACGGTGAATACGTTTTACACTTGCACCACCAAAGCTAGATACTGAAGATAAATCAGCACCGTTTGCTTTTAACCATTCTACTGTTTCAGCAGAATTTTCAACTAATACTTTAACTAATTCAGGATTATTTACATTTTTACCACCAACTAAAGTATCTAACATAAATAATTCTGTTGAATCGAAATATCCTTGAGGATTTGCTAAATAATCTTGATATTGTTTTTCAACAGTAGCAACTAATTCAGATAATTCTGGATATTTTTCTTTTGCTGTTTCTAATTTCTTTTCTAAACTGCTTCCTTCTTCAAATGTATTTTGATCTTGGTTTGCAGTTTTTGCAGCGTTCATACCACCAGTACTTCTTGTAGTATTACCACCTGTAATTGCTGTTTTTTCTAAAATAACAACTTTTTTACCAGCATCAGCAGCTTCAATTGCAGCTGATAAACCAGCACCACCAGCACCGATTACTAATACATCAGCATCAATCACTTGTGCTTCTTTTTTATTGCTTTCTTTTTTCACTAATTTTTTTGCATCTACTCCTGCTTGTTTTAAAGCAAGTGTTACAGCTTCAACGATAGCTTCACTTGACATTGTTGCTCCACTGATAATATCAATATCTACTGATTGTGTATCAACAATTTGTTGTGGTAATTTTTCAGCAGCTACTGAACCAATCCCATCTGTTTCTTTGTGTGACAATACTTTTACTGATTCAATTGCACTATCACTTGTAACTACTTCAACGCTAATTGGAGTTTCTTTATTAAACCCAAATGCTTCAGCTGTGTAAGTACCAGCTTTAAATGAAGTTTCTTTTTTTGTACTTGTATTACAAGCAACTAAAGATAAACTCATTAAAAATGCAATTGCAATAACGAATAACTTCTTCATCTTATTTCTTTCTCCTTCTTTTAATGCATAGTTATTTTACCATATTTAAAAAATATTTCTATATAAATTATTATTTTTTAAACATTCCTAGAATTCCTCTAAAAATAGCCTTCCCTGTTTCTCTACCAATTGTATTCATTGTTGTATCAATTGTTTTATCAAGTGCACTTTTTCTACGTCTTGTTGTTGATGACGTTTTACTTGTTCTTGCTTTTTCTTTACGAGCCTTTTCCACTTCTTTTTCTCTTTGAGCAGCCAGTTCCTCTTTTTCTTTTTCAAACGCTATTTTTTCTTTTAAATGCGTGATTTTTTCATAAGCACTTATATTATCAACGGTTGTTTCATACTTTCCATAAAGACTACTTTGTTTAATTACTTGATTTCTAGTTTGATCATCAATCATACCCATATAACTAGATGGAGGTAAAATCTTAGTTTTTTGAACTATTGTTGGTGCACCGCTGGCATCCAAAACAGAAACCAATGCCGTACCTGTAGACATATTTGAAATGGTTTCAATCGTATCTAATTCCGGATTACTTCTAAAGGATTCTGCTGCTAATTTCACAGCCTTTATTTCACTAGGCGTATAGGCACGCAAAGCATGTTGAATACGATTTGAACATTGTGCTAAAACTGCATTTGGGATATCAGCCGGACTTTGTGTAATAAAGAAAATACCAACACCTTTTGAACGTATTAACTTAACAATTTGTTCAATTTTATTCATCAACACTTTTGGTGCATCATCAAAAAGTAAATGTGCCTCATCAAAGAAGAAGACCATTTTAGGCTTGTCTAAATCTCCCACTTCCGGTAGTGTTTCATACAATTCTCCAAGCATCCATAACAAAAATGTTGAATAGAGTGTTGGACTTAAGAAAAGACGATCACAATGTAAGATATTCATAACACCCTTTTGTTGTTCCACTGCTAGCCAGTCATTGATATTTAAATCCGGTTGCCCAAAAAATAAATCTCCACCTTCTTGTTGTAATACTAATAGTTGTCTTAAAATAGCCCCTACACTTTGTTTTGAAATATTGCCATATTCAAGGGTATATTCACTGGCGTGTTCACTAATAAATTGCAACATAGACTTTAAATCTTTGATATCAATTAATTCTAATTGTTTATCATCTGCAATTTTAAAGGCAATATTAAGAACACCTGTTTGTGCTTCCGATAAGTTTAAAATACGACTTAAAAGTAATGGGCCCATTTGTGATACGGTAGTACGAATTGGATGTCCTTTTTCTTGGTAAATATCATAAAAACGTACCGGAAAGGCTTCAAATGGAAACTCCTGTATCCCCATTGATTCCAAGCGACCAGCAACCTTCTCAGCTTGTCCTTGTAGTACCATTCCACTTAAATCACCTTTAATATCTGCAATAAATGTTGGAACCCCTGCCTTAGACAAAGACTCCGCAATCACTTTTAAAGTAACGGTTTTCCCTGTACCACTGGCACCTGCAATAATACCATGGCGATTCATTTTGTTTAACTGCATTATGATTTCTAAATCATTTGCTTTTCCAAGTAAAATATTATTCTCTTTTAACATAATTAACCTCTTAACACTGCATTCACTTTATGTTTTAAATTCTCTAGTATTTGATTATGTACTTCGTTGATTTCTTCTTCTTGTAAAGTATGATCATTTGCTTGATATGTTAAGGCAATTGCAACTGACTTATAGCCATCCTCGACATGATTTCCTCGATAAATATCAAATATTTCAACATCACAAACATAATCATGAATCTCAATACAATTCATCAACTCTTTTGCACTTACTTCATCTTTACATACAAGAGCAATATCACGTTTTACACTTGGATATTTATCAATTGCTTTAAATTGTACTTTATCCGTTTTAATTTTATATAGATCATCTAAGTTGATTTCAGCATAGTATACTTCTTCAAGATCAAATTGACTTGCATATTCCGGATGAATTTGACCAAAACATCCAACCACAACATCATCGACATAAACATTACACACTCGATATGGATGAAAGATATTAACATCAATTTGTTGATCAACTTTAAAGCTTACACGATGTGCTTCATACCCCATTTTTTTAAATAAGTTAACAAGTAGTCCTTTTAAGACATAAAAATCAACTTTAACTTCCATCTTAAATAAACGAGATTGATGTAAGTAATTACTTAAATAAATAGCTAAACGCTCTTTTACTTTTGTTGTTCCATATACATTTGATATTTCAAAAAGATTAACATGATTGTTCTTACGTGCTACATTATAGCTTGCACATTCTAATACACTATTAATAAGGGAATTACGAATAAATTTACGTTCATTTGACATAGGAGACAATAAAGCAACGGTTTCATCAAATGGTAATACATTATGACTTGCATACTCTTGATTAATCAGCGTATAAGTTACTATCTCATTTAGACCACTACTTGATAAAAAGTTACGAATCAAACGACGATTTTGTTGTTTCTTATTTAATAAACCAACTGTTGCTTCCATTGTTGGCATGGTTGCCTGTAAAGAATCAAATCCGATTAAACGAATCACTTCTTCCGCAATATCTGCCGGAAGCTTTATATCACTTCGATAACTCGGTATCTTACAGGTTACAACTTCTTGGTTCCATTGTGGATAGAAATCTAAAGCCTCTAAAACACGATGAACTTCTTCTTTTGAAAAACTGGTGCCTAATAAACCATTTATATATGTTAAATCTGTTTCAATCATAGTAGGAGTAAAACAATCTTGTTTAAACCAAACAGTTTCTTCTATTTCTTTTGCTCCGGCATACTTTACTAATAGATCAACACTTCGTAACATCGCTTTATTTAATGCTTGTAAATCAATTCCTTTGGTAAATCTTGTTGATGATTCTGTAAAAAGATTTAAACGCTTGCTTGTTTTACGAATGTTTACCGGATGAAATGAGGCAGCTTCAATGACAATTCCTTTTGTATCCATCGTAATTTTGCTGTCATCTCCACCCATAATCCCTGCAATACCAACCGGTTTATTTTGATTAAAAATCATAATATCTTCTTTTTCAATTTGATATGAATTCCCATCTAATGCTGTATAACTTCCACTATAGTTATCTTTTACAACCAGATGGTCATGTATGATATTTAAGTCATAAAAATGTAAAGGCTGTCCCGTTTCTAACATTACATAATTAGAAATATCGACAATATTATTAATCGATTTAATTCCTACCGCTTCAAGATGACGCTTCATCCACAGTGGAGATTCTTTTATTTCGATATGATGAATTACTTTAGCTAAAAAATTATGACACGCTTCTGTAAGAACATCTACTTTAAACGTTGATTTAGTTTCATATTCAGTCATCCTTAATGAAGGCAGTGTTACTTTACGATTTAAAATCGCCCCAATTTCCTTTGCCATATTAAAAATACCATTACAATCACTTCGATTTGGAGTAAGCCCTACATCAATCATAAAATCATCATAACCTAAATATTCTAATACATTCGAATTCCCTACCAAAGCATCTTCCGGTAATTCTTCAATACCTGATAGTTGATGTTCACTTAGATATTTTGCATTTACACCTAATTCTTTTAATGAACATAGCATACCAAACGATTCTACACCTCTTAATTTTGCCTTTTTAATTTCAATATTCGGTAATTTTGCTCCAACTTTAGCCACAATAACCTTTAAGCCAGTACGAGCGTTTTTTGCACCACAAACAATTTGTAAGACTTCTTCTTTAATATCTACCTTACATACATGAAGATGATCAGAATCTTGATGTTTTTGACAATCTATAATTTCTCCAATCACTAAGTTGGTTCCACTGGCAAGTGGCGTAATCGCTTCTACTTCCATACCGGCTGCTGTCATCTTTTCCGCAAGATTATACACATTAATATCTTTTAAATCGACATATTCTTTTAACCAATTATAACTATATTTCATTGTTTTTCTCCTTAATCAAAACGATGGAACATTTTTAAGAAACGAATATCATTGATATAAAAATTACGTATATCATCAATACCATACTTCAACATTGCAACACGTTCCAAACCAATTCCAAAGGCAAATCCGCTACACACTTCCGGATCAAAGCCATTTGCTTTTAAAACATTTGGATGCACCATACCTGCACCTAACACCTCAATAAATCCTGTTGATTTACAAACATTGCACCCTTGTCCATTACAGATATGACATGAAACATCAACTTCTACTGAAGGCTCTGTAAATGGAAAGTAAGAAGGTCTAAAACGAATAGTACGTCCTTGTCCAAATAAGTGATTTGCCATGTATTGTAATGTTCCTTTTAAATCACTTAATGTAATGTTTTTACCAACTACTAAGCCTTCTGCTTGCATAAATTGATGTGAATGTGTCGCATCATCATCATCACGACGATACACTTTCCCAGGACAAATTAATTTAATCGGCAACTTACCATTTGCCTTTTCTAACTCACGCATTTGTATCGCTGTTGTATGCGTTCTTAACAATACTTCCGGATTAATATAAAACGTATCTTGCATATCACGAGCCGGATGATTCTTAGGCGTATTTGCTTTTTCAAAGTTATAAATATCTAATTCAATCTCCGGTCCTTCCGCTACTTGATAACCCATCCCTAAGAATAAATCTTCGATTTCTTGTGTAATCATGGTTAAAGGATGAATCGTACCTAATGTACTTTGATACCCTTGTAATGTAATATCAATCTTTTCTTTTTCAAGATTTTCCAGCATCGCTTGTTTCTTTAACATCATCATCTTTTCATCAATACGTGCTGTCAATTCTTGTTTTAATTCATTTACTTTTGCTCCAAGTTTTGGTTTTTCTTCATTCGGTAATTCTTTCATTAAATTCATCAAATTAGCAACATGACCCTTTTTACCTAAATACTCAATACGTAGTTGATTGACTTCTTCTACTTGTGTTGCTGATTCAATAAACTCTACCGCTTGCTGTTTAAGTTGCTGTATTTTCTCCATACTTTCCTCCTAAAATAAAAAGTCATTCCAAAGGAACGACTAGCGTGGTACCATCCTAATTCATATAACATGCACTTTATTGTAGATAACGGAACTACCCGGAATGTATTAAATTCACTATGTAGGCGAATTCATAAATCACTAATGAAATCTTGCACCAAATGATTTCTCTCTTAAAATAGTTAATTTACTACTACTTCTACAATCAAAGTTTATCAATGAAATTATATAATTAATACCTTTTAAATGCAACTATTGTCTATGCTTTATATTTGAGCCATTTTGCAATTTCTACAATCACTAATGGTAAAAATGCAAGTCCAATTGATACTAATAGATTAGTCATAGATAAAGCGGTTAAGCTAAATAAATTTGATAAGAATGGAACATTAATAATCATAACTTGTAAAAGGATACCTACTACAAAAGCATAGATTAAATATTTATTATTAAACATAGTTTTATTTAATATACTTTTTTCTGACTTCACATTAAATGAATGTACCAATTGACCTAACGATAATGTTACAAATGCCATAGTCATCGCTACTGTATGTGATGTTTGTAACCCATACATATACGCAGTTAATGTAATTAAGCCTATCATAATTCCTTGCCAAATAATTGTAAAGCCTAAACCGCCAGCAAAGAAAGATTCATTTTTAGGACGTGGCTTTTGATGCATGACATTTTCAGGTTGTTCCATACCAATGGCAAAAGCCGGTAGTGAATCCGTAATTAAGTTTACCCATAATAAATGAATTGGAAGTAATGGAATCCCCATATTTAATCCCGGTATTAACCCTAGAAGACTTGCTAAAAAGATGGTAATGACTTCTCCGATATTACTAGATAATAAGAATTGAACATCTTTTTTGATATTGGCATAAATACCACGACCTTGTTTTACCGCAGCAATAATCGTCGCAAAGTTATCATCTGTTAAAATCATATCTGCAGCATTTTTAGAAACATCGGTTCCGGTAATTCCCATGGCACAACCAATGTCTGCACTCTTTAATGCTGGAGAATCATTCACTCCATCGCCTGTCATCGCTACTACTTGTTGTAGTTTTTGCCATGTATTTACAATACACACTTTATGTTCCGGTGCAACACGAGCATACACCGTAATATGTTTAATTTCTTCTAATAATGCTTCATCGCTAATTTCATCTAACTGTTGACCAGTAATCGCATGATCTCCTTCATTGAAAATTCCTAAATCAGCTGCAATCGCTTTGGCAGTTGTTAAGTGGTCTCCTGTAATCATGATCGTTTTAATACCACCACTTTTGGCTTGAGCAATCGCATCTTTTACTTCTAATCGAGGTGGATCAATCATACCTACTAAACCGACAAACGTTAAATCTTGTTCTAACGATTCATCAATCACCTCAGGCATTACTTCATACTGTTTGATTCCTAATGCTAATACACGTAATGCTTGATTTGCCATTGTTTCATTGGCTTGCAGTGCATCGGATAACTCTTCTTTACATCTAGAAATCACAACATCCGGAGCACCTTTTGTTAATTGTAATACTCCATGTTCTGTTTGAAAGAAAACACTCATCATCTTTCTTGAAGAATCAAAAGCGATTTCATCCACACGTTTATAAATAGAATTTAATGATTCTTTTGTAATACCATATTGATACAAAGCATATACTAAAGCAGTTTCTGTTGGATCACCAATCATATGTAACTTACTTGCTTCTTCTTTGACCTGACCATCACTACACAATGCAAAATAAGTAATCATCTCTTTTACATCTGTGTTAGTTGTTGTAAAGTCTTCTATACCTTTATCATTTTGATATGTTTTTACAACTGTCATTTTATTTTGTGTTAAAGTTCCTGTTTTATCTGAACAAATGATTGAACAAGATCCTAATGTTTCTACCGAAGCAAGGGTACGAATTATCGCATTTTGACTTGCCATCTTTTTTACACCAATGGCTAAAACAATCGTTACAACTGTCGCTAATCCTTCTGGAACAGCAGCAACTGCTAAGGCTACTGATGTCTTAAACGCATCTAAAATACCTAAACCTGAAACTAATTCTAAGCCAAAAACGATTGCACAAATAACCAAACACATATAGCCGATTAATTTAGAAATCTGTTTTAATTTTAATTGCAATGGTGTTTCTTCACTTTCAGCACGATTTAACATATCTGCAATCTTACCTACTTGATTATCCATACCAATGCTTGTAGCAATAGCAATGGCTCTACCATAAGTACTTACCGTTGATGCAAATACCATGTTTTTTTGATCCCCTAGTGGAAGCTTTTCTTTTTCAATCACATCATCTATTTTATTTACAGGTACAGATTCTCCTGTTAAAGCCGATTCATCTACTTGTAAATTAAAAGATTGTAAAATTCTACCATCCGTAGGTATAAAATCTCCTGCCATGATTTCAAAAATATCTCCAACAACAACCTCTTTTGAAGGTATTTCTATCTTTACGCCATCACGAATAACTTTCGCTGTCGGTGATGACATTTTCTTTAATGCTTCCAATGATTTTTCAGCATTATTTTCTTGATAGGCACCTAGAAATGCATTAAAAATAACAACAATAAAAATAATTACACTTTCTACCCATTCATGAGGATCTACAATCATGGATATTACAGCAGCAAGAATTAATAAAATCATTAAATAATCTTTAAATTTCAATAAAAACTTTACATAAAAAGGGGTAGCTTTTTTTTGTGTTAATTCATTCCACCCATATTTCTTCTGTAAATCAGCAACTTGATAACTTGTTAAACCTGTATTTACATCACTTTGAAACTGTGCTACTACTTTTTCTTTTGGTTGATTAAAATACATAACCTTCTCCTTTGTTTCTTACGGTGTAATAGTAGCATATCTACTGACGTATTTAAAGAAAAGTGGTTTTATTCTATAATATCTATATAGAGGAAACGTATGAAACGATATTACATCTTATTTGAAGGACGTGTACAACAAGTTGGTTTTCGTAGTTTTGTTGCGATGATAGCGATTCGTCATCAATTAACCGGAACCGTTCAAAATTTAGATAATGGTATGGTTGCCTGCTACTTGCAAGGGAAACAAGAAGACATTGATCATACACTACATATCATTCTTAAAGGGAATCAATTTATACATGTCACAAACTACAGTTTAAAAGAAGTTCCCCTTCAAAAACAGGAACATAAATTTGTAATTTTATATTAAATATTCAATTCTTTTCATCATGAAAGCGATTACTTGTGAAAAAGTTGTTTTTTGCTATTGACTTCTTTTTTTTATCTGTTAATATAGTTAATGTACTAAGTGAAATTTATCACAACGGAGGTAAGTATGGTTGCAAAAAAAGAAGATAAAAAACTAGCTACAAAACCTACAAATGAAGTTGTAGGACCAACAAATGTTAAGGAAGTAAATGAGAAAGTTGCGAAGGCTTTAATCGCTCTTGATGAATATGCACACTTCGATCAAGAAAAAATTGATTATATCGTTGCAAAATGTTCTGTTGCTGCTCTTGACCAACATGGTACACTTGCAAAACTTGCAATAGATGAAACAAAACGTGGTGTATTTGAAGATAAGGCAACTAAAAACTTATTTGCATGTGAATACGTTGTAAATCATATGCGTCACTTAAAGACAGTTGGTATTATCGATGAAGATCCAGTAAAAGGATTAACATACGTTGCAGAACCAGTTGGTGTTGTTGCCGGGGTAACACCGGTTACAAACCCTACATCAACTACAATCTTTAAAGCATTGATTTGTTTAAAAACACGTAACCCAATTATTTTTGGTTTCCACCCTTCTGCACAAAAATGTTCTGTAGAAGCAGCGAAAGTAGTATACAATGCAGCAATTGCAGCTGGTGCTCCTAAAGATTGCATTCAATGGATTGAATTCCCTTCTATGGAAGCAACAAGCGCTTTAATGAATCACCCTGATGTTGCAACAATTCTTGCTACCGGTGGTAATGCCATGGTGAAAGCAGCTTACTCTTGTGGTAAACCTGCATTAGGAGTTGGAGCAGGAAACGTTCCAGCTTATGTTGAAACAACAGCAAACTTAAAACAAGCAATCAACGATATTGTTTTATCAAAAGCTTTTGATAACGGTATGATTTGTGCAAGTGAACAAGCTTGTATCGTAGATAAAGAAATCTATGACAATGCAAAAAAAGAATTTAGTAACTACAATGTTTACTTTGTAAATAAAAAAGAAAAAGCATTATTAGAAAAATTCATCTTTGGAGTAGAAGCTTATTCAAAAGATGTTAAAAATGCAAAATTAAATCCTGCTGTTGTTGGACAAAGTGCTTATTGGATTGCTCAACAAGCTGGATTTACAGTAAATGAAAAAACAAGTATCTTAATTGCAGAATGTAAAGAAGTTGGCGTTGATGAACCACTAACACGTGAAAAATTATCTCCAGTTTTAGCTTTATTAAAAGCGGAATCAATTGAAGATGGTTTAAAGAAAGCTGATCAAATGGTTATGTTTGATGGTATCGGTCACTCTGCTGCAATTCATACTGAAAATGCAGAATTAGCAAAAGAATTTGGTAAACGCTTAAAAGCATGTCGTATTATTTGGAATTCTCCAAGTACATTTGGTGGTATTGGTAATGTTTATAACTCATTCATTCCTTCTTTAACATTAGGTTGTGGATCTTATGGACATAACTCAGTATCTGATAATGTTAGTGCAATCAACTTATTAAACATTAAAAAGATTGGTAAAAGGAGAAATAATATGCAATGGTTTAAAGTTCCTTCAAAGATTTACTTTGAAAGAGATTCAATCGAATATCTACAAGATATGCGTGATGTACACAGAGTATTCATTGTTACAGACCGTTCAATGGTAGATTTAGGTTTTGTAAGTCGTGTTACTGATCAATTAGAATTAAGAAGAAATAAAGTACAAGTCCAACTGTTCTGTGATGTAGAACCAGATCCAGATATTACAACAGTAAAACGTGGTGTAGAATTAATGGAAGCATTTAGACCAGATACAATTATTGCCTTAGGTGGTGGTTCTCCAATGGATGCTGCTAAAGGTATGTGGTTATTCTATGAACAACCAGATGTAAACTTCGATGATTTAAAACAAAAATTCATGGATATTCGTAAACGTGCATTTAAGTATCCAGAATTAGGTAAGAAATCAAAATTAGTATGTATCCCTACAACTTCAGGTACAGGTAGTGAAGTAACTCCATTTGCAGTTATTTCAGATCGTGCAGAAGGTAAAAAATATCCATTAGCGGACTATTCATTAACACCAACAGTAGCAATCGTAGATCCATCATTAACAACAAACTTACCTGGCTTTATTACAGCTGATACAGGTTTAGACGTATTAACACACGCTACAGAAGCTTATGTTTCAACATTAGCAAGTGATTATACAGATGGCTTAGCACTTCAAGCGATTAAGATGGTATTTGAATACTTACCAAGAGCAGTAGCAAACGGTAAAAACGATCCAGAAGCTCGTGAGAAAATGCATAATGCTGCAACCCTTGCCGGTATGGCATTTGCCAATGCATTCTTAGGTGTGAATCACTCATTGGCACATAAGATTGGTGCTGAATTCCATACAACACATGGTAGAACAAATGCTGTATTAATGCCACATGTAATTCGTTACAATGGTTCTAAACCTGAAAAACCAGGTATCTGGCCAAAATACAATTACTATAAAGCTGATGTTAAATATCAAGACATTGCTAAACTATTAGGCTTAAAAGCTAGTACACCGGCAGAAGGTGTAGAATCTTATGCACAAGCTGTAGCAAATCTAGCGAAAGAAGTTGGAGTTAAAATGTCATTCAAAGAACAAGGTATTGATGAAAAAGCTTGGGAAAACAGTTTAGAGAAAATTGCTTATCTAGCATATGAAGATCAATGTTCTCCTGCAAATCCACGTATACCTATGGTAAAAGAATTAATTGAACTTCTAAGAAAAGCATATATCGGAGAATAATAAAAAGGTCTAACGACCTTTTTATTTTACAATTTATCTTTAAGAAATAATTTAATTAGTACATTTGCCTTTTCACTATCTTCATAACGATGTAATTCATGCATCGCTTTTGGTAGATAATAACAATATTTTTCCTTACTTTGACAATTTTCATAAGCATACAAGCTTGCTTTATTTGGTACATATTCATCTTCCGTACCTTGTAAAATTAAAAGTGGACAAGAAACTTTCTTAATCGATACTTTTAAACGCTTTACTAATTCTTGAAATGAAATAAAATACTGATAATCTAACATACGTTTTTTAAGATATTCATCTTTTTCTTCTTGATTTAAATGTAAAAAATTATTGACAAAACGGCTTCCTGATTCAAAATCAAAAAATTCAAATGCAGGTGCTAATAAAACAAGTTTATGCACCTTTAAATAAGATGCCAAAAAAGATGCGATAACCCCACCCATAGAAAACCCAATCACATTGACTCGATAGCCTTTTTTTAAATAATCTTTAATTTTTTGTTCTGCTGTTGCAACCCAACGATACCAGTTTTCATCATTATGCTCATCATATAAATCAAACGATATGACTTTGATTCTAGCTTGTTTTAAATATGCCTGTAAATCTGTAACTTCATCTTGACGTTGCAATCCAAATCCATGGATATATATAGTAACTTCTCTCTTTTTAAATAACATACTTAACCTCTACATTCATACATAAGAATGCCTGCTGCAACAGCGACATTCAATGATTCAAATGCTTCCATTTCTATTTTAACATTACAATCCGTCATCTTTAAAAGAGAATCACGTACACCATTTCCTTCGTTTCCAAAAATAAACGCCATTTTCTCTTGCTGTTTTAATTCTTTTAACGGTATTGCCTGTTTTAGTGATGTACCAACAAGGATATATCCTTCTTCTTTTAATAACTTGACTACTTCATTTAAATCTTGAACAATAATATCTGCTTTAAAAATTGCCCCTTGTGTTGCACGAATACACTTTTCATTATATACATCTACACAATCCTTAGAAGTATAAATCTTTTTAAAGCCAAATGATACAGCCGTTCTTAAAATAGTTCCCATATTTCCAGGATCTTGAATACCATCTAAAAGTAAAATTCGATTTGAAGTATATTGTAAGTTAGGCTTGTTAACAACACCTAAGTAATGAATGGTAGATACATGTTTACTCAATTTATCCATAATGGCTTGACTTACCTGAATACTATCTTTAAAATCAAATACATTTTTATCAACATATAACAATGTTTCTAAGGAATTATTGGCTAAGGATTCTTCAATTAAATGTTGTTCTTCAACAAGAAATTGCTTAGCCTCATCACGCCCTTTTTTACTATGTAACTTCATCCATCTTTTTACTTTACTATTTGTTAAGGATTCTATTTTCATATCATCACCCTATTTATCATAAAATAAAGACTGGTATTTATCCAGTCTTATAAAGCTTTTATTTCTTCAAATAAGATTCTTGAAGATTCTACAATTCCATTATTACCTTTATCTTCTAACCCTAAACATGTATAGGTTTCTCCTACATATACATTGGTTTCAAATAATGTTTTAAACATTTTATCAATTAATGGATTACATACTTCTTGCATCTGCATCGGTCCAAATGGATTTGCAAAGTAAGTAGTACTTAATCCTTTTTCTTGAGTTGTCCCTAGTGCAAAACGCTTTCCTTCAACAAAGATGGGTTTTGCTTCTTCTAACGTTGTAACTTGGCGTATACCACGTTTATCTGTATAGTTATTTGCATACAGGAACATATCCACTTGATGGGATGCCGTAACATTTTGATAATTTGCAACCGGTATTACAACACGAGCATTATGGCTTTCAGGATTAAAGAATACGGAACGATCCATATCGCGGTAAGCTGTACCCTTATCCAAATCATCTAAACGTACAAAAGCCCCTATTTCTGTTCCGGAAGCCACTACCTTACCATCTTCAATTTTAAAGACACCCATATCATCAAAAATAATCTCTTGACGAATGATTTCACCTTTAGCAATCCCAGTCATCGCTTCAATCGTTTCTGATTTTCCTGCACCAGAATCTCCCATTAACACCAATCCTTTTTTACGACCATCTTTCAAATATAAGTTAATCATAGCCCCATGAATTGGTAACCAACCCTTCTGCATGGCTTTTAAATTATGTAACGTTAACGCCATCTTCTTTAGATAACCAAAGTATTCAATGACATCTTGATAAGATACTTTCCCAACCCAAATATCATTCTTCTTATCATAAAAATAAGTTGTATCTTGACTACCATCTTTATTACCAAAAAGAATAATACATTCCGGTTTAGCATCAATACATTCAAAATCACTAGCCAGCTCAAATAAATTTGGTAAGCCGACTACACTTGAAGTAAAATCTTGATGGAAATAGATATACGTTAAAAGATTTCCAACTTTACATGGATAACACATCCATTTATCTTCATCTTTATTAAACTCACTCATCGGATGTACTTTTGTCTCCGTAAATGTTCCTAATCGCTTATTACTTTTAGGATGAATAATGAGTGGTGTACGTAACATAATCGTATTAATAAATGGAATATCTTTTAATGCACTATATTCACTTGGTGTATACCAACTATATTCTCTTAACAATAAACTAGCATTCGTACCTGCTTGCAATTGACGATACACTTTATTTTTACTACCTTGTACTTTTTGTTGTATCAAGCGATAAAAATTTAATACCATTTGATTAAATTGATTATCGGCATCAATAAAGTTTGCAAGTTGTAATCCAGATTCATTTTTTGTAAATACAATGGAATAACGTTGCATACTACGCCAGAAATTATATGCCAATTCCACTATTTCATTAAAATATACTTGATTTTTTAAAAAGCGTGAGTCAAGTTCATCTAACTCTAAAACTAACATCATCTTTAATAATTTTATAAGCTCCACCATAACATCTTCTTCCTGTTGGTCTTCTAAAATCCATTGATATAAAGATGTATTTTCTTCTTTTAAAGAACGTAAAAAAGCTTTTAAAAATTCATAGAATCCATCTGAAGATAACAACTCATCACTTGTTTGAAAATATTCTTTTGTATAGTTTATTAATACCGTTTTCCTTGCCATATAAAATGCTTGCATATTGTAGTCCTCCAACCTTAAGATTATATCATTTTCTCATTAAATGTTGTCGATGAATTTCACTAACAACACTAGAAATTGCACTTGTCGCATTCAATGCATTTTTAAATTCATTCCCATAAGGAATATAAATTAATGTATCACTAAGCGCTAAAACTTCTTTTGCAATCCCTCTTTTTTCTCCACCAACAACTAATACCAATTTTTTTGTATATTCGGTTTCATAGATACTTTGTGCCTGATCACTTCTTTGCATACTAAAAATCTTGTACTGTTTTTCTTTTAACTTCTTTAAATCTTGTGTTATATCATCACTAAAATAGATAGCTAATTTATTAAATGCCCCCGCACTTGATTTTAAAATGACATGTTCTATGGCATCAAAATCTCTACGCTTTAATATTACAGCTGAAAAACCAAAACAATACAAACTACGAAACGCATAACCTAGATTAAATGGATCTTCAATACCATCAATAAACGCAATTCTGTGTCCTTTGATATCTTCAAACCTTTGATAGCTACGAGGCATACTTTCCGCCAGAATACCACCATGTGTTTTTCCACTTGCCAAAGCATCGATTTCACTTCTTGTACAATAGTTTATTTTTATGCCCTTTTGATTTGCAAGCTTAACGATGTATCGAGTATTACGATCATCCTTTTGTTTATCAATATACAGCATTACTACTTGATGATAATTATGTTCTAGTAGTGATTTTACACTAATTGCTCCTTCAAATATCATTTGGTAACCCTTCTAATCATGTCATGTTGTGCTACTGGAAATGGTGTATTGATATATACGATACTCATAGGTCGATTACATACTTCAACGATTTGACCTTCTTCATCTAGGATGTCACTAGCCACAAAGCGTTGATTATCAATACTTGGACCAAATACTTCTAATGTATCATTTAATAAGAAATAATTACGCACTTCTACTTTTGCCCGTTGACTATCTGCATCATAATCCAAAATATAACCGATAAATTCATGTGTTACTCCACTACCATTGACATCGTATAGATGAGCATGTTCATCTGGAATTCCACCTAAAAACCCTGTACATGTTAAACGATTTTCAGCTTTTGAAAATTCATTTTGATAGTAATCCAAACGTTCTTGACTAATATCTTTTTCACGATAAATTTCATCAATTAACTTGCGATATGTCTTTACGACCGTTGCAATATAGTAATTCGACTTCATGCGCCCTTCAATTTTTAATGATGCAACATTAGCATCAATCATATCTTTAATAAAATAAGAAGCTTGTAAATCTTTACTTGACATTGAAAACAATACTTCTTCATCGGACAATTCAACATCTTCTTGATATAAGTGATACTTCCAACGACAACTTTGAGCACATCCTCCACGATTCGCATCTCGTAATGTCATAACATTACTTAACGTACATCTTCCTGAAAAGTTTGAGCACATACCACCATGAATGAATGCTTCTATCGGCTTCTTTGATTTTGCAGTGATGTCTTTAATCATCTCCATAGAACATTCTCTTGCCAAAACAATACGATCGACACCCCAAGAAATATATTCTTCAATAGCCGCACTATTTAACGTATTCATCTGAGTTGATAAATGTACTTCTAATTTTGGTGCAACTTCTTTACACAGTTTAATATAGGTTGGTGAAGCAATAATAACGGCCGTAACACCAATTTCTTCCAATGTTTTTAAATATTCCTTAAGTCCATCAAAATCTTCATTATGTGGAATAATATTCACTGTAACATGAATCGCTGCATGATATTCATTTGCAAACGCTACAGCTTCTTTAATCGCTTCAATATCAAAATTACTCGCACGTGAGCGCAACGAGAACTTTTTACCACCAATAAATACCGCATCTGCACCATATCTTATGGCTGTTTTACACCTTTGTAAGTCTCCAGCTGGAGCTAACAATTCAATTTTATTCATACTTCACCTATCTTACTAAATTAGTTTTTAAATACATGTACCCGCTATGGTAATGACTATCTGGATATGCTTCACTTAATCGTTTAAATATAACATCCGGATCTTCCTTTTGCAATACAGCCTGATATCCATCTAAAACATCAAATAATTCTTGTTGACTCATAAAAATATCATCGATAATAAAATGATTCATGTTATCTTTCATCTGCAACATTTCTTTAAACCCCGCTAATGTAAATTCTGTAAATACACTGGTACCATGTTCATTTTCAATTGCAGGCATACTTCCTTGACGTGTAGATTCAATTAAATCATAACGTTGGTTATAGATTATATCATAATTAGAATCAATATGCTTTAAATAATTTTTAATAAACGGACGTTTAGTATATGACAAATTCAATCGTCCATGAATAATATAATCACATTTCCCAGGATTATAATCTAAGATTTCTATAATCTCTTCTAACGTAATTTCCTTTGAAATCACTACACTGTTTATACCTTGTTGTAAATAAAAATTAACATCATATTTATTGGTCATCAATGTGTCCGGATTAAACGATAGTAAATGTAACATATCTAACTTACGTGCAAGATGCAATACAGCTAAATCATTATAATAAATACCATCAACTTCCATTGTTTTTAATGTTTTTAAATAAGACTCTAACAATATTAAATCAGGTTCTTCTATCATACGATTGATTAAAACATAATATTTTAATCCTAATTGTTTACATTGCAAACGAATTTCTTGCATATCTTTTTCTGTAAAATAATGATTCAATCGATTGGCAAAATAAGCTTCTCCAACGATAACACCATCTATTTTTTTCTCTTTTAAAGTCTCTAGTATATCCTTACTAGAAAGCGTAACTATTAATTCCATAAAAACCTCTCGAGTAGCATTATAGCATATTGACAATTTCTTTCCTATAATTTAACATTTAACTGATATATGCGTTAAGTGCCAATACTTGGGTACTATTGGACGAAAAGGAAACTTGCGGTATGTATCAAGACCTTAGTATTTTGTAACTTCCTTTACAACTACTAAGTGGTTAAGAAGGAGGTTTTTTTATGAAAAAATATCTACAACAAGCAACACAACAAACAAAAAATGTTAAAGCTATTTCCGTTGTATCTTTATTAATCGCTTTAAACATTTCAATTACAAAACTAGCGATTCCTTTAACAGATACACTTAAAATTTCATTTAAATTCTTAACGAATGCTTTAACAGGATTAATTGGAGGACCATTTTTAGCCTTAATATCAGGATTTATTACGGATAATTTATCCATCATGGTCTTTCCTTCAAAATATCCATATTTTATTGGTTATACCTTTAATGAAATGCTGGGAGTGTTTATTTATGCCTTATTTTTCTTTAAACAGAAAATAACGATTGTACGCATTATACTAGCACGCATTTCTATCAGTTTATTTTGTAATGTTCTAATTGGATCTTATTTATCAAGTATAATCGCAACAAAATCATTTGCTTATTACTTCGCAAAAAGTATTGTTAAA
Organism: Erysipelotrichaceae bacterium; assembly: GCA_030528645.1. Taxonomy (GTDB): domain Bacteria; phylum Bacillota_I; class Bacilli_A; order Erysipelotrichales; family Erysipelotrichaceae; genus RQZE01. The sequence continues at coordinate 17,648 of JAUMYM010000004.1, read as the reverse complement.
AACGGATTATTATTACCAGTTGAAATTACTTTAATCGTAGTCTTATTTAAATTGTTATTGCCACTTTTGAATAAATTAAATTATACAAATCAAAAAAACATTCCTATCTGGTAAGCCCAACCTTAATATCAGGATTATCATTTTTTAAAACCGAAGTGTATGTCTCATACACTTTTTCTTTATCAGCCATAACCTCTTCTGTAATTTCATCAAACATCATTAATTTATAATTGCGTATGTTTTTACTATAGGTATAAACCAAATCTACTTCAATATCATTTGTTGTGATGTGTGTATCATCACCAATTTTTACTTTATTCACCTTTAATGCAACAATACCTCCTATTTGTTTTAAAAGGGTATCTTGCCCAGAAATCATATTCCCTAATGAATACACAACCAATGTATCATCAATCCACTCAATCGGTTGAACACAATGTGAATGAGTTCCAATCACCAAGTCCACATCCAAGTCTGCAAGGAATTTTGCATATTCTATTTGTTGTTGATTTGGTTTTAAAACATATTCATCACCCCAATGCATACTTACAATCAAATAATCTACAAGGGGACGATACATTTCAATGTCTTCTTGAAGCATTTCTTTATTATATACATTCACTAGATATTCTTTTCCTTGCGGAACCATAATGCCATTTGTACCATAAGTATAAGATAAAAATGCATATGTAATTCCATTTTTTTCATAGACTTTAATCTCATTACGATCTTCAAAAGATAAGTAACTACCGGCGCTTACAACTTCTTTATCACGCCAATATGCAATTGAATTTAAAATAGCTTCTTCTCCTTTATCCATAGTGTGATTATTCGCTAAAGAAACCAAATTAAAACCAAGCTCAATCACGAAATCTCCATAAGCTTGTGGGGTATTAAATCTAGGATATGTACTTAATCCTAAGTAATCACCACCTAAAATGGTTTCCTGATTATAATAAGCTAGATCATAATCTTTAATAAAATGCATAGATGTAAACATGTCACTAAAATCATAGACACCATTTCCTTGATGTGCATCATCATATACCGCTTGATGAATTAAGGCATCACCAAACATGATTAAATCAAACGATGAAACCTCTACATCTACTTGTAGTTCAATCGGACTTAAAACAATACTTCCTTTTTCCTTTTGAAGTGTAAATAAATACATGATAGAAATAATCGTTAGTGTGATTAAAACGCTTAGTATTATAATTTTCTTTTTCATAAAGACCTCTTTTATGCCTTTATCTTACCATAGTTTTACTATTTACTTAATCAAAAAATGCCCATCCCAAATAGATATAAATAAAATAAATCATAATACCTTGAATACCCAAAAGTTGAAATAAACGGTGAAGTTGTGGAATCATGATATAACCAAATTGATAGAACAAAAAGAATAGCCACAAAAAACTAAGCAAGACTTTTTTAAACCATGATTCATAACGTGATCGCTTGCGTACATTTAATAACATACCAAACATAAATAACATCACACTAATAAAGATTGTTTTTACAATAGTCAATAAAGCATGTGATAAAATCATCGGAAGTATATTTAATCCAATGGCTAAACATATAAGCGTTAAAATAGGGTATAGATATTTTTTCATAAGTAACCTCGTTTCATATCTTTTATAACAAGAAAAAGGCATTATGCCTTTTTACCATATTGTAATGCGATGTTCCGGTTTTAAATACATTTGATGTTCACTTGTAACCTCAAATGTTTGATAAAACTCATCAAAATGTCTAGGAGTGATGTTCGCCCTCAAACTTGCTGGAGCATGTACATCCATTTGCAATAACAATTGAGCAAATTCTGGACGTACCTTTAAACACCAAACACGTGCCCAATTGGTAAAGAAATCTTTTAAACAATAGTTTTCTTTTTGTTTTAAACTTTCTAAGGCACAAGCTAATCCACCTAAGTCAGCAATATTTTCAGATACAGTAAGCTCTCCACTTACCTTACCATCAGCTGTAGTAAAAGTATCCCATAAATCAATCATTTGTTGAGCTTTTTGGTGAAAGACATTGAAGTCTTCTTCTTTCCACCAATTATTTAAATTACCAAACTCATCAAACTTTGCACCATTATTATCAAATGCGTGTGAAATCTCATGGGCAATTACCGCTCCTATTCCTCCATAGTTTTTACTATCCCCTTGATTTAAACTATAAAATGGTGCTTGTAAAATACCTGCCGGAAAGCAAATAAGGTTATTAAATGGATGATAATAAGCATTTACATCATGAGCACCCATTTCCCATTTACTACGATCTACCGGCTTTTTATATTGCGCTAATTGATGTAATTCAAACACTTCACGAATGTGCATATAGTTTTCATAAAAACTCTTTGTTTCATCAACACGAACATGATTAAAAACCTCATCAATTTCATTTGGATACCCAATCAATACTTCAATTTTATTTAATTTAGTAATCGCTTTTTCAATCGTTTCTTTTGATAACCATGTATTACGACTTAAACGTTTACGATAGGTATCGATAATTCTAGCTACCATATCTTCTACATCTTTTTTAGCCTCTTGTCCAAAATATGTTTTACCATAATAATCTCCTAAAACATCTTTAAACGTTGAACTTACTAAACGATAAGCATGTTTCTCCTTTGTAGAAATTGCCGTATTTCCTGTTAAAGCCTTGGTATACATACTACTTTTTTCACGTATATCTTCCGATAACAATGCTCCTACTGCTAAAAACTCACAAACAATCATCCAAGATTGAATCGCTTTAAAATTGTTTGGATGAAAGAAGGCATTTAAATGTTCAAAATAATTTGGATTTTCAACAATAACTTCCATTACATCTTGGTTTAATATTGTAGAAATCCATGTCTTTAAAGACATATGACTAGAATAAGCCTCTATTTCTTCAATGCTTCTTGGATTATAACTCTCTGCATAATTTGAACGTTCAATAGATGTTTTTGTATACTCTTTAAATTGTCTATCAAAATAAAACGCCTCTTCTATCATTTGTTCTGCTTCTTGTTGAGGATAGCCATAATCTAATAAAAGACTACGTGCTTGTTCTTTCGCAACATTTAAAAGTAAAGCACCATTTGGATGTGTTTCTTCATAATAGGTTTTATCTGGTAAAAAAGTACTTGCTCCACTTACATACACGGTATTGGTAGTAGCGTTTTTCATATCTGAAGATACAGATAGATTTATAGGAAAGCTGACCAAAATATTCTTCATACTAAAGTCTACTAATTCCTTAAAGTCCTTTAAAGCTTCTATCTTCTTTATATATGGACGAAATGGATCCCATGATTCTTGTTCTTTACGCTTATAATCCATTGCTTGTTTATAAAAAGCAATCATTTCTTTTTGATACGTATTGGTTAATGGCAAATTACCATCCTTCATCTTTACAATATCATCCATTAACGTTTTTTCTACTTCTTCATCAATACGTATAAAATTTCCATACATCGGTTTATCATCCGGTATTTCCATGGATTGTAAATCTAAGCCGTTTACAGCTAAAAATAAATCATCTTTTATATTCATACTATTCTCCTATTCTATGATTATTCTACTATACATTTATTCTTACATACTATTTAATATTATAATGTATTTTAAATTTTATAGGCAATTAAAATAATCGAATATTAATCAAAGTCTATTATTTCTTTGATTAAAACTTGTATTTAATTTATGAAATTTAAGCTATAATAAAGTCTATAGTTAGGAGTATCTATGAAATTTATACGTAAAATGGCAGACCCAAGCCCAATTGAAGATACCGTATTTAAGGTTGCTAAGGCGGCGAAAGAAGATATACAAAAACATGGCTTTGAAAAAGTGATTGATGCGACAATTGGTACACTATATGATGAAGATAGAAATTTAGTTGCCTTTAACAGTGTTTATGACTTTTTTCAAAATCTTGATAAAAAAACAATTGCTACCTATGCAGATAGCTTTGTAGGTAACACTTCATACCATGATGCTGTGCAAACATGGGTATTTAAAGATGTCGCTTTACATCTAAATAGTAGAGTCATTGCGACAAGTGGAGGAACAGGTGCTATTAGTTTAAGTTTAACTAATCTAATGGATAACAATGACACAATCATTATTCCTGAAATTGGTTGGGGTTCCTATAAATTAATGGCACAACAATTTAATTTAAATGTAAAAACGTACTCGTTATTTCAAGAGGAACAATTTGATTTAAAAAACTTTAAAGAAGTATGTTTAGCTGTCTTACAACAACAGAAAAAACTATTTATCATTATCAACGATCCTTGTCATAATCCTACCGGTTTTTCTTTTGACCAAAAAACTTGGCAAGCAATCATAGAGTTTATAAATGAATGTAGTAAGATTGGTCCATGTATTCTTCTTAATGACATTGCCTATATAGACTTTAGTTATCAAAAGGCTCCTAATCGTTATATGCAACACTTTGATCAAATAAGCGATAATGTACTTATCATCGTAGCGTTTTCTACATCAAAATCTTTAACTTCTTATGGATTACGTTGTGGAGCCGCTATCCTTTTAACACAAAAGAAAGAAACTATCGATGAAGTATATATTCAGTTTGAAAAAGGTGCACGTAGTCTATGGAGCAACATCAACAATGCAGCTATGGAAACATTTTGTTATATCGCAAATCAAGGTTATCAAAACTACATAAAAGAAAAAGCTCACTATGTACAACTATTAAAAGATCGTAGCTCTTTATTTCTTCAAGAAGCAAAACAATGTCAATTACAACATTATCCATATCATGAAGGGTTTTTCATTACTCTCATTGTAGATGAGAACCATAAAAAAAGCATTCATCAGGCTTTTATGGATCATCATATTTATACTGTTATGGTAAATAAAGGTATACGTATTGCAATATGTTCACTACCAATGCATAAAATAAAAGGACTCGCTTATAAGCTTAAGCAAATCCTTGATTCTATAAAATAAGCAACTGCTTATTTTTTTTATTCTTCAACGGCATTTAAACTACGTGCATATTGTCTACGTTCAATATTGGTTAAGTATTTTTTTCTTAAACGTATACTATCCGGAGTAATTTCAACCAATTCATCATCATTAATGAATTCCAAAGCCTCTTCCAACGATAAAATTCTAGGCGGTACTAACTTCATTGCTTCATCTGCTCCAGTGGAACGAATGGCTGTTAATTTTTTATTCTTAATTGGATTCACTTCCATATCTAAATTACGAGCACTCATACCAATAATCATACCCTCATAAACTTCTGTCTGTGGTTCTATAAACAACTGTCCACGTTCTTGAATATTCCATAAAGCATACGTCATTGCCTTACCTTGTTCAGTAGAAATCAATGCCCCATTGGCTCTTTGGTTGATTTCTCCTTTATATTCTTCATAGCCACTTAAACGTCGAACTAGCGTCCCTTCACCATGAGTATCATTGATAAATTCACTACGATAACCCAGCAAACCTCTGGTTGGAACAAGATATTCAATACGTGAATAACTTCCTTCTTCGACAATATCTTTCATTAATCCTTTGCGTAGATTCAATTTTGAAATTACAGAACCGGAATATTCATTGGGAACTAAACATATAACTTCTTCCATAGGTTCTAACAACTTACCCTCTTCACGATGAAAAATAACTTCAGGCTTTGATACTGCAACCTCATAACCTTCTCGACGCATATTTTCTAATAATATCGATAGATGTAATTCTCCTCTACCTGATACTTTAAAGCAATCTGTAGAAGAGGTTTCTTCTACTTTTAAACCAACATTAACTTCAAGTTCTTTTTCTAAACGTTCTTTGATATTTCGAGAAGTAACATACTTTCCACTTTTCCCTTGAAATGGTGATGTATTAACCATAAAATTCATGGATAACGTAGGCTCTTCAATTTTAATGGAAGGCATTGGTAAAGGATTATCTAGCGGACAAAGTGTATCACCAATTGATATATCACTAATTCCACTTACCACTACAATTTCACCACACTGAGCCTCTTTTACTTGAATGCGACTTAATCCTTTATATATAAATATCTGGTTAAGTTTCTTTTGTTGTTTCTTACCTTCATTATCACATAACAAGACACTACTACCTTCTTTAATAGTTCCACTATATACACGCCCAATACCTAATCGACCGATATAATCATCATAAGCTAAGGCTGAAACTTGCATTTGCAAAGGCTCATCACTTAGATTTGGATATACTTGAGTATGATGTATGATTGTTTCAAAAAGAGGATTGATGTCTTGATTCGTATCTCCCATTTCTGCCATAACAATTCCCTGTTTAGCAATACCATATAGAATTGGGAAATCTAATTGATCATCAGTCGCATTCAATTCTAAAAATAAATCATAAACTAGATCAATAACCTCATTCACACGAGCATCTTTTTTATCTACTTTATTAATTAATAAAATTGGTCTAAGTCCACTCTGCAAACTTTTTTGAAGTACAAAACGTGTTTGAGGCATTGGACCTTCTGCTGAATCAACAAGCAAAATAACAGTATCCACTGTTTTAATGATACGCTCTACCTCACTTGAAAAATCTGCGTGACCGGGAGTATCAACAATATTAATCTTATATTCACCATAATTCACGGAACAGTTTTTAGAATAAATCGTAATTCCACGCTCACGTTCCAATGCATTACTATCCATAATACAATCTACAACCTCTTCATTTTCTCGAAATACATGACTTTGGCTTAAAAAAGCATTTACCAATGTACTCTTTCCAGCATCGACGTGTGCGATAACTGCTATATTTATAATTTTTTGATACGACATATTTCATTCCCCTTTACAACGAAGTAATTATAGACTTAATTACCCATAATTACAAATATTTATGAAAAATACACTCAAAAAAATAAAAATATGCTAAAATAAGTAGGGATTTGCACCAGTGGTGGAATGGTAGACACGCACGCTTGAGGGGCGTGTGGAGAGATCCGTGAAAGTTCAAGTCTTTTCTGGTGCACCAAATAGTAAATTAGAAAAGCCTTTAAAATAAGGCTAAAACGAACATAAACCCTTTAAACAAAGGGTTTTTTATATGTTTCAATGTCTTTGAGATGTCTTAGAGAGGCACTGGAAAAACCCTAAAATGTTCTATAAAAAGGTATATTTGTTCCACAAAAAGTTCCACAAAAAAAAGACCTATCCACCAAAGAAGTAAATAAATCTTTTTACAAAATCATTGTATCCATCATACAATTTCTGGTTTCTTACCAGTCATGCATTCAAAACATTTGATAAATGCTTCTACCGCTTCATCTGGAGCATTTGATTTTAGTAACACACGTCCATATTCTTACACAAATATTCTATGCAGTTCATATACTTTGCTTAATTCCAAAATTTCTTTTGGCGGTCGAATCATCATAAACTTAATACCCTTTCACTTATTATTTCTTATCAAAAAATAAATATCTCCATGTTCAATAGAGTCAACATATGCCTTAAATGCCGTAGGTATACTATAGTGTTTTTCTAAAGAGTCTTTTGTAGCCCAAGTATATTCTTCTTCAAAAGGATCCTCCTGGTTGTTAGAACTTATTTGTGGTTCATTTGAAACCACTTGAACGAAGTAGCCCTGCATATGCCATTCAATATGACTAAATATATGTTTAGCACTTTCAATCTTTACAATTTTATTATATCTAATTCCAAACTCTTTCAGTATTTCTTTTAAGTCATGCAAAGAAACATGTTTATCTATAGATGGAAACTCCCAAAGATTAGAAAGTAAACTATGTTTTTTACGTTTTTGAATGTAGTATTCTTGATCTCCATTCATCATAATGAAAACAGTACGTTTTTCAATACGTCTAGCTTTCTTAGCTTTTTTTACCGGCAATTCGTCTTGTCGGTTTTCTTTATATGCATAACATACTTTACTTACTGGACACAGATTACATTTTGCTGTTCCATTAGGAATACATAGTAAAGCACCAAGTTCCATTAATGCTTGATTAAAGGAACTAACATCCTTATCAGGCAATAAATCATATACCAGTTTCTCCATTTCTTTCTTAGTAGCCTGTTGCATAATGTCTCGATAATCACCTGTAATACGAGCTATGACACGCATAACATTACCATCAACCGCAACTACTTTTTGTGAAAAAGCAATGGATGCGATGGCTCCTGCGGTATAAGGACCAATACCATGTAACCGGATTAACTCTTCATATGTACTGGGCAATCGTCCTTGATACTCACTAACTAACCGTTGTGCTGTTTTCTTTAAGTTTTTTGCACGATTGTAATATCCTAAACCTTGCCATAGTTTATGCAATACATCTTCATCCACCATAGCTAAACTTTCAATATCTGGTAATGCATGAATAAATCTTAAATAATAGTCAAAAACTGCTTCTACTCTTGTTTGTTGCAGCATGATTTCAGATATCCACACATGATAAGGTGTTGGATCTTCACGCCAAGGCATACTTCGTTTATGTGTATGGTACCAATGCAAAAGTTCTGTTTGAAAATAATCTACATCTATTTTTATAGACTTTGTTTTTACACTCAAAATATCTCACCTAATCTTTTCAACTTATCATGTTTTATACTATCATTTTTTTACAAAATAAAAAAGCGACTTTGCAGTCACTATTTTAGGATTATATCCATACGGGGGAAAGAAATTATTAATCAATTATTATTCAATTGATTGTCTAAATTATAAGCAATGAATTTGTAATATCAATGTTTAAATTGTGAAACTTTCGTGATAAATGTACAATAAATTCTTTCCTTCTTATATACTTAAAACTTCAATTTTAATTTCATTCTAATTTTATGAATAGCACGTTTGTAGCGATAAATACATTTATCATATGTAATATTTAATACTTTACATATCACTGTAAAACGTTTCCCTTCAAATAAATATAATTTTAATATATTCTTTTCAATTTCGTCTAAATCTTCCATGATACGATCTAAAACCAACCAATTCTTCTCTTTTCTCATCATCTCATGATAATCGATTTCATAGCCTTTATCATGAATATTTTTAATTGGTACTTGATACTTAACATAGTTATAGTTTATACGTACCACATTATAAATTTTAATATCCGCAATGGTATAAAGCCATTTTAAAAATGATTGTGGATTTTTTAAAGTATGAATTTGTTGATAAACTGCCAATAACACTTCATCTGCTATTTCTTCAGCAAGTTGATGATTGGTTGTTTGTGTATTCGAAGAACAAGTTTGATACTGTAATCTTTGATTTAATTTGTTAATCGCATACTTCTTCAATGGATGATAAAATGTCAAATAGACTGTTGTAAATGCTGTTAATTTGTTTTGTTCGTTTTTTAACAAATCAATTAACTCTAGTAACTCGTGTTCACCAATTATTTCCATAATATACCCCTATCTGCTTAATATAAGTCTTTATATATAATTATAGATTATAAAAATAAAGTTTCAATCTATATTCTTCATATTTAACAAAAACATCAAATTATTTTGATGTTCTATTTTATGGTATACTATTATTGAAAGGAGATTTGTTTATGAAAAGAGGATTATCTACTACTACAAGCGCACAAAGTCAAGCGTACGATTTTACAAAGATTGCTTTGGAACAAAAATTAATTGATCCTGCAAATTCTCCTGAAGAGTTTGCAAAAAATATTGTTAAATTTTATGAAACATTAATTGAAGGTTTGATGAATGATACCTTAATTAGATAAAAAGTCCAAGTGGACTTTTTCTTTTAAAATACCACTTAGTGGTCATACGGTGGTCAAGACACAAAAAAAGCCCTTAATTAAAGGCTTAACTATCAATGGAGCGGATGATGGGAATCGAACCCACGTAGTCAGCTTGGAAGGCTGAAGTTCTACCATTGAACTACATCCGCAAGTGGTGACCCGGAGAGGAATCGAACCTCCGACCCACTGATTAAAAGTCAGTTGCTCTACCGCCTGAGCTACCGGGTCACAATAAAATTGGCTGGGGCACCTGGATTCGAACCAGGGAAATGTCAGAGTCAAAGTCTGATGCCTTACCGCTTGGCTATGCCCCAATTATAGTGGTAAGATTTTAAGAATGGTGGAGAAGGGCGGATTCGAACCACCGAACTCGTAGAGAATTGATTTACAGTCAACCGCGTTTGGCCACTTCGCTACTTCTCCAAAAAAAATATGGTGCCGACTATAGGAATTGAACCCACAACCTATTGATTACAAATCAATTGCTCTGCCTATTGAGCTAAGTCGGCACTTTAATAATAAATGGTGGAGGTTAACGGGCTCGAACCGCTGACCCTCTGCTTGTAAGGCAGATGCTCTCCCAACTGAGCTAAACCTCCATTGCCTCATTTCCCGAGTGCTTATTTAATATATCAAATATTAATTTATAAGTCAATAATATTTTCAAAAAAAATGCAAAAAATTTTTTTATTAAAAAATAATTTGAATATATACATTTCTAATTCTTTTAAAAAAGTGATTTATGCTATAATGTTTTTATATTTATTGGAGGATAATGCTATGGAAAATGTCGATTTTAAATTAGAAGAAAATAAAGGTAAACCAAAATTACTTCTTGCAATGTTATCTTGTTTTGCTGCAGCAATTCTAGCTGGTATCTTCATTGGAAAACTTTGGGAAATGTTAGATGTACGTCTTTTATATGTGTATGTTCTTGCCGGTATTCTATCGGCAGTGATTGTAACAACGTTATATAAACACAGTTTAGTAGCTGCCTTTATTTCTCTTGGTGCTACTTTGCTATTTATCTTTATTGCAGATGTGACTTATTTATTTGGTGTTGAATCTTTTTTCAAGTACAGCTTCCCTTTATTAATGGACGCTTACTTTGAAACTTTAAAAGAAGCTTTAAATGTAGATTTTGTCTTTATCATTTACTATTTAGCCGGTATTATCATATCTTTCTTTGCTTGTTTAAATATTAAAGGTATCAGTAAAAAATAATGTTATACCGTGATAGTTGGATTCAATTTAACTTGGATCATCTTATTTATAACATCCATTATATTAAGAAAAAAACAAATAAAAAATTGATGGCTGTGATTAAAGCAAATGGTTATGGTAACGGAGATATTGAGGTTGCAAAAAGTGCCATAGAAGCCAACATTGATTATCTATGTGTTTCTAGTCTTGATGAGGCTTTAAATCTAAGACAACATGCCATTGATGTTCCTATTCTAATTTTAGGCTATGTTAATCCTAGCTATTCTTCACTGTTGATTGAGCATTCACTGACAACTACAGTTGTATCGATAGACTGGATTCATCAACTTATAGCCTATGATATTAAAGATTTAAAAGTACATATTAAGGTTGATACAGGCTTAAATCGTATTGGTTTAAAGACCATAGAAGAATTACAGCAAGCTATGCTTCTTTTAAAGGAAAAAGGCGTTATTGTAGAAGGCATTTTTACACACTTTGCATGTAGTGATCAAAAAGATCAAACCTTCACTAAACAACAATATTCTCTTTTTAAAAAATTCGTAAACAGTTGTAGTCATACCTTTACATACATTCACACTAATAATACAGATGCTAGTTTATCTTTTGATGCCGACATTACCAACTGCAATCGTGTAGGTTTAGGTATTTATGGTTATTCTTCATACGATAAACAGTTGAAACCTTGTGTTTCTCTTTACAGTAAAGTCATTCACTGCAAAAAAATCAAACAAGGTGAATATGTAAGTTATGGTATTACTTATCAAGCACAAAAAGATGAATACATTTTAACAATACCCATAGGTTATGCGGATGGTTGGATTCGTAAAAATCAAAATCGTAAGGTTTGGATTTGCGGAAACCTATGTACAATTGTAGGTAAAATCTGTATGGATCAATGTATGATACAAAGTGATGTTTTTTATCCTGTTGGAACCGTTGTAGAATTATTTGGTCCACACATTCCTTTAGAAACCGTCGCTAAGGAATTAGATACTATCTCTTATGAAGTATTAACATTACTATCTGATCGCTTAGGAAAAGTCTATATTAAAGATAATAAAGAAACATTCCGTTCTACACCTCGTTTTGATAAATTATAAGTTTGTAAACTAAAAACATGATGCTTAATTTCAAGTATCATGTTTTTATCTTTATAATTCACTGCGATATTTCATAACCATTTTATAAATAACAGGTAACAGTGCCAAGGCAACAATTATGCCGGCTATGCCTTGTATAATATTTGATGTTAACCCTGAGATAGCTACATATACATTGCCCTTTAAATACCATTTTGCAAAAAAATAGCCAAAGACCATAATAGTAGCCCCTAATCCGTACGCAAGGTATTTTACTTTCATACCAAACTTTTGAAATAAAAGACTTACTACAATCGCTTGGCACCCCTTGATAATTAAAGTAAAGATTACATAGTGTGGATAGCCTCCTACAAAGTCTGCCATTGCACTACCAACACCACCCACTAAAAATGCACTAACCGGATTTAAAATAGATGAAAACAGTAAAATAATACCATCCCCCATATTAAAATACCCACTAATCGCATTAGGAATCTTTAAATACATTGTCGCCACAAAACATAGCGCAATTCCTAATCCTGTTAATGTAAGATCACGAATTGTTTTTTTCATACTCTTTCCTTTCTAAATTAAATTAAAATGCTTAAACGCTTTATAAACGCCATCCTCTAATACATCATCCGTAATATAACTTACATGTTTTAATGCTTCACTACTTCCATGCTTCATACCAATCGCAACATCTGCAATTTGAAACATCGGTATATCATTTTCACTATCCCCAATACAAATAATTTCATCTTCAGACTCAAAATATTGCATAATATTAGAAACAGCTGTAGCTTTTGAATGATTGTGAAACGTTAATTCCGCTGCTTTAAAAGCAGAATTTTCATTGATAAATACAGTAATGTCAAAACTATGGTCAACACGCTTACCAAAGTTATAAATCGCATCTAACTGATAGCTATAAATGTTAATCTTTGTAATGAAATCATCTTTAAAATTATGATCTACAAAAAAATTATGTTTTTCAATTAATGCCATTACCTCATCTTTACTTCGATGTTCTTCACTAAAATAACGATAAATAAATTCCATACCATACGGACTTGAATAAGACTTTAAATTTCCAGATAAACAATATCCCAATTGATGTTCATTTAATTGATGAACTAACTCTAAACACTGTTCATATTCCATTTCTTTTGCATAAATCACTTCAGAATTCACTTCTATATATGCCCCTGAACTAAACGCAAAACCATCTACAGGTAAATCTAAAAATGGCAAAGCCTCACCTTTTGATCTTCCTGTACACAAAAAGACTTTATGACCATTTCTTTTCGCAAGCTTTATAGCTTCAATGGCACTTGTCGGTATTTGATCTTGATGCTTACTATATAAAGTACCATCAATATCAATGAAGATATAACTCATAGAGTATCCTCAAGTTTCGCAACTTTTCTAAGTAATAAATAACCAATACCAAATAATAAAATTAAACCTAAAATACCTACTTTACTTTGACCAAAGATTGTTGCCGCAACTGTAATAATCAATGGACCAAAGAAGTCTGCAAACTTACCGAAAATATCAAAGAAACCAAAATATTCATTTGAAGATTGTTTTGGAACCAACTTACCAAAATACGCTCTTGAAAGAGATTGAATTCCACCCATAAACATCGCTACGGCAATACATAGAATCCAAAATTCATAAGCTTGATCCATTTGATACGCATAAATACAAATTACAGCATAAGCCAACACAAATACTTTAAGTAACGATATCGTTTTAAATCTTGAAACCAAATGGGCTGTAATAATCGCAAATGGAAATGCTACAACTTGTGTTACTAAAAGTGCCACAATCATACTATTAGTATCAATACCCACTTCAGCTCCATAGGTTGTTGCCATGGAAATAATGGTATAGACTCCATCAATATAACAAAAATAAGCTAAAATAAAATATAACATTCTTGGATTCTTACGAATTTTTTTCAATGTATCTTTTAAGCGTTTAAGAATTTTGATTACATTTACTTCATTATGTTCTAAGTAATGCGTTTGCTTTACATTTTTCAACAATGGTATTGAAAACAATAACCACCATACCGCAACAATAATAAACGATAACTGTGTAGCAAATGTCTTAGTTAATCCAAATGGAGTTGCTAAAATCAAATAAATACCAATAACAAATGGAATGCAACTTCCGATATATCCAAACGCATATCCCATAGAAGAAACAGAATCCATGCGTTCATCCGTTGTTACATCCACTAACATAGAATCATAGAAAATATTACAATTTGCATACCCAATACGAGCAACAATAATCAATGCCAGATAACTTAACCAGTTTGATGTTACACCAAGCAATATACAACAAAATACACCTACAATTAAAAATATTGAGAATATTTTTTTCTTCATTCCTTTATAATCAGCTAGCGCTCCAAATATCGGCGACATAAATGCTACCAACAATACGGAAATGGTTGTAGATAGTCCAAATAACGAAGTTTTTAAAGCTTCATATGCTTGTGCATTTCCATTTAAAGCGTTGTTTGCTAAATTTGAAAATAATAATTTTACAATAAACGATTGACTTACCGATTCAATACCAGCACTATCTACCAAAGCTCTAAAAAAGACCGGAATTGAAGCTGTTAAGATTAAAACAAATGCACTGTTGGCTACATCATATAAAATCCAACTTTTCTCTTGCTTGTTATATTTCATACCCTTCTCCTTAATACAACACTTTCATTATACAGTAAAAGAAAGAAATACCAAATAAAATGTATAATTTATTCATTTCAGCTCTTTATACGTTATAATACTGTTGAGGTAAAGAGAGTATGCCAAATGTTATTACACATCAACTATTTGCTTTAGAAGTTAAAAATGACAACATCCCTTTGCATTTACAACGAATTATTAATGAGAATATGAAGGAATACAATATCGGTTCCAGTGGTCCTGACTTTTTCTTTTATTTTAATGCTTGGCCATGGCTTAACCAAAAAGAAGCAAAACGCGTAATCAATATGGGAAGTGTGATTCACTATCATAAAATTACAGAGTTTTTTAAAGAAATATTCACAGAATGTAAAAAACATCAAACCCAAAAAAAGATTAGCTATGTGGCAGGTTTATTAACGCATTGGTTTTTAGATAAGGAAACACATCCTTATATTTTCTATAAATCAGAGACACCTAAGGATCCTAAACTATCTACAATTCATCATCGCTTATTCGAAACAACCGTAGATTATGAAATGACTATGTTAATTAAGGGTGTAAATTGTAGTCAATATCCTGCTTATAAATTACTAGAATATGACAATGATACGGTAGATAGTATTTATCGTATTTATAAACCTGCATTAAAAGAAGTTTATGATAAAGAATTACATTATACTGACATTAAAACTGCATTAAAACATTTTCATGGTATACATAAACTTCTCTATAATAAAAATGATGTAAAATTTAATCTATTTCATTCAATTGAAAAAGTCATACTAAAAAAACCTTATATCTTTACAAGTATGATGGCTCCATTAAAATCACCAAACTTTGACATTTTAAACTTAGAGAAAAAACCATGGTATCACCCAGTTACCAATAAAGCTAGTACAAAATCATTTGTGGAAATGTTTAATGAATCTATTAAACCATGTCAGGAAGTCTTAACATTATTCTTTCACTATTTAAAAAATGAAGTATCCTTGGATCGCTTATTAAAAGTCATTAATAATCAATCGTTTGAAACAGGTTTATCAACCTTTCAAGAAATGAAATACTTCGATAGTGTCTATAAATAAAAACATGTCCCTTTAAATATAGGGACATGTTTTTATTTGTACTTCACAATAAAATGCAATGCATCATAATCAATGAGTTCAAGTTCTAAATGATCTTTACTTAAATACGCATTGATTAACTGTAGTATTTTATCCATATTTTGTTTGCGTCCAAGCTTTTTAAAATAACCCCCTGTTGCATAACATCCAGAATGGGTATGGACACTGTAGTTGATCTTGTTTTCCTTAAGTAAAGTATTGATTGCGACTAATTGATTAAAGTTTAAACATGTACTCATAAAATCACCATGTTTATTATAGCTTGTCTCACATAGAAACGTAAACAAGAAACAAATGTGTTAAAATCGTGAAAAATGACAATTATGACATATTTATATAAATTTAGAAATAAAAATAGTACAATGAAATTACCAAGGAGGTGTATTATGAAAAAATTGTTTAGTATTTTAATCATATCCCTATCAACATTATTACTTTTATCAGGCTGTAGCAGTAAAAAAACAATTACTTATGAAGAGCCATACCCTTATGTGTATGATGTAAATACAGCTAATAAAGAAGAGTATCGCTATGATTCCTTTGACACAAATACCAAAACAGATATGTCATCTGCACAAGAAGACTATCGTAAAATTTCCAAAAATCATACCATCTATTTAGAAGCAGAAAAAATCGATGAATCTATCCATAATTTCAAACAGCTTTTAGAGAAACACAAAGGTTACATCACTTACTCTGAAGAAAATCTATCAGAAAAAACAAAAAAAAGTGCTAACTTCACAGTGAAAGTTCCAAGCAAAGGTGTAGATTTATTCTTAGAAGAATTACCAACTATAGGTACTATTATTTCTAAGTATTCAAATACAACAGATTTAACAGAATCATACAACGATAATAATGCCCGTTTAAAATCTCTTTTAAAACAAGAAGAACGTTTATTAGAACTTTATGAAAAAGCGGAGACCATTGCAGATATTATCACAATCGAAGAGAAGCTAACTTATGTACGAAGTGATATTGAATACATTCAATCAAGCATTAAAAACATGGATTTACTTGTTGAGTATTCCACTGTAGATATCAACATTAGCAGTGAAATACAAATCATTAAAAATCCTTCCTTTGGAAATCAATTAAAAACAGCACTTATTGAATCTTTTAATGGCTTTATCAACTTTATACAAGATGGTATTATTTGGATTGTATTAAAACTTCCATATATCATACTATCAGCAATAACTATCTTTATCGTTCGTATGATTGCAAAGAAAAAGAAAAAATAGGTTTAAAAGCCTATTTTTATTTTGATTTTTTCACCATACGTTGAAAGATTTTTTTAAAATTATCATGCTGAAATATTGAATCAAAAAAACGTTTTTTAAAATGTATTGTATTTAATTTTTTTATATATTCATAATAAATTTTTATTTCTTTATTTGCAGTGTCTTTTGATTTTTTTAACATTCCTCTGTATCGTTCTTCTGTGAAGTTCAAAATTTCATTAATATGATACCCATCTTTTATAAGGTCACCGGTAATCCATTTACATTGATTGTCTTTTAAATTTATATTGCAATATTCTGTATAATCTTTTTGAAGTTTCATTAAATATTGAGCATTACGCATTAGAAAATCATTGTAAAACTCTTGTTTCAATAACACGACTTGATGACTAGCTTTTTTAGAGAATCCATAAGCATAATCTTCATTATCTTCTGAAAAATATAAATCAATCTGTTTTAAATCTTCTAAAAGTTGAATTTTTTGATTTT
>JAUMYM010000014.1 GCA_030528645.1 Erysipelotrichaceae bacterium | reverse complement strand
GTTTCTACTCCAAGTCAATACTATTTTTTCACTATTTTCTCTTTTTTTCTTTTTTCTTCTTCCTTTCTCCACTCCCATCCTCCCATACCCCTTATTTTTTAGCCTTTTTTCTAATGTTTTATATTTGAACATTTTTATAAAATTGTATGTTATTTGACATTATTTATGGTATTGCATACTTTTTATGTCTATTTATATCTTTAAAACATCATACATCTTTTACACTGTTCTTTTATAAAAAATAAAATGCGCTATACTTTAGGTATAAGCATCTATAATTCATCACAGAAAGGATATCGTTATGCAAAAGAAATGGAACATGAATACACCTTGGGTTTTACTATTACTTAGCCTCATTATCATTCTCTTTTTCGTTGCTTATATTGTTAAAATACATAAACAATCTAACGCAACCATCCACCACCTTCACGGAACTTTCATTACAGAGGAAAATCAAAGTCCAAGCGCCCAATACCTAGTTTTCGATCAGTCTCAACACATGATTTACTACTACGACCAACTAACATTTGCTCTTCAAGGAAGTTATAGCACTACAGATGATACTCATGTTTATCTAAGCACAATCAACTCTAATCCATACACCATCTTTGTAAAAGATAACGATCACATTATATTCATGAAAGACAACGTACCTCATAAATATGTACGCTTAAGTAACTATTTAGAATTTATCGGTGAAGAGGCACAGAGCTATTCAAACTAATTATATTAAAAAGATACTTTGTTAAAAGTATCTTTTTCTTTCAAACATCTTTCTTATAAAGTCGCAACATTTACTCTTCATGTAGCATCTGCAAATATTTATTATGATAGTAATTTATTGTTTGTTCGTTAAATGGATCTTGATAGGTTTCCATTTGTTCAATTAATACCTTCATCTGTTTTTCAACAATTTCCATAATTTCATTTGGATATTGCATCTGTTTTGCATGCAAGCGATATTCTTCTTCATCTAAGATAATATAAGAATTATCTGGATATAATTTAATATCTAAATCATAGTCAATGTTTTTAATGGCTTCTCCATCATATAAACTAGGAGATGCTAAATTACAATAATAATAAATACCTGTTTTACGTATCATAGAAATAATATTAAACCAATACTTTGTGTAAAAAAAACAAATTGCCGGTTCTTTTGTAAACCATTTTCTTCCATCTGCTTCTGTCACCCATGTTTTATTGGTTACCACCACAATCCGCTCTTGGTTTGCTTCTACGACATACCCTTTCGCCCATGTTCGATGTAGAGAACCATCATGTTTGAAACTCTGTATGTATACGGAAGATTTAATTTCTGGTAACATATCTAGCCCTCCCTTTCTAAAGTATTATATCAAAAAAAGTTCCTATAAATAGAAACTTTTAAAAATTTAATGTGAAAATTGTAGTTTTAAATTTTTTAAGGCTTTCATTAAAAGTGGAACTAAAACAATTGCCACTACTACGGTACCTAAATTATAACCAACATTATAATTAAATGAATATACAATAGCTGACATGCTTCCTGCTACTGCATTTTCCGGTGGCCAGAAATAAATCCCTGAAATAAACGTAGATAAAAAACGAATAATACCAATAACGATTACAGATGCATATACATTTGGAATTAAACAAGCAAAACCAATAATGCCCATCGGTACAATATAATCAAGGACATATTGCATTGGATTTAAATACCAATTGTTTCCACCTAATAAAAATCCGATTAACCACCATAAAATCCCTACTAAAACACCTTTTTTAAACCCTAAATGGTAACTTGCGATAAAAACAGGTATCACAGCCAGATTAATGGAACCGCCTTGTGGCATTTGTAAGATTGGAATTAACTTTGATACATACTCTAATACCAAAGCCAATGCGATGTAAGTTGATACATAAGTTAGTTCTTTGACCTTCATAAAAAAACACCTCCAATGTTATGAGGCGTAAGGAAAAAGCGAAAGCTCCCTACGCTAGTTCTAACTAGATCAGGTGATAAGGGTATTTCTCAGCATTTCTTGCACCCCTGCTCACAGTAAGCATTATACCCCATTGCAACATTGTATTTCAACTTATATAATACTTAAGGTGATGAGCATGAATTCTATTTTATTAAATCAAGTGGATAGTTTAAGTAAAGAGGAAGATCTTATTGCAGCTTTAAGTAATGTTTCCGCTTTATTAAACGAACATTTTACCTCTATTAATTGGATTGGTTTTTACTTTTTAAAACAGGATGCTTTAATCTTAGGTCCTTTCCAAGGAAAAGTGGCTTGTAGTAAAATCAAACTTACCGAAGGTGTATGTGGACATTGTGCAACAACTAAGTGTTCTATCATTGTAGATAATGTGCATGAATTTAAAGGTCATATTGCCTGTGATAGTGCAAGCAATAGTGAGCTTGTAGTACCAATTTTATACAACAATGAGGTGTTAGCTTTGATTGATGTTGATTCTTATAAATATGCAAATTTCCAGTTAGAAGATCAAGTGTTATTAGAAGAAGTCGCAAACATTCTTGCTAAAAATCTATATCAAAGTTTTATGCGCTACAATCAACTTTAGTGATCATCTAGAAGAAAGAAACCTACACGGTTTCTTTTTTATCATTTTCAAATACTAAGCCTGCTGCTTCCTTGGCTTGTTGTAGACATGTTATAACACGATAAGAGTGTTGTAATAAAGATTGATATGTTGCTTCATCTTTGCTATGAAAGATTTCCGCAATGCGTTTCATCTCATAATAATATACATTATGCTCTTTTATATCTGTAAGAACGATTGGTTCTTGTTTATAAGGGACAAGATAACTTACCCCTACTAAGCTTGGTGATCCTTCTACATAGAGATATCCTTTTTCTCCTTGAAATTGAACAAAGTTTTTACCAATGTTATCTTTACTACCAACCATAGAAGCGATAAAGTCATCATAGAGGATGGTTAGTACCCCTGAAGTATCAATACCTTGTTGTATAACCGGTGTATACATCACTTTTTTATAGTTTGGAAATAATGCTAACAAGAAGTGAATGTTGTATACATTAATATCCATTAAGGCTCCTCCGGCATATTCTAAAGTAAAGACATTAGGACTTTGTCCTTCTTTAAAACTTGCATATTTACTTGAATATTGAGACATATTCATTTGAATCATACGAATTTGTCCAAGAGATGATACATGTTCTTGAATCACTTTAAAATTCGGTTGATGTAAAATCGTAATTGCTTCAAATAATTTTAACTGCTTTGCATCGGCGAATTCTTTTAACTTTATAAATTCTTGTAGATTTGCCGTAATAGGTTTTTCAACAATGACATGCTTACCATGCCGTAACGCTTCATAGGCATGTGTAGCATGTAAACTGTTTGGACTTGCAATATATACAAAATGGATTTTAGAATCCTTTAGCATCGTTTGATAATCATCATAGACCTTTGCAATGCCATATCTTTCAGCAAGTGTTTTTCCTTTTTCTAAGGAACGTGAATAGACTGCAACTACTTCATATTCTTGACATTGTTGCATCGCTTGAATTAATTGTTCGGTAATACCACTAGTTCCTACTGTCGCTATTTTAATCATTGTGTTCACCTACCTGTATAAATTATAGATATGATGGTTATCGAAATACTTGATTGCTTCATCAATGGCTACATCAATACGAAATAACTTCATAGCACTTGTACCGATTGCCTGTTTTGTAACATATCCTTTGGCTTCTATGACTTTAAAGACCTCAAGAAAATCATCACTGTCTAAATCGACATCTAAGCGTTTTTTCCATTGTCGTTTGCCATCTACATTTATGGCACATCCTTCCACAATAATTGGTCGAATATCACTGCGATATTCTGCCAGATGCATGCATGTGGCACTATCATAATCAACACCTAATAATAAACAATGAGCTTTCATTGCATATAATGTAGCGGTTGCGGATTCTTCTGATAAGGCAAAGTGAAACGATTGATGATTGCACAATAACTTTGCATATTTCCCCCATGCTGCATAGGCTACACTTGGATGACTTGAAATGACAACGCCTTCTTTTCGACGAAGAGCCTCGACCAAAGCCCCCATTTTATAAGCATCACTCATCTTGCGATCAAAGGCCGGCATTTCACTGCGTACCTTTGCAATAAGGGATAAAGCAACCGGTGGATATTGCCATTTAGATGGTTCCGTATTGGCATAATTGTGCATAGGCATAATAATCGTTCCATTGTAGCCAACCACTTCGATTAAGGCATCTAATACCGTAGCAGCTCCCCCCAAGATAGTTCCCAATGCTTTTATAGAAGAGTGTACCTCCACAATCATCCCGCTTTTTAATCCGAGTCTTAAAAAATAATCCACTAAATCTTTTTTACTTAATACTTCATTTATACGTTTCATCTTCTTACCTACTTACCAAATGCACTGCTAAAAGTTTTGAAGCAAAGGCACGTGTTGTCATTTTTAATGCTACATGATGTTCATCATCAATTTTATCTTGTTGTATTAAAGGCTTACGTTCATCGATCAAACTACACACTTGTTTAATTGCCATTTCTTGTTCATAACAAAAATTATCGTATGCCTTACCATCTCCTTCGACTTCTACTTGTTTTAAAATACCATCTTTTACTTCTTTAATCGTCAATACTTGTTTTAAGATTGTAATGGCGATTAAATTCGCTAAATGATAGCGATTGTATTGTTTTTTATATGGTTTTGGCAATAACTTTAATTTTACATAATTATTTATCATGGAAGGTGTTACTAAACGACCATAGTCCATAGGAAGTAAAAACCATAGATAACGATCTAAAACGGTAATGACTTGATCCATGTACAAGTCAAATTCCGGAAGTTCATTCCATCTTGGAATATGAATGTCATACACTTGATCGACCCACTGTTCTAATTGTTTCATGTCCATATTGCACCTATCGATATTGTTTTAATCTTTGATATAAAGCACTTACCGGTAGACCCATAACCGCATAATAATCCCCACTAATGTGAGAAATAAATTTAGAGCCATAGCCTTGTATGCCATATGCACCTGCTTTATCCATCGGTTCTTTGCTTTGAATATAGTCTAAAATTTCTTGATCACTTAATGATTCAAAACTTACTTCTGTTTTACTACAAAAAGATTCAATCTTTCCTTTATAAATAAGGGCTACTGCTGTAAGTACTTCATGTGTTTGTCCACTTAAAGCCTTCAACATGGTAAAGGCTTCTTGTTCATCTTTTGGTTTTCCAAGCACTTGTTGATTCAACACAACAATGGTATCTGCACCTATAACAAGACAATTTGGATGTTCACAAGCAACGGCTTGTGCTTTTTTTATCGCTAATTTTTGAATTTCTTCTTCTAAGTCATTTAATCGATCTAATTCTTCTTTTACATCTTTACATACGACTTGAAAATCCATCTGTAACAGTTGTAATAGTTCTTTTCGTCGTGGTGATTTGCTTGCTAAAAGGATTTCCATTACATATCCCCCTTATTTGTTAAACGTTTTGTTCGATCATAAATAATTTTCATGCCCTTAAAAGCTATGTCCGGATCATATTCATGGATATAGCTTGTCTCCGGAACAATCACTTTGCCAAGTCCTCCTGTGGCAATGACTTTAACATCTTTCACTTTTAATTCTTCTAACATTTTTTTAATAATGTACTCTACATGTCCAATGTATCCATATACAACTCCTGCTTGCATACCACAAATGGTGTTAGAAGCTAAAATGGATTTTGGTTTTGCAATTTCAATTTCCGGTAACTTCGCCGTTTGTAAATACAATGCTTGTGCTGAAATTTCCAAGCCGGGAGAAATTACAGTATATTCAAAGACACCTTCTTCATTAACAAAGTCAAAGGTTGTAGCAGTTCCAAAGTCAATGACAATGCATGGTTTTTTATACGTATGATAGGCATAGGCAACATTGACAATTCGATCTGCTCCTACTTCTTTAGGATTATCGGTATTGACGCGTATTCCTGTTTTAATTCCCGGACCAATCATAGTTGGCTCAATGCGTAAGGTTTTGATAATAGCGCTATTTAAAGAGTACATAATCTTTGGTACAACACTTGATACAATTACATCGTTAATCTGTTGCGTTGCAATTTGATAACGGTCTAAAAAGGCTTTCATATAGATACCAAATTCATCCGAAGTACGTTGTGTTTTTGTCATCAATCGAAACGTACCAAGAAGTTCATCTTCTTTAAAAATCCCCATTGTAATATTGGTATTTCCAACATCTATCGTCAATAACATCTTTTATCCCATCTCTTTCATTTTTAATAAAATATAGTTCGCTAAGTCCAGTTTACTCATTAAACCCAGCGATTCTACTTGATCCTTTGTCACAATGGTTGCGATGTTTGTATCATGTTGAAATCCTGCATTAGCTTCTGTAACATTGTTGGCTACAATCAGATCACAGTGTTTGCTTACTAATTTTTTTTGAGCATAGTCGATTACATGTTCGCTTTCCATCGCAAATCCACATAGTATGGTTTTTTTATCTTTATGTTTACCAAGAAAACTCAAAATATCATCGGTTCTTTTCAATGCCAGTGTAAGTTCATCATCACTTTTTTTGATTTTATGTGATTGATATGTTTTGACAGTATAATCACTTACGGCTGCTGCCTTAATAATCATATTTTGATTTTTATAGTGCTTTTTCACTGCTTCAAACATTTCTAAAGCACTTTTTACGAAAATCGTCGTTATTCCCGAAATCCTTGGTAGTGCTACATTTCCTGCAACAAGGGTTACATCTGCACCCATGCGTTTTGCCATACGTGCCAGACTATATCCCATCTTCCCACTTGAATGATTGGTAATGTATCGAATCGGATCAATGCTTTCTAACGTAGCTCCAGCTGTAATCAATACACGATAACCCTTTAAGGTTTTTTCAGTTAAACTATCTAAAATCATTTCTTTTATTTCTTCAATAGAAGCAAGCTTTCCCACTCCAACATCTTTACATGCTAACAAACCACTTTCCGGCTCTACTATACATACTCCATGTTGTTTTAATCTTTCAATGTTTTCTTGTACAATTGAATTTGTATACATATTTGTATTCATCGCCGGGCATATAATCTTTACTGCTGTTGTTGCCATGAAGGTTGTAGTAAGCATATCATCCGCAATCCCACAAGCTAATTTACCAATGGTATTAGCGGTTGCCGGTACAATACAAAAGACATCTGCTTTTTTGGCAAGTGAAATATGCGTAACATCGTGTTGAAAATTTCGATCAAACATATCGATGTGTACTTTATGATTACTTAAAGTTTCAAACGTCAGTGGCCCTACAAATTCTAGGGCATGTTTACTCATAATCACATGAACATCAAAGTTTAATTTCACTAAATCTGAAACTAACTGACATGCTTTAAAGGCGGCAATTCCACCTGTTACCCCAATTACAATTGTTTTTTTCATATTAATCCTCTTTATATAATTTAAACATCACTTTACAAACCGCTAGAACAACAACTCCAGCTACAACAGTTTCTAAAACACCATTTACCGCAATAATCGAAGCGATAATACCTAATACTTTTGATACCGAAACCCCTTTTAATGCTGCATAGCCTTCCGCATAAAAAATATAAATAAAGCCTAAGACCAATGCAGAATGAAGTAATGTATTTAAACATGCACTTAAGGCAATGGCTACATCATTTTGTTTGATTCCTTTTTGTAAGAAGCGATAGGTATAATAACTAAAATATCCCAGTCCAATTCTTGGAACTAAGGCAATGATTAAACTAAACACACTTCCTTTATATTGTCCTACTTGATAAAAAGGACTAAATAAAAACGATGCCGGCGTTGGAGAAAAAGTATTGATTGCTACACTGCTTGCTCCAAAAAATAAGCCTACAAACATTCCGTATTTAGGTCCCAATACAATCGAAGCGATAATCACAGGGATATGTAACGTGGTTGCACGCACCGGTCCAACATTCACATAACCTAAAGGACTGATAATTAAAATAAATTCGATTGCTAAAAACAAAGCTAAAAGTACTAATTTTTTTACATATTTTGATTTCATTTTTTACCTCCTACTGTCGTTCCTACGATACAACGTATCATTTGAAATCATATAGTTACCTTTTACAGATAGGTGCTATTGTCACCTTCTAGGTACTTCTATTATAGTAAAGTTAAGCAAACATTTAAAGTTTTTTGTTTTATAATCTAAGTGGAGGTTCTTTTATGAAAGTATTGATTGTTTCGGATTTACATGGTTCTTATTTTTATGCCACAAAAGTGATTGAATTATGGAAACAGCACCAAGCAGATAAATTATTATTTTTGGGAGATGCCCTTTATCATGGTCCAAGAAATCCTTTACCAAAAGAATATAATCCTGCTAAAGTCTGTGAACTTTTAAATCCATATAAAGATAACATCATTGCAGTAAGAGGAAATTGTGATAGTGAAGTGGATCAAATGGTCTTAGACTTCGATGTATTGGAGACTTATACAACCTTATATATCAATGGAAAATCCATTTTCGCAACTCATGGACACATTTATCATCCACAACATTTACCAAAGGGGCAGTATGACTATTTCATGTATGGACATACTCACTTATTACAACTGGAACAACAAGGGACTCTTACTCTTTATAATCCCGGTTCTATCTCCATGCCAAAAGGAGGTAATCCTTCAACGTATGGTTTATTAAGTGAAGATGGTTTATATATTTATGATTTAGATGGTCATATTGTAAAACAACAACGTTTCAAGTAAAAAAGGAGTTTAAATAACTCCTTTTTGGTGGTCATATAGTGGTCAAAACATAAAAAAAGCCTTTCAATAAAGGCGCTAAGTTCAATGGAGCAGATGAAGGGAATCGAACCCTCGTGTCGACCTTGGCAAGGTCGCGTTCTACCATTGAACTACATCTGCAAAAATGGCGGTCCGGACGGGACTCGAACCCGCGATCTCCTCCGTGACAGGGAGGCATGTTAACCACTACACCACCGGACCAAACAATATGGCGAAGAAGGAGGGATTTGAACCCTCGCGCCGATTGCTCGACCTATACCCTTAGCAGGGGCACCTCTTCAGCCTCTTGAGTACTTCTTCAGCATTATTTTTGGTGCTCATTTATACTACCATAATAAAAATACTTATGCAAGTACTTTTAATAAAATTTTTAATTATTTTTTATTTTTACTTTCGCAAGTGCTTTGTAGTATAATCTACTTGGTGATAAAATGCATAAAATAGCACGTTTTGAGAAAGTGAGTTTGTCTCAATTTACAAGTAATCTGGATTCTACAATTGATGTTTCTTGTTATCAAGAAATCATCCTTCCAACTCGAGCAACATCTGGTTCTGCCGGTTATGATTTTAAAGCTCCTTACGCTTTTACATTAAAACCAAAAGAAACAATCAAAGTGGTTACAGGTATTCGTTGTTTTATGGAACCCGGTTGGTTTTTAGCCATATTTCCACGTTCCAGTTTAGGCTTTAAGTATCGTCTACAACTGGATAATACGGTAGGTATCATTGATAGTGATTATTACCACGCAAACAACGAGGGTCACATCATGATTAAAGTAACCAATCATAGTGATTCCACATTAAGCATTCAACAAGGTGAAGGCTTTGCACAAGGAATCTTTATACCATTTGGCATTTGTATGGATGATGAAACAAGTGAAAAGCGTACCGGTGGATTTGGTAGTACCAATAAAGAAAAGCTATAAGGAACTCTTATAGCTTTTTTATTCTACTTTATAACCTGCTTCTAAAATCGCAATACGACAAGCTCTTAGTGCATCATTGTTGCCTTCAATCACGATACAATCATTGCTTGGATGTAGCTGATAAGTAACGCCAGTATCCACTAAGGCAAGTTTTATATCTTCTTGAA
Organism: Erysipelotrichaceae bacterium; assembly: GCA_030528645.1. Taxonomy (GTDB): domain Bacteria; phylum Bacillota_I; class Bacilli_A; order Erysipelotrichales; family Erysipelotrichaceae; genus RQZE01. The sequence continues at coordinate 27,411 of JAUMYM010000014.1, read as the reverse complement.
TCTTAGGGTCTGATAATTGTCTTACAAATAAAAGTCGTTTCATTCGACAATCGCTTCTAAAGCAATTTTCATCATGTTTGTAAAGCTATTTTGACGCTCTTGGGCTGTTGTTGCAAATTCACTTACAAACGAATCCGAAATAGTTAATAAGCACGCTGCTTGTTTCTTTAAAACACTTGCATTGTGGAACAATGCAAAACTTTCCATTTCAACTGCTAAGCATCCCTTTTCAACAATGCCTTTTAAATAGTCACTGCTTTGACGATAAAACACATCCGAAGAGTGAATTAACGATTGATGAAGTGGAATTTCTAAGCGATTCGCTGCCTTTACAATTGCTTCGTTTAAAGAAGTGCTTGGATAAGTAATATCTTTATCATATCCAGATTGTGTAAGTGCGTACGTTGATTCTGAATATGCACCATTTGCCAATACAACATCATATACTTTTAAATCTTCCGTATAAGCTCCAGCAGATCCGATACGAATGATGGTTTCTACATCATATTTTGTATAAAGTTCATAAGAGTAAATTCCGATACTTGGCATACCCATACCAGAGCCCATTACCGATACCGGTATTCCCTTATAAGTTCCTGTATAACCAAACATATTACGAACGGTATTGAATAAAACAGGATTTTCTAAAAATGTTTCTGCGATAAATTTTGCACGTAACGGATCGCCAGGCATTAATACAATCTTTGCGATTTGCCCTTTTTCTGCTTGAATGTGTGGTGTTGCCATATCTTTTTCCTCCTTATCACACAATGATTATTGTTTTATACCTTTGCTTCCTTTGATACCTTTTCCATCAAAGTTAGCTAAGACGTTAGTTTCAAATGAAAATGTCATCTTTTCTTTTGCACGATAATTATCGATCGCAATATGAATGAGTTTCTCTAATAACTGTTCAAACGATAGACCTACCGGACTCCATAAGTAATAAGCAAGCGAGCCTGGAATGGTATTAATTTCGTTGACATAGATTTGCTTGGTAACTTCATCCTTCATAAAATCAATACGACATACACCACTTGCTCCAAGTGCCATAAACGTATCCAACGCTAAATCTTTAATATATTTACTTTCATTTTCATTAAGTGGTGCTGGAACAATACGCTTTGCCGCAACCATCCCTTTACTACCTTGTCCATATTTGCCATCGTAATCTAAAAAGCCATCTTGCACAATCAATTCCAATTCACTGCTTTGAGCTTCATAACGATTTCCTAAGACAGAACAATTAATTTCTTTAAAATCGCTTAATGCTTTTTCAATGACTAATTTACTATCGTATTTACTTGCGTTTAAAATCGCTTGTTTTAAACTCTCTTTATCATAAGCAAATTCAATTCCAACACTTGAACCTAAAGAAGCTGGTTTTACAATAACCGGAAAACCTAAATCCATGGCTTTTTGATTGTAGTAAATTTCATCTTTCATGTAGTGATGTCCATAAAGCCAAAACCATGGAATCACCGGTAAATTTGAATTTTCAAAAACATGTTTCATGATGACTTTATCTTGTCCGGCTGATGCAGCAATGACATCACATCCTACATAAGGAATCTTTAGCATTTCTAAGAAGCCTTGGATCGTTCCATCTTCTCCATTGGTTCCATGCATAATTGGAAAAGCTACATCAATGGTAAACAGTGGTTTATGTTGAAATAGATTTCGTTTTACCGGATAAATATGTACTTGATTATCTACTTTATATATTGTGATTTGTTTTAATTTTGATACTAAACTATTTAAGTCTTTATAGTTTGCTAAATCGTATAACTCTTCCCCTGTATATAACTGACGATTTTTAGCTACATACACCGGCATAACTTGATATGTTTCTTTATTTAATGCATGAAGTGCTTGATTGGCAGTAATAATGCTGATTTCATGTTCAACGGATTCACCACCAAAAAATATAGCGACATTGATACTCATAAGAACCTCCATTAATCTCTATAAGCTTATCACATTTTTATAAATATTGCATTTTATCTTTAATTGTTGTACATTATGACCAGAGGACCTTACTATGAAAGATTTAAAGGAACAATTATCAAGATTAAAGCCTTGGATTATATTGATTACATACGCCATTTTATTAACATTTTTTGTATTTCAATATAAACAGGTATGGAATTTTATTGCTAAATATTTAAATTATTTTACACCTTTAACCATTGCGATTGGCTTTGCCTATGTGTTAAATATCCCTTTAAAAAAGATTGAAGCTTTTTTAGGTAACTATATTAAAAATACCAATTTACTGCGTGGAATTTCCATTTTCTTTACTGTTATTTTAACATTTACTATTATTATCTTTTTTGGATATATCATTATTCCACAATTAATTAATAGTGTTTATGTATTAATTGTAAACTTAGGAAATTATATTGATAGCTTACTTAAAAACATTGATAGTATTTTAGCTTTCTTTAAATTGGAAGAAATTGACTTGAATTTTGATACCAATTCGATCAATCAATTTCTAAGTAAATCCGGTTTAGACATCAATAACATCTTAAAAAATACAACCAACATTGTTTCAGATGCCGGTGTTTCTATCGTAAATATCTTTTCACAGTTTACCGGTGTTTTAGCGACTTGGTTTTTGGCGTTTATGTTTAGTTTATATTTATTAAGTTCAAAAGAATTGCTTATTGTGCAAATGAAGAAGGTTATGGCTGCCATCATTCCCTATAAGCCTCTTACAGAAGTATTGCGTGTCAGTCGTATCTGTAATGATATTTTTACAAGTTTTGTATCCGGTCAGTTAGTGGAAGCCATGATTATTGGTGGTCTTATTTACTTAATGATGATTATTTTAAATATGCCTTTTGCCATTTTGATTGCTTCCATTACCTCAGTATTATCTTTGGTACCGGTCTTTGGGGCAACACTGGCAATGATAATTGGTGCCATCTTAATTCTTTCTTTAAATCCTTTGCAATCGGTTTGGTTTGTCATTGGTTATCAAGTCGTTCAACAATTTGAAAATAGTGTTATCTATCCACGTGTAGTAGGTAAGTCTGTTGGCTTGCCTCCTCTTTGGACTTTGGTTTCCATCTTTATCTTTGGTAGTATGTTAGGAGTGATTGGGATGTTGATTGCAGTTCCATTAACAGCTTGTATCTATACCATTGGTTCTGAATATATTCATGCAAGATTAAAACGAAAAGGAATTCAGATTGTTGATAATGAAGTCATTAAAAAATGTTGAAGCAATTCAACATTTTTTAATGATTAAAGGCATCCGGTAAATCATTTTCCAGTAAGATGGTATCGGTTTTATCCGCTAAGCGATATACTAACTGGAAGGCTTCCACCACTTTATCCACAACATGAACCTGTTGTAAATCAAAGTTGCTTGCTTGTAAGCCTTGATAGATAGGTTTTGTTTGATGTTTTCCAACTAAGATAACCACATCGACCTTATCTTTCATCGCATAGCCAAATTCATAATTCGCTTCTTCTTGAAGACTACCTAAGTCAATTAAGCCCGGTGTAATAATAAAGCGACGATTTGGCATTCTACTTAATACTTCTAATGACATCTTGGCTCCACTTGGATTGGAGTTAAAGGCATTGTCAATAAAGGTATAGCCATTTATGTTCTTTAATTCTAAGCGATGTTGGATGTAAGGACACATACGAATCGCATGTTGTAACTGTTGACTTGCAATACCAAACTCTTTGGCTAATGCAATGGCAACTAAGATATTCATAATATTATGTTTGCCTAATAGTCTTGTTTCATAAGTTTCTATGCCATCTTTACTTTTCACATCAAAGGTAGTTCCTAACGGTGTATATTGTATGTTTATGGCTTGATAATCTACTTCACTTTCTTCAATGGCAATGGTAAGAATGCGACAGGTATTACTAATTTTATAATTTTTTATATATGCATTGTCATAGTTAAGAACCCCTACTCCATCCTTTGGTAAGCATTCAATCATCTGCATCTTTTCTTGAATAATGTTTTCCATTGTTTTAAAGGTATTTAAGTGTTGTGGACCAATTGAGGTTACAACACCATATTGAGGTTGGACAAACTGCATCAATTCTTTAATGTCACCCACTCGATCGGCACCCATTTCACAGATAAAGACTTCGTGCGTCGGTTTTAAATATTCATGAATCGTTCTTGTAATACCCATCGGTGTATTAAAAGAAGCCGGAGTCATTAACGAGTAGTATTGTTCGGATAAAATTGCTTGTAAGATATTCTTACTACTTGTTTTACCATAAGATCCGGTAATACCGATTATTTTTAATGCTGATTGTGCTTCTAATTTCTTTTTCGCTTTCGCTTTAAAACGTCCTTTAACATAGTTTTCAATCGGTTCTAACAGAATTAAAGCATAGATAGATACCCATGGTAATAGTAACATACATGCACTAAAGAAATATAGAACAAGCTCACTTTGGGTATACATCCATATCGAAATACCAAGAAATACAAGCAATAAAAATACCCATTGGCGTTTTACACGATTGGTATAGTGAAGTGGTTTAATGTAGTTCTTTTTCTTTTCTTGATGATACATCACTACATTAAGAATTGCCAGTATCGTTGATAAGACAAGAATACTGTAAGGTTGTAGCCAATAGCTTGCGATTAGAAAAAAGATGGCAAGCAATAGAAGTAACATATTTTTTACATTGACCTTAAGTTGTTGAAGCAACCAATTGGTGTAGCGATCAAGCTCATAACGATTTTGTTGAAACATGTGCAGCGCTTTTTTAAGATTTAGCACATACAAGCTAAGAATCAATGGATATACAATATACTTAATCATGGATGTCCTCCTTTAAAAACGCTTCTAACACTAAATTAAAACGTTGTGCTTGATGAAAATAAGCATAATGATCATCTTGTTCAAAGACAATTAGAGTCGCATTGGGCATCGTTTTTTCCATGACTTTGCCCATCCATAGTGGAGTTGCCTGATCATGACTTCCAAAGACCAACAAGGTTTCCGCTTGGATGTCTTTTAAAAGTGGTTTTATGTCTTCATTTACAACCTTAACTAGGGTTTCTCTTAAAATTGGGCTGGCATTTTTATAGTCAGTGCTTCCAAATTTGCTTTGCATGCTTTCTTTGTACTTTGTAAGAAATGGTAACTTGAATATTTGTTTTAACAGTTTGTACGTTGTAACTTTTACGTAGTAATCGAATCCACGTTTTGGCTTTAATCCGGCAGCCCCTGTTAAAATCATTTTATAAACAGGATATTGACTGGCATAGCGCAGGGCAATACGACAGCCAAAAGAGTGTCCAATTAAAATCGGATTTTGAATGTTAAGGGCTTTAATGAATTTCGCTAAAAAATCGGTATAGTCTATGGTTGACCATGCTTGTTGTAATGCATCACTTTTTCCAAAGCCCGGAAAGTCTAAATTATACACCGTAAAATACGGATGTAGTCCTTCTTGGATGGCTTGCATCATCGTCGTGTTTTGTCCCCATCCATGCAATAGAATTACACTTTGTTTTTTATTCCCTTTTACTTCATAGTAAATGTTTAAGCCTTTAATCTGTATTGTACTCATTGTTTCACCTACTTTACTATTATATATGAATTTTAAAGAAAGTTCATATTTAGATTAATAATAAAAATATTATATTGAAGAAAAATAAGATTATGCTATAATGGAATAGAAAGGTGGTGGCTTGATGTTTGAATGGACAAAAGGTAGTGCTTATACTGCAATCTGTACATTGTATGCCAGTAACATTACATTAAACAATAATGCAGCCTATTACTTAGATGAAGTACGATGGTGCCAGATTGGTATTGATAGTAAAGGCTTATTGGTTGCGATTAAACCAGTTACAAAAGAAGAGATTGATTTAAAACTTGTAAACTTGAATCACATTCATAAAATATCTCATGGGAAAGGGTATCTCAGGATTTCAAATAAAGCTGTTATCGATGATATTAGCAAATTATTGAAAAAGCCTTTAAATGGTGAGAAGTTTACTGTAAATTATGATGAAGTGAATAAGATGTTAATTGTTGATTTAAATAAACAATTATAGAAAGGATAATGTATGCAATATTTTTGGTTATGGATTATTGTGCTAATAGGTTCTTTATTTTTAGAAATAATTACCTTAAGCAGTTTAGTGAGTATTTGGTTTACAATTGGTGCAATTGGAGCTTTAGTGGCAAATCAGTTGCATGTATCCTTCTTGATACAGGTGGTAGTTTTCTTTGTTTTATCGGTTCTTTCACTGTTATTTATTCGTCCTATAGCACAGGATTATTTGCGTGGTAATGTTGTTCATACCAATGCTGATCGTGTTATTGGGGCTATTACAACCGTGATAAAACAGACTACATTTCAAGAACTTGGTGAAGTGAAAATCAATGGTGTGATTTGGAATATAAAGTCCGTAGATAATACGACCATTGAAGAAGGAAATTTGGTTGAAGTATTAGCCATTGATGGTGTAAAATTAATCGTAAGAAAAATAGAAAAGTAAAGGAGAACTTATGATAGAATTTATTATTTTTGGTGTCGTATTTTTAGTGATTGCCATTACATTAGCTTATTGCGTACGTATTGTACCTCAAGCTACCGCTTATGTTGTGGAACGTGTTGGAGCTTATCATGCAACATGGCATACAGGTTTGCATATTGTTGTCCCATTTATTGATCGTGTTGCAAATCGTGTAACATTAAAAGAAGTTGTAAAAGACTTTGCTCCTCAACCGGTTATTACAAAAGATAACGTTACAATGATGATTGATACGGTTGTATATTTTCAAATTACAGACCCTAAATTATATACTTATGGTGTTGAGCGTCCAATTAGTGCGATTGAAAACTTAACAGCAACAACTCTTCGTAATATCATTGGGGATTTAGAATTGGATGAAACATTAACATCAAGAGATTTAATTAACACGCAAATGCGTTCTATCTTAGATGAAGCTACAGACCCTTGGGGTGTAAAAGTAGGACGTGTAGAGCTTAAAAACATCATTCCGCCACGTGATATTCAAGAATCAATGGAAAAACAAATGCGTGCGGAACGTGAACGTCGTGAAAAGATTTTACAAGCTGAAGGGGAAAAACGTGCTGCCATCTTAACAGCTGAAGGTGCAAAAGAAGCTACTATTCTTCGTGCCATTGCCGAAAAAGAAGCAACAATTGCTAAGGCTGAAGGGGAAGCTGCTGCCTTAGAACGTGTATATCAAGCACAAGCTCGTGGGATTGAGTTGATTAATCAATCTAACCCAACAAATGCCTTTATTACATTAAAAGGATATGAAGCTCTTGAAAAGATTGGAGCAAGTAGCTCTACTAAACTTATTATTCCAAGTCAATTACAAGATATTTCAGCAACCGTTGCTGCATTAAGTGAAGTCATTAAAAAATAGCCACTGCTGCATTAAGTGAAGTCATTAAAATAAAACAAAGGTGTACTCGTACACCTTTTTTAAATGCGATTAAATGCTTTAATCCTTTCTTTTAACAAAGCATCTTCCTCCATGAACAATACCATATAATTTAACATATTTACTACATTCTCTTTACTACGAAAATCCTTTACCTCTATAAGATTATCGGTAGCGTAATGCTCCTGTAGTTGATCAATCCAATTTATGAGTTGAGACATGGATACTTGTTTTCTTTTAAGCATTTCTACTATAACAAGACCAATGCGTTTTTCTTCTTTGTCTCGGAAGATTTCTTTTTGTTTTATAAACATCTTATAGATACCTCGTAACATCAAATTCACCACGTCTTTACGCATGTCTTGATGTTTTACCATTGCCAATAGTAACTCCGAAGCATGGGCAATGGTATGAATCCAACCATAGGGTTTTAAATAACCCGTATGATCTTTTTCATTGGCAATATGATATAGCGCTAATTCAAAAAGCTTTTCTCTTTCTTTTCTTAAAAGAATCTTATAATAAAGCGATGTCTTTTCATTGTCATAAAAAAGAATTAATGCCCATAATAAAGCCCCATAACTACGTGTTAACGTAGTATCAATATCCAAGTGTTCAATGTCCTGTAATAATACATTCTGTTGAAATAGATGCTTAATAATACCTTTCATTTGTTCTTTTGAAATCATTTCTGTTTCAAAGCTTATACAAAATAATCCATAAATTAATTCATCTCTTATCCTTGGATTTTCATCACCTAGATGTTCTAACATAAATTCTATTTCTTCATCTAACAGTGGTTGGGGTTGCATAATTTTTTCTTTTAACTTATCTATCATCATAAACATGTACCCTCATTAACTATAGTGTAACACAAAAAGGAAGAAGAACTCTTCTTCCTTTCATTATTTAGTTTCTTGTTTCTTACTTAATAAATTGAAGCCAAATAAACCAACCAAAGACATAATCATCATCACAACCCACATAGAAGTTTGTGTTGTATCTATATAAAGTCGATGTTTATGTTTGTTTATTTTCTTTAATATATCAATCCTATTTGTTTTTGCCCAGTTTATTTCATAAAAATAAAAGGAAAAAACAAATTATTGTCTTTTCCTATATCATCGTTACGCTTTTCTTCTTGTTGTAGTTTCGTAGATTCGAAATACAACTCCGTCATTTACATTTTCACCAATGACTTGATAATGATAATTCATACATACTTTTCGAACAATGGATAACCCTAATCCAAATTGTCCACCAACCCCTTTTTCATACGGTTTAAAGAGCGATTTTTGCATTTGTTGGCTTAACGTACTTCCATCATTATAGATACTTAATTCTTCTTCATTTAATGTAATATGAATGATACTTTTTGAATAACGCAAAGCATTATCCAATAAGTTTTCAACAACAATGCGCCAAGGTTCTTCATCTCCATAAAAATAAATCTCTTTTAAATCCATCGTAATATTAATCTTCGGCTTGATCATTTTAATTGCCACTACGACTTTTTCAATCACTTCTTTCATATTGACTGTTGTTTGTTGTCCTGTATTCTCGATTAAATACTCCATACGATTTAACATCAATAAGCTATATACTTTCTTTTCAAGACGATTGGCATGTTCAATAATAACATCGACACTGGCTTGTAAATCACCATAAGGATAGATACCATCTTTAATACTTTCACCATAAGACTTAATGGTTGCGATTGGTGTCTTTAAATCATGTGAAATATTATGAATCATTTCTTCTTTCACTTCTTCTTGACGCTTTAATTCATCCTGCATGATGACCAACGCCTTAGCAACTTCTCCTATTTCATCATTACGATCAATTTTAAGCGTTGCTTCCTGTCCATCCTTAATCTTTTCAATATAAGCACGAATTAAATTTAAAGGATGAATTAAAAAGAGTAACCATATCATAATACTTGAAAACAGAATAATAATAACCCAAACATTTAAATTGATAATACTACTTAAAAGAGCCAAACGAAACTCTTTACGAAAGTTATTATTTAAACCTGACACTAGATATTTATCAATATCAAACTTACGAAAAATAAATAACGTCTTTTCTTTTTCAATATAAAGCGAACCGTGATGACGAACTGTATTCATATTACCAATGACTTCTTCTATCTGTTTTATTAACTCGTCATTTAAAATGGAAGTATCGTTTACTTTAAAAAGACGGCTGTTTTTTTCATACAAGATATGATACACCCCTACATCATCAATTTTATTAATGTCTCTGACATTATCCGGTGTAACATAATATTGTAATAAATTATCTTGAGAACGTTGTATCACACTATACATTTGATTGTTTACAAAAACATCGACATTATTTGATAGGAAAACAAATAAAAAGACCGTAAAAATCGTCACGACAAAAAAGACAATCGCAAACAATTGTTGAGCTAGTGATAATTCTCTTAACCAAATACGAAAGCGTTTCATTAGCCTAAGCGATAGCCAAAGCCATAAATGGTATGAATGACTAAGTTTGGCATTTTCTTTCTTAATCTTCTTAAGGTATCATCTACCACACGATCAGAACCAAAATAGTTTTTATCCCATACTTCTTCTAAAATCTTATCTCTTAAAAATGCGGTTCCTTTATTTTTAACAAACAACATTAATAAATCAAATTCCTTTGTAGTTAAATCTACCGGCTCATCATTGTGCAATACTTTACGTTGTGCCTCATCAATCACATAACCATAGACTTCTATATTGGCATCCATACTTTTATAACTACGTTTCATTACATTATTGACACGTAATACCAATTCTTTTGGTGAAAACGGCTTAGTGATATAATCATCGCTTCCTTTTTCAAGTCCAATGATGCGATCAAACTCTTTATCACGAGCCGACATAAAAATAACAGGTATATCACTTGAATATTGACGAATACGCTCAATTAAATCAAATCCACTCTTATCATCAAGCATAATATCCAAAATCCATAGATGTACATTTGGATTTTCAATGTTCGCCAAAGCATCTTCATAATATAAGTAAGAATTTACTTCATAGCCCTCTTTTTCCAAATAACTCTTTACTAATTCATTTAAATCTTTTTCATCTTCTACAATATTAATGACTTTTTTCAATGTACATACCTCCTACCTTTTACTTTGAAACAAAAAGATGGCAAGCCATCTTTTATAAATTCTTTTGTTTGATTAAATCAACAACTTGATAAACATAATGATGGCATAGTTCTTCTGTTTCTGCTTCTACCATAACACGAATTAATGGTTCTGTGCCACTTGGTCGAACTAAAATACGACCATTATCCTTTAATTTTAATGTAACCTCTTCAATTTCTTTCGCTACATCTTCATCATGTAACACCACTTCTTTATCCTTAACAGGAACATTTACCAATAATTGCGGATAAATTTTTAAGCCTTCCGATAATTCCTTTAAAGACTTTGATGTTTTATGCATCACTTCAATGAGTTTTAAAGCCGTTAATAAACCATCTCCCGTTGTCGCATGGTTTGAAAAAATAATATGTCCGGATTGCTCCCCACCTAAAGTGAAGTGTTCTTTTACCATACAGTCATAAACATACTTGTCACCAACTTTTGTTGACTTTGTATCAATTTGTAAACGCTCCATTGCCTTAAAGAAACCAAGATTCGCCATTACCGTTGTAACAACCGTATTGTTTTCTAAAGCATAATTCTCTTTTAAAAATTTACCACAAATATATAAAATGTAATCACCATCGATGAGTTGTCCATCTTCATTAACCGCAATAAGACGATCTGCATCTCCATCAAATGCCAAGCCTAAATCATACTTACCTTCTTTTACAAGTTTACACAAAGCTTCTGGGTGTGTAGAACCACAACCTTCATTGATATTTATGCCGTTTGGCTCATTGTAAATCACATGACAATTGGCATGTAGGCGTGTTAAAAGTTGAAGTGCTGTCGTTGTACTTGAACCATTGGCACAGTCAATGGCAATGTGAAAATTTGATAAATCCATTGGAAATAAAGAAGCTAACCAATCTAAATACTGTTGCAATCCTTCACTATATGTTTCAATTTTACCAATCTCATTCCCTGAGGCATACGCAAGGCTTACTTCATCATCAATATACGCTTCGATTAGTTCTTCAAGCTTCGCATCAATTTTAATTCCTTCGCTTGAAAAAATCTTAATCCCATTATCATAGTATGGATTATGACTCGCACTAATCATAACCCCACAATCAAAATGCATGTTTTTGGTTAAATAGGCAATCGCCGGTGTTGGACAATATCCAACCAAAGAAACATCACAGCCACTACTACTTGCTCCTGAGGCAATGGCACACTCAAACATACTGCTTGATAAACGTGTATCCTTACCAATGACAATATGGGCTTTTTTTTCTTTGCTAAAATGATAACCTAAATAACGACCAATCTTAAAGGCTGTTTCAACGGTTAACGTTACATTAGCCTTTCCTCGTATTCCATCCGTTCCAAAGTATTTACTCATCTTTTTTATCCTCATTTGTACTTCCATCACTATACGTAACGTTTAGTTTGTTTTGTTTTAAGACATATTTTACAAACGATGTTGAATTTTGATCTACATAGATTGGAATATCTTCCGTAACACCTGCTTGGGCATTTTGTAAATCAATGTAGGCATTGATATCATCTTTTGTAAGCTGCTCTAAATTCGCTTCGGTACCATAGGCAATCACCGTTACAGTTGTTTGATTATTCAATACCGAAAGTGATAATTTATTGACATTATTAATGTACATAATATCGACATGCTCAATTTCTTTTGATGTTGTTTGTCCAAGCTTAATATCTAAGTTTACCTTTGTAATTGTTGAACTATTAACACCGGTAGGAAGCACAATCGGTTGTACAATTTTTGTATCCTTATTCAAGGTTGATGCATCTAACTCAACCGTTACTTTTTCTACTTTATTTAAAACCGTATCACTTGCATAGATGGTTACCGTTTGATTATCCATCGTAATGGAATCAATAGACATACCCTCCGGCAATTCTCCGGTTGTCTTTAAGACAATTGGCACTGTCTTACTTGGCGAAGTAACTGAAACACTTACATTTACCGTTTCCGGTACAATATCCGCATTTACAATGTTACCACTTGAATCATACGCAACCAATTTAGCTGCTTTTGTAAAGTTGCCATCCACACCTGTTACATCAATCAACGCTTTTACAAGGGAAATGTTATCTAATGTATCTTGAGAAGCACGAACATTTACTTTACTGTTTTCAAATTCAGGTTTCCCTAAAATATAAATATTATTTAATTTATCCGTATTAATAAAATCATAACTTAAATCAAATTGACGTGTCGTCTTTTTCTTTAGGGTCACATAGGCATTACTTGGATCCACCTTTACATTGACATTATCTCCAAAGCCTACCGCTTTTAACTTAACCACATGCTTCCCTTCTACAAGACCATCTAAATCAGCTAGAACATATCCAGATTTATTACTTGCGGTAATGACATCACTGGCATCACCAATAATGGTAATATTGGCAGTTGTAGGCAAGCCAGATAATTCAAAGCTTTCCACGTTATACGAAGCATTTACTTTAATATTATAAAGTTCTTTGGCATTGATTGTCGTACGTGAAAAAAGAGAATTATCCGAATTAAAGTTAATGGATATATAAAATAAGATCGCTAAGCCTAAAGATACTAAAATACTATACTTAGAATTAAATAAAACACGATCAATCAGCGTACTAATGGTACGGAAGATTTTAAAGATACCTGCTTCAAAGTTTTGATAGGTTGTACTTACACGTTTACTTTGTTGCGCAATACGATTCGCCAGTTCTAATTTAACTTCGGAATCATTATTCATTTTATTTTTATCTTTAACCATTTTGTTCACCTCCATCTTCTTGATCCTTTGGTGAGATTGGTTCATCTTTCGTAGAAATTTCTAGAATTTCTAAATCTCCATCTAAATTTAAATAACTAAAATCATCATCTTGTTTCACAATATCTTCAAAAGAAGTAAACTTACGCTTATCTGGTAACTTAATGTTATTTTCTTCTTCTTCCAGTTCCTTAAAGATTTCTTCTTCTTTACTTTGAAGTTCTTGTACATTTTCTTCTATGACTTCTACTTGTTTCTCCGGTTTTACTTTCTTATTTTGTCGACGAATTGTAAACTTATTAAAGAAACTACTCTTATCCTGTTTCTTTTCTACCACAACATCCGGACTGTCTAATACGACAAATTCACTGTGTTGTTCTTCTTTATATTTCAATTCTGTTTCTTCATTACAGATGACACGCATTAAATAATTACGTAATTCTTTACGATTTACAGTGATGATCTTACCACCATCTGCAATGGAAATACTTCCTGTTTCTTCGGATATTACAATGGTCACAGAATCCGTAATCTCACTCATACCAATGGCAGCACGATGTCTTGAACCATATTTCGAAGGAAGTTCTAAATTTGTTGGCGGAAAATAGGCACTTGCACAAGCAATTTTATTCCCTTGAATGATGACTGCCCCATCATGAAGTGGTGTACTTGTTACAAATAAAGAAGTAATTAATTCGGTTGAGACTACAGAATTTAAAATAATACCTGTTTTTACATAATCTTGTAAGGATTGTCCTTGTTCAATACAGATTAAAGCCCCTGTATGTTGTCTTGATAAAATCATACTCGCTTTTACAATTTCATCCACAAGGTGTTCTTTTTCATTTCCTGATAAAGTTGTAATCTTTGAAAAAACATTACTCTTTCCAAGTTTTTCTAATACACTACGAATTTCCGGTACAAAGATGATGATAACAGCTAAAAAACCCCAGCTAACAACCATGTTTGATAACCACTCCACCGTACCTAGTCCTAAGATTTTCGCTAAGCCATTAATGATAATAATAAACACAATCCCTTTAAAAATTTGAATGGTACGTGCATTGTTACGAACAAATTTAATTACATAATATATTAAAAACCACATGATTAAAACATCTAAAAAAATGCGGGATACATTCCAAATCGTTTGGATGGTAAGATTTACACTATAGTCTGTCATTGAATACAATCCTCCATGACTAACATTATAACATATTCAAAGTATGAATTAAATTATCTTTTAACTAGACCAATCTACTTTTTTCATATAAAATTAAGAAATTAGGAGGCTGTTTATGAATCAAAAATACGAGAAACTCCTTGTAAATGACAAGGAAATTTACTTAGTTGGTACTGCCCATGTATCCAACATTAGTGCACAACAAGTAAAAGAAGTCATTGAAGAAGTAAACCCGGATTGCATTGCCATCGAGCTTGATCAAAAAAGATATGACAGTATTTTAAATCCGGAACAATATAAAAATCAAGACATCCTTAGCGTTATAAAAGAAAAAAAGGTTGGACTGCTTTTCATTACTATTATCTTATCTTCTTTTCAAAAACGTGTTGCGAAAAGCTTAGATGCAACCAGTGGTGGTGAAATGTTACAAGCCATTACTATGAGTGAGATAAAGAATATACCTTTATCCCTTGTCGATCGTAACGTCAACATTACATTAAAGCGCATTTGGGCAAAACATAATTTCTTTGCCAAAATGAAATTAATCACTAGTTTATTTACCAGTGTCTTTGAAAATGAATCGATTAGTGAAGCAGAAATTGAACAACTAAAACAAAGTGATATGCTAGAGACCGCATTAAATGATATCGGAAAACAATTCCCAATAGTAAAAACGGTTCTTGTAGATGAGCGTGATCAATATTTAGCTATGAAAATTAAACAATCACAAGGTAAGAAAATTGTCGCTGTAATTGGTGCTGCCCATCAACCCGGTATCAAACGTTACATCTATGAAGATCACGATCTTACACAATTAGAGTCTATCCCTAAAAAATCATGGATTTCAAAAGCCTTAGGTTGGCTTATCCCTATCAGTATTCTTGTGATATTAGCCTTATCGTTTCATGCGGATACTTCCATTGGACTAAAACAATTATTCACTTGGACCCTTTACAATGGTACCTTATCCGCCTTTGGCGTATTGCTTGCTAAAGGGCATATCTTATCTATTTTAGTTGCATTTATCATGGCACCGATTACTTCACTAAGCCCCCTGCTTGCAGCAGGATGGTTTGCAGGTATTAGTGAGGCTTATTTAAGAAAACCGCAGGTAAGAGATTTTGAATCTTTAAGTGAAGATGTAAATTCTTTTAAAGGCTTTTACAACAATAAAGTTACACATATTCTATTGGTTGTGATTATGGCAAATATCTTTAGTACCATCGCTACATTTTTAGGTGGTAGCGAACTAATTAGAACCTTACTGAACTTAAAATAAAAAACACCTCTAAATCATTACGATTCAGAGGTGTTTTTATTACGTTCTTTCTTTATGCCCACAAATCAAATGGATACAAACCTTGTTCTTTATACGATGCAAGATTAGCAACCACACTTGGTTTATCCTCTTGATAAGTAACACCAAACCATTTTTCTTTTGATGCCATAACCTTTACTTGACATGCATTCGCTTTTATTAAATCCCCTACAGCCGTTGGTAAGACATGTTCAGCCTTCATTGGATTTTCTGAAACTTGTTCTTTTAAGAATGTTTCAAAGATTGTCTTACAATCCTCAAAAATCTTTGGTGTAAAGCCCCAGAAGTTCATAGAAGTCAATGTATTTTGTGGTGCTTGTAACCATTGTTCTTCTTCAAGATATTCTGCTCCTTGTGCATTTTTTCTGATCTTAGCCACTTCTTTGATGCTTGTTAAAAGCCCATGTTCTTGTTGACAAAACCCTCTTGTAACAGTTCCATTTTCCGTAAGCGTATTTTCTAAAACATAGCCAACCATACCATAGTAATGATCTTTTACTTCATGTTTTAAAAATTGATACATAGTTTCAAAAGCTTGAGGTCCATAGTAATCATCTGCATTACAAATCATAAATGGTTCTTTAACAATCTCTCTACAAGCCAATAACGCATGCGTTGTTCCCCATGGTTTTTCTCTACCTTCCGGTACCTTGATAACATCTGGAATATCATATAGATCTTGATAAGCAAATTCTACTTGAATTTTACTAGAAATTTTATCGGTAAGATTGCGTTTGAATGCTTCTTCATGCTCCTTACGAATGATTAATACAACTTTTTTAAAGCCTGCACGAATGGCATCATAAATAGAAAAATCAATAATTGACTCCCCATTGCTACCTACGGTATCAATTTGTTTTAACCCTCCATAGCGACTACCCATTCCTGCTGCTAAAATAACTAATACTGGTTCCATATTTGATCTCCTCCTTTATAAATTATCTTGTGTATGTTTAAGAAATGCAATATCTGATTCAACTTTTATTCAGATTTTACTAAATATTATTATATTTTTTCAAAACTTTACTAATACGGTGCATGGCTTCTTGCAAACATTCTCTTGGACTAGCTAAATTGATACGCTCATACCCGTCATACTCTTCCCCAAAGAAATTCCCACGTACAAACATTACCTTTGCTTCTTTCAGTAAAATACTATGAATATCATCAATCTTTAAAGGGTTAAAATTTAACCAAAGCAAATATGTACTTTGTGAATCGTTTACATAAACCTTAGGCATATGTTCTTTGATATATTCTTTTACAAATGCTTTATTTGCTTGAATATACGCCAGTTCTTGATCAAACCATTGACTATTTTCAAGGCTGTAAGCTGCTTTATACGCTTCATAGGCAAAGATATTAATTTCATCTAAACCTATTTGTTTAACAGCTTTTGCGTAAGCTTCATGAAGTTTAGGATCTTTAATAATAACTGTACCAATCTTAATACCGGCTAAGTTAAACGTTTTTCCAACAGAAGTTAAGGCAATCGTATGACTACGACTATACTCATCAATATCCATAATTGGATGAAATTGTTGGTCTTTTCCTATGAAATCACAATGTATTTCATCTGAAATGATATAGAGTTGATGTTTCTTACAAAAATCAACAATTTCTTGTAATTCTATTTTCGTATACAATGTTCCGCTTGGATTGTGTGGATTGCATAAGATAAAGAGTTTTACCGTTTCATCCATTTGTTTCTCTAAAGCTTCAAAATCAATGGTATAGCGATGATTCACCAACTTCATTGCAGTAGTTAAAGGAACTCGCTCATTGATGGTAGTCTTAGTGATAAAAGGTTGATAGGCTGGAGTAGGTATAATCACTTTATCGCCCTTTTCACTAAGCATACGAATGGCTAAAGAAAGAGAAGGAAGAACACCTACCGTTAAAATTAAATCTTCTTTCTTCAAATGATAGTCATGTCTTTGTTTAAACCAAGCAATCATATTATCGAAAATATCTTCTTCCACCTGTTGATATCCAAAAATTGGATGATTGAAACGTTTTTTTAATGCTTCTTCAATAATAGGGGAAATGGCAAAATCCATATCTGCAATCCACAATGGAATTACATCTTCTCCTGCCATTTTCATTGCCCATTCATATTTAATGGACTTTGTTCTTTTACGACAGATTTTTGTATCAAACGTACTCATCTTTATACCATCCTTTCACTTCTTCTGTTTGATAAAACGAAAGCGCTTTACAAGCATCTTATGTACATTATATAAAAGAATACATTGTGAAACTAGCTAGAAATTAAAAAAACTTCAAAATTTGAAGTTTTATTTGATTAATACACCCATTGTTGTCCCGGAAAATCCAGCAGCATTAGCTTCATCGGTATCAATATGCATAGCCAACGCGAATTTATCCGAAACACGTATTACCGTATCTGAGAATGTTAATGAACGCTCTTCTGTTTCAATTTTAACACTCACTAAGTCACCATTTTCAACACCATAGTTTTTCGCATCTTCCGGTGTCATGTGAATATGACGCTTTGCAGCAATCACACCTTCTTCAATGGTAACACTACCATTTGGACCTATAATTTCTATTCCTGTAGTACCAGCAATATTCCCAGATTCACGAATTAACGCTTTTACACCTAAAGCACGTGCTTCTGTCAACGAGATTTCAAGTTGTGTGTGTTTTCTAAGTGGACCTAAAACCGTAACCTTCAGTTCACTTTTAGGACCCCTTACTATAACTTTCTCTTCGGCTGCATATTGCCCAGGTTGTGATAATTCTTTTTTCTTTGTCAGTTGATAATCTTTTCCAAAAAGGATGTCTAAATGTTCCTGGCATAAATGAATATGTCTAGCAGAAATTTCGACTAAAATTTTTTCCATAACATTTCCTCCCCATGAAAAATATTATATGCCTATTAAATTCATGTTTCAACTTTTAAGCAACATTTTATTTCAATATTGGCTCAATTTCAACAAAATCAATAATAGATTGTTGTTGTTGCAAGGTAAACTCTTTGATTTTTTTTACCAATGTAAAGCTTGTTTCATCAATTTTATATGTTTTTACAAGTTGATAATGATCCCTTGCCATGGTTTGTAAAGCTTCGCTTAATTTAATAATGACTTTTTGATACTTTGCTTCTTTATGAATTTGATGTGGACTAACCAAGAGTATGTAATCTGCATCAAAGACTACAAGTGGAAAGCCATCTCTTTGATCGATGTGCGCTACTGCCAGCATATTCTTCATGGAAGACATCTTTTGAGGTAACATGACATTTTGAAACGTTTGATTATTATATAACAACGAACTCGCTAAGATATAAATGGAATCATCTTGCACAATCTGATTCATATCCTTTACCATTGCAATAATATCTTCCTTATCCTTACGTACTTCAGGCACATTGGTAATCGTTCCTGCTAAAAGATTTGGAAATGGTAAGACTAATTTTGTAAGAAAGACAAAGCCAATTACTACGCTTATTAGAAGATGTTGCCACTTCTTATCCATCCTTAAGATAGCAATTATGATCAATAATAAAAGTTCAATGGTAATTACATAATAATGATGGGTATCAAAACGATCTACGATTAAAAATGTTGCATAAGTAAATACGATATGAAATGGTAAAAAACCATACTTACTTTTTAATTTATAAATCCAATATATCCCGATGCTAGCTAAAGCTAGGTAACCTAAGCCATAAAATCCTAATGTATGTTGTAGTTGATCTGAAAGACTGATACGATAAGCTACATAGGCATCCACATAGTTTGCCGTAGTAATCATAATTACAAACTCTTTAAAGAACAGCCACAAACAAACAAGTACCGCAAGAGTAATAAAGGCATAGTTTACTATGAGCCATAAAGGAAATTTCTTTTTACGATAAGCTACATAACATTGAAATGTAAATGTCGTAAAGAAATAACTAATAACCCAAAAGATATACCATCGACGTAAAAAAACTAAAATTAAAATACAACCTACTAGTGCAATATTTTTAAGTAATTCAAAACGCTCATAGCGATAGTTTGCAAAAAGCCAATAAAAGAAAAGAATAAATACAATACCGGCTGCCCCACTTTCTCCTTCCAACATGGAGAATAAAATAGGGATACTTAAATAAACAAGACTTACCAGCGATAGCAAATGCCATTTATTCATCTTTTCATGATGATATTGATAAACAAAAGCAGTTAGAAGAAAACACGCCGGGATGCCAAATACCAACACCATCGCAAAGGCAAAATGACGAAATTCAATGCCAAATTGATGCAATGGAAATAATAAGAAAAAAGCTGGTAACTTTGAATATTCAGTATGTAGCATACTTTGATATAACTCATAAAACAGACCATCTAATGAATAATGATACGCATCCAATGTATAAATAGCGTTGCTCCATTGTCCACTTGAATCCCAAAAATAAATGGTATCTTCAAATTTAAAATAGAAATATGTAAATACCAATAAAGCAAAAGCAAAAATCCCATTTAAGAAAACAAACCATTTAAAATGTTTATGCATGCGTTGATGGTATAAAATACCGCCCATAATGACAAGAATAAATATAGGATATAGCAAAGAAATCAATAGTTTCATTCATCGTACCTTTTCTTAATAATATAGTTTGGTCTACGTTTTGTTTCCATATAAGTCTTCGCTAAATATTCTCCTAATACCCCTAACACCAATAACTGGATACCACCAATTAAAGAAATGACTACAATCATAGAAGGATAACCAGCCACAGGATCTCCAAAGAAAATAGCCTTTATAACAATGAACAACATAAAGCTAAAGCCTACAATGGACATTAAAATACCTATCACTGTAGCAAGACGAAGTGGCGCTGTGGTATAGGCAACAATACCTTCAATGGCATACTTCACTAGTTTAAAGAAGCTCCATTTGGTTTCTCCTGCCACACGTTGAATGTTTTCATATTCTAAGTATTGACTTCGAAAGCCAACCCACGTAAAAATACCCTTTGAAAAACGTTGATATTCCGGCAAATCAATAATCGCATTGACCATTTGACGTTTCATCATACGATAATCGCGTGCTCCATCTACAATTTCTACTTCTGTAAACTTATTAATGAGTTTATAAAAAGAACGTGCAAAAAAAGAACGAATCAAAGGCTCACCTTTACGATCTACTCGATAGGTTGCTACACTGTCACAAGTATCACTATTTAAAAGATTTGCCATTTGAGGTAAAAGAGAAGGAGGATCTTGTAAATCACTATCCATAATAACCACATAGTCCCCTTTTGCCTCTTTTAAACCGGCAAGCATCGCTGCTTCTTTTCCAAAGTTGCGACTAAAATCAATAACGACAATATGCGAATCTTTTTCTTTTAATTTTAAACACTCTTGTAGTGTTTGATCTTTGGAGCCATCATTTACAAAAAGAATTTCATAGTCCATGTTACAAGCTAAAATATGCTTAATGGCTTCTTGATAAAACAAAGCTACAACTTGTTCTTCGTTATAACATGGAACAATTATCGATAACAACATACTAACCTCCTAATGCTTTTTAAATGCAAAGATTTTAAGAAAGATAAATGTAATTGGAATACCTAAGATTGCCGCAAGACCATAAGCAATCAATTTATGGAAATGTAGAACGTTATATACTAATAGTACTACTAAATTTTGAATTATAAAATTAGGAATGTAAGAAATTGCAAATTTTGTTAATGTTTGAAGGGATAATGAATGTTTAAAAACTAAGGTACTATTTAAAACATAGGCAATTACTAAAGAAGTAAGATACCCAAAGATAAAAGCAATATTTGGATTTAAAAACAAAGAATATAAGTAGGAAAACGCAATGCCATTGATGGTATTAATAACACCAATGAATAAAAATTGTATAAATTGTTTGGAAAAAAACATCTGCTTACACTTTGAAATGGTACTTGGTTTATACGCATCCCAAGGTATAATTTCTTCTTTTTTAACGATATAGCTTTTTATGGCTAACTGACTCATTGGTAAATCGCTGAAAGAATCTGAATAAAATTCATCTATCGTTTCTTGATATTCTTGATGGAAACGGTGGACTTTTTCCTTGCCATAGCAATTCAATCCTTCAAATTTTCCTGTTTTAGGATTGTTTTTTGATGCAATAAGACGTACCTTCAACACTTCTATAATAGGTTTTAATAAAAATTCAGATGAAGCACTGATAATGACATCATCCTCTTTCTTTTGCTTCCAATAAAACGTTTTGATCTTATTTTGATGCAAAGACCAAAATTCTTTCACACGTGTATCGACATCAATCGCTTTTAAGTAACAATAAAAGTCTTCTTTAAACGTTTCTTTACTTGCACCTAATACTAAATACTTAAAAAGACCAAAGAGTTGCTTAGGAAAAAAACGAAGTAAACGTAAGTCTTTTTTTACATTAAACACATAAAAATCTATGGTACTATCTCCATCATAGATGGTTTTATCGAAATCATATACATTCATATAATCACCTATTCTTTCATATCCGCTTCACTTAATCCATCACTATACATACCTTTATATCCTTCTTCCATGTATTTTTTAGCTTCTTCAAGGTTATTAATCGTATGTAAAAACACTGCCATCGACGCCTTTGTTGTGCGATCTAAGTTAATTTGTCGTTTTATTTCTGAAGTAATCATAGCTTGTTTCCCATAAAGATTACTTGTAACCACATCAATCTTATTCTTAGTAATAAACTGCATTACTTTACGTGCGTTGGTTTTATCATAATTTTTATATAATGTATAAATGTAATGTTTAAATGGATATACTTCATGCAAACGATAATAATGATCTTCATAATAAATTTGAGGAATCACACGTTGTAATAAAGTTTCATCTTCCTGCTTAAATTCATTGATTAGTTGTTGATTTAACGCAATTAATTGCTCAATATCAAAGATATGATCCACTTTTGCCTCTTCATCCCAATCCAACTGTTTCCCCCAATCTAAAATGACATAAATATCCGGATATTGATGCATGAGATTCATTAAGTCCTTTACATCCAACGGTGTATATTGACCATAGATTTTCTGTTCTTTAAATTCCTGTAAACTCATTGGTAATGCATCTGCCTGCAACATACCTAAACGTTGCTGTTTATGCTCGAGCCAGCCATGTGTCAGCACTAAATGTTGATCACTTGTTAAACCAAAATCCACCTCAAATACACGAGTCCCTTTTTCATAATTGGCATAAAATGCCTCCAAAGAATTGGTGTAAGGATACTGATCAATAGAGCCCATCGCATGGGCTACTACATGATATTGATTAAACCAAAGACTTGCCAGTTCAACTTGTTTCTTTTTACGATCTTCTTTAATTGCAAAAGAAACAACAACAATGACAACTACTTCTATAAGAATAATAAGTGATAATATCTGTTTAAACTTTTTCATCTTATTCTCCCTTAAATTCCTTAAAGTAATCTTGTTCTAAGATTTTTTGAAACATATTTAAACGCTCAATCACGTAACTATTTCGTTCAAAGATGTAAGATTCATCCGCATCCTCTACATACTTAGCACCAATGTTACCTGTATCATACACTAAGTTTTTATCACGCCAAATACTCTTTGAACCATAGACAACAATATTTTCATCTTCATTAAATATATCATTCCCAAAATTATAAGTCGGATTAAACTCTAAGTTAAACATATTCGCAAGGGTTGGATACACTTCAAATTGCCCTGCAATTTCACTAATCTTTTGTTCTTGCATATTTGGTGTCCAGATTAATAAAGGAACTTTCTTAAGATTATAAAAATCCCCTTTTGTATCTAAATCGTAAGTCCAAATAATATCATGATGCATACCATAAGAATAATGATCTCCAAAAACAACAAAGACCGTATCATCTAAAATCCCTTCTTCTGCAAGTCTTTTTTGGAATAACTCCAATCCATCATCTAAGTCTTTACCAGCTGCTAAATAATAAATAATTTGACTGTCTTCATTTGGTAAAATTTTTGATACATATTCATAATTCTTTTTTAAAGCAATTCGATTTTCATCATATGGAGTATGCATACTTACCGTAATTAAATAAGAAAAGAAAGGACGAGACTGTTTTAAAATAATGTCACTTGCCTTATCAAATAAATCGTAATCAAGTGCCCAGTTATAACCGAAGTTTTTAGGTGTTTCAATGTCTAACTTGATGGAATCATAAAACTCACTAAAGCCAAGCGCTTCATGAAACTGATAGCGATTATAAAAAGAACCAATACTATTGTGATAACTAATTGCACTATACCCTTTCTTCTTAAATAAATTTGCGAGTGATAATGGAAAGGTATTACCACTAAAGACATAGGCTGTATTACCAGATTCCAAAGAAGGTGCTAAGCCTGTATTTACCATAAATTCAGCATCAATGGTACTTGCATTAAACATTGGTGCATAATAATTTTCAAAATAAATTCCTTCTTGTTTCATCTTATAAAGTGTTGGTGTAATCTCTTGATGAATCCCCCATGGGTCTAAACTTTCTGCTAAAATCAAGACAATATTTTTATTTTCAAATAAGCCTGTCATAGCGTTATGCTGTTTTTCACGTTGATGTTTTGCAAAATACTCTTCAATTCTTTTTACCTCTTTTGGATCCGCTTTTTGAAGATACGTCTTTGCAATACGCAATAAATCACGATTGGCATGAGTAAAGACACCAAAACGCTCAACAGCCTTTTGATGCGAATATAACGTCTTATATAAATAATCATCCGTTAAATACACTTGAGTAGAATCAAGCATATTATTTATAAATGTGAACTTAACAGAGTGATACCCGAGCAATGCAAAAAGTACGAAACCTAACACAAGCTGTATTTTATGTTTTTTATTGTGGATTGGAAGGTTCATCTTTATAAGCCATCCAATCATAAACACTAACAGTACAAAATAAAGCAAATATTGCATATGAAATGCCTTGGTCGTTTCTCCTTTTACGGCTAAAAACTCTTTGATATTACTTAACTTATTAAAAGAATAAAAGTCAGTATAAAAATTAAAGTATAAACTTTGACTAAACGCAACTAACGTCGAAATAACAAAAACAATAGACAAATAAATCTTTTGTCCTTTTTCTTTTAACAATAAAGATAGACCACTAAAAAATAAGCCTATGAAATAAGAAAACGCAATAGCACGCGGTGAAAAAAGCCTTAGTCCTGCAAACATGCGGACTAACGCATCACTTATTACAAAGTAAAATGGTAACACTAAAATATGCACATGATTTAATAATTTCTTTTTCATTTTGCTTACCTCAATCTAAGTAATTATAGCATAATTCTCATGACTATATTCCCATTAATAACAACTTTGTCACTTAGAAATGATGATTTATGATATAGTAATATTGGTGATGAAATGAAAAAAATTAAGACCTATCTTATAGAAAACAAATATCTGTACGCTATTTTATGTTTAGCTGTAGTCCTAGTATTTTTACCATATTTAACCAAACAACTTAAGTTTGTTTTAGGTTATGACTTTCAGTATCAACATTTATTTTTTTATAAAGATTTTCACCGTTTACTACATAGTGGACAACTTCCCTTTTGGTCTCATAATTTCTTTTTAGGTACTAACTTCTGGGCAAGTAAAGCCTACTATATTTTAGGAGATCCCTTTAGTTATATCACCTTACTGTTTCCAAGTTCACACCTAATTTTGGCAATGCTAGTTACTTATATCTTAAAATTCTTGATAGCCGGAATTTTGTTCAATCATTTTTTAATTCAACTACAATGTTCTTTGAAGCATCGCATAGTTGGTGTTTTACTATATACCTTCTGTGGATGGGCCACTTTATTTGCGGAACATCCAATGTTTTTAATATGGCATACCTTACTACCTTTACTATTTATTGGGATTGAATCTGTTTTAATAAACAAGAAGTATACATGGTTTACGTTTTCTATCTTTCTGCTTCTTTTATCCAATTATTACTTCTTCTTTACAACATCTATTTTCTTAACTTTTTACTGGACAATTCGTTACTACATGGTAAAAGAATTTCAGTTTAAGAACTATGTCATGGATACTTTAATACTGATTGGTTTTTATCTTCTTGGTGTCCTTATGGCAAGCTTTATGATTATCCCAGCGATATTACACCTCGTGAAATCACCTCGTATAAGCGGATCTTTCCTTTTAACAAAAAAATACAATCCAACCTTTATCTACTTTGATATGCTGGTAAAACTCTTTATAGCACCTTATCAAGTCAGTGAACTTGGTCATATGTTATTTAACACAACAGATTATTCAACCAACCAATTAACGCTTTACTCCTCTGTATTTACCATATTATTACTTCCACAAGTTCTTTTATTAAAGAATAAGAAAGAACGTATTGCTCTTAGTAGTTTACTTGGTATCTTACTAATATTTCTATTAACACCGTATGGTGCAAGTATGATGCATGGCTTAAAAGAACCAACTTTCCGTTGGACATTGGTCTATATCGCTTCTATGATTATTGCTCTTATGTATGTTTTAAAACAACCAATAAATAGAAAATGGTTATATGTAACAGCAGGTATTTTAAGTATTATCATTCTTGGCTTACGCTTTTATGCAATAAAACGTTATGATGTTATTTGGGATCATTTAAAACCGGAATACAATGGATTACTTCTAGCCTTAGGCTTCATTGTCCTATATACCATTCTTTTATCTTTTAAACACAAATATAGTTATTTACTGTTAGTTGGTGTTTTACTATTTGAAGTTAGCTATGGAGCTAGAAAAACATTACATCGTTATCCGGACTTTCAGAAATTTGAATTCGATCAAACACTAGATAACAAAGCAATTGACTATATCAAAGGTTTGGAAAATAAACATCAATTCTACCGTATATATATTCCTTATACAGATGTTAATGCTCCAATGCCATTTAATGTAAATCTCTACTATGATTTTAAATCTGCCTATACGTATGATTCCTTGTATCAATTTGATATTCTACCATTTGTTAGAGATAAGCTAAACATTACATGGACTACTTGGCAATTAGATATTCAAGATATTGATCTGTTACGTCAACTAGGTTTTAAGTACTATATGGTAAAACAACCAAACTTTAGTTTAGGACAACCTCGTTACAGTAAAGGAATGTATGATTTAACAAAAGATAGTAAATTTGAATTTTTAACAAACATCAATGACTATTCTATTTATATAGACCATGGCGCTAAACCATTCCCATTAGAAATAAGTGAATTGAAAGATAATCATATTTACGCAACCCTAACATCAAAACCAAAGCACATTACCTTACCGATCGCTTATGATTCCGGATGGTCATTAACCATCAATCACCAAAAACAAACCATAACAAACGATCAGGGCTTCTTAGGTTTTGATGTTCTAGAAGGCAATCATGAAATTCATCTTTCCTTTATACCAAGAGGATTCCTACTTGGAAGTATTTTATCTCTTTTAAGTCTTAATGTATTTATCTTTATTCTTTATAAAACAAAAAAGCGAATCCAATGTACCGACCCCCAAAAGTTAGACCAAAAAATCTAACGATTGGGAGGTCGGTAT
>JAUMYM010000013.1 GCA_030528645.1 Erysipelotrichaceae bacterium | reverse complement strand
TATGATGTAAAAGAAATTAGTACAAAAACTTTATTTGAACATATCTCAATTGTTTTTCAAAATGTAGAGTTATTTAATCAATCTATTTTAGAAAACATTCGTATTGGTAGACAGGATGCCACGGATGAAGAAGTGTTAGTGGCAGCTAAACTTGCTAATGTGGATTGTTTTGCTAAAAAGTTACCAGATGGTTATCACACAATGATTGGAGAAAATGGTTCTAAGTTGTCAGGTGGTCAACGTCAAAGAATATCTATTGCACGTGCCTTTTTGAAGAATGCTCCTATTATATTGTTAGATGAAATTTCATCATCGTTAGATGTTGAAAATGAGATTGAAATACAAGCAAGTATTAATCAATTAATAAAAGATAAGACCGTGATTGTGATTACGCATCGTTTAAAGTCCATTGAAGATGTAGATAAAATTGTGGTACTAAATCAAGGTCGAGTTGATTCGATTGGAACCCATAAAGAGTTATTGAAAACATCGAAACTTTATCAAAATCTAGTTAAGAAGTCAGAATTAACAGATCAATATCAATATTAAAGTTTTGATGAGATGTTAAACAATAAATGTTGTATAATAATTTAGAAAAGTGAGGGAATTATGAAATTTAATGTAAATGTAAAACAAGGTGTGGAAGTAAAACTTGTATTTGAAGATAAGACTACTTGCCCATGCTTAAAGGCTTTAGTGGAATCTAAAGTATTTGAAGGAAAGTTAGGACAAATTTATATTCGTTTATTAGAAGATAAGTCATTTAAAATTTATTTAGGTTTAGGTAAGGAAAAAGACTTAACTCTGAAAGACTTACGTGTCACATTCTATCAATTAGCAAATGAAGTAAGTAAGCTGAATATCAATGAAATTAGTTTTGAAGTCTTAAAGTTTAATGGATTATGTTCTTATAAAACAGCATTTAATATTGCAGAAGGAATGTTATGTAGTGAATATGAATTTAATAAGTTTAAATCTGAAAAAACAAGTAAAGCTGAATTAACAGTTAATTACAATGTTAATCCAGAGAAACAACAAAAAGTTGAAGAAGGAATTTTAGATGCAACACATGTAGTAGAAGGGATGTTTTTAACACGTGATTTAATCAATCAACCTGCAAATGTTATTTATCCTGAAACACTAGCAAACATTGCTTTAGAAGAATTGGAAAAAGAGAATGTAAAAGTAACTGTATATGACTTAAAAGACATTGAAGCATTACATATGCATGCCTTTTTAAATGTTGCACGTGCAAGTGCGAAAGAACCAAGATTGATTGTGATGGAATATATGAATAATTCGGATTCTTTAGAAAAAGTAGGATTAATTGGTAAAGGGGTTACTTATGATTGTGGTGGATTAGCAATCAAACCGGCAGCATCTATGGTAACGATGTTTGATGATATGGGTGGTTCTGCAACAGTAATTGGAACCATTAAAGCATTAGCAAAAGCAAAAGCAAAATGTAATGTTGTTGGGGTAGTTGCAGCATGTGAGAATATGATTAATGGAGATGCATACCGCAATGGGGATATTATTCAATCTATGAGTGGGAAAACAATTGAAATCATTAATACAGATGCGGAAGGTCGTTTGACATTGGCAGATGCGATTTATTATGCTACGAACAATTTACAATGTAGTAAAGTAATTGATATTGCAACTTTAACAGGAGCTTGTTTAAGTGCATTAGGAGAACAAGTAAGTGGTGTTGTAACCAATAATAAAGAATTCTATCAACAATTAGAAGAGGCAAGTATTCAAGCACAAGAATACATCCATTTATTCCCAAATCTACCATATTATGAAAAAATGAATCATTCTGAAGTTGCTGATATTAAGAATGCTGGTGGTAAATATGGTGGTGCAATTACAGCCGGTTTATTTGTAGGGTCATTCCTTGCGAAAGAAATGCCATGGTTACATATTGATATAGCTGGTACAGCCTATATTTCTACACCGTATGATTGCAACAAAAAGGGTGCAACTGGATCAATGGTTAAAACATTATTCCATTTATTAAATAAATAAAAGTTTCTAAACATTTTCTATAATTTTTAAGTTATTTAAGAACTTTGAAAAGATTATTCATTCATTTTTAAATAATCTTTTTATATTTTTAAAATTTATGTTATAATGTGTGATAGATAATGAAGTAAAGAGGTAGTAACATGAAAAAAATAGTAAAATCATTTCTTTTACTCTGTAGCATTTTTTGCTTTTTACTTACAGGGATTCAAGTATTTGCTGCAGAAAAAGAAATAACATTTCATCAAGTCACTTTAACCAAAAGGGACGGTTCTCCTATTGGTAATGTAGATATTTGGCAAGAATTAAAGTTTTCATTGAATTTTAGTATTCCAAATGGAGCTGTATCTCCAGGAGATACAACAACCATTCAAATGAATCCGGAGCTTACTTTTACCCAAGAAGTACCAATTGAAATAAAAAAAGATAACAAAACATTTGCAAATGTAAGATTTAATAAACAGACAAATCAAATTACGCTTACATATACAGATGAAATTGTTAATTTTAATGATATTGAAGGAAGTTTTTTCTTTTTAGTACGTGTTGAAAATGCGAATGTAATTGGTGAACAAGATGTTCCGGTAACATTAGTTTCAAATGGAACAACTATCTATAATGGTATGATTCATTATAATGGTGCTCCTGCTGCAACACCATTTGATATACAGAAAGTTGGATGGAAAGTAGGGGGAGAAGATAAGCGTTCGCTTGATTATCGTATTGATTTAAATCAAAAATCATTACAAATAGAGAATGCGGTACTTAAAGATCGTTTCGCAGATGATGTTAACTTAAATATTAGTAATATCATTATTTCTAAAGGAACATGGGTAGATGCAGGAGATGGTACATTTAAATTAGATCCATCTGTGGATGTAAGTAATCAATTTACGATTCATATGGATCCGGATAATAAAGGTTTTCGTATTGATTTAGGTACTGTTTTACCTACGGAAGGCTATCGTATTCGTTATCGTGCCACAACAAATTATGACCCGATACAAGGAGAAAAGATTACCAATACCGCTTCTTTAACAGGTGATAACATTAACGTTTTACCTGTAACATCAGTGCTTACTTACAATGTAGGTGGTAGTGAAGTGATTGGCTATCAATATAAGATTAAAGTGG
The DNA here is from genome assembly GCA_030528645.1 of Erysipelotrichaceae bacterium. Classification (GTDB taxonomy): domain Bacteria; phylum Bacillota_I; class Bacilli_A; order Erysipelotrichales; family Erysipelotrichaceae; genus RQZE01. Next base: position 35,658 of record JAUMYM010000013.1, on the reverse strand, counting down.
TTAAAACAGATCAAAATGGAACAGTTTTACCTGGTGCAGAGTTTAAATTGGTTCGTGATGCAACTGGATTAGAGATTGCACGTTTAACAACAAATAATCAAGGAGAAATTCTTTTTGATAATTTGCTAAAAGATGCTTATACGCTTACAGAAGTAACGGCTCCAGCAGGATATTTGTTAGATGCAACACCAATTAAAGTAGTTGTAAGTGATTTCAATGATCAAAAACTAGCCGTTAAAACCGTTTTAAATAAACGTGCGGATGAAAAAGTAAAAGTTGTTGTTAAGAAAAAATGGCTAGGAAAAGAGTTAGATAGTGCAACATTTAAACTTTTAAAAGATGATCAAGATACAGGTAAAAAACTAATATTAACAAAAGCCATGGGATGGGAAGATAGTTTTGAAAATTTATTGAAATATGATCCTGTTGATCATCATGAATATGTATATAATGTTGAAGAAGTTGTTGTTGACGGATATCAAAATGCGATTTTAAATCCAATGCCTAATGAATTTGATGTATTAAATTACGAAGTGTTTGACCTTGAAGTGACGAAAGAATGGGTTGGACCTAAACAAGCATCTGCAACGTTTAAATTATTTGCGGATGGTGTAGATCAAGGTATCACGATAACAGTTGATGAATCAACAAATTGGAAGAGTGTTTTTGCTAACTTACATAAATATGATTTTGTTACTCATGCGGAAATTCGTTATACAGTACAAGAAGTGCCAATTGTCGGATATACTTCTGTGGTTCAAAATAATCCAAATGGGGTTACAGTAAAAAATATTTCTCAAGAAACTAAGAATATTTCGGTAAAAGTAAACTGGATTGGGGCTGTTTCAAGTCATAGTATCCTTAGACTATTTGCTGATAATCAAGATACCGGACAAGTGATAAGAGTTGATAATACAACTGCTTGGCAAGGTGCATTCAATAATTTATTGATATATGATCAAAGAGATGGACATCCAATTGTATATACTGTAAAACAAGAACCAATCTTTGGCTATATGACTGTCATACAACCAGATGCAACAGGGTTTACAGTGATTAACACAAAAATTATTTCAAAACCAAGTGATGTAGAGGAAGAAGTTGTATCGACACCTTATAAACCAAGCATCCCAAAGACGCAAGATTCAAGCAGTACAACGTTATATCAATGGTTACTGTTAACTACGGTAGTAACACTGGTAGTAGTACTAAACTATAAACAAGGATATAAAGTAAATTAAATGATACAATGAGTGTATAGAGATACACTCATTTTTCTTTTAAATAGAAAGGATGAATCATAATGAAACTATTGATAGTAGGTTGCGGTGTTATTGGTTCTTTATATGCGGTTTACTTTTCAAATGCCGGATATGAAGTAACAGTATTAGCAAGAGGAAAACGTCTACAACAGCTTATAAATCAAGGTTTATTGTATGAAGAACATAAAGTAATAAAAAAAGCGAATGTAACGGTGATTGAACAACTGCATGATTATGATATTTATGATTATATTTTTGTAGTAGTAAAAGCTTATCAAATTCATGATGCATTGAAACAACTGAAACCTAATGTAAGTAAAACGATTGTAACAATGGTTAATACAGCAGATGCGTATTCATTTTGGCAAGAATTGTGTGGTAAAACTATCTTGCCTGCTTTTCCGGGAGCAGGTGGTAATCTAGATGAACATGGAGTTTTAAAAGCGAGTTTAACACCTAGTTATATTCAAAAAACGACGTTTGGAAGAACAAAGAACATAAATATGCTAGATTTACAAAAGTTGGAACAGATTTTTAAAACATCTAAAATTCCATATGAAATAGTAGAGGATATGCATGTATGGCAAGTATGTCATTTGGCTATGGTAGTTCCTTTAGCGAATGCATATTATATAAGTGATAATCCAAAACGGGTTGGAACTAATTTTAAAGTTTTGAATAAAACCGTTAAGCAATTAAAAGATAATTTTAAGCAGATTAAAGAGATACATCATCGTTTGTTACCGAAAAAAATGAATTATTTTCTATTTTTACCTAAAAGTATCATTATGATTATTCTTTCGTTTCTTTATGCTAGTTCCTTCGGTCATCGTTTTATGTATCAACATTCTATAAATGCTAGTGAAGAGATGAAATATTTAAAAGATTGTTTTTATAACTATCTTCATGAACAACGTACTTCAATTGACAATTAAATTAGCTTGTTTTACACTGAAATTAAGATAAGTATTGTTTTAAGTATCATGTATAGTAAGTTTAATAAAGAAAGGAGGTTAAAAGAATACTTACTATTTGGAATATGAATCAGAAAGGAAAAGATTTTATATGAAACTATTTGTTCTAATCGCTGCTTTTCTACTAGTTTCTTGTGCCACTCCATCTGTAAACAATACAACTTCCACACAACCTTCTACAACATCAAATAATAATGAAGTAACTGTTAAGACCGTTAGTCAAGCACAGCTAAGTACAAGCAATTATGATGTTAATTATCGTGAAGTTGCTGCTACCATTGATGGTGTTTTAGAGGAAGAAGTGTGGAAACCTTTAGGAGCTATTTCAGGAAGTTTCTTGTATCCATGGGAAAAAGTAGAAGCTCCATTTACTGAATTTAAAGCATATCATGATAATACAAACTTTTACTTTAGTTTTGTAGTAAAAGATCAAGCTGTTGTATCAGAAGAACAATGGAAAGAGGATGAAAGTACGGTCGATAATGAAGATCGTGTAGAATTATTCTTTGCAAGTGGTTCAGTCGATAAACCGGTAGAATATAAGATTCCTCTATACTATGCAACAGAAGTAGATCCATTAGGAAGAGCTCATGATTATTCGATTAAGTATTATCGTGAGTTTGATTCAAAATTTAACTTTGAAGGGGCTAAAAATGCTGCTACTATCGTTGAGGATGGATACATTGTAGAAGGTTATATCCCATTAGCGACTTTAAAGGCTTTAAATTTATTCTCAGAAGATCAAATGATACGTGTAGGTGTATTTAGAGCAGAGTTTACAAAGAATAATGATGAATTGATTATGCAATGGATTTCATGGGTAGATCCTAAAACAGAAGTTCCTGATTTCCATGTAGATAGTGCATTTGGTCAATTTAGATTTTTAGGCTTAAAATAATAATGTAGGAATCATAAAACATGTTTGTCAGCAAACATGTTTTTATATACAATAAAGGTATGGTAAAAGGAGAGTAGTATGTTAGGTGCAATTATTGGAGATATTGTTGGTTCAAGATTTGAATTTCATAATTATAAAAAGAAAGATTTTACTTTTTTTCATTCTAATTGTTTCTTTACAGATGATAGCTTAATGACCATTGCGATTGCTAAAGCATTTTTAACGTCTAAAGAAGATTATAGGGATTTAGAAGATAAAACAGTTTATTGGATGCAAAAAATAGGAAGAAGCTATCCGTATGGTGGTTACGGTGGTTATTTTGCACAATGGCTAATGCAAAGCCATCCCAAACCATATCATAGTTATGGAAATGGTGCTGCAATGCGTATTAGTTCTGTGGCGTATGTTGCAAAAAGTTTGAAAGAAGTTAAAGAATTATCCTATAAGGTAACAGCAGTTACTCATAATCATCAAGAAGGAATTAAAGGTGCAGAAGCGGTTGCAGTTGCAATATACATGGCTAAAAATGGTTCTTCGATGTCAGATATAAAAGATTATATTCATACCCACTACTATCCAATGGAGTTTACATTAGATTCGATACGTGCTACTTATAAATTTAATGAAACATGTCAAGATACAGTTCCACAAGCGTTAATGGCTTTCTTTGAATCAAATAGTTATGAAGATACAATACGTAATGCAATTTCCATCGGTGGAGATAGTGATACGGTGGCTGCAATTGCTGGAAGTGTAGCGGAAGCATATTATGGAATACCACAAGAAATGAAAGATCAAGGATTGTTGTATCTAGATGATTTTTTACGTCAAATTATTTTTGAATTTATAGATACTTATATCTTAGTTAAGAAAGAAGAACTGCATAATGAAAACTAAAGGTAATTTACCTCTTTTTGGTGTGGGTCCATATTATATTCTATTTAGTTTTTCTTTGACGTTTTTTAGTATTTATTATACAAATAGTAAATCGTTTATCTATTATCTACCATCCTTCAGTTTATTATTTAAAATATTTTCACTTATATTCATCATCTTAGCCATTGTTTTATGGATATCAGCTGTCTTTTTTAATCGAATTAGTAGTAAAATTAAACAAAACCAATTGGTTACAACCGGTGCATATAGTTATGTGCGTCATCCAATTTATAGTTCTTTTTTGCTTGTACATTTTGCTATATTACTTATAAATGGAAATATTATGTTATTTCCACTCCTTGTTATTCATTGGCTAATTCTATCTTTGTTATTAATCAATACAGAAGAAAAATGGTTGCTTCAACGATACCCAAATGAATATCTTTCTTATTCCAAACATGTAAATCGTTGTATACCTTGGTTTCCATTAAAAAAAGAGAAGTAATATCTATTTTATCTATAGGAAATGGCAGTAAAAAAAGGTATAATGGATATACGTATTTTATTCATTTGAGATCATTTATAGTGAAAAGGAGCTAATCATGGAACTGTATATTTTAGTTTTTGCTTTTATAATTATTGCTTGTTTGGCTTTTTCAAAACTATCAAAAAAATCAGGCTTACCAACGTTAATTATTTTTATTAGTTTGGGTTTATTATTTGGTAGTGATGGTATTTTTAAAATACAGTTTGAAAATTATAAGTTAGTGAAAGAGCTATCTTCAATAGCCCTTATTTTTATTATTTTTTATGGTGGATTTAATACGAATTGGAAGATGGCGAAACCGGTCGTAAAACAATCAGTTCTGCTTTCAACGTTAGGTGTTGTTTTTACAGCGTTGTTTGTAGGTGCATTTTGTGAGTATGTTTTAAACATGGATCGCTTATTAAGCTATGCGATTGGAGCTGCTATCAGTTCTACCGATGCAGCTTCCGTTTTTGCTATTTTAAAGCAACGTAAATTAAATTTAAAATATAATACAGCATCTTTACTTGAGTTAGAAAGTGGTAGTAATGATCCATTTGCCTATTTAATTACCATTTTAATTTTGAATATTGCACAATACAGTACTTTTAAATTATTTGATATAGTAAAGTTGTTGGGCTTACAACTGATATTTGGATGTATTTTAGGTGTTGTTTTTGCTTATTTAACAAAATATATTTTAAATCATGTTGAATTTATCAGCGATGGCTTTGATACTATTTTTGTTTTTGCCATGGTATTAATTGCCTATGTATTACCGTTGTATGTACAAGGAAATGGCTATTTAAGTGTATATTTGATGGGTCTATTGTTAGGGAATCAAATGTTACCCAATAAAAAAATTCTGGTTAATTTCTTTGATGGTATTACCGCTTTAATGCAGATGCTAACTTTTTTTATGATTGGTTTATTAGCAACACCATCTAGCTTAGGTAGTGTATTATATAGTTCATTTTTCATTTTTCTTTTTTTAACTTTTTTTGCTCGACCAATTATTGTATGGTTATTAATACATAGATTTCAATTGCATTGGAATCAAATGTTTATCATCTCACTTGCTGGTTTAAAAGGAGCATCTTCGATTGTATTTGCAATCATGATTGCGGTTAGTACAACATTTAATACTCAGTTTTTATTTAATATTGTCTTTTTAATTGTTTTGTATTCTATTTTGATTCAAGGTATGATTTTACCGTACGCTAGCAAAAAATATCATATGCTTGATGATAGTAGTGATGTTTTAAAAACATTTAATGATTATGTTGAAGAATTACCGGTACAATCGATTCCAATTAAAATCAAAGAAAATCATAGTTGGAAAAATCAATTGGTTAAAGATATTATCCTGCCTATGGATACGTTATTAGTTAGTGTTAATCGTAACAATGAAGAAATTACGCCGGATGGAAATTTTAAAATAGAAGTAAATGATATAGTAATATTAGTGACAAAAGTTGTTACTAATACCAAACCAATCCATTTAGAAGAAGTAATTATAGATAGAGAGCATCGTTGGGTAAATAAAACGTTATCTGAAATTTTATTTAAAAAGAATCAACTGGTTATCTTTATTATTCGTGATGATAAATTGGTAATACCCAATGGTAAAACGATGATTATGGAAGATGATATTGTTATTATGAAAGACTAAAGAGGGATTTGTATGCGTTATTCAATTAAGCAAATGGCAAATTTACTAGGAACTACAACTCATAAGCTACGCTATTATCAAAAACTAGATATTATTAGTCCGGTTAGTGATACACAAAATGGGTATCGCTATTATTCAGTGTTAGATACTAGACGTTTTAATTTAGCTTGCATGTATACAGATTTAGGATTTTCGTTAAATGAAACGATTAAAATCTTAAAGAATTCTAAGAGTGATGAATTAATTGAAAAACTTAACTTACAAAAAGAAGTGATTGCAAAAGAGATTTTATTTAAACAATTATGTCTTGAGAAAATAGATGAATTTAATCGTTTCTTTTCAATTTTTGATAGATTAAAAGATGAGGTAATTGAAATTGAATTGGATGATATTCTTCGTTTAGAATTTTCAAATCAAGAAATCATTGAACAAAATGAACACTTAATTCACTTAAGAAATGAAGTATTAAAGTATTCTCCACTTGTACAATGGGTTAGTAGAATACCAAGTCCGATTGTCGATTTAAAAGAAGGAGAGTTAGAATATCATTTCGGTTTAAATATAAATTATCAACATGCATTAAAGTTGAATTTAGATGTCACACAATTTCAGATGATACCAAAAGGAAAATATTTAATTACCATTTATGAAAAGAAAAATCGAGATCCATTTGGTTTTGATTCGTTTCATCGTTTACAGGATTATCTAAAAAAACATGGTATTAGCTCACATTTAGATTGTTATAGTAGTATTGTGCATTCAATTGCCCATAACGACCATTATTTAAATTATCATTATTTACTCTTAAAATTAACATAGTAAAAATTTACTTGACCTTAGTGTTACTCTAATCTTTATAATCTTATTAGGAGGAAAAAATTATGAGACTTAAAAGGATTTTGACATTTCTAATTGTTACTTTTTTATCAATTTCACTTGTCGCTTGTAATAATAAGCCAAAAGAAACAGATGTTGCTAAGAAAGTAACGGATGGAACTTACACAGCAACAGTAGATGGACATAATGGGCCACTTAAACTTGAAGCTGTGGTAGAAGGTGAAAAAATTAAAACGATTAAAGTCGTTGAACACCAAGAAACACCAAACATCAGTGATTTAGCTATCTCTTCGATTCCTGAAAGAATCGTTGCGATTCAAGGTTTAGGTGTAGATACTATTTCAGGAGCAACAGTAACGAGTAACGCTATTTTAGCTGCTGCTGCGGAAGCATTGAAAGAAGCTGGTTATGATGTAGAAGCATTAAAACAAGTAAAAGATACTGTTAAAAAAGAAGAAGATGTAACTTTAACAGCGGATGTTATTGTGATTGGTGCAGGTGGAGCTGGTTTAGCGGCAGCTGTTACTGCACATCAAGAAGGTGCAAGTGTTATCGTTATTGAAAAGATGCCAAAAGTGGGTGGAAATACCATTATGTCAGGCGGTGCTTTAAATGCTGTCGATGATGGAAGTGAAACTGCAAAGGCAAATAAAGACTCTACAGAATTACACTTTCAACAAACTTATGAAGGTGGAGATAAAAAAGGTGATCCAGAACTTATTCGTACATATGTGGATAATGTATGGGATGGCGTTGAATGGTTACAAAGCTTAGGTATGAAGTTTGAACCAGGTACATTTACAGTTTTAGGTGGTTTATGGCCAAGAGCGCACAAACCTTCTGATCCGGTTGGTACAGGTTTCTTTAATACATATCAAAAATATATTGATGCTAATGAAAATATTGAAGTTTTATTAGAAACAAAAGCAGAACAATTAATTGTAAAAGATAATCGTGTAACAGGTGTTGTGGCTACTGGTAAATCGGGTAATAAAGTTACATTAAATGCTAATAATGCTGTAATTATTGCTACAGGTGGTTTTGGTGCTAATGTGCAAATGCGCCAAGAATACAATACAATTTGGAAAGATTTAGGTGAAAATATTAAATCTACAAATCATCCTGGTGCTACCGGAGATGGTATCTTAATGGCTAAGGAAGTAAATGCGGAATTAGTTGGTATGGAATATATTCAATTATTGCCAATGGGAGATCCAAAAACAGGTTCATTAAGTGGTAATATTGAAAAAGCGGTTGAAAATCGTATTTTTGTAAATAAAGAAGGAAATCGATTTGTAGATGAAGGTGCTAGACGTGATGTTATGACAGCGGCGCTTATGGAACAAACGGATTCATTGCTATGGGTAATTTTAGATAGTCATGATTATCCTACTGGTGATGAAGTGAATAACTTTAATGAATCAGTCAATGCATTGATTAAAGAAGGTCGTGCATTTAAAGGAGAAACATTAGAAGAGTTAGCTGCTCAAATTAAGGTTGACCCAAATAATCTTGTAAAGGCAATTGAAGAATATAATAAAGCAGTAAGTGGAGAAATTAAAGATCCATTTGGACGTACATTATTTAAAGATCCAATCAATCAAGGACCATTCTACGCAGCTCCACGTATTCCTACAGTACATCATACAATGGGTGGTATTAAAATTAATAAAGAAGCACAAGTGATTGATGTAAATGGAAACGTAATCCAAGGCTTATATGCTGCTGGTGAAGTAACTGGTGGTATTCATGGGGCAAATCGTTTGGGTGGTAATGCTTTAGGAGACATTTTAGTCTTTGGACGTATTGCTGGTAAAAATGCAGCAAGCGATAAAAACGTATCTGAAGCAAAATAAAATAAAAGAAACAATGCAAGTACATTGTTTCTTTTTTATTAAATTGAATGTTTAATATAACTTCGTCATAATATTATTCGGAGGAGTAAATATGTTTTTTATAGTTGGATCAGGAAGGAAAACAGATTTGGTAGGCTTTGTATGCTTTAAACCAAACTATGAAACCATGAGACTGTTACCGCAATATTTATCTGTAAATTATAGTTATGTCAGTTTGTTTTTTATTAAATTATTAAAGTTTAATCGTAAATATTGGATTACTGATGAAAGTGTTACATATGGATATGAAATAGATAATGATCGTTATGCTGCAATCAAACAAGCATTTCCAACACTATTACCAATAAAAGACCATTATCAATTATTAGATACTATTTATAGTCATGCGATTACATTAAACGATGAACAACTAAAGAAAGAATTAGAAAGTATCGAGCTGATATTTGATAAGTTGGAAAACGATATTCCATTTCCAAAGGATTATATCTATGATTTAACAAAATATACCGTTTATAAAGTTATGGATGAAAGAAATAACAGTAATCATAAAGAAACAAATTAGATTGTTTCTTTTTTAATACTATAAATATGGTATGATTTTAAGGGTGATTATATGAATTATTATGATGAAATTATTGATAGAATTAAAACCTTATTAAAAGAAGATAAACATCAAGAAGCATCTTCTATATTAAAAGAAGAATTATCCATGCCTTATATTCCTCTTGTTTATCAGAAGGAGTTAGAAGCATTATCTGCATCCATTGAAAAGAATCCTCGTTCTTTTTCACTTACCGATGAAGAGTTGGAAGAGTATCTTCATAGTTCGTATGATAAACAGTTAAAGGCTGTTACAGTATTAGATAAATTAAACTTACGTCATTATCAAGATATGGTTAATACCTACTTAACTCATCAACCCAATCGACTTGTAGCGAGTTTGTTAATTGAGTCTTTGATTATGCAAGGTGTAGATTATGAAGTAACGTACTGTATAGAGGATATATCTTATACTTTTATACCATGCTTTGTGGAACAACCTGCCCAATCGGATGGTTATCAAAAGGCTAAGTCAATGTTTGATATATATTTAAATCATAATCCCTCATTACATAAGATGGCAATGGATTTATTGATACAGGAATGTATGTTATCACTACCTATTACATATGAGGAAAAAGAAGGTGAAGCAATAGGGTATTCTATTCTTAAATATTTATATGAAATGTTTAAAGAGGATGAAGCATTAAAAGAATTGAATGATCATTTTTCTCAATATCGTTTATTAGAGGGTAAGCTGATATGCTTAAATATTGATATTTAATTCATATTTGATATAATTAATAGGCTAGTAAAAATAGGAGGAAAAGTATGTCGAATTGGACGTTAAAAGAAAAATCACAAGGTGAATTACAAGTTACGATTGAAGGTGAAGTTTGGTTAGATGCACAAAAGAAAGCATTTGATAAATTAGCAAAAAACGTAGAAATTAAAGGATTTAGAAAAGGACAAGCTCCAGAAAAATTAGTTCGTGGTTCCATCAATCCTCAACAAATTCTAATGGAAGCAATTGATGTAGTTGCAAATGAAGCATTAAGAAATGGTATTGAAGAACATAATTTATGGCCAGTTGCTCGTCCTGAATTAAAAGTTGAACATATTGATGAAACTAAGGTTGATTTAACATTTGTTGTTACTGTAAAACCTGAAGTTACATTAGGACAATATAAAGACTTACCATTTGAAGTGGAAGAAGTAAGTGTTGATGATGAAGCGGTAAATGTAGAATTAGATCGTTTACAACAACAATATGCGGATCTTGAAGTGAAAGCGGAAGATGCAACAGTTGAAACTGGAGATACTGCCGTTATTGATTTTGAAGGATTCAAAGATGGTGTAGCTTTTGATGGTGGTAAAGGTGAAAATCATCCATTAGTGATTGGTTCAAACTCATTCATTCCTGGATTTGAAGATCAAGTAATCGGTATGAAAGTAAATGAAGAAAAAGATATTGAACTTAGCTTCCCTGAAAACTATCATGTTACTGATTTAAAGGGACAAGCAGTTGTCTTTAAAGTAAAAGTAAATGAAATTAAAGTAAAACGTGTACCGGAAGTAGATGATGAGTTTGTAAGTGAACTTCATATTAAGGATGTTACTACAGTTGAACAATTAAAAGAATATTTAAAGAATCAATTATTGGCTCAAAAACAAGCAGATGCTGATAATAAAGCAACAAATGATTTAATAACAAAGGTAGTTGAAAATGCTACGGTTGAAATTCCTGATGCTATGATTCAAAGTGAAACAGACGATATGATTAAAGATTATGGCTATCGTTTACAACAACAAGGTTTCTCTTTAGAACAATTCTTTAATATGACAGGTCAAAGTGAAGAATCATTGCGTCAACAAATGGCACAAGATGCAGAAAATAAAGTTAAATTACGCTTAGTGTTAGAAGCGATTGCGACTGCGGAAGAATTAGAAGTAAAAGAAGAAGATATTGAAGCTCAATATCAAGCAATTGCTAATCAATATTCAATGGATATTAACCAAGTTAAGAATATTATTCCTAGCGAAAATTTAGCTTATGATGTAAAATTACAGAAAGCTTTAGATTTTATTAAAGGTAAATAATTTATTAAAAGACGCTTTGCGTCTTTTTGCCTAAAGTTAGGAGGTAACAATGGAAAAAGAAAAGTTTGAAGTTCATGTTCCAGTCGTATGTACTCGTGGTATTATTATTTTCCCATCACAAGAGTTGGTGATTGAAGTTGGTAGAACAAAGAGTATTAATTCGATTGAAGAATCGATGCATAAATTTGATAATTTTGTTTTATTGGTGAGTCAAATAGATCCTCTTGTAGATGAACCAACGATGGATGATATTTATAAATTTGGTACATTATGTCGCATTAAAAATGTGAAGCGTAAAAATGGTTTTATGCGTGTTCGTTTTGAAGGCTTAGAACGCGCTAAAATCTTAACGTATGAAGATGATGGGCAAATTATTGTATCAAATGTTAAGTGTTTAAATAATATACAGGGTGATGAAAAGAAAGAGATGGCTCTTATTACAAGTCTTGCCAAAGAGTTTGAAAACATTGGTAACTTATCCAATGTTTTTCCACCTGAATTAATTAGTAAGTTAACACAAGGTGTATCGGCAGTAACATTGAGTGATCAATTTGCTCAATACTATAATTTTAAATTACCTGTACGTCAAACATTGTTAGAAACATTAAATGTAAATGAACGTCTATTATTAATTTTAGAAGAACTAGCTCGTGATAAAGAGTTATCTAAAATTGAAAATGAAATTAATAGTAAAGTTAAAGATAAAATTGAAACCGGACAGCGTGAATATTATTTGCGTGAAAAATTAAGAGTTATTAAAGAAGAGTTAGGGGATGTTCCAAATCTAAATGATGATAGTAGCACAATTCGTCAAATGATTATGGATAATCCATATCCGGAACATGTAAAAGCGAAAGCACTTGAAGAACTTGCTAAATATGAAATGCTTCCAAGTGGAGCAGGAGAAAGTGGTGTTGTTCGCACATATTTAGATTGGTTATTAAAAACACCTTGGTATCAAGAAAGTGAAGATAATGAAGATTTAAATGTTGCTAGTGATATATTAAATGAAGAACATTATGGTCTTGAAAAAGTAAAAGAACGTATTTTAGAGTATTTAGCAGTCAAGAGTATGACAAAGTCTTTAAATGCACCTATTTTATGTTTAGTGGGTCCTCCGGGAGTAGGGAAGACTTCACTTGCAAAATCTGTTGCACATGCATTAAATCGTAAGTTTGTAAAAATGAGTTTAGGTGGAGTCAAAGATGAATCTGAAATCCGAGGGCATCGTAGAACATACTTAGGTTCTTTACCCGGACGTATCATTCAAGGTATGAAAAAGGCAGAAGTAATCAATCCTGTCTTCTTAATTGATGAAATCGATAAGATGGCATCTGATTATAAAGGAGATCCATCAAGTGCGATGCTTGAAGTATTAGATCCGGAACAAAATAAAATGTTCTCTGATCATTACTTAGAAGAACCATATGATTTAAGTAAAGTATTATTTATTGCGACTGCAAATTATCTTGAAAATATTCCAAGTGCTTTAAAAGACCGTTTAGAAATTATTAATTTATCTTCGTATACAGAACTTGAAAAAGTAAACATTGCCATGGAACATTTAGTTTCTAAACAAGCCGCTTTAAATGGTTTAGATGTAAAGAAATTTAAAATTACAGATAAAGAGATTATTTATTTAATTCGTCACTATACAAGAGAAGCTGGCGTGCGTCAATTAGAAAGAGTGATTGCTACATTATGCCGTAAATCTGTTCTTGCTATTTTAAAAGATGGTAAAAAATCAGTTAAGATTACTATCAAATTAATTGGTGAATGGTTGGGTAAACCATTATACGACCATGGACAAAAAGAAAAGAAAAATCAAGTTGGTGTTGTTACCGGCTTAGCGTATACAGCCTTTGGTGGTGATGTATTACCAATTGAAGTAAATTATTTTGAAGGTAAAGGTCGTTTGGTTATTACCGGTTCTTTAGGGGATGTTATGAAAGAATCATGTTCAATTGCTCTGGACTATATTAAGGCAAATGCAAATAAATATAAGATTGACATAACTTTCTTTGATAAACATGATATTCATATTCATGCTCCAGAAGGCGCAATTCCAAAAGATGGTCCAAGTGCAGGGATTACAATTACCACATGCTTAGTATCAGCGATTACAAATCGTAAGGTCGATAGCAATATCGCTATGACTGGTGAAGTTACTTTACGTGGGAATGTCTTAGCTATTGGTGGCTTACGTGAAAAATCACTGGCTGCTCATCGTAGTGGTATTAAGAAAATTTGTTTCCCTAAAGCAAATCTTAAAGATTTAGAAGATGTACCAAGCATTGTTAAAGAAACTATTGAGTTTATACCGGTAGAAGAGGTAAGTGAAGTTATTAAAGTTGCATTGGTGAGTTAATATGAAGTATCATGACGTAGAATTTGTAACCAGTGCAAAAGAAAAAAGTGCTTGGCCAAAGGATGGTTGTTTTGAATTTGTGCTAGCTGGACGTAGTAATGTTGGTAAAAGTAGTTTTATTAATACATTGGTAAATCGTAAGAATTTAGCTTATGTTGGTAAAATGCCAGGAAAGACACGTTTGTTAAACTTCTTTAAAGTTGATAATCGTTTTATGTTAGTGGATGTTCCCGGTTATGGTTATGCTACAAGAGGTCAAAAAGAATTTATTGCTTTTGGTCAAATGATGGATGAATATTTTTCATTGCGTAAAGAATTAAAAGCATTATTTATGATTGTTGATTTTCGTCATAAACCAACGAAAGATGATGTTGAAATGATTGAGTATGCTAGAAGTAATCACATTGCTACGTTTATAGTAGCTACAAAGGCAGATAAAATTAAGAATAGCCAATGGCATACAAACTTAAAAGTAATTGCAGAAACATTAAATGTTTCCAAAGATAGTATTATTCCATTTTCAAGTGTAACATCAATGGGTGTTGATGTTGTTTGGAAAAAATTGGAAGAATTATTGACATCTGAATAAGGTTTGATATAATTCATTTAATAACTGTGAATAGAAGGTAGTAATCTATTGGTGACATATAGAAAATTCTTGGTGGATGGAAAAGGATCGTACGGTAGGTGAATGTAGTCTAGGAGTTGGTTTTCTAAGTAAATAGGAAAATCCGTGAAGTGCGTTAAACAAGGAAGTGCATATCTTTTGATATGAATTAAGGTGGTACCGCGATAATCGTCCTTATGATAGGACGATTTTTTTATTGAAGGAGAAAAGTATGAAAAATCTAGAAACAAAATACAATCATTTAGAAGTAGAAAAAGGGAAGTATCAACGATGGGTAGACTTAGATTTATTTAAGGCTTATGAATCAGATAAAAAGCCATATACAATTGTGATTCCTCCTCCCAATGTTACCGGGAAATTGCATTTAGGACATGCTTGGGATAATACGTTGCAAGATATTATTGCGCGTTATAAACGTATGCAGGGCTATGATATGTTGTATTTGCCGGGCATGGATCATGCTGGTATTGCTACACAAGCTAAAGTTGAACAACGCTTAAAGGAACAAGGTTTATCACGCTATGATTTAAAACGTGATGGTTTTTTAACACAAGCATGGGCTTGGAAAGAAGAATATGCAACTTTTATTCGTAGTCAATGGGCAAAACTTGGAAACTCGTTAGATTATTCTCGTGAACGTTTTACTTTAGATGATGGTTTAAATAAAGCTGTCAATAAAGTGTTTGTGGATTTATATAATAATGGTTTAATCTATCAAGGCTATCGTATTATTAACTGGGATCCTCAAGCTAAAACAGCATTAAGTAATATTGAAGTAATTCATAAAGAAGTGAAAGGCAATTTCTATACATTTAAATATTCGATTGTTGGTAGCGATGAAACATTAGCAGTTGCGACTACACGCCCAGAAACGATGTTTGGTGATGTATGTTTAGTTGTACATCCAAAAGATGAACGTTTTATGCATTTAATTGGTAAAAAAGCGATTAACCCTGCTAATCATCAAGAGTTAATTATCATTGGAGATAGTTATATTGATATGGAATTCGGTACTGGTGCCATGAAATGTACGCCGGCACATGATCCAAATGATTATCAAATTGCTTTGCGTCATCAATTAGATATGCCTATATGTATGAATGAAGATGGTACAATGAATGAACTTGCTTTGGAATTTAAAGGACTAGATCGTTTTCAATGTCGCAAACTTCTTGTTGAAAAAATTAAAGAAGAAGGTAATTTAATTTCTATTGAAGAACATATCCATCAAGTAGGACATAGTGAGCGTACGGATGTTATTGTTGAACCATACTTATCGAAACAATGGTTTGTGAAGATGAAACCACTTGCTGATGATGTACTTAAACATCAAGCAGGGAATGAAAAAATTAATTTCTATCCAGCACGCTTTGAAAAAACATTTACTGGTTGGTTAGAAAACATTGAAGATTGGTGTATTTCACGTCAATTGTGGTGGGGACATCGTATTCCTGCATACTATCATAAGGAAACAAAAGAGGTTTTTGTTAGTGAAGTTCCTCCTAAAGATATGGAAAACTATATTCAAGATGAAGATGTATTGGATACATGGTTCTCAAGTGCTTTATGGCCGTTTTCAACCTTAGGATGGCCAGAAATTACAGAAGACTTCACGCGTTATTATCCAACCGATTGCATGGTTACAGGTTATGATATTATTTTCTTCTGGGTTGCTCGTATGGCGTTTCAAGCTCGTTACTTTACAAAGCAAATTCCATTTAAAGATGTTTTGATTCATGGATTGATTCGTGATGAACAAGGTCGTAAGATGAGTAAATCACTTGGCAATGGAATTGATCCAATGGATGTTATTGATCAATATGGTGTAGATGCCTTACGTTTCTTTTTAACAACCAATTCAACACCTGGTCAAGATATGCGTTATATACCTACCAAAGTAGAAGCATCTTGGAACTTTATTAATAAAATCTGGAATGCAGCACGTTATGTCATTATGAATATTCCTGAAAACTTTGATTTAACAAATTTAGAATTAAAGCAGTTGTCGCTTACAGACGAATGGATTTTAGCATCCTTGCATCATACATTAGATCATGTCACAACAAATATGGAACGTTATGAATTTGCATTAGTTGGCAATGAATTATATCGTTTTGTTTGGGATGATTTCTGTAACTGGTATATTGAATTTAGTAAGTCCGGTTTACAAAGTGAAGATGAAACAATTAAACATACAACAATTTCTGTATTAGTATATGTATTAGATAACATTATTAAGATGCTTCATCCATTTATGCCATTTGTAACAGAAGAAATATTTTTAACGTTATATCCAAATAAAACATCAATTTCTATTAGTGAGTATCCAATTTGTCAAAAAGAAATGATGAAAGATGTATTTGAAGTAAATCAATTAATTGAAATTATTTCTACTGTACGTCAAATTAAAGTAGACAATCAATTAAAACCTTCATTAGAATTAGATATGGTTGTTTTTAATGCTCAACAAGTATGTATGCAACCAGATGAAATTAAAGCTGCCATTTTATATAAGATGTGTAAAGTACATTGGGTTTCAAACTTAGATGGTGAGTTAATGATTCGTCCTATTCAACAAGGTTCTATTGGATTTGAAATGAATAAAATTGTTAATAAAGAAGAAGAAATTAAGAAATTAATGAAAGAGCAGGAACAACTTCAAAAAGAAATACAACGTTGTACAACTATGCTTCAAAATCCAAATTTCAAGACAAAAGCGAGTCCTGATAAAGTAAAGAGTGAAGAGATAAAATTATCAAATTACCAAATGCAATATGATGTAATTACAAATCGTTTGCTTGAACTAAAAAAATAGTATATGATTACTTTAAGGTGATGGTATGAATCAAGATATTTTAATTCCAACAAATAAAAAATACCCTTATGCTTATGAACTTAATATTTTTCAAGAGCCATTACAGGAAGTTGTATTGAGTAGTGAAGAAGATTACAAACATTACACATTAAATCCACAGGTGGCACATACATTAGAAGAGATATTAAAAGCAAAGCGTATTGGTATCATTGCTTTAGGAAAAACTATAGATGTGTATCATCCTATGTTTCATGCTGAATTTTTAATTAGCCGTATTTTAAAAGTACTGATAAAATATCGTCAACCCATTGTAATCTATACAAAAACAAACTATATACTAAATGATTTAAACTATATTAAAGAACTTTCAACATTGACTTATGTAGGTTTAAATATGAATGTTATGTGTAGTCATTTAGAACATGAAAAAATTATTGATCAAATGGGCAATAGTTTTCTAAGTCGTTTTGAGTGTATTGATACGATAAAAAAGAATACGGATGTCGTGGTTGGCATTACCATTAATCCGGTGATTCCATATTTGTTAGATTCCAAAGAAAACTTAGAATTGATTTTTCAGCATGCAGTAAAATACCGTGCTGATTATTTAGAAGTAATGCTTTTAAAAGTGAATAAAGAGAATGCTTCTGCGATATTAACATTTGTTGAAGAAAAGTATCCAGAGCATTTTGATGCAATGTATCGTTTACTATTACGTAAATCGATACCTACACAATATAAAGTATCATTTGTAGAAATGATAAAAGAATTATATAATAAGTTTAGTATCAATCAAGATCATCGTCAGTTAATAAAAGAAAGGATTTTAGGAATAAATAGGTTAGACTTATGAATAAAAATGTTAAAAGAGGTTTAATGGTTGCTGGTGCTCTTACAACAGTTGCAGCAGGAGCTACATATGTAGCAATTGCAGAAAGAGTATTCAATGATTTCTTTATCCAAAAGAAAGAAGGCTTTGATTTAGGTGTAAATATTGATGAATATCAATCGATTTTAGATTGGTATAACTCTAGTAATGTCTATGAAACTTGGATTAAGTCAAATGATGGTTTGAATTTACATGGTAAACGTATTATTAATCACCCTGAAAGTAATCAATGGGTTATTTTGCTACATCCTTTAGGGACAGATTTAACAAAGATGCTGAAGGCGACAATGAAATTCGATGAACTTGGATATAATTGCCTATTGGTTGATGGTCGTGGTCATGGTCAATCAGAAGGAAAATACACAACACTTGGTTGGTATGAACAATTTGATTTATTAACATGGATTGATGATTTAGTAGCTTCTTATCCAAAAGCGAATATTGTATTGTATGGATTAAGCTATGGTGCAGTTACCATTATGATGGCAAGTAGCAATATTGTTTGTGACAATGTAAAAGTATGTATTGTAGACAGTGGTTTTACAAGCTTAAGTGATTTAATGGTTGAAGAAGTAAATCGTAATCTTAAATTTGGAGGTAAGTTATTTCTTCCGTATTTGAAATTCATTATTAAAAATCGTTTAAAATTTGACGTGAATCAATTAGATGTTCGTCATTCTTTAGCAAATAATTATATACCGATGTTGTTTATTCATAGTGAATATGATCCAATAGTTCATGTGGATTATGCGTATGATAATTATTATGCTAATAATAGTTTAAAAGAAATTATTACATATAAGAATAATGATCATTTAAGTTGCTTAAATAACGAAGATTATTTTGATAAAGTCATGAAATTTATTAAAAGACATAGCTAAATGATAGTGTAAGAACTAGATTGTTTTAATCTAGTTTTTTATTTAAAAAGACAAAGGAGTATTTATGTTTAAATTATATTGTCGAATGTATCAAAGTATGATGAAAGTAGTATCGAAACTGTTGCCTTGGAAGAAGCAAAAACTTTTAAACAAAGTAAATGGAATTCAAGAAGTATCAGAAATATTAAGGAAAGAAAAGATTCATCATCCACTATTCATTACGGATAATACGATGGTAAAGTTAAAACTATCAAATAAAATTACAGATCAATTAAATATGTATGCCATATATTCTGATACTGTAGCAAATCCAACAACTACAAATGTTATGGAGGCTTATTCTATTTATTTATCAAAACAATGTGATGGAATTATTGCTCTGGGTGGAGGATCTGTCATGGATTGTGCAAAAGGAGTAGCAGCGAAAGTAGTTAGACCAAATAAGAGTATTTTAAAGTTAAAAGGATTATTAACGATACGAAAGAAAATACCATTTTTATTAGCGATTCCTACAACGGCTGGTACAGGAAGTGAAGTAACTGTGGCAGCTGTGATTTCCGATGAAGAAACTCATGAAAAATATTTTATAATTGATCCTTCCTTAACACCAGATTATGCTATTTTAGATCCAAATTTAACCTTAACTCTACCAAAACATATTACTGCTGAAACGGGTATGGATGCATTGACCCATGCGATTGAAGCTTATATTGGAAAAGGGGGAGATCAAGAAACGAATGCTCTTGCAAAAAAGGCAGTAAAAAAAGTATTTTCCAATTTACTTACATGTTATCATCATCCATTAGATATACAAGCAAGAGGGGAAATGTTACTGGCATCTTATCAGGCTGGATTGGCTTTTACAAAAGCATATGTAGGATATGTACATGCTTTATCACACGCTATTGGTGGTCATTATCAGTTAGCGCATGGATATGTTAATGCTATTGTTTTGCCATATGTATTAGATTATTGTAAAGATGCAATAATAGATAAATTAAGTGCACTATATGATGTGATTAAACCTGAACAACAGCTTTCCAATTCTGAAAAAGCAACATCTTTTATCAAAGAAATTAGACTTTTAAATCAAGCATTAAATATTCCTAAACATATACCAATTCTTGATGATAAGGATTTTGATATGTTAATTTATAGAGCCTATAAAGAAGCTCATCCCTTATATCCTGTACCAAAAATAGTAACAAAAAAAGAATTTAGCCATCTATTAAATCAAATTAAAGGAAGAGAATATGAATGGTAAAGAAGTATTAAATAAACAAAAAGCTTATTTTAAAACACATGTAACACATAGTTATACCTTTCGTATGCAACAATTGCATAAACTGGAAGAAACCTTAAAAAAATATGAACAAGATATATTGGATGCGCTAAAGAAAGATTTAAATAAGTCACATACAGAATCTTTTATGACGGAGTTATCATTGATTTATGGTGAACTGTCTTTCTTTAAAAAGAAGTTAAAATCTTTAATGAAAACTAAAAATACTATGGGTTCTTTGGTACATTTTTACTCTAAAAATATAATTATGCCTCAACCCCATGGATGCGTATTGATATTATCACCGTGGAATTATCCGTTTCAGTTGTCATTTGTGCCATTGATAGGAGCGATTGCTGCTGGAAACTGTGTTGTATTAAAACCATCAAATTATGCACAGCATTCAAGTTTAGTGATAAAAACAATAATTACTGAGTGTTTTATAGATGACTATGTTACCACTTGTCTTGGTAATCGAGTCGTAAATCAAGATTTGCTTGACCAAGCTTTTGATTATATCTTTTTTACCGGTAGTGTTGCAGTGGGAAAAGTGGTTATGGAAAAGGCTTCTAAACATTTAACGCCAATTACTTTAGAGTTAGGTGGGAAATCTCCTTGTATCATTGATGAAAGTGCAAAGATTGATTTAGCTGCAAAACGTATCGTATGGGGTAAATTAATCAATGCCGGACAAACTTGTGTTGCAGTTGATTACATCTATATTCATCATTCTTTAAAAGACGACTTTGTTAAAGCGTGTAGTAGGTATGTAAAGCAATTTTGGAAAGAACAATCATATTTGAATATGGATTATCCTAAAATAATAAATGAAAACCATTTTAATCGTTTATGTGCATTATTAAAAGATACAGATATTTTATATGGTGGAAGATCAAATCCTGATACGTTACAGCTTGAATTTACCCTAGTGAATTGTAAAGATTGGAATCATCCTTGTATGCAGGAAGAAATTTTTGGACCCATTATCCCTGTTATAAGCTATGAGTATCTGGATGAAGTGATAGATACCATTTATGAACAACCAACTCCTTTAGCATGTTATATATTTTCGCAAAATAAAACGAACATTGATAATGTATTGAAGAATTTACCATTTGGTGGTGGTTGTATCAATGATACATTAATTCATGTTTCTGATCACAATCTACCTTTTGGAGGACTTCGTACAAGTGGATTAGGTCGCTACCATGGAAAATATAGTTTTGAAACCTTTAGTCATTATAAAGGTATGATATCAAAAACAACGTTATTTGATGTTCCTCTACGTTATCCTCCATACACAAATAAGTTTCCTTGGATTAAAAAAATATTATCTTTATTTTCTTAAAATTTATACAATAAGATGAATGTTGACAAATAAAAAGAATGTTGTTATTATATGGACGTTATAAAACTTAATGGCGTGTAACTGATTAAATTCAAGCATTAACCGTAAGAAGAAGATAACATTCTTTTGAGGTAATGCTTTTTTATTTCCTCATAGATAGAAAGAAGGTCAAGATGAAAGACAAGATTTTTGGTGTTTTACAACGTGTTGGTAGATCATTCATGCTGCCAATTGCTGTCTTACCTGTTGCCGGTTTATTGTTGGGAATAGGTGGATCATTTACAAACAAAACCATGATTGAAGCTTATGGTTTACAATCTATTTTAGGTGATGGTACCTTATTGCATTCGTTATTAATGGTATTAAATGGAAGTGGTAACATCATTTTTGCAAATCTACCAATTATTTTTGCTGTTGGTGTAGCCATTGGTATGGCAAAAAAAGAAAAAGAAGTTGCAGCATTGGCTAGTGCAATTGCATTTTTTGTTATGCATTCTGCCATTAATGTCATGTTACAACTAACAAACATAGCTTCTACTTTACCTGCTGGATCAATTACATCTGTAGTGGGTATTGAATCCTTACAAATGGGTGTATTTGGTGGTATTATTGTAGGTCTTGGTGTAAGTAGTTTACATAATAAATATTATAAAATCCAATTACCACAAGTATTATCCTTCTTTGGTGGTTCACGTTTTGTTCCAATCGTTAGTACTATCGTATATGTCTTCGTTGGTATTTTAATGTTCTTTATTTGGCCATTTGTTCAACAAGGAATTTATGCAGTAGGAGAGTTAGTGCGTAACTCAGGTTATGGTGGAACATTCTTATACGGAGTAATGGAGCGTGCACTGATTCCATTTGGGTTACATCATGTATTCTATATACCATTTTGGCAAACAGCTGTTGGTGGAGTTGCCACAGTATGTAATACAACAGTGGAAGGGGCACAAAACATTTTCTTTGCTCAACTGGCTTGTCCGGAAACAGTTGTATTTAATACCGAAGCAACAAGATTTATGTCTGGTAAGTTCCCATTAATGATTTTTGGTTTACCTGGTGCTGCTTATGCAATGTATAAGTGTGCCAAAGTAGAAAAAAGAGAATTGGTTGGTGGATTATTATTATCTGCAGCCTTAACAAGTATGCTTACAGGTATTACAGAACCAATTGAATTTACATTCTTATTTGTTGCCCCAGTACTATATGGTATTCATGTTGTGGGTGCCGGTTTAGCCTATATGTTTATGCATATTTTAAAAGTAGGCGTAGGTATGACGTTTTCAGGTGGTATTATTGACTTAACACTCTTTGGTATCATGCAAGGAAATGCAAAAACAAATTGGTTCATGATCGTTGTTGCCGGTATTTTATATTTCTTATTCTATTATGGTATTTTTAGCTATATTATTAAAAAATATAATTTTAAAACACCTGGTAGAGAAGATGATGATCAAGAAGTTAAATTATATACAAGAAAAGATGTTGAAGCAAAACAAGTGGCTTCGGTTAATCAAGAACAAAGCCTTGTAAGTGCGTTGATTACTAAGGGTTTAGGTGGTAAAGGAAACATTAGTGATGTGGATTGTTGTGCAACAAGATTACGTTGTACTGTACATAACATTGAAGAGGTTAAAGATGAATTCTTAACTGAATCTGGTGCCAAAGGAATTGTAAAAAAAGGAAATGGTGTACAGATTATTTATGGACCACACGTTTCAGTTATTAAATCAAATTTAGAAGAATATTTAGATCATGGAGCAATCGAGGATGCTGCAACAGAAGTCAAAGAAGTCATTTATGCTCCTTGTAAAGGAAGAGTGGGTGATTTATCTGAAACACCAGATGATACTTTTGCTAAAGAAATGCTTGGTAAAGGAATTGTTATTTTCCCAACGGATACTAAATTTTATGCACCATTTGATGGTGAAGTGCAATTTGTCTTTGATACGAAACATGCTTTAGGGCTAACTACATCAAATCAAACGGAAGTATTGTTACATATCGGTATTGATACTGTGCATTTAAAAGGTGAAGGCTTTCATGTTTA
Source organism: Erysipelotrichaceae bacterium (assembly GCA_030528645.1). GTDB lineage: Bacteria > Bacillota_I > Bacilli_A > Erysipelotrichales > Erysipelotrichaceae > RQZE01. The sequence goes on along the minus strand of JAUMYM010000013.1, from coordinate 11,856 downwards.
TGTAGAAGCTGGTCAAAAGATTAAAAAGGGTGACCTTTTAGTAGAAATTGATTTACAATATATTAAAGAACATGCAAAGAGTGAAGCTACACCTTTAGTATTTACATCATTGAAACCGGAAGAAACGATTATAGTTAAAAAGATGGGTGAGGTGAATGCTTTAGAAGAAATTTTAGAAATAAAATAGAGGTATATGAATGTTTAAGGTAAAGAAAGTATTAAATAATAATGCATTATTAGTAATCAATCAAGAAAACAATGCCGAAACCATTTTATTAGGGAAAGGGATTGGCTTTCATTGTAAAGTAGATGAAGTGTTGATGGATATTGGTGATGCAAAAGTATATACTTTAAATGAAGAGATAAAAACTTCAATAAATGAAGTAGATCCAATTTACCTTGACATTGCTAGTTCTATTTTAGATGAAGTATTAAAATTGAATCCTGATGCAAATCAAACCGTCTTGCTTGCCTTAGCAGACCATATAGCCTTTGCAATTGATCGTATGAAAAAAGGAATTGATATTTTAAATCCTTTCTCTAAAGATATATCTTTACTATTTCCTAACGAACATTACCTTGCATTAAATAGTAGAGATTTAATTTATAATAAAACTGGCTATAGATTTAATGATGATGAAATAAGCTATATTACCTTGCATATTCATAGCGCTTTAGATAAAAATAGTGTTGCGGAATCTATGAAAAATACCATCATCATTAATGAAACAATGGCTATGATTGAGGATTTATATCATTTACATTTAAATAAAGACTGTTTATCTTATTCACGTATGTTAATTCATCTAAAGTATATGTTTGCTCGTTTAAAGAAAAATGAACATCTAAAATTAGATATGGATGAATACGTAAGTACTAATTTTACCAAATCCTACGAGATTGCCAAAGCGATTTGTCATAGTATAGAAGAAAAAGCTTCTTTAAAAATACCGTATACTGAAATAGGGTATTTGGCGATTCATTTAGAACGTATAAGAAGTACAATATAAAAAAATGCTTGAATTTCAAGCATTTTTTATTTTGATTGTAATTGTGAAATCGCTAAGTCAATACGACGTAAACTTTCTTCTTTTCCTAGAATATGTGCTAGTTCAATAGAACCACCTGGTGTAAACAATTTACCACTTAAGGCAACACGAATTGGATATAGTAATTGTCCATTTTTAATTTCCAACTTGCTAACTAATGCTATGGTTTCATCGTGAATGGTATTAAAATCCCATTGTGCTAATGATGTATATAGTTCTTTAACTGCTTGTAATGACTTTAATGAGATAGCTTCATCTGTTTTCATTTTTTTATTTATGAAATATTCATTTGGATAGCTTGGTAATTCATCAAAGAAATCAACAGCTTCTTCAATTTCACATAATAAATTGATTCTTTGTTGCAAAATTTTAGAGATATCTTTTAAGTTATAGTCTTTTTTTACTGCTTTTTCTAAAGCAGGAAGAACAAGTTGATAATATGATTCTTCATCCATATTACGTAAGTACATTCCATTCATCCATGTAAGCTTTTGAATATCAAAGATAGCTCCTGATGTACCAATACGTTTTACATTAAAGGCTTGAGTTAATTCTTCTAAACTATAGATTTCTTGTGTTGTTTCAGGTGCCCAACCCAGTAATGCAATGTAATTTAAGATGGCTTCCGGCAAATAACCTTTGGCTACTAAATCTTGGAAAGAAGCATCACCGTTACGTTTTGATAATTTTTGATGTTCATCTTTCATTACAGGTGGACAGTGAATATAAGTTGGAATATCCCATCCAAATGCTTCATAGATTAAATTGTATTTAGGTGTACTTGATAAATATTCATTACCACGAACAACATGCGTAATACCCATTAAATGATCATCAATAATATTAGCGAAATTATAAGTAGGGAAACCATCACTTTTTAATAAAATAGACTCATCTAACGTTTCATTTTCAACTGTAATTGTTCCATAGACTTCATCTTTAAAACTGGTAGTACCAGTAGATGGAATATTTTGTCTGATAACATAAGCTTCTTCTTTAATTCTTCGTTCAATTTCTTCCATTGGCAAATGTTTACAAGGATCATCGTACTTAAAAGAAATGCCTTTCGCTTCCGCTAGTTGACGTTGTTGATTAATAGCGTCTTGGTTACAGAAACAATAGTGAGCTTTTCCTTTCTTAATTAATTCTTCCGCATAAGTTTTATAAATACCACTATGTACACGTTCACTTTGAACGTAAGGTCCACATGGTCCACCAATGTCTGGTCCTTCATCATGGTACAATTTACATTGTTTTAATGTTTCATAAATAATATCCGTAGCACCTTCAACGAAACGTTCTTGATCTGTATCTTCAATACGTAGTAAAAAATCTCCATTATCTTTCTTTGCTACTAAATACTCATAAAGAGCAGTACGTAAATTACCAATATGCATATATCCCGTTGGACTTGGCGCAAAACGAGTACGAACTTTTTTCATAGTATTCCTCCAATATTATTAATTATATAACTTTAGCATTTAAAATAAAATGTTATTTCTTTGTTTTATGTTTCTTTTTTACTTCTTTTTTACCAAATGCTTTTTCTTTTGCGATTCTACGATCTTTTGATGTAATATCACTATCTTTCTTTGCTTTATTACGACGTTTCTTTTCTGTGCTACTTTCAGTTACTTTCTTAGCTTTAAACTGTAAACCTTTTATAGTAGTTTGTTTTAATTCATTTAAGATTAAGGATTCGTATTGCTTTGGAACCTCTACAATGGAATAATGGTCTTTAATCTTTATTTTTCCAATATCTTTTCCACTAAGACCTGTAGCTTCCGTAATCGCTCCTACAATGAAGGCAGGTTGAAGGTTATCTTTTTGTCCAATTGAAAGTTCAATTTTACTATAACCTTTATGAGATACTTTTAATTGTGGTTTCTCTTCCGTTTTTATTTCCTCAAATAAATCATGATCAACTAATTTATAGATTAAAGCTTCTGCAAGTTCTTGATATGTATAGCCATCCTGAATCATCTGTTCTACTAAGTCTTTGATATCATTTGGTATTTTCTTAGCTACAGCATGTTCAAGTTCCATTTTGACATGATGAAAGCGTAGTGTTTTCATTTCTTCTTTATTTGGCAGCTGTTGATAAGTTACGGTCGCTTTTGTTTTCTTTTCGATATTCTTAATAAGATGTCGTTGTCTTGGTGTAACTAAAGTAATGGCAAGTCCATCTTTTCCAGCACGTCCAGTACGACCAATACGATGTATGTAATATTCATCTTCTTGTGGGAAATCATAGTTAAAGACAACATCCATGTCGTTGACATCAATTCCTCTAGCAGCAACATCAGTAGCGATTAAAATAGTTATCTTACGTTCTTTAAATTTATTTAAAACAGCTAAACGCATTTCTTGTTTCATGTCACCATGGATGGCTGCTGCAGGGTAGCCTTTGGATACTAAGTCTTGACATAAATCGTCAACCATTTTTTTGGTATTACAGAAAATCATTGATAACTTTGCATTATATAATTGCATTAATTGCATCAATGCCATTTTCTTTTGACTTTGATTCATAACATAGTAAAGTTGTTTAATGGTAGTGGCACTAATTTCATGAATTGGTGTCTTGATGTGTAATGGATGTTTTTGGTATAGATGTGTAATATCTAAGATTGGCTGAGGCATAGTAGCTGAAAATAGAATTGTTTGATGTTCTTCTTTTAGATTCTTAAGGATTTCTTCAATATCTTCACGAAACCCCATATTTAGCATTTCATCTGCTTCATCAAGAATGATCGTATTACATTCATGTAATTTCAATGTTTTACGATGAATGTGGTCAATAATTCTTCCTGGAGTTCCCACAACAACATGACATCCCTTTTTTAGTTCACTGATTTGTTTTGCAATGGGACTTCCTCCGTAAATGCAAGTGGTTCTTATTTCTTCTTTGTATTTTGCAAATTTTTTTAGTTCAGCTTCAACTTGTAAAGCTAATTCTCTTGTTGGAGATAAAATGATTGCATAGGGATGCTTTACTGGTTCATTGTTTAATTTTTCAATTAATGGAATCGAAAAGGCTGCTGTTTTTCCTGTTCCCGTTTGTGATTGTCCAATCACATCCGCATTATTTAAAATGGATGGTATACATGCTGCTTGAATATAGGTTGCTTCATTATAGCCAACATCTTCAATTGCACGTAATAGAGGTTTCGATAAGTTTAATTCATTAAATTTCATAGTTTCTTCTTTCTATAACCCGTGTAGTATAACATTATATATTTTAAAAGTAAATTGTATATTATAATATTATGTAGTATTATTATACTTTATAAAGAAGGTAGTTATATGTTAAAACAAAAAATTTCGTTAAGTAATCTTTTACGTAAAATTGGACCGGCAAGGTTATTGTCTTTATCTTTTATACTTGTTATTTTAACTGGTACATTCTTTTTAAGCTTACCCATCAGCAACAAACAAGCGCCTTTATCTTTTTTAGATAACTTATTTATGGCTACCACTTCAACTTGTGTAACAGGATTAGTCGTTGTTCCGGTTGTAGAACAGTATACTTTTTTTGGACAGTTTATTTTATTAGTTTTAATTCAGGTAGGTGGATTGGGCTTGATGAGTTTTATTGCTTTGTTTATCGTATTTTTACGTAATAAACTCCATCATAATGAAAAGATTATGATGCAAGATGCCTTGAATAAATTAGATTTACAAAATATTCCTTCTTTTTTACGTAGTTTGTTCATGTATACATTTCTATTTGAAAGTATTGGAGCATGTATTTTAATGTTTGTCTTTATACCAAAGTATGGATGGGGACAAGGTATGTTTAATGCCATTTTCTTAGCAATTTCAGCTTTTTGTAATGCTGGAATTGATAATATGTATACCAATAGTTTAATGTCGTATAGTCAACATGTCGTTGTTAATCTTACGATTGCATGTTTAATTATTACAGGTGGTCTTGGTTTTGCTGTTTGGATTAATATAAAAGAAGAAATTCGTCGTTTTTATAAGGATAAATATCCCATTGCTTTTTTCTTTGATAAATTAAAGATTCATACTAAAATAGTTTTATTTATGACGTTTACTTTAATTGTTGCAGGTATGGTTTTAATACTCATTTTAGAATGGAATAATCCCAATACATTAGGTAGTTATGGAATTGCAGATCGTTTCTTAATCGCTTTCTTTAATTCGGTTACCTTACGAACAGCAGGTTTTGCAACGTTAAACTATGGATTATTAAATCGAGGTTTATTGGCAATTATGTGTGTATTTATGTTTATTGGCGGATCAAGTGGCGGTACAGCCGGTGGTATTAAAACATCAACCATCTTTATTATTTTAACTTCATTATTTAAGCAATTAAGAGGTTATAATCACGTTCATACTTACAAAAAAGAAATTTCAATGGAACAATTTCGTAAGGCTTTCGCTATTTTCTTTATTTATATGATGATTATTTTTATAGCGATTGTTATATTATTGCAAAGTGAAACATTACCAACGATGACCGTATTATTTGAAGCATTTAGTGCGATTGGTACAGTTGGTTTATCAGTAGGCATTACTTCATTATTAACAAGTATAGGAAAAATTGTTATAATATTACTGATGTTTATAGGGCGTGTAGGTCCTATTACCATTACATTGTCGATTATAAAAAATGCACGTAATAGAAAGGTCAATGCTTTAGAGTATCCTCAGGCAGAGCTATTAATAGGTTAGAATATGGAAAGAAAAACGTATGTAATTTTAGGTTTAGGAATATTTGGTTCAACGATTGCTACAAAGCTTTCGGAGTTAAATCATGATGTAATTGCCATTGATAAAAATATGGAATGTGTAGAACGTATTTCAAATGAAGTAGTACAAGCAATTCGTGCTGACTTTACAGATATTGAGCAATTAAAGGCCATTGATATTCAAGACGCGGATGTTGCTGTGGTTGCAACAGGGTCACATTTAGAAGAAAGTATTATGGCTATTATGAATTTAAAGGAATTAAAGGTTCCTTACATTCTTGCGAAAGCTAAAAATAAGAAGTATATGCAGGTTCTTTTAAAAATCGGTGCAGATAGGGTTATTCGACCTGAACGTGAAATGGGAGAACGTGTTGCCAAACAGTTGGTTTCAAGCAATATCGTTGATCTTATTGATATTGATGATGATTATAGTGTTGTGGAGATTATAGCTCCCAAAACATGGGTTAATAAGTCATTAATTGAATTGGATTTACGTAAGCGTTTTGGAATTAACGTATTAGGTATACGCAAAAAACCCAAAGAACATTTATCGATATCACCAAATGCACAATATGTTATTGAAGAAAATGATCGTCTTTTAGTTATTGCTGATAAAGCGTTATTTTCAAAGTTAGATGATATTCTAGCAAAATAGGCACATTCGTGCATTTTTCTATTTAAAGGAGGGATTTGATGTTTAAATTACTATATAAACACATGCATAAATATAAATATCTTATGTTATTAGTGATATTGTTTACGGTATTATTTACACTAGCATCTTTATTATCAGGTTTAGTCTATAATTTTGTGATTGATCATGTCATCAATAATCAACCAGTGCATAATCCAATCATTCGATTTATTGCATCTTTATTTTATGGTGTAGAATTTATACAACAACATTTTTGGATTACAGCTATTTTAATGATTAGTATTTATGGCTGTGTATATCTTTTACAATTTTTAAAAGATAGTTTACAAACCATTGTTAGTGAACATACAACATTTCATTTAAGAAATGCTTTGTTTGAACATTTACAATTAATACCTTATGCTACATACAATGAATTAAAAACCGGTGATATTGTGCAACGTTGTTCATCTGATGTAGACACTTTAAAACGTTTTATAGGATCTACATTTTCAGAATTAATCTATGCTCTTTCCATTCCATTTATTGCAGTTGCGATTTTGTTTAGTATTAATTTTAAAATGGCTTTTGTTTCTTTAATCGCTATTCCATTGCTAATTGTATTGGTTGTTATTTATTCTAAAAATATTGCGAAATCTTTTTTAATCAGTGATGAAGCGGATGGTGAATTAAATACCGTTGTTCAAGAATCTCTTACCGGTATTCGTGTGGTAAAAGCGTTTAATCGTGAGCAATATGAAATGCAAAAATTTGAAGAAAAAAATATGGCATATCGTAAAGTGACAGAAAAATTAATTGAATTAATTGGTATTTACTGGTCAAGTGCCAGCTTAATTGCTTTTCTTCAAATTATGTTTATTGTTGGTTTTGGTATTTTTCAAGTCCGTAATCAAACCTTAACACTTGGACAATTATTTTTATTTGTAACATATTCTTCTTCCATTGTATGGCCAATTACGAATTTAGGCAGATTAATTGGAGATGCCGGTAAAGCATATATTGCAGCGAAGCGTATCAATGAAATTTTTGCTTATCCGATTGAAGATATTGATGTAGGAGAAGAATATCCAATTAAAGGAGAAATTGTTTTTCATCAGGTATCGTTTCATTATGGTGATAGTAATCAAACAATTTTATCAAACATTGATTTAACGATACCTGTTGGAAGTAGTGTAGCTATTATTGGACCTACAGGAAGTGGAAAAAGTAGTTTAGTTCATTTATTATGTCGTTTAAATGATGTAAGTGAAGGAGCTATCTATATTGATGGTCATAATATCAATACGTTTAGTAAAAGATACTTACGTAAACATATTGGTATTGTGTTACAGGAACCTTTTCTTTTTTCAAAAAGTATTTATGATAACATTGCATTAAACAACGAACATCAAGATTCAAGTTATGTTGATTCTGCAACGAAGGCTGCATCTATTTATGATGTAATCCAACAATTTGATCAAGGATTTCATACTTTAGTAGGTGAAAAAGGAGTTACTTTATCCGGTGGTCAAAAACAACGTGTTGCAATTGCTCGTACGATTATTCATCCATATCCTATTTTAATTTTTGATGATTCTTTATCAGCGGTGGATAATATGACAGAAAAGAATATCCGTCGTGCTTTAAAAGAAACTGCGAAAGATTCTACAAAGTTAATTATTACACAACGTATCAATACTTGTATGGATGCAGATTTCATTGTTGTTTTAGAAGAAGGAAACATTACAGCAATGGGAACTCATCAAGAATTAATTTTAAAAGAGGGATTATATAAACGTATCTATGAAATTCAAAGCCAGATGATTTTAGGAGGTGACCAAGATGACTAATCGTTTTCAAGAACAAGATTTTAGTAATACGAAATTTAAATTTAGTAACTGGTTGCGCTTAGCAAAAGTTTATTTGCCAATTAAAAAAACATTATTATCGGCATTGATTATTAATACAATTACTCCTTTATCAGAAATCTTATTTCCTTTAATAAATAGTTATGCTATTGATTATTTCTTAGTTAAAAATGGTGATTTAGGTAAAATGCCATTGTTTATTGGTGTATCTTTTTTCATTATTATTGTTGCCAATATTGGATTTTTATTATTCTTTAAATATTGTGCTAAATTAGAAATGTTTTTTGCTTATTCCTTAAAACAAGAGTTGTTTCATAAATTACAAAAAATGTCTTTTTCTTATTTTGATGTAACTCCGGTTGGATGGATTATTAGTCGTGTTACCAGTGATGTAAACCGTTTAGCTGAAATCATGTCGTGGGCATTGATTGATTTGTTTTCAGGTTTAGGATATTTAGTCTTTGCTACAACCATCATGTTAATTGTTAATTATAAATTGGCACTACTTGTATTGATTGTAGTTCCATTTATTTATTATATTAGTTATTGGTTTCAAATTCGTATATTAAAGAATTACCGTGGAATACGTCGTTTGAACTCCATTATTACCGGACGTTTTAACGAAGGGATTCAAGGAGCTAAAACAACTAAAACATTAGGGATTGAAACTTTAAATCTAGATGAGTTTAAAGTTGATACATTAAATATGAAATATACAAGCATTAAAGCTGGTTTGTTTTCGAATATTTATCGTCCATTGATTAATTTTGTCTCTTCTTTGGCCATTGCATTAGTAATTTGGCAAGGAGGACATCAAGTATTTCAAGGTATAATTTCATTTGGAACACTACTATTATTTTTACAGTATGCAAATCAATTTTTCCAACCATTGCGTAATTTTGCAAATATTTATGCGGAAGCACAGAATGCTTCTGCAAATGCAGAGCGTATTTTTAGCTTATTAGATGAAGAAATTGCAATTGTAGATACCAAGGAAGTCATTGAAAAATATGGTACAATTTTACAACCTAAAACAGAAAATTATGAAGATATAAAAGGTGATATTGAATTTAAAGACATTGAATTTTACTATAATCAAAAGGAACCAATTTTAAAAGACTTTAATTTAAAGGTTCAAGCCGGACAAACGGTGGCTTTAATTGGAGAAACAGGAAGTGGGAAAAGTACAATTGTAAATCTACTATGTCGTTTCTACGAACCTATTTCTGGGGAAGTATTAATTGATGGTATTGACTATCGTAAACGATCAATCGGTTGGTTACATAGTAAAATAGGGTATGTTTTACAAGCTCCACATCTATTTTCAGGCACGATTATGGAAAATATTCGTTATGGAAATTTAAGTGCTGACGATGAAGAAGTATATCGTGCATGTAAATTATTAAAGGCAGATGAGTTTATCGAAAAACTAGATAAAGGATATCAAAGTGATGTTGGAGAAGGTGGAAATAAACTTTCTACAGGACAAAAACAATTAATCTCTTTTGCAAGAGCAATTGTAGCGAATCCAAGTATCTATGTGTTAGATGAAGCAACGTCTTCTATTGATAGTGAAACAGAGAAGATTATTCAATATACGATCGAACAGGTCATGAAAGATAAAACAACATTTATTATTGCTCATCGTTTGAGTACCATTGTAAATGCTGATGTTATTTTAGTAATCCAAAATGGTAAAATTATAGAACAAGGTAATCATGAGACATTGATGAATTTAAAACAACATTATTACCGTTTATATACAAATCAATTTAATGAACAGTTACAAGATGAACTAATGAAAGGTGTTAAACATGAAGCATTTGAATAATGGCATTTATCTTGATTTTAAACAACATTTAATGATACGTATTGTAGATGATGTATTTACCAACTATGAAATAACGGCATTAAAACATCATACAATCAACATTCATTTTATAAGTAAAGGTATGGTAAAGCTGTTTTTAATACAGATTAATGATTGTCTTGAAACCAGTGATATTCCATTTTCTTATCAAGATTTAGATAACATCCATGATTTCTTACATAACAATGTTTTAGAAATCCTCTTTGAAACAAAAGGGAAAGTAATGGCTAGTCGTCGTTTAACATTGCCAAAAGGTTTTATGGATATACTTAAAGAAGATTATCTTCAAGATCAAAAAGCTTCTTATCCATTTGAAGAATTTGATTTGGTTTTGCATCGAATTTATCAAAGATATGAACCGTTTGAATTAGAAGAAGATGCTATCGCAACATTTTCAAGTAGTTTAATTTAATATTGATTTTATATTTGTTATAATGAGTAAAGATTGGAGTTTACATGAACATTAAAATAAGTCACATTCTATTATTGTTATTTACAGTTTTATCAGATTTTTTAACAAAACATTACATTAGTACAAATCTCAAATTATATGAAACAATTGAGGTTATACCTAATTTTTTTGATATTACTTATGTATTAAATGATGGTGCAGCTTGGTCTATATTAAAAGGACAAATTATATTCTTTTACATCATTAGTGTTATTGCCTTGGGAGTCTTAGTTTTTATGTATCTAAAAACATATCATAATGATGGATTATCTAAATTTGGTATAGTACTTATGATTGGTGGAACGATTGGTAATTTCATTGATCGTTTACGTTTTCAATATGTGATTGATTTCTTATCTTTTCAATTTGGAAGTTATCATTTCCCGGTATTTAATTTAGCAGATTCATTTTTAGTCATTGGGGTAGGTTGTTTAATTCTTTCTATGTTACTAAAAAAAGAGGGTAGTTATGTATAAAGAATTACAAATTGAACAGGAACTGGATTGTATTCGTTTAGATAAGTATTTAGCCTTACATACTGAATTTTCTCGCAGTCGTATTCAACAGCTCATTGATGAAGATTGTATTTATGTGAATGATACGAATGTAAAAGCGAATTATAAGTTAAAATTAAAGGATGAAATTAAAATAAAACTTCCAGAAATCGTGGAAGCTGTTGCTAAGCCTATGAAAATGGATTTGGATATTGTTTATGAAGATACTGATTTATTAGTAATCAATAAGCAAAAAGGCTTAGTAGTTCATCCGGGAAATGGAAACTACGATAATACACTTGTCAATGGATTACTCTATTATTGTAAAGATTTAAGTGGTATTAATGGGGTATTAAGACCAGGTATTGTGCATCGTATTGATAAAGACACATCCGGCTTATTAATTGTTTGTAAAAATGATTTTACACATCAAGCCATTGCGAAACAACTTGAAGAAAAAACATGTAAGCGTAAATATCTTGCGTTGGTCCATGGAGTTATTCCTCATGATTATGGTACTATTGATGCTCCCATCGGACGTGATAGTAAGGATCGTCAAAAAATGACGGTAACACAACATAATTCAAAAAATGCTATTACACATTTTAAAGTGATAAAACGTTATGATAAGTATACTTTGGTAGAATGTGAATTATTAACTGGACGTACACATCAAATTCGTGTACACATGCAATATATTAAATATCCTATTGTTGGTGATCCTCGTTATGGTTATAAAAAAACATTGGAAACACAAGGACAAATGTTGCAT
>JAUMYM010000012.1 GCA_030528645.1 Erysipelotrichaceae bacterium | reverse complement strand
ACTCCATTCATAATAAACTCCTTTCACACAACATTAAAAATAGACACCTAAGTGTCTATGCCTTTAAGATTGGATTAACAACTTCCTCAATCACCTTCGTTAATTCTTCTACAGAATGATTAAACTTCTCTTGTTCAATATCATTTAATTTTAATTTAATCACTTCACGAATACCACTTCTATTTACAACAGCAGGAACTCCAATATAAATACCATGTTTACCATATTGTCCTTCTTGATATACACTCAATGGTAAAATTGTATTTTCGTTATTTAAAATCGCTGTCACTAAACGAACTAAAGCCATTCCAATTCCATAATATGTAGCTTTTTTACGCTCAATAATATGATAAGCCGCATCACGAACTTCTTGATAAATATCCAATAAGCCATTAAAGTCAATATTACGTTCTTCAATTTCCTCTAATAAACTCTTAACACCCACATACGCATGTGTCCAAGGAACAAAACTACTATCCCCATGTTCACCCATGATATAAGCATGGATATTGCTATAGTTTACTTGTAGATATTCACCTAACATATAACGTAAACGAGCCGTATCTAACATAGTACCAGAACCAAATACTTGATGCTTAGGTAAACCTGTGGCAACCTGTGCAACATATGTCATAATATCACAAGGATTACTTGCAACAACAAGGACACCGTTAAAGCCACTTGCTTTGATTTGCTCTCCAATACTCTTCATAATTTTTGTATTAATTTCTGTAAGTTCTAAACGAGTTTGTCCGGGACGTTGTGCTGCACCAGCGGTACAAATAATCACATTGGCATCACTACAATCTTGATAAGTACCTGCATGGATGTACATTTTTCCACTTGCATAAGGCATCGCATGCGATAAATCCATTGCTTCCCCTTCTGCCTTTTCCATTACAACATCAATCAACACCAATTCATCAATACCCTTTTGAGCAATTAATGAATAAGCCATACTCATACCAACAAATCCTGTACCAATTAAAACTACTTTTCTATTTGCCATATTTTCACCTCATAATAAGTATACCATATCTAACATTTCTGTAATAAAATATGCTTCTTATTTGACAAATTGACTTGAAAGCCTTATGTTAAATAAAAAAGGAGAACAGTATGAAATTATATGATATTACAGTAAAAAACAAGAAACAAGAAGATATTAGTTTAAACCAGTATGCAGGAAAGGTACTTTTAATTGTAAATACCGCTACTCACTGTGGATTTACCAATCAATATACACAACTTCAACAACTTCATGATACTTACCACAACCAAGGTTTAGCTATTTTAGATTTTCCTTGCAATCAATTTAAACATCAAGCTCCGGGAAGCGATGAAGAAATCAGTCAGTTTTGCAGTTTAAACTATGGTGTTACCTTTGATCAATTCGCCAAGATTGATGTAAATGGTGAAACAGAAGATCCTCTTTATACATTCCTTAAATCAGAAAAAACAGGACTCTTTAACGAAGAAATCAAATGGAATTTTACAAAATTCCTAGTAGATCGTAAAGGAAATGTCGTAAAACGCTATGCCCCAACAACAAATCCACTTGAAATAGAAAAAGACATTGTAACTCTTCTTCAACAAGGAGAATAATATGAATAAAAAGGAAATCTATCTAGCTGGAGGTTGTTTTTGGGGCATTGAAAAACTAGCCAGCAAACTACACGGTGTAATAGAAGCTTACAGCGGTTATGCTAATGGAGATACACCAAATCCAACATACCAAGAAGTATGCCAACAACACACCGGCTACAAAGAAACGGTACAAGTTATTTATGATGCGGAAAAAACCAATCTGGAATCAATTCTAGCAAGTTATTTTTATGTAATTGATCCAACAGTGAAACATCGTCAAGGCAATGACATCGGACCACAATATCAAACCGGTATATATTACTACCTTGAAGATGAAGCAAACGTTTTGGCTTATGTCCAAGAATATAAAAAAGATATAGTAAACTTTTCCGTTGAAGTAGAACCACTAAGAAACTTCTACAAAGCAGAAGAATATCACCAAAAATATTTAACAAAAAATCCGGACGGTTATTGTCATTTAGGTAACACTAAGATTGAAGAAGCAACAAAGTTACGTGTCTATAAAAAAGACTTAGATACAATTAAAAAACTGGATGATGAATCTTTCAAAGTTACCCAATTAAATGGTACGGAATATCCCTTTACCGGTAAGTATTACGACTTTGATGAAAAAGGAATCTATGTAGATATTGTAAGTAAAGAACCTTTATTCTCTTCTTTAGACAAATATCACAGTAGTTGTGGCTGGCCAGCCTTTACCAAACCGATTGAACAAAGAGCGACAAAAGAACGCATGGATACTTCTTACAATATGATACGTACGGAAGTACGCTCACGCTTTGGCGATAGTCATTTAGGTCATGTTTTTACAATGGACCCTGAATCACCGAATCAAATACGCTACTGCATCAATTCCGCTTCTTTACTCTTTATCCCTTATGATAAATTGGAAGAAGAAGGATATGGACAATATAAACACTTATTTGAAAAGTAAAAGATGTCTTAGACATCTTTTTTTACGTTACGATTCCAAAGCAATAACACAAACGCCACCATTGAAGCAAAAGCCCCAAACAGTATTGTCGCATTTACATGGATATAAGTAGTAATCAATCCCCCTAGAAATGGTACTAACAATGCCGGACCACCTACAGAAACACTTTGCGCAAACAATTGTCCGGATGTTTTTAAACCCTCCGGTGATAGATCATACAATAAATATTTCTGCGACATCAACAACAATGGATAGGTGCCAATTTGTAAGACTGTCATATAAATCATAGCCCTTGGACTATCTGCATACGCAAAACATACAAACTGTACAGCATACATCACACAAGCCACTTTAATCATATGTTTTGGTGGTAGTTTTCTTAAAAGATAAAATCCAAAAATAAAAATAGGAATTTCAATCAAACCTTGTATTGAATTACGCAAACCAATTTCATAACTTGTCGCATTCAATACCACTAACTTTTCAACAACCCCATACGTATTTAACGTCTGTGTTGTATTCACTAAAAATAATACCACTAATAAAATGACATAGTCTTTCTTTTTAATTAACTTGATATAATCCGAAAGTTGCACTTGAATATGCTGTTGTTTCTTGACATCCTGCAACAAACTACCGATACCCACCAACAATAAACACAACAACAAGATACTTAAACCTAACGTTGGATATTGAAAATGCACAATGATATAAGAAACCAATAAACTACCAATTCCCCATCCCAGCGATCCAAATGCTCGAATAAAACTATATGTTTTTCTTAAATAATCACTGGATTCTAATACCCAACTATCTAAAAATCCAAAACTTAAATTAAAGAAACTATTTAACAACGAAACTAAGATACAAGTAATAATGAATGTAGATACTTCATAACGATAAACCATATAAGATACACTACCAAAGACAAGCAATACGATAATAAACAAACGTTTAATCGTTTTAAAGTGATCACTTAGGTAACCGGCAACCATCTGTAAGATAATAGTTACAACAGCAGATACGGAAATAATCACACCCTTTTCAAAGGCATTGTACCCTAAAGTTGTTAAATAAGGTATTAATTGTGAAATACTAAAAGAATAGCTAATAAAGGCTAAAAAATAGACAATGGAAAATAAACCTACATGACGTTTCATACTTCCTCCTTTTAAAAAAGTAGAAGTTATATTCGATTTCTTCTACTTTCACGATACCCCTTTAAAACAATATTACGTGCTTGTAGTGCATCATCCTTTGATGTTTCCTTTGTATCTTTTAATGGATATTCTAAATTCATCTGTTGATATTTTACAATCCCCATAGTATGATACGGCAATACATCAATCGCTTTTACATTATCTAACGTACCTAAGAATAACCCTAATTGATATAAATATTCTTCTTTATATGTAATATCATAAACCACTACATGGCGAATCCAAACAGGTACTTGATGATCACTTAAATAACGTGCAAACGCTAAAACCGGCTCTAACTTTTGTTGTGTTAATTCTACATGACCCTTTGGATCAATATGCTTAATATCCAATAAAACCAAATCAGTATATTTTATTAACTCATCAAACTTCTCTTTTGTTTTTTCACTAAAAGTAATTCCAGAGGTATCCAGTGCAGTATGTACTTGATGTTGTTTTAAGTGTTTAAATAACTCTGTTACAAACTCAATCTGCATAAGTGGCTCCCCACCTGTTACCGTAACACCACCATCTTTATAAAACGACTGATTATTATAAAATCCTTTTAGTACTTCTTCGACTTCCATTTGTTGACCAGTATTCATTTGCCATGTATCTGGATTATGGCAATACTTACAACGCAATGGACATCCCTGCATAAACACGACATAACGTATTCCAGGACCATCCACCGTCCCAAATGTTTCTATAGAGTGTATATACCCCTTCATAAAACCTCCAAAAAGTAAGCACAGGTCTTAGCCTGTGCTTTTCAATTACATTTTGCCGTGGAAAGTACGAGCAATTACATCATCTTGTTGTTCTTTTGTCAACTTGATGAAGTTTACAGCATATCCAGAAACACGCACAGTTAATTGTGGATAGTTTTCAGGATGTGCTTGAGCATCTAATAATGTTTCTTTTGTAAAAACATTTACGTTTAGGTGATGTCCACCTTTTTCTACGTATCCATCTAACATAGATACTAAGTTTTGAATTTGTTGTTTGCTAGGTTCCATCTTTCTACTCCTTTTCTATTCCTTCTGTTAAATTTGGAATCTGACATGCACTTTGTGTGCAATCGCATAAATCAATATCTAAATCTCCGACAAAGATTTGATCATCTTTACCAAGAGCCCCAGGAATCACTGAGAATGTATTTGAAATACCATCTTGTGCATCACCATAAGGAAGTTTTGCAACTGACGCTAATGAAGCTAAAGCCCCATGAGAATCACGACCATGCATTGGGTTTGCCCCCGGTGCAAATGGTTCTCCTTGTCTTCTTCCATCCGGTGTATTTCCTGTTTTCTTACCATAAACTACATTTGACGTAATCGTTAAGATTGAAGTTGTTGGATACCCATTACGATATGTTTGATGCTTACGAATTTTATTCATAAACTTACTTACGATTTCAACCGCAATGTTATCTACCTCATCTACGTTGTTTCCATACTTAGGATAATCGCCTTCCACTTCATAATCAACAACAACGCCACTTTCATTACGAACACATTTTACTTTTGCATACTTAATTGCACTCAATGAATCCGCAACGACTGATAAACCAGCGATACCTGTTGCAAAATAACGTTTTACTTCACGATCATGTAACGCCATTTGAATACGCTCATAACAATATTTATCATGCATGTAATGAATAACATTCAATGTATTTACATACAATTCAGCTAACCATTCCATCATATCATCAAACTTCGCCATAACATCTTCATAATTTAAGATGTCATCTGTAACCGCACGATACTTAGGACCAACTTGAATTAACAGCTTTTCATCTACCCCACCATTAATCGCATATAATAAACATTTCGCTAAGTTAGCACGAGCACCAAAGAATTGCATTTCCTTACCAACACGCATACTAGATACACAACATGCAATGGCATAATCATCACCATGTGTTTCTCTCATCATGTCATCATTTTCATATTGAATGGAACTTGATTTGATACTCATTTTAGCACAATACTCTTTAAAGTTTTGTGGGAAATGACGAGACCATAATACCGTTAAGTTTGGCTCTGGAGCTGTACCTAAGTTATCTAATGTATGTAGGTATCGGAAACTTGTCTTTGTAACAAGTGGACGACCATCCATACCCATACCACCTAATGATTCTGTTACCCAAGTTGGATCCCCTGAGAATAATGCATTGTACTCTGGAGTTCTTGCAAACTTGATTAAACGCAACTTCATAATAAAGTGGTCAATATATTCTTGTGCTTGCTCTTCCGTAATTAAACCGGCATCTAAATCTCTTTTAATGAAAATATCTAAGAATGTACTTGTACGACCTAAACTCATTGCCGCACCATTTTGTTCCTTAACCGCAGCTAAGTAACCAAAGTACAACCATTGAACAGCTTCTTGTGCCGTTTTTGCAGGCTTAGAAATATCATAACCATAAATTTCACCAAGCTTAGCTAACTCTTTTAATGCACGAATTTGTTCCGATAATTCTTCTCTTAAACGAATCACATCTTCTGTCATCGTTGTTTTATATGTCGCTAATTGTTCTTTTTTATCTTCAATTAACTTATCTGTACCATAAAGAGCTACACGACGATAGTCCCCAATGATACGACCTCTACCATAAGCATCAGGTAAACCTGTAATAATCGCAGACTTACGAGCTAAACGCATTTCATCACTATACGCATCAAATACACCTTGGTTATGTGTTTTACGATACTTTGTAAAGATTTCCGTTACTTCCGGATCTACATGATATCCATAAGCTTCTGCTGCAGCTTCTGCCATACGAATACCACCAAATGGTTGAAGTGAACGTTTAAATGGTTTCTCTGTTTGAAAACCAACAATTGTTTCTAATTCTTTGTTTAAATACCCTGCATCATGCGAAGTAATACTAGATACGACTTTAGAATCTAAATCCCAAATACCGCCTCGTTCTCTTTCTTCTTTCATAAGTACTAACACTTGTTGCCACAATGCTTTTGTAGCCTCTGTAGGTTTTGCTAAGAAAGAATCATCTCCTTCATAAGGAGTGTAATTTCTTTGAATGAAATCTCTAACATCAACTTTTTTACTCCAGGTACCAGCTTTAAAGCCTTCCCAATTTTCATGCCACTTACTTTCCATACTACCTCCACAATCGTTTATACTCTAAAATTATAATTTTTTAACAAGTGTAAGTCAAGAAACACTATACATGTAAGCCCTTACGATTCGATATTTATTGATAATACTATCGATTTCATTTCATTATGCAATATTTCGCTGTAAAATGCCCCACCTTGAGCCATTTTTACATTCCCTCCACCTTTGATTTCAAAGCGAGATTGTAACGTCTTAAACACCTCATTTGCCTTGACATTTAAATCTTTACTACATGCCACAACCACATGACATTTTTCTTCATTTCTACATAAACCCATTAAGAAGCGAGAACTATGATTTGTAATAAAACTACAATAACGAACAAAATCTTTTACATCTTGATTCTCTACAAATAAGAATAACTTAATATCTTTGGGAAGTTGTTGAAACTGTAATTGCATACGTTCATTCTTTAACTCTTCAATCTCCTTCATCAATAACTTCTTATCTTCGAATTGTTTATGCACTTCCTTATCAAGATGCATAATTGGACACGCCAATAACTTTGAAACTTCAAACGCCGTAGCATATAAACCATCTACATACTGAAGTAACTGATGTCCTACCACATACTCAATTTTATAACCACGAGTCGTTTTTTCATACGACAATAATTTTACAGCCTGCAACCAACGTAAACTTGGTAACTGCAAACATCCACACAACCCAAAATCAACATCTCCATATTTTACAACACGTAAACCTTCTTCGTTGATCATCTTTTCAGCATTTGCAAACCAACTGAGTGCCTCCTGTTTACTTGGATACAATAACTCCAGCTTTAAATCCTGCAAAATAAAACGATTGCATGCTTGCTCAATATCTTGCATCATTTCTTCATTTAATGTTTTTAAACCCATTTCAATTACACAAACATCATCATTCGACTTAAACATAATCGTAGGACCATCATGTACTTTATTGATATAGGAACAAATAATATGTTGTGAGGTATGATGCTGCATATTCTTAAAACGATTATCCATATCGATAGTAACCCTTACAACTCCACTTAGCTTCTGTTTTACTCCATGATAAACACGCTGATCCTTTACCCTTACATCTTCGACTTCAAGATCATTAAGCCAACCCTTATCACTTGGTATTCCACCACTTTCTACATAAAAATTCGTTTCCTTTAACGCATGATAGTAAAGATCATCTTTTAAAAAAACATCCATCACTTCACTTTCAATCTGATCACAAAACACATCATCATAATACTTATTTAGCATACAAACCTCCCTTTAAATACAACATACGATATACATCTACCTCTTTACGATAGGCCTCTTCAATATGCAAGACATACATCCTTCGTCCTACTCCAATATTAATATATACGAAATCATCACGATCATTGGTTTCATATGAAAAATGATTCACTTTGGTAAAAGGATATATTCTACCTTGAATAATGATACCTTGTTTATAAAAACCCGAAGGAACTTTACTATAAAATACACCAAATAAAATAACAAGAGTAAAACTAATAAAACGCAATAGTGATAAATGATTGATCAAAGATAATACCGCTAACAAAATAAAAAAGATAACTATTATATTCGGATTACCAAATCGACACTCCAATTGTATTCTTCTGGCATTGGCATACATGAAAAAACTATAAATCCAAAAACCACCTACTACCATTAACATAATCCAATCCATATAACACCTCACTTAAATTGTAATACAAAAGAAATAAAAAGGCATACTTAAATGCCATTTTCATTTAACATCGCAATTACATCATAACCTAAATCTTGTAAGCCTTTAAGCATGAGCTCATGACTTGCCCCACCTGCAATAATTACAACATCTACACGATTATCAATGTGATATACACCTAAATTATAAATATTCGCATTTAACTTAGTTAACAGTTCAGTAATCACATTAAAAGTACCAGGTTTATCTTCAATATCACGCACCACAAAACGAGATCCCACACGATAATACCCTAGCAAATCAACAAAGGCATCTAAGATGTCATTTTTAGTAATAATACCAGTTACTTTATATTGTTCATCTACCACAACCAAACAACCAATGTTATGCTTACGCATTAAAACAGCTGCTTCTTCAATGATACTATCCGCTTGAATCGTAATAACCTCTTTAATCATGATTTCTTCAACACATGTTTTTGATAATAAGTAATTTAATTCATAGATGGATAAACTCGTAGCCTGACTTGGCGTATGTGCACGTACAATCCCCTCTGTAATTAAACCAATCAGTTTACCATCTTCTACAACCGGCAAACGATGAAAATTATGAGTACTCATTATATCTAAGGCTTTTGAAATTGGAGTTTTAGAATCAATACAGTAAGGATGATACGTCATTTTATTCTTAATAAACATAATTAACCTCCTAAATACGCTTTCTTTATTTCATCACTATTCATCAATTCATGCCCACTACCACTACATACAATACGCCCATTTTCTAAGACATAGGCACGATTTGAAATCTTCAACGCCATCTTGGCATTTTGTTCCACTAACAAAATCGTTGTTCCACTACGATTGATTTCCTCTATGATATGAAAAATCTCTTTAATTAAAAGTGGAGCTAATCCCATACTTGGCTCATCCAACAACAAAAGCTTTGGACGAGACATCAAAGCCCGAGCCATCGCCAACATCTGTTGTTCACCACCACTTAAAGTTCCCGCAAGCTGCTTACTACGATCCTTTAAACGAGGAAAATAGCCATACACCCAATTTAAATCCTCTTTCACTTTCACTGTATCTTTACGAGTATACGCACCCAACAATAAATTATCTTCAACACTCATTTTCGCAAATACTCTACGACGCTCCGGGACTTGCGATAGACCATGTTTCACAATCTTATCAGCCGAAACTTTTAATAAATCCATATCTTTTAAATGAATCTGTCCTTGCTTAGGCTTTAAAAGTCCACTAATGGTATGCATGATGGTTGTTTTACCTGCACCATTGGCACCAATTAACGAAACAATCTCTCCCTCTTGAATCTTGAAACTAATCCCTTTAATTGCTTCAATCATACCATAACTAACATATAAATCTTTTATTTCTAACATGACTATTCTCCTAAATACGCACGGATGACCTGCTTATTATTTAAAATCTCTTCTTTACTACCACTTGCCAATACCGTTCCGTAATTTAAAACCGTAATCTTCTTACATATACCCATAACTAACTTCATATCATGCTCAATCAATAAAATCGCAATATTAAATTCCTTTTGAATCTTATCAATCGTCTTCATTAACTCTAAGGTTTCATTTGGGTTCATCCCAGCTGCCGGTTCATCCAACAACAATAACTTTGGATTGCTGGCAAGAGCACGCACAATCTCTAGCTCTCTTTGTTTTCCGTAAGGTAAACTACCAGCTTTATAATCTTGATATTGATCTAAATGAAATAACTTTAATAAACGCAAAGCTTCCTGCTTCATCAAAGCCTCTTGTTTAAAATACATTTTAGTTTTAAATAAACCATCAAAGAAGGAATACTTGATATTTGTATGCATCCCAATTTTAACATTATCCAATACACTTAACTCATTAAATAAACGAATATTTTGAAACGTTCGAGCAATCCCTTTTTCCGCAATGGCATCTACAGAAAGACCAACAATACTTTCCCCATTTAACAAAATACTACCATCACTAGGTGCATATACACCGGTTAATAAGTTAAACACTGTTGTCTTTCCAGCACCATTGGGACCAATTAAACCAACTAATTCTTTTTCTTTAATTTCAATATGAAAACGATCAACCGCTCTTAAACCACCAAAATTAATCCCCAAACCTTCCACCTTTAACACACTCATGATGGATCCTCCTTACTCTTTTTAAAACGTTTCAAAAACATACTATTCTTTGTAAGCATCATCACAATCAACGCAAGCGCATAAATAAGTGTACGATAACTTGCAAGACCACGTAACACTTCCGGAAGAATCGTTAACACAATTGCGGCAATAATAGAACCCTTTAAACTACCCATACCACCTAAAACAACCATAACCAATAGTTCAATCGACTTATCAAACTTAAATACCTTAGGCTCTAGGATGCCCATATAATGTGCATATAGACCACCGGCAATTCCTGCAAAAAACGCCGCAAAGATAAATGCAATAATTTTATAACGATTAATATTAACACCGCTTGAAAGGGCTGCAATTTCATTTTCACGAATAGCCAATATTGCACGACCACTACGACTTTTAATCAATGAATAACAAAAAATGGTTGTAAGCACCGCAAGGAAATATGCAAAAGTAAAGGTTGTATAACGACCAATACCAATATATCCACTAGCACCACCAAAAAATGGTAAATTTAATAAGATATTACGGATAACTTCCCCAAAAGCCAAAGTAATTATAGCCAAATAATCTCCTTTTAAACGCAATGTAGGAATCCCAACCACAATACCTGCCACCAATGCCATAAGTCCACCAAACAGCAAACCCAACGGAAATAAGACAATTGGAGGCAACATAGTAAATGTTTTTGTAATATAAGCTGCACCATAAGCACCAATCGCCATAAATCCTGCATGCCCTAATGTAAGCTGCCCCAAAAAACCGGTTGTAATATTTAAACTGACCACTAAAATTATATTAATACACACCGACAATAAAATCCCTTGCCAATAACGATTAATTAGTCCGAAATGAACCATTAGTTGTATAACAGCATACACCAATACAATAAGAGCTAGTGCAATAGCGATTTTAACTTTTAAAGATAACTTTTTATCATTGATACCAAAACGCATACCTTATCCTACACTTTCTCTTTTGAATCCTTACCAAGAATCCCACTTGGTTTAAAGACTAACATAATAATTAAAATGAAAAATACAATCGTATCCGACATTTGTGATGAAATATAAGCCTTTGATAATGCCTCAACCAAACCAAGCACAAAGCCACCTAAAACCGCTCCGGGAATTGAACCAATCCCACCTAAAACAGCAGCAATAAATGCCTTTATTCCCGGAAGTGCTCCCACATAAGGAGTAACTACCGGATATAAACTACAATACAAGATACCTGCAACAGCAGCTAAAATAGAACCAATCGCAAACGTCAATGAAATAGTCTTATCAACATTAATCCCCATCAACATTGCAGCCTGCATATCTTCACTGACAGCTTGCATCGCTTTTCCGGTTTTACTTTTACGTACAAACAAATCTAAAGCAATCATAAAAGTAACAGAAATAAAGAACGTCAAATAGTAATTAGCACTAATGGTTACATTCCCCAAAACAAAAGACGGCAGTGTTATAATACTTGGAAATATTTTAGGATTTGATGTAAATGTAAGATGAAATGACGACTGTAATAAATAACTAATACCAATCGCTGTGATTAAAATAGATATACGAGATGCATTTCTAAGCGGTTTATATGCAATCTTCTCAATTACAATACCAAGCAACGCACAAACAATAATTGAAAGTAAAATCGAAAGCCACACCGGCAATTTTAAAACACTATAACAATAATACATCGCATAAGCACCAACCATGATAATATCTCCGTGAGCAAAATTGATTAATTTTGCAATCCCGTAAACCATGGTGTACCCTAATGCAATCAAAGCATAAATACTACCAATATTTAATCCATTTATAATCTGTAAAAAAAACTGTGAAAATCCTTGCATAAGGTCCCCCTTTTAATATAAAAATAGAGAATACTTCAAGCATTCTCTATTAAAATTATTTTGAGTATGTTTGATATTTACCATCTTTAATGACAATGTATCCTAAATCTTTAATTGGATCACCATTTTCATCAAACTTTAAATTACCCAAGATACCATCATAAGAGATGTTTTTCAATGAAGAAATAATCGACTCTGAACTTAAATCACTATTCTCCAATGAAGCTAATAGAACACCCATTGTATCATACGCTAAAATCGCAAATGAATTCGCATCTACACCATATTTCGCTTTATAAGCCTCAAACCAAGCAATTACATCTTCATCATCTGGTGCATAATGATTTACAAAGATGGCACCATCTAATAGTTTCGCATCCTCAACAACAGCTAAGACACCATCCCAACCATCTCCACCAAGGATTTGCGCATTAATACCTAACGATCTTGCTTGTGATACAATTAAAGCTACATCTTTATAATAATTTGGTACAAACAATACATCTGGATTTGTAGCTGCAATCTTCGTTAATTGTGCAGAGAAATCAACATC
Source organism: Erysipelotrichaceae bacterium (assembly GCA_030528645.1). Classification (GTDB taxonomy): domain Bacteria; phylum Bacillota_I; class Bacilli_A; order Erysipelotrichales; family Erysipelotrichaceae; genus RQZE01. The sequence goes on along the minus strand of JAUMYM010000012.1, from coordinate 29,029 downwards.
TCCACTGTTATATCCTTCATTGGCAAGAACCTTACCACCTAAAGCCGTATATTCTTTTACAAAATTTTCTGTTAAACCTTTTGAATAATCGGAACCAGTATCATAAATAATCGCTAGATTCTTTGCTTGTAAATCATTATAAGCAAATTGACCTAACACTTTTGCTTGAAATGGATCTGTAAAACATCCTCTAAATACATTATCTCCGGTTAAAGTGAAATCTAACGCTGTTGCACTTGGTGAAATAATCGGTGTTTTAAACGACTGTGATGCAGAACCAATCGCAATCGATTCTCCAGACACTACACCTCCAAATAAAGCAACAACCTTATCTTCATCTACTAATTTGTTATAGGCATTAACTGCCTCTGTATTATTTCCCTTTGAATCATAGGCAACTAATACATAATTTGTACCATGCTTCGCATTGTATTCTTCCAGATAAAGTGAACCACCATTGAACACCGCATTTCCATAAACGGAAAGCTCTCCTTCTAACGGTCCAACAAAACCTATTTTAATCGCATCTTTATCATTTTTGTTTTCATTTTTTGTTGCTTCTTTCGTCGAACAAGAAGCCAACAGCCCTAACATCAATAATAGCGATACCAGTTTAAATAGTTTTTTCATAACTTTTCCCCCAATTAATATTTACATTATAGTATGAAAAAAATACAGTTTCAACATTATTTTGAAAATTTACAGAAAATATTTTCTATTTCTTTCAAAATGACATTGTTAGACAAAATAAATCTTTCAGTTTACACTATATACAACAGAGGAAGTAAATATATGAAAAAAATACAGTCAAAAAAATCCATCCTTATTGGTGAAGTGTTAAATGCAATTACACATGGTTTAGGCGTTGGCTTAAGCATTGCCGGACTCATTGTTTTAATCTTAAAAGCTTTAAATATAAATAATCATATCGCCATTATCAGCTTTAGTATTTATGGAAGCTCCATGATTCTTTTATTTCTAGCATCCACCTTATACCATAGTTTAAAATTTACCAAACTAGGGAAACTCATGCAACGAATTGACCACTCATCCATCTATGCCTTAATTGCAGGTACCTATACTCCATTTTGCTTATTAGGCATTAAAGGAACATTGGGTATTGCCGTATGTATCTTTGTGTGGATTTTTTCCATTGTGGGTACAATCTTAGAAATTCTCTTCTTAAATAAAATGGCTAAAATATCTGTCTTTTTATATCTAGCCATCGGTTGGATAGCAATTTTTACCATTAAACCCCTTTACGATACCATCGGATGGAAAGGACTACTCTTCATTCTTCTAGGAGGAGCCAGTTATTCCATCGGTACCATCTTCTACGCTCAAAAACACAATAATTTATATCACGTAATATGGCATGTATTTGTACTATTAGGTTCTATCTTTATGTACATACCGGTATTGCTTTATTTATAAGAAAAAATATTCCCTAGGGAATATTTTTTATAACTTCCAAATATCAGTAGCGTATTCTTTAATGGTACGATCTGAACTAAAATAAGCTGACTTAGCAATGTTATACAAACAACTTCTAGCCCAATTCGCTTGATCTAAGTAACGAGCACGTACTTCTTCTTGTGCTTTTACATAGCTATCAAAATCTGCAAATAAGAAATATTCATCATTGCGATAAATCAATTCATCAAAAATCATCTTAAACTCATTGACATCCGTACTAAATGTACCATTGATTAACGAATCCATCACCTTTTTAATACGCGGATCACGATTATAGTAATCAATACAATTGTAAGAGAATCTTAATTCTTCTACTTCATGTGCCTTTAATCCAAAAATAATATCATGTTCACTTGTCACCAAACGATCAATTTCAACATTAGCACCATCTAACGTTCCAAGTGTTAAGGCTCCATTCATCATAAACTTCATATTACCAGTACCAGAAGCTTCTTTACCAGCTGTTGAAATTTGTTCTGATACATCTGCCGCATTCATTAAATATTGGGCAACTGTAACACGATAATTTGGTATAAAGACTACTTTAATATACTTACTGATACGTTCTTCCTTTTCAATTACACTTGCAACACTATTAATCAACTTAATTACCTTTTTCGCAAAATGATAAGCCGGAGCTGCCTTTGCTCCAAAGATAAAGGTCGTCGGAACCATCTTAAAACTTGGATCTTCCTTCATACGTAAGTATAGATAAATTACATGCAAGATATTTAACAATTGACGCTTATACGCATGCAATCTCTTTGCCTGAACATCAAAAATAGTATTTGTATCTAACTCAATATTATATTGATCCTTTAAAAAATTCGCTAAAATTTCTTTACGCTCATGCTTAATTTCTAAGAAACGTTTTTGTACTGCCTCATCATCAATATACGCTTCTAACTTCGCTATTTGATTAATATCCTTACGTAAATCTACACCACAAGTTTCTTCAATAAATTTAGTAAGCTGTGGATTTGAATACAATAACCAACGACGATGTGTAATACCATTGGTTTTATTATTAAATTTTTCAGGATAGATGTTTGCGAAATCTTTAAAGACATCACGAATTAAAATATCCGTATGTAGTTGAGCTACCCCATTTACACTGCTTGAACCAACAATCGCTAAGTTTGCCATACGTACATTACCATCATGAATAATCGATACACGATTAAATAACTCAGCATCGTTATACTTATGACGAACAAACCCTTTAAAACGATTATTAATCTCCTCAATAACCATATAAACACGAGGTAATAACTTACTTACATACTCACAAGGCCACTTTTCCAATGCCTCTTGCATCACTGTATGATTCGTATAACACATTACTTTATTCATAATGCTCCATGCTTTATCCCATGAATAATGATACTCATCCATTAAGATACGCATTAACTCTGGAATCGCTAAAACTGGATGCGTATCATTTAATTGAATCGCAACTTTATCCGCCAGATTATCCAAAGAAGGATGGTCTAACAAGTGATTATTAATAATAGACTTTAAGCCCGCAGCCACAAAGAAATACTGCTGTTTTAAACGTAAATACTTACCATGTTCATTAGAATCATCTGGATAAACATTCAAACAGATTTCATTTACACCTGCTAAATAATCACGAAAATCAATATTACTTGGTATTTGATCACTAGCTTCTGCTGACCATAAACGAAGAGTATTGGTTTGAGTAGTATCTTGTCCGACAATCGGTATATCACATGGTACAGCACTTACATGTTGACAATCCACATGATCAAAATACATTTCACCACTTTCCGAAAACTTCATCTCAACACGACCCCAAAACTTGACATCTACCGCTTGTCTTGGTTTACGAATTTCCCATACATTTCCTAAACGTAGCCATTGATCCGGCACTTCTACTTGATAACCATTTACAATCTTTTGTTTAAACAAACCATATTGATAACGAATACTATTTCCATTCACTGGATAATTTAAAGAAGCACTTGAATCCAAGAAACAAGCTGCCAAACGACCTAAACCACCATTACCAAGTCCTGCATCCGACTCAATTTCTTCTAATTCATTAATATCAAACCCTAATTCACTTAAACCTTCTTGAGCAATTTCATATAACCCTAAATTCATTAAGTTATTTGTCAATAAACGTCCCATTAAAAACTCTAGTGAAAAATAATATACTTGTTTATTTTTATTACGTTTATTTTCTTCTTTTGTCTTTTTTAAATTAATTGATGCATACTCACGTACCATTTCTCCTAAAATAGAATAACGCTCAATACTACTAACTTCTTCTACACTACGACCATACGTCTTTTCTATTTCTTCCAGAAACGCCCTTTTAAATTCCTCTTTATTTTGAAACATTATACAACTTCCTTTCTCTTACGACCTCTTCTTTTAACCGGTTTTTCTTTCGTAAACTGAAACACAATCCCTGCAAAAGGGGCTAAACGAATATTAATACTATAAGGTAAGTGATGACTACCATACTCATTTGTATATAAAGGGAAGTAATTACACATATTACATCCTTCATAAATATCCTTTTCCGTATTCATAATTTCAACATATTCCCCTTGATATGGAACACCTAATGTAAAATGTTCATAACTTACAGGAAGCATATTCAATACCGTAACATATACATGATCTTCATCCTCGCGATAATAAGAATAAATACTTTGATCCACATTATCCGCATCAATCCATTGAAATCCTTGATAATCAAAATCATGTTCAAACATCGCTTTTGATGAAGTATATATAAAGGACATATCCTTAAAGAATCTTAAGAATGAGGCATGACGAGAATTACCTAATAAAGACCAATCACAAGGACGATCTTCATCCCATTCACGGAACATCGCCAATTCATTCCCCATGAAATTCAATTTCTTACCCGGATGCGTTAACATATACACATATAAAGTCTTCGCCTGAGCAAACTTTTGATCATAATTTCCCCACATACGATCAATAATCGTCTTTTTCCCATGTACCACTTCATCATGAGAAAGTGGTAATAAGAAACGTTCCGAATAAAAGTATGCCATAGAGAATGTTAAATCATGATGGTGATGTTTTCTAAAGATTGGATCTTTTTTAAAATACTTCAGCGTATCATTCATCCAACCTAAATCCCATTTATAATCAAAACCTAATCCACCATCGATAGTTGAATGCGTTACTTTAGGAAAATCACTTGAATCTTCCGCAATTAACATAACACCTGGGAACTTTGTACTAATGTGATAATTCAAACGACGAATGAAAGCCAATGCCCCTTCATTAATTCCTTTATCACTATTGCCACCCCAATAAATTAAATTTTTAACCGCATCCATACGAATACCATCCACATGGAAATAATCACACCAAAAGGCAGTTGCACTCATTAAGAAGGAACGAACTTCTTCCTTCCATAAGTCAAAGTTCATAGTACCCCATTCACTTTCAGCATCATACGCACTTGGATATTCATAAAGAGGACTACCATCAAAATAACGTAAACCAAAATCGTCTTTTACATAATGTACAGGAACCATATCTAAAATAACCCCTATGTTATGCTTATGACACTCATTGACTAACTTCATTAAATCTTTTGGTGTACCATAACGAGATGTTGCACTGAAATACCCATAAGCTTGATAACCCCAAGATCCATCAAATGGATGCTCAATAAGAGGCATAAGCTCAATATGTGTAAATCCATTGTCCTTTACATAAGGAATTAGCTCATCAATAAACTGAGTATAGTTATACCAATAATGTCCATTTTTACGCCAAGATCCTAAATGTACTTCATAAATATTCACCGGCTTATCAAAGTTCTTTGTACGCTTTTTTAACCAACGAGCATCAGCCCATTTAAACCCATCTAACTTATATATAATAGAACCACTTGATGGACGTAATTCACTGTAAAATGCATAAGGGTCACTTTTATCTTTTACTTGTCCATCAAAAGTATAAATACGATACTTATAACTATAGTTATCTGTAAGACGAGGTACGAATAATGAATAAATCCCTCGATCAGAAACTTTCTCCATACGATGTTGATAACCATTCCAATCATTAAAGGAACCGATTACTTCTACTGCACTTGCATTAGGTGCCCACACCGTAAAACGCACACCTGAAACATCTTCATGAACTAAGTGTGCTCCAAAAATTTTATAAGCATCTGTACAATGTCCATAGTGAAAACTATCTAATAATTCTTGATTCATTGCCTACCTCCGATTACCTATACATTATACAAAAAAAACACTTCAATGAGTAGAAGTGTTTTTCATTTTGTATAAATTAAACAAGTTCAATTCTTGCCATTGGTGCATTATCACCACGACGATTGCGAGTCTTCACTACTCTTGTATATCCACCATTACGGTCTTGATATTTAGGAGCTACTTCACTAAATAATTTTTGAAGTACAGTTTGACCTTTTTCTTCATCCGCAACTACATCTCTGATGTATGAAGCAGCTAAACGACGAGCATGTAAATCACCACGTTTACCTAATGTTACTAAACCATCTACAACCGAACGTAACTCTTTCGCTTTCATTTCTGTTGTTTCAATTTTACCATGAAGGATAACATCGGTAGCCATGTTTCTTAACATTGCTTTACGGTGATCAGCAGTACGTCCTAACTTACGATTCCACATAAATCAATCTCTCCTTACTTTCTATTCAAATGATCTAAAACTTAAGCCAAGTTCATAGACTTTTTCTTTCACTTCTTTTAAAGACTTCTTACCTAGATTACGAACTCTCATCATTTCGTCTTCTGTTTTTTGTAATAATTCTTCTACGGTTTGAATTCCTGCACGCTTTAAGCAGTTATATGAACGAACTGATAAATCTAAATCCTCAATCATCATATTTGATGACTTACTATTTACTTCACCAGAAGCATCTTTCATAAGTGAATCCATACCTGCTACTAATTGATCTACATTTGTTAAAATATCCAAATGGTCAATTAGAATTTTTGAACCAAGAGCCAAAGACATTTGTGGTGTGATTGATCCATTAGTCCATATTTCAAATACTAAACGATCATACTTTGCATCTTGACCAACACGAGTTGGCTCTACATTATATGAAATACGTTCAATTGGTGTATAAATAGAGTCTGTGTAAACAGTTCCAATACCTTGAGATGAACCTTGGTATAGTGCTTTGTTTCCATCAGCACTGATATATCCACGACCATTTTTCGCTTTTAGCTCCATTTCAAGAACGCTACCTTTTTCAAGATGAGCAATTTCTAGATCTGTATTTAAAATTTCAACACCTGTTGGACAAATAATATCCCCAGCTGTTACAGTCATAGGTCCTTTGCAAGAAATTCGTAAAGTATAAGTTTCATCATCATCAATTTTCATTACAAGTTTCTTTAAATTAAGAATCATCATTGTAACATCTTCTTCAACACCTTTAATTGAAGTAAATTCATGATACACACCATCAACTTTAATCGAATAAACTGCAGCCCCTGGTAAAGAGGATAAAAGTACACGACGCAATGCATTACCAATAGTTGTTCCAAAGCCTCTTTCAAGTGGTTCTAAAACAAATTTACCATAGTTATCTGATTCAACATACTCTTTGATTTCAAATTTAGCACGTTCAAATTTTTGCATACGCTTATTTCCTCCTTAGTTATATTAATTATCCACGAGGTCTCTTTGGTGGACGGCATCCATTATGTGGAATTGGTGTTACATCATTGATCACTGTGATTTCTAAACCAGCAGTTTGTAATGATCTAACAGCAGCTTCACGTCCAGGACCAGGTCCTTTTACATTAACTTCAACAGTTTTCATACCATGATCAACTGCAGCCTTTGCAGCAGCTTCACTACACATTTGTGCAGCATAAGGTGTAGATTTACGAGAACCCTTAAACCCTAATGCCCCTGCACTTGACCAAGCGATTGCATTACCAGCTTCATCAGTAATTGTCACGATAGTGTTATTAAATGTTGAATGAATGTGTGCAACGCCTTTGGCGATATTCTTTTTAACACGTTTTTTACGTGCACCAGCTTTTACATTTGCCATTTCTTATCTCCTCCTATCGTTATTTCTTCTTATTCGCTACAGTACGACGAGGTCCTTTACGTGTACGAGCATTTGTTTTTGTACGTTGTCCACGTACCGGAAGACCCTTACGATGTCTTAAACCGCGATAGCATCCAATTTCCATTAAACGCTTAATGTTTAATTGAACTTCACGACGTAAGTCTCCTTCTAATTTGATTCCATCTAATTGTTGACGGATAGCGTTAATTTGATCATCAGTTAAATCTTTAACACGAATATCTTCACTAATGTTACATTCTGCTAAAACTTTTTTTGCAACTGATGGACCAACTCCATAGATATAAGTTAATGATATTACAACACGTTTGTCACGTGGAATATCGACACCAGCAATACGAGCCATTTTTCGTTTTCCTCCTAATTAACCTTGACGTTGTTTGTGTTTAGGGTTTTCACAAATAACCATTACGCGGCCTTTGCGCTTAATGATACGGCACTTATCGCATATTGGTTTGACAGATGGTCTTACTTTCATGCGTTTTCCCTCCTAAGACTTATTTATGTCTAAATGTTATACGCCCACGTGTTAAATCATAAGGTGAGATTTCCACAGTTACACGATCCCCTGGTAAAATGCGAATGTAATGCATACGGATTTTACCAGAAACGTGAGCTAAAATTTCGTGACCGTTACTTAACTTCACCTTAAATTGTGCATTGGGAAGTGTATCCTCAATGACACCATCAATTTCAATTACATCTTGTTTGCCCATAGATTTTAAAAACTAATCCTCCTTAGTTAAAATTTCATATCCATCTTCTGTAATATAGATGGTATGTTCGAAATGTACTGATAAACTTTTGTCTTTTGTTACTACTGACCAGCCATCAGCAAGAACTTTGGTAAAAGGTTTGCCTTTGATTACCATGGGTTCGATCGCAACCGTCATGCCTTTTTTTAAAGTCATGCCTGTATTACAATACCCAAAATTAGGGATAGCCGGTTCTTCATGTAGAGAACGACCAATACCATGACCAGTATACTCCAGTGGAACGCTATATCCGGCGTTTCTTACATAGTTTCCTATTGCACTGGAAATATCACCTACACGTACACCGTCTTTTACTTGTTTTAAACCTTCATATAAAGCAAGCTCACCAATCTTCAATAGCTCTTGTGCTTCTTGGCTAACATTGCCAACTTTATAGCTCCAAGCACTATCTCCGTGATAGCCTTTAAAACAAGCCCCAATATCAATTGAAATGATATCTCCATCGTTTAAGATTACATCATCACTAGGTACTCCATGGACCACACAATCATTAACCGATGTACAAATAGATGCCTTAAATCCTCCATAACCTAAAAAAGACGGAGTCGCACCCATAGAAATTATAAACTTTTTTGCTATAAAATCCAAGTGTTTTGTAGAAATACCTGGACGAATTTCACTTTTTAAGCGCTTGTGTGTCAAAGCGACAATTCGTCCAGCTTCTTTCATATAACTTAATTCTTCTAAATTCTTAACTGAAACCATTAAATTTGTTCGATTGCTCTTTCAATATCTTTAAAGATTTCATCTACAGGTTTCCCTGCTTGAATATCCACAACCAAACCTTGTTTACGATAATACTCTAAGACAGGTTCTGTATTCTTTTTGTGCTCTTGTAAACGAATTTCAAGTTGTTCTACTGTATCATCACTACGTTGTACTAAGTTGTTACCACACACATCACATACACCTTCCACCTTGCTAGGCTTATTCTTTATATGATAGATAGAACCACAACTCTTACATAAACGACGACCTGTAATGCGATCTGCCAACACTTCAAAATCCACTACTAAATTAATTACACAATCAATGTTTTTATTGTTTGCTTGTAAGATTTCATCAAACGCTTCGGCTTGAACCAACGTTCTTGGAAATCCATCCATTAGGAAACCAACCTTGGTATCATCTTGCTTAATGCGTTCATCAACCATGGAATTAATCAATGTATCTGGAACAAGCTTTCCAGCATTCATGTAGTTTAATGCCTCAAGTCCAAGAGCAGTTTGCTTTTTCACTGCCTCACGAAGCATATCACCAGTAGAAATATGTGCAAGTTGATACTTTTGTTTGATTTTTTCAGACATTGTCCCTTTGCCACTTCCAGCTGGACCCATAATTAATAAATTCATCGTATACACCTCTATTTATTTAAGAAACCACGATATTGTTTTTGTGTCATTTGACCTTTCAATTGACTCATTGTTTCCATTGCAACCCCAACAACGATAATAATACCAGTACCCCCTACAGCCGTTGATGCGCTAAGTGAAGTAAACATTGGTAATAAATGCGGAATTAACGCAACGATTAATAAGAAGATAGCCCCTAAAACCGTAATACGATTTAAAACTTTCGTAACATATTCTTTCGTTTCATTCCCCGGACGAATACCTGGAATATATGTCCCAGATTTACCAAGATTTTCCGCAATCTTTGCTGGATCTACTTGCAAGTTTGTATAGAAGAATGTAAATAAAACAATTAATACTCCATAAATTGTTAAACCTACAGGCTTTTGTAAACTTAGAAAATCAGCAACTGCATGATATTTTGCAGTATCAATAAAACTTAATACAATCTGTGGTGCTGTCATAATTGCTGAAGCAAAGATAACAGGAATAACAGATGCTGAGTTAATCTTCAATGGTAAGAATGTAATATCATTTTTACCCTTTTGAAGAGAACTTGACGTATATTGAATTGGAATCTTACGAACCGCAAGTTGCATAAAGATAACCAATACAATAATTAATAAATACATTAAGATATATGCTCCAAATGTAAAGATACCATTCATCATAGCACTACGACTAGATGTATCTACTAAAATACTAAATACTTGGATGAAGGTAAATGGAATTGAAGAAACAATCCCTGCAAAGATAATAATCGAAACACCATTACCAATACCTTTTGTACTGATTTGATCTCCAATCCACAGTAAGAACATGGTTCCTGCTGTAAAGACAATCGAAACATAGAAATATGTAGCTAAACTACTATTCACTAAAATTGGAGTCGATTGATGATTGAAGGCATAAATCATTGTGTATGCCTGAACAAAAGATAATACTACGGCTAAATAGCGTGTAATACGATCTAACTGTTGACGTCCTTGTTGACCAGATTTTGCCATTTCTGTTAATGATGGAATAACATCCATACTCAATAACTGAATCACAATACTAGCTGTAATATAAGGACCAACTCCCATTGCAAATATTGATAACTGCTGCAAAGAACCACCACCAAGTAAATTCATCATACTTAGTACAGAATTATTTTCAATGCTTTCACGAATGGAAGAAGCATCAATACCCGGCACTGGAATCGCAGCCCCTAATCTAAAAATAAACAACATAGCAAGGGTAAATAAAATTTTACCCCTGATTTCTTTATTCTTAAATAGGCCCGTAAACGTTTTGATCATACTAGATCACCTCAACGTTTCCGCCTGCTTTTTCGATTGACTCTTGCGCTGTCTTAGAACATTTATGAACTTTAACAGTTAATTTCTTTTCTACTACACCATTACCTAAAACTTTAACACCATTTAATAATTTCTTTACTAAACCGGCATTCTTTAAAGCTTCAACCGTAACTACTGCTCCATCTTCAAATTTATTTAAAGATTCCACATTAACAATTGCGTATTCTTTACGAGTAAAATTTGTAAAACCTCTCTTTGGTATACGTTTGAAAATTGGTGTTTGTCCACCTTCAAACCCGATTGCTACACCGCCACCAGATCTTGCATTTTGACCTTTATGCCCTTTACCGGCAGTTTTACCAGTACCTGATCCTTGGCCACGACCTAAACGTTTTCTTTCGCGGCGAGCACCTTCGTTATATTGTAACTCATGTAATTTCATATCAGTACTCTCCTATCGAATTTCTTGCGGTTTCTTTTCACGCAATTTTGCAACTCCGTTAACTGTCTTTAATTCACTTAAAGCCTTAACAGTCGCATGAACCATATTAATTGGTGTACGAGAACCGATACATTTAGATAGAACATCACTTACTCCAGCAAGTTCAAGCACGGCACGTACAGCACCACCAGCGATAACCCCAGTACCTTCTGCAGCAGGTTTTAAGAATACTTCACCAGCTCCATAAACACCAGTAATATCATGTGGTATTGTTTTACCACCATTTACCAATGGTACACGAATAACATTTTTCTTAGCAGCTTCGATGGCTTTTTTAATTGCATCAGGTACTTCATTCGCTTTGCCTAAGCCATAGCCAACACGACCCTTTTTATCACCAACTACTACTAAAGCGGAGAAACGCATACGGCGTCCACCCTTAACAGTCTTACTAACACGGTTAATAACAACGACGCGTTCTTCAAATTCTTTTTCGCGTTCAACTCTTCTTGGTTTACGTTCCATAGTGCCCTCCTAAAATTTCAATCCAGCTTCTCTTGCAGCATCTGCTAAAGCTTGGATACGACCATGGTATACATAACCTCCACGATCAAATACTACATTATTGATATTAGCAGCTAATGCTAATTCAGCAACTTTTTTACCTACTACTTTTGCGGCCTCGATATTACCACCATTTTCAAGTTTTAATGCAACAGAGCTGCAAGAAACTAATGTTTTCCCATTTACATCATCAATGATTTGTACATGGATATGACTATTTGAACGGAAAACATTTAAACGTGGGCATTCAGGAGTACCAGTAACTTTTCTTCTAACACGTGCATGACGACGAAGTCTTTCAGAATTCTTAGAAACTTTCTTAAACATATTTTATACCCCTTTCCACTATTTCTTACCAGCCGTTTTACCTTCTTTACGGCGGATTTGTTCACCTTTGTAACGAATACCTTTACCTTTATATGGTTCTGGTTTTCTTGTAGCACGAATATTAGCAGCTAATTCACCAACACGTTGTTTGTCAATCCCACTAACACGAACTTCTGTTGCAGAAGGTACTTCAATTTTTACACCCTCTTCAGCAACAAATTCAACTGGGTGTGAATACCCAACATTTAATACTAATTTATTACCACTTAACGCAGCTTTAAATCCAATCCCTACGATTTCAAGTACTTTTGTAAATCCAGTATGAACACCTTCAATCATATTGTTTAATAAAGCGCGTGTAGTACCATGAAGCTGTTTCGTATGTTTTTCTTCGTTTGCACGAGTACATGTAACTACTCCATCTTCAACTTTAATCCCAATTAAAGGACTAAACTGACGAGTTAAAGTTCCTTTAGGCCCTTTAACTGTCACCTCATTACTGCTAGTAATTGTAATTTCAACACCAGCAGGAACGGTAATCGTTTTATTCCCGATACGTGACATTATATTTTTCCTTTCAGTTTAATTACCATACGTAAGCGACAACTTCGCCACCAGCATGATTTTTTCTTGCATTTTTATCAGTCATTAGTCCAGAAGAAGTTGAAATGATCGCAACTCCTAAACCATTAAGTACTCGAGGTACTGAACCAGCCTTCGCATAAACGCGTAAACCTGGTTTTGAAATTCTCTTAATACCACTAATAACACGTTCATTGTTTGCTCCATATTTTAATGTAACAACAATTTTCTTGTCACTAGCTGTTTCACCTACAACGTTATAATTTAAGATGAAGCCTTCATCCTTAAGGATTTTAGCAATTTCAATCTTCATTTTACTTGCAGGGATTTCCACAGATTCGTGATGTGCACTAACCGCATTACGAATTCTTGTAAGCATATCCGCGATTGGATCTGTCATATTCATCATGTTTGCTTCCTCCTTAATTACCAGCTAGCCTTCTTAACTCCAGGAATTTGACCTTTATAAGCCAATTCTCTAAAGCAAATACGGCAAATTTTATATTTACGTAAAACAGAATGTGGACGTCCACAACGCTCACATCTTGTATATTCACGAGATGAGAATTTTGCAGGACGTGAAGATTTTACTACCATTGATTTCTTAGCCATCTAAATTCTCCTCCCTACTTCGCAAAAGGCATTCCAAGTTCACTTAACAATGCCTTAGCTTCATCATTAGTATTAGCTGTAGTAACAATAACAATATCCATACCTCTTACTTTATTCACTTTATCAAAGTTAATTTCAGGGAAGATGATTTGTTCCTTAATACCTAATGTATAGTTACCACGACCATCAAATGCCGTTTCACTTACACCTCTAAAGTCTCTTACACGTGGTAATGATACATTGATTAATTTATCTAAGAATTCATACATTCTTTCTCCACGTAAAGTAACTTTACATCCAATTGGCATACCTTCTCTTAGTTTGAAGTTCGCAATTGATTTTTTCGCTTTTGTAATTACCGGTTTTTGACCAACGATTTGTGTTAATTCCGCAACTGCTTCATCTAACAACTTCGGATTACTAATCGCATCTCCAACCCCGATATTTACAACTACTTTTTCAACCTTTGGCACTTGCATTACTGAAGTATAACCAAATTTATTTTTCAGATTGTTTTTTACTTCTTCATTGTATTTCTTTAAAAGGCGGTTCATTATTTTTTACCTCCTTTAATAACATTTCCTGTCTTTTTATAGACACGTACTTTCTTACCTTTTTCTTCAGTGTAGCCTACTCTTGAAGCTTTTTTAGCCTTTGAGTCATAAGCCATTACATTAGAAACATGAATAGGAGCTTCTTTTTCAACAATGCCACCATCCGGATTAGCTTGTGTTGGTTTAAGTGCTTTTTTCACTAAATTAACTCCAGCTACAAGAACCTTTTCTTCTTTAGGGAATACTTTGATTACTTCTGCAATCGTTCCTTTGTAATGTCCAGTAATGACTTTAACTTTATCGCCTGTTTTAATTTTCATCTAAAGTCATCCTCCTATAATACTTCCGGTGCTAAAGACACAATTTTCATGAAGTCTTTCTCACGTAATTCTCTTGCTACAGGACCAAAAATACGAGTCCCTTTTGGTGAATTATCATCTTTAATAATTACAGCTGCATTGTCATCAAATTTGATATAAGAACCGTTTTCACGTGCAATACCATATTTTGTACGAACAACAACTGCCTTAACAACATCACCTTTTTTAACACTTCCACCTGGAGAAGCTTGTTTCACTGAACAAACAATAATATCTCCGATGTTTGCATTTCTGCGTTTAGAGCCACCTAAACATCTAATAACTAATAGTTCCTTAGCACCAGTGTTATCAGCGACTTTTAGTCTAGTTTCATTTTGAATCATATTATCACTTCCTCCTTGGCCTAAAGAATAACAGCTTTTTCAACGATACGAACAAGACGGAAATTCTTATCTCTAGATAATGGACGTGTTTCCATAATTTCTACGATATCTCCAATTTTTGCCTCATTGTTTTCGTCATGAGCTTTAAATTTCTTTGAATATTTTACGCGTTTTGAATATAATGGATGGCTCTTATTTGTTGAGATCTCAACAGTGATAGTTTTGTCCATTTTATCAGAAACGACTTTACCACGTAATACTTTACGACTAGATCTTTCCATATAGGGCCTCCTTATTTCACTTCACTAAGCTCACGCTCAGTGATTACAGTTTTAATTCTAGCAATCGTCTTTTTAATTTGCTTCATACGACTTGGGTTTTCTAATTGCCCTGTTGCTTGTTGGAAACGTAAGTTGAATAGCTCTTCTTTTAAAGTATCAATACTTTGAAGTAATTCAGCATTACTCTTATCTCTGATTTCTTTAACCTTCATCTATTTGCACTCACCTTTCTTATAAAACTTTGTTTTAACAGGAAGCTTATGAGAAGCTAAACGGAATGCTTCACGAGCAACTTCTTCACTAACTCCAGCAATTTCAAACATAACACGTCCCGGTTGAACAACTGCAACCCATCCTTCAGGAGCACCTTTCCCAGAACCCATACGCACTTCTAACGGTTTTTTCGTAATAGCTAAATGCGGGAAAATTTTAATCCATACTTGACCACCACGATTCATATAACGAGTCATCGCAATACGCGCAGCTTCAATTTGTCTATTACTTACATATGCACCAGATTGTGCCACTAAACCAAATTCACCAAACGTAATTTCACGTCCAGCTTTTGATCTACCTTCATAACTCAATCTATGAGGTCTTCTAAATTTTGTTCTATTTGGCATTAACATAAGTTAGTTACCTCCTTTTTCATCTTCAGCAACCGCTGTTTCCGCTTTTGCTACAGTATTAACTTTCTCTTTTCTTACTCGATCATTACGACGATTTCTACGATCTGGTTTTTGTGGAAGTTTTGCAGCTTCCGGTTCTTTCACCATTTGACCAGGAAGAACTTCTCCTCTACAAATCCAAACTTTAACACCTAATTTACCATACGTAGTAAATGCTTCAACCCAAGCATAATCGATATCAGAACGAAGTGTATGTAAAGGAACAACTCCTTCAGAATATCCTTCACCTCTAGCGATTTCCGCTCCACCTAAGCGACCTGAAACAATTGTCTTAATTCCTTTTGCACCAGATCTCATTGTTTGTTGAATTGCTTTCTTTTGCACCGTTCTAAAAGATTGACGATTTTCTAATTGTTCAGCAATTCTTCTAGCAACTAAATATGCATCTAAATCAGGATTTGCAACTTCAACAACTGTTAAGTTTACTGTTTTACCACCAGTCATTTTAATCAAAGCCTTCTTTAAAGCTTCAATACGTTCACCATTTGTTCCAACTAACGCACCAGGACGAGCTGTACGGATGATGATTTCAACACGATTTTTTGAACGTTCAATTTCCACACGAGATACGTAAGCATCTTTACATTCTTTATCAATGTATTTGCGGATCTTAACGTCTTCCATCAATAATGTCCCATAATCTTTTTCTGCGTACCATCTAGATTCCCAATCACGGATAATCCCTACGCGCATTCCAATTGGACTTACTTTTTGACCCATCTTTTACGACCCCTTTCCTATCTTTCAGCCACAACAACTGTGATGTGGCTTGTGCGTTTTAAAATTTGTGATGCATTCCCTTTTGCACGAGGCATAAAGCGTTTCATTGTTACACCTTCATCTGCATAGCAAGCTTTTACGTATAACTTTGATGCATCTAAACTATGATTATTTGTAGCATTTGCTACAGCTGATTTAAGTACTTTACCAACTTCTACAGCAGCATGATTTGGAGTGAACTTAAGAATTGCAGAAGCTTGTGCAGCATCTTTTCCTCTAATTAAGTCCAATACAAGTCTTACTTT
The DNA here is from genome assembly GCA_030528645.1 of Erysipelotrichaceae bacterium. Classification (GTDB taxonomy): domain Bacteria; phylum Bacillota_I; class Bacilli_A; order Erysipelotrichales; family Erysipelotrichaceae; genus RQZE01. The sequence goes on along the minus strand of JAUMYM010000012.1, from coordinate 12,227 downwards.
TCTAGGAGCGATACGCACTGTTTTAGCAGTTGACTTTACTTCCATGTTTATATCCTCCTATCCTTTCTTATCATCGCCATGCCCACCATTTTTACGTGTAGGCACGAATTCTCCAAGCTTATGACCAACCATATCTTCTGTTACATAAACCGGAACATGTTCTTTACCGTTATAAACTGCAAATGTGTGTTCAACGAAATCAGGGAAAATTGTTGAACGACGAGACCATGTCTTAATTACTTCTTTTTTACCAGATTCATTTAGCTTTTCCACTTTTTTCATTAAGTGGTCATCGCAAAATGGACCTTTTTTCAAACTACGTGTCATCTATATTTCCTTCCTTTCGTTATTTACTATTACGTCTACGTACGATTAATTGCGTAGAAGCTTTCTTTGTCTTACGAGTCTTAACACCCATAGCTTTTTTACCCCAAGGTGTCATTGGAGACTTACGTCCGATTGGTGTACGACCTTCACCACCACCATGAGGGTGATCATTAGGGTTCATTACCGAACCTCTAACTGTAGGGCGGATACCTAACCAACGAGATCTACCAGCTTTACCTAAGTTTACCAAGCTGTGGTCTTCATTACCAACTGTACCGATTGTTGCACGGCAATTAGCTAAGATTTTTCTAACTTCACCTGAAGCTAAACGAATAATTACATATTTATTTTCAATCCCTAAGATTTGAGCAGAAACACCGGCTGATCTAGCAAGTTGTCCACCCTTACCAGGTTTTAACTCAACGTTATGAATGAATGTACCTTCAGGCATATTCTTCATTTCTAAAGCATTACCAACCTTGATATCAGCACTTTCTCCAGAAACCACTGTTTGACCAACAGTTAATCCTTTTGGAGCTAAGATATATCTCTTTTCACCATCTGCATAGTTTAATAATGCGATGTTTGCTGAACGGTTTGGATCGTATTCAATTGTCGCAACTTTAGCAGGGATATTATCCTTATTACGCTTAAAGTCAATGATACGATATAGTTGTTTGTGTCCGCCACCGTGATGACGTGTTGTAATTTTACCAGTATTATTACGACCACCTGATTTAGAGAATGAAACAGTTAAACTTTTTTCTGGCTTTACAGCTGTGATTTCACTAAAAGTTAATCCTGACATCCCACGACGACCAGGTGTCGTTGGTTTATATTTCTTAATCGCCACTGATTAATTCCTCCTTATGCATTTTTCCGGAAATAGCATATTTCTTCCGATAATTTACTAATTAATCTTTAAATAGATTAATATCTTGTCCTTCAGGTAATTTAACAACCGCTTTTCTAACCGCACTTGTTTTACCAACATATTTACCTACACGTTTTGTCTTAGGACGAACATTTAAGATATTTACTTTTTCAACTTTAACATTGAAAATCTCTTCGATAGCTTGACGAACTTGTGTTTTATTTGTTCCTTTCGCTACTTCAAATGTAATTTTATTATCTGCATCCATTAACTTCATTGTCTTTTCAGTAATGATTGGACGAATAATAATATCTCTAGCGTTACTCATTATGCAAATACCTCCCCAGCTTTTGTAGCTGCAGCTTCCGTTAATACTAACTTATCTGCATTTGCAACATCGTAAACATTTAATGATTCCACTGTTACCATTAATACATTTGGTAAGTTTCTCATTGACAAGTATGCATTTTCAAAATCTTCTTGCACATCTACTACAAATAATGTTTTACGATCAAAATTAAATGCATTCATAACCTTAACAAATTCTTTTGTTTTAACTGCATCCATTTTTAGTGAATTAATCACTACTGTTTCATTGTTTAACACTTTTTCAGATAAGATTGATTTTAATGCTAAACGACGAACTTTACGATTTAACTTATAAGCATAGCTTCTAGGTGTAGGGCCAAATGCAATCCCACCTCCACGCCATTGAGTAGCACGGATTGACCCTTGTCTTGCTCTACCTGTACCTTTTTGACGGAATGGTTTTTTACCACCACCGCTTACTTCACTACGAGTTTTTGTTTTATGTGTACCTTGACGAAGGCTTGCTTGTTGCATTAGCACCGCATCGAAGATCGCTTGTTGGTTTGGCTCAATTCCAAACACTGCATCTGAAAGTTCAATCGTACCAACTTCCTTAGCTTCTAAATTATAAACATTTAACTTAGCCATCGATTAAGCCTCCTTACTATGTGAAAGTAAAACTTTAGGTTCTACATGTTTTACTTTTTTAACTGTTGTCTTAATTACAAGTAATCCACGTTTAGGTCCTGGGACATTACCTTTAATTAACATATAGTTCTTTTCAGCATCTACTTTAATAATTTCTAAATTTTGATTTGTTACTTTTAAGAAACCTTCATGACCAGCCATCGCAGTCCCTTTGTTGATTACACCATTGTTACGACCAATTGTCGCTAATGAACCAATGTGTCTGTGATGTCCTGAACCATGTGATTTAGGCCCAATTGTCGCATTGTTACGATAAATTGTACCCATGTAGCCCTTACCTTTACTTACGCCTGTAACATCTACAATGTCACCAGCGGAAAAGATATCAACATTTACTAAGCTACCTACTTCAAGATCGCTCATACCGTTTCCACGAATTTCTCTTACAAAACGTTTTGCAACAGTATTTGCTTTCTTTGCATGTCCAACTTCCGGTTTGTTTGCAGCCTTTTCACTTAAATCCTCATAACCTAATTGAACAGCCTCATAACCATCGTTTTCGATTGTTTTCTTTTGCATAACAACATTTGGTTCTACTTCAACAACAGTAACCGGAATTAATTTCCCTTCTGCCGTAAACACTTGTGTCATGCCAAGCTTTCTTCCTAATAATCCTTTCATGATGTCACCTTTCTAACTACAGCTTAATCTCGATATCAACACCACTTGCAAGTTCAAGACGGCTTAACGCTTCAATTGTCTCTGCACTTGGTCCGATAATCTCAATTAAACGTTTGTGAGTTCTCATTTCAAATTGTTCACGTGAATCTTTGTACTTGTGTACCGCACGTAAGATTGTTACCACTTGTTTTTCAGTTGGAAGTGGAACCGGTCCAACAACTTTTTTCGCACCGTGATCTTTTGCCGCTTTTACAATCTTCTCACTAGCAGCATCTAATGATCTGTGCTCATAAGCTTTTAAGCGAATTTTTACGCTATTTTTTGCCATGAAATATTTCCTCCTTCATTTCACTTAACCATACGGTTAACTCGCTCCGTCGAAATTCCCCGGTTATCACACTTATGACAACGCATTCTAGCGTGCCGGCAACCTCCCACATCAACGCGATGCTGTAATATTATAGTAAATATAAAACATAAATGCAATAGTTTTTTTAAAATAATTTCATAAAAATGCGATATTTATGCATCTTTTTAACCTTATTAAGACAACGCTTATTTGTGTTTCATAATTAGTAAGCCTTTTCTTAAAATAAATATCCTTTATTTTTCTTTCCTCTTTTCCTTAAAAAGACAAGAAAAAAAGAACTTTCTTATCTAACATACTAAAGTTCTTCTATACGATATTCTTCAAAATCATCATAATCAACCTTTTCAAGATACAATCCATAAGCCTTTGCATTCCATCGACATGCTTCTTTATCTCTAGATTCCAGCATGTATTGAATAAATGCCTTATCAATACGACCTCTTGCAGCCTCAATGAGTGTCCCTACAATCATACGAATCATATATCTTAAAAATCCCTTACCAACAAATGCAATCTTCACGAAATTACCCTCTTTGCTAAATATGATAGAATCAATTCTGCGCACCTGATTGGGATGAGTTGTATAACTATTGCCACAAAAAGCACCAAAGTCATGACGTCCTAAAAATAATTTGGCACACTCTTGCATATACGTAAGATCTAAAGGATAGCGACATTGAAACGCTAAATCCTTACTAAAGACATCATAGGGTCCTACATTAATTAAATAATAATAATGCTTACGACTTACACAAAAACGTGCATGAAAATCATCTTTCACTTTACATATATCTAAGACATAGATGTCACTGGGAAGGTTTCCATTGATTGCCTTCATTAAATAACTAGAGCTATATGTCGTTTGACAATCAAAGTGAAAACACTGTCCTTTAGCATGAACCAAGGCATCTGTACGTCCACTAGATACAATGATAATTGTTTGATTTAAAATGGACGATAAGGTATCTTCAATGACTTCTTGTACGGAGATGCCATTGGATTGTCTTTGCCAACCTACATAATTGATACCTAAATAACTAACTGTAACGCAATATCTCATAGTGCTTGACCAACTACAATCAATGCTACAATCATCAATGCACAAACACCTAATAAACTATAATCCATTGATTTCATCCTTAATTGTTTATAACGACTACGCTTTGCCCCTGGAATATATCCCTTTGCCTCCATGGCATTTGCTAAATCTCCAGCACGTTGTATCGCAGTAACAAACAAAGGAACAATCAAAGATAAAATCGCAATGATTTTCTCTTTTAATTTCCCTTCTTCTAAATCCACCCCACGACTTGCCTGTGCCTTCATAATGCGTTGTGTTTCTTCAATCAATGTCGGAATAAAACGCAAAGCAATGGAAATCATCATCGCAATCTCATGTGCTGGAACTTTAATGACTTTAAAAGGGGTTAATAAATCTTCAATCGCTAAAGTTAAATCCAAGGGTTTTGTTGTTGCGGTTAAAATGGTTGTAATGGTGATCATCAACAACAGACGCACCATAATATATAACGTTTGAAAAAGAGCATCATCATAAATGGTAAACCACTTAAACTCAACTAAGATCTTCCCTGTTTTTATTTCTAATACATTAATTACAAACAAGAATAGCATCATAAACCACATGGGCTTAAATGCCTTAATGATGGATTTTATTTTAATCTTTGAAAGCATTAATCCAACAAAAGCAAATATACCAATGATCAAATATCCCCAAAACCCAGCAGGAATAAAAATAGCAACCATTATCATCAACATCATTAAAATCTTCGCTCTTGGATCTAAGCGATGCACAAGGGTATCATAAGGAAGATATTTACCTAGAATTAAATTATCCATCTTATAAAACCACCTTTGCTATTGCAGTTGCTAATGAGTGAATGTCTTCTACATGTTCACCAATAGAAAATCCGCACTCATTCAATGCTTCTTTAAATTGGATGACACTTGGCGGCAAAATCTTTAACTCTTTCAAAAAGGACGTATCTTTAAAGAATTCGCATACTTGATATTTCCCACGAACACTTCCTTTATCCATTACCACTACTTCATCACAATAATTCAATACATGTTCCATATCATGGGTAACGATGATAATCGTTTTCTTCATCGTTTGATTAATAGATTTAAATAAATCCATCATATCTTTTGCCCCTTTAGGATCAAGACCTGCCGTTGGTTCATCTAATACCAAGACATCAGGATCCATAGCTAAAATACCAGCAATTGCTACACGACGTTTTTGTCCACCGGATAAATCCAATGGACTTTTATGTTTAATGTTTGGATCTAAAGCCACTAACTTTAAACAATCCAAAGCACGCTTTTCAATCTCTTCCATATTAAAATTCTTAGGACCAAAACTAATATCCTTCTCTACGGTTTCTTCAAACAATTGATATTCCGGAAACTGAAACACTAAACCTACTTTTTTTCTTAAATCTTTTAATTTCTTAGGTTTTTCTGAACTAGAAATAACACGATCAAATACAGTTACACTTCCACTTGTCGGAATTAATAATGCATTTAAATGTTGTACCAATGTGCTTTTACCACTACCTGTTGCACCAATGATGGCAGTTACCTTACCGGGTGTAATATCTAAGTTGATGTCCTTTAAGGCTACATATTTAAAAGGTGTATTCAAGGAATATGTATAATTTACTTTTTCAAATTTAATTGACATAATTCTTCTTTCAACCTTTCTACATCTATTGTTAAAGGAACTTCAACACCCTTCTCTTTTAATAAGTAACATAATTTCACCGCAAAAGGAATATCTAACTGCATACCTGTTAAAAAAGCCTCATCCAATAAAACTTCGCTGGGTTTTCCTACTTTTGCAACTTTACCTTGATTCATGACAATGACATAATCACTCTTACTCACTTCTTCAATATCATGCGTAATGGAGATAATAGTAAGATTTTGATCTGCATGCAATTGACGAATCACCTTATTAATATCTTCTTTCCCTTGTGGATCTAACATACTTGTACTTTCATCAAAAATAATGATTTCTGGATGCATCGCTAAAACACCTGCAATGGCAACACGTTGTTTTTGCCCACCTGATAGTTTTGTTGGTTCACTATCAAGATAGCTTTCCATATTTACCTTTGAAGCATAGTTAACAATAATATCTTCCATATCTTTCGGCTTTACACAACGATTCTCTAAACCAAAGGCAATATCATCACGAACCGTAGATCCAATAAATTGATTATCCGGATTTTGAAATACAATTCCAACTTTATTTCTAATAGCATTTATCGTTTCTAAATTTAGTAACAAGCCATCTACATAAATCTCACCAGATTCCAATTCTAATAAACCTACCAATAATTTTGCAATTGTACTTTTACCAGAACCATTATGTCCGATGATGGTTGTATAACTTCCTTTTGGAATACCAAAAGAAACATCATTTACCGCATGACTTTCACTATCATAATGAAAATGTAAATTTTTTACTTCAATAAATTCCATATAACACCTTTTCTAAGCCAATTCATTATACAACAACATTAAAGCAGTGACAAATATTACACAAAAAAGCTTTGCATTATGCAAAGCTTAATGAGATTCTTTTTGTTTCTTCACTACAAATAGACAAGCTACACTCATTGACAATACCATAACATAGAAGCCTATACTTGTTGAATCTTGTGTTTTAACAACGTTTGGTTTAATAAATGGTTTTGACTCTGGCGTATTTGGTTGTACTGTAATAGAAGGTTTATTTAAATTAGGATTTACTACCTTTGGTTTATATGTAATTCCATACTTACTAAAGTGAGTAACACTTAATTTTGCAAAATTACCTACTATTACATATGGAACTTCTTGTGTATTATTTGCATCATCCACATAATAAGCCTTCTCTACCACACGTCCTGCTTCAATTGGCAAATATACTTCAGCATTCCCTACAAAATTAACACTATTCCCATTTTGATCTGCAACAACAATGTCATATAAATCACTGTTTTCTAATGTTGATGTACCTAGTTTTTCTTCTATCTTCTTAACAACTAATGTTGATGATACATCAGCATTTCCATTTAATACTTTTACATTGATTTTATGTGAGTCTGATTTTAATGGTTTTACATGGACACGAATTGGAAATTGATGATTTAATTCTGTAATCGTAGCCATTAATGTAAACGATGTTGCTTGATCTAATGGATATACATTACTTTTAATTTCTTCTACTGTGATAGCTAATGTTTCTTTATCATTGTTTGACCATGTAATTTCAACTGTAGTTGGTAAGTGAACAGGCAGTCCATGTAATACCGTTACATCTACATTTCCTACTGTAAAGCTTGCAGGTTCAACAATTACCTTGATTGCCGTATTCACATTTAATGCATCAATACGACCATTGACAATGGTTGAAGCACCTTTACGATTTTTATAAATAGCTTCCGGTACATCTTGCCATGTGATGGTATGTGTTTCACTTTCTTGATTTGACCAACGTACTTGTGCATTCGTTGGTAATGTTGGTTTGATACCATTTGCAACACGAATCTCTTCTACATGTTCAATCTGTTCAACCACCGCCGGAGTTACTTGAACTTGTACTTTTATTTCGTTATTACCCAAAACACGCCCTACAGCCTCAAAGTGTCCACCGGCACGATTTTTATATAAAGACTCGGGAATATCATTCCAAGTAATTACTTCATCAACTACTTCGGCATTTGACCAAAGAACTTTCGCTGTTTTTGGTAATACCGGTTTTGTCCCTGAAGGAGTTACCACCATCGCAAGAGCTTCAACCTGTACAATTGTAGCTGGTTTTACAATCACTTTCACAGATACTTGTTGATTTGCAACACGACCTTCAACAACAAAAGTACGTCCTTCTTTTGCAAGATAGAATTCTTCCGGCACATCATTCCAAGTTACATCTGCCTCTGTAACATCACCTGCAGCCCAAGTAATTTGTGCTTTCTTTGGTAATACAGGTTTAACACCTGATTCTACGGTAATATCTGCAAATGGAGCAATTGCTGTAATTTGATCAGGATTTACAACAACTTGTAAAGTTACTCTACGCCCTAAAACTGTTCCATATAGTTCAAAACGATGCCCTTGACGATGTTGTAATAAAGCTGAATCAATAGCATCCCATTGAATAGGCTCTTCTACTTCATCCCCATTGCTGTAAACAACAGTAGCGTTAACCGGTAAAACTGGTTGTTGTTTATACGCTGTTACAACTTCGGTTGGATTTAAACGAACTTCTTTGATTACTGCAGCTACTACATGAACCGTTACTTCTGCAGCGGTAGAAATTCCATCAATACTTCCTGTAACAGTCGCACTTGTAGCACTACGACTTTTATACACATTTTCCGGAACTTGATTCCATGTGATTGTTTTTTCTACAACTTCTCTATTTGAATATTCTACACTTGCTACTTTTGGTAAAACTGGATAGGTACCAGAATCTACCGTTACTGTTTTTTCATAATTAATATTTAAAATGGTTGCTGGTTCAACAATTACATTTACAGAAATTGGTTGACTTAAAACCGTTCCTGTAACAGTAACTTTACCACCTTGAATACTTGAAAAATCAGCATCATTTAATGGATTCCAAGTGATTGTTTCTTGTGTCACTTGATTGTTTGACCAACGTACCTCTACAGTAGCTGGAAGTGTTGGAGTTGTACCTGATGGAACACGAATATCATTTAAAGTGGCAATATTCGCTACGGCTTCTCTTACAAAAACTTCAACAAAAACCGTTTGTCCTAACACAGTACCTGACACTTTAAAAGTACGATTAGGTGTTTGATTATAATCTTGTGGATTCATTTCTGACCACACAACTTGTTCTACTGTTTTACGTCCATTACTCCATACCACTTCTGTTGTTGTTGGAAGAACTGGTTTTACTCTAAATTCTGTTTCAACACGTGCAGCATCCAATGCCTTAGTAACTCTTGGCGCCTTTATTAGTACTTGTACTTGTATTGGTTGGTCGTACTTATCAATACGACCTGTTACAGTAATCGTTTTTTCTACCATCGATGTATAATCATCTTCACTTACTGCATCCCAATGAACTTGTTCATCCGTTTGACTTTGGTTTGACCATGTAGCCTTCACAGTTTGTGGTAAGTTTGGATAGGTTCCTGATTCGGTTGTAACCATCGGTACGTTTTCAACCGATGTAACCCCTACAACATCAATCACCTTTGTAAATGTTTTACCATTTACTACTGCTGAAATCGTTACTTGCCCATTTCCATGCCCAGTAACAACACCATTGTCCACTGTAGCAATCGCATTTGCACTACTTGACCATGTGGCACTTCTTACTTTTCCTTCTAAAGGAATAATGAAATGATCAAAGCCGGCAGGGAAACGATTCCATGTATTAAAACGAGCCATTAAATCTAATGTAATGCTTTCTCCTGCAACTACTTGACTACCACCAACCACTTCATAGTTAATGTTTTCATCAATAACTTCAATCACACCATGACTTGGTTGTGTAACACCAATTTGTGTTTCATCAAATCCTTGCAATGGAGAAAATGCTTGCGCCGTTGTAGAATAACGTGCTCCATTAATTTTATACGCAGATAAAGCTGTATAGTTATAATCAGGATTAATCAGTGCCTCATAGTGACCTGTTTGATCATGTGGTTGTCCTTTTAACTTTAGTAAATAATCCGCTTTTTCATCATAAAACTGTTGAATAGACTTCATGATGGTATTGGCATCACTTTCAAAGTTCCAAGCTAAGTTTTCACCGTAACTACTTACCCCGTTTGAAGTAACTCCAAAAGGAATATCACTTCCATTTGGTCTAGCATGATCTTGACGAATAGATGCTTCTACTGCACGAATCTCAGTAATCTTCTCTAATTCTTTTGACCATTTAATTTCTACATATTCTTTCACTAAACCTTCATGAAAAGCTTCTTGTCTTATCCTATTAATTTCATCTAAAATGATTTGTTTTTCTTTGGTAATTCCTTGCCCTTCAAAATAAATATACACTTTCCCCTCAGGAGCAACATTACCAGTAATGGTTTGATTATTAAAGGCTTTTAACTCATTACTTTTTATACTAGCACCAAATAAAAAAATACTAGCTAATACTACTAATAGAATCTTTCTTATATTCATTTCCTATCTCCTTTTCTTACTCATTATTTTATCATAAAGAGTATGTCTTATAAAAAAAATATCAGTAATTTTACTGATATTTTAAATTAACTCTAACGAATAACCTAAGTATTCTCCATGCAAGATTTTTGTGTGATTCGCAACATCTAAAATGTTATGAATAATTGTACCTTCATTGACATATAAACCTTTTGTAACTTTTACAGTCAGGTTATATTCATCCACATCACAACTATACCCATCTCCTTTGGCATCTTCTACAAAGTGATATAAATCATTTGTATTTTCAAACTTCATATGGTGATATACATTGATATGACTGCCAATTGGATATTCATGATTATAGGCTTCTTTTTGATTTAAAATCAAAGACTTAAAATTTTCATCTAAATTTGTATAGGTTTCATGATGTTCAAACTGATAAGCTTCATTTTGATGAAAAACAGGTTCCTCTTTTACTTCCGGTTTAGCAAAAGATGGTTGTTCTTCATAATGACAACTGCATTGACATGCTTCATCATTTCCATCACAACATTCATGAGGAGCTTCTTCTTCATGGTGACATTCACATGTTTCTTCTTCGTGATGACAACCGCATGTTTCTTCTTCATGGTGACATCCACATGTCTCTTCACTTTGATCTACAAGGCTACAGCCACAACTTTCCTCATGCAACGTACACTGTTGTGCTTCTTCGTCTTCTTGTGTTTCTTCAATCGTGTGAAGGATTTTTTCTTCGCCGTCTTCTTTTACTTCTACTTCCACTTTAACAAACTTCTTTACTAAGTAAACTGCTGCAGATGCGATGGCTGCTAAACCAACTAATGTTTTAAATTTCATAATGTGTTCTCCTTTATTTTCAATATCATTATACCATCTCCAATATCTGGATAATAGTTACAACTATAATTTGGATGTTCCAATGTTTCTTCTACAAACTTCTTAATTTTCTTGACAAGCTGTCTGGTATTTCGACTCTTACACAATTCTGGATGTTTAACCAATCCATGAAATGCTAAGTTATCAAAGAAGAAGATTCCACCTTGTGTTAAGTTCTTTTTAAATTTCTCAAGATATTTTCCATATTGTGCTTTGGCTGCATCTACAAATATAAAATCAAATAGTTCATCTGTTTCAAAATCATCAATATTTCTATTATGAATCGTTATTTGATCTTGTAGATGTTCCTGTGTAATGTTCTTTTTTGCTTGATGATAAAGTTCTTCCTTTTTCTCAATTGTAACAATCTTAATATCTTTATCGAGTTTTGCCATTTGTATAGCTGAGTATCCTATGGCACTACCTAATTCTAAGATGTGTTTACAATGATGTTCTTGAATTGTCTTTAATAAAAATACTAAGCCTTCCTCTTGAATGATTGGTACTTGATGTGTTTTGGCATATTCTTTCAGTGATGTCATTATAGTGCTTGATATTCCTCTTGTTTATAGCCAATAAGTACTTTATTACCTTTTACAAGTATTGGGCGTTTTACTAACATGCCATCTTGTGATAATAGTTCAAGTTTTTCATCAAAAGACATATCTTTTTTTCTTTGAGATAAGTTTAATTCTTTATACTTTAAACCTGATGTATTAAAAAACTTATCAATTGCCAAGCCACTTTTCAAAATCCATTCCCTTAGTTCTTCTTTGCTAGGATTATGTTCTTTTATATCTCTTAGTGTGTACTTTAGCTTTTTTTCATCAAGATGGTTCTGTGCTTTTTTACAAGTAGAACATTTTGAATAACATAGAAATAACATTTACAATCCTCCTTATTATTAGAAAAATTATACCACATAAAATAAAAAAGATATCAAAAGATATCTTTAGAGAAAAC
>JAUMYM010000011.1 GCA_030528645.1 Erysipelotrichaceae bacterium | reverse complement strand
CAAGTGTTTTTACTATTTTTTCTTGACTTTTTAACGATGGGATTGGAATTTCAAGTTTTTTTAGCTCTGAAGCATTTAATGCTGGTATACCATTATATGTGCATAGTTTATAAATTTTTTCTTGAAAACCCAAAAGTAAGTGATATAAAAATCTCGTTTTTATTCTGTTAGTATCATTAATTGTAACAGAATAGTTCAAATTTCCTCTAAAATATTTTCCTTCTTGATAAGTTAATGTTCCTACACCCGCTCCTCTAGTAGTAATACCTATTGGGTCATTTTCAGTATTCCATGTATTAAAATATCCCAATGGTTCTTTTCCACTATTAATTACGGGATATATTCCTTGATTATTTTCTATCATACTCTTAGTTATTAACTGACCTGCTTTAATCTCACAAACTTCTCCTAATTTCTTCCATTCAACATGTTCATTTTGTAATAAATTATCTATTTTTTTCATATTATTTTTCCCAATTATTTAACAATATTTGAACTGTCAACTATTAGTTGATAGTTGCATTGACTGTTAAGCATCTGTTTCTAACTCCTTTATTATTTCATTAATAGAAGCTCTTAATTCATTAATTTTTTTTACAGTTTCTTCGATTTCTTTATTTAAAGCTTTAATATCAATAACTTCTCTTGTATCTTCTTTTTCTACATATGTTGAAACAGATAAATTATAATCGTTTTCTTCTATTTCGTTTTTATCTACATATCTTGAAAAATATTGTTTATCTGATCTGTTTTTAAATCCCTCTACTATTACTTCAATATTTTTTTCTTCTAAAATATAATTATTTGTTTCTTTTTTAAATTCTTTACTTGCATCAATAAATAATATTTTATTTTCAGTTTTATTTTTTGACATAACTAAAATGCAAGTTGCAATGGAAGTTCCAAAGAATAAGTTTTCCGGTAACTGAATAACACAATCAATAAAGTTATTATCCACTAGATATTGCCTTATAGTTTTTTCAGCGCCCTTTCGATAAAAGATTCCAGGGAAACAAACAATTGCTGCTCGTCCTTGACTAGATAAGTAACTTAAGGAATGCATAATAAATGCATAATCTGCATTTTTTTTGGGTGCAAGTTTTCCAGCTGGAGCAAAACGTACATCATTAATTAATGTAGGATCTCCATCTCCTACCCATTTAATTGAATAAGGAGGATTTGATACAATTGCATCAAATGGTTTTTCATCATTATGCATTGGTTTTAATAAGGTATCACCATGTTTAATTGAAAACTTATTATAGTTTATATTATGTAAAAACATATTCATTCTTGATAAGTTATAGTTTGTCATATTACTTTCTTGACCAAAAAAACCATCTTCGATAATATGTTCTTCAAATTGTTTTTTTATTTGTAAAAGTAAAGAACCACTGCCACATGTTGGATCATATACTTTATTAATTTTTTTCTTTCCTTCCATAACTAATCTAGCTAATAATTTAGAAACGGTTTGTGGAGTAAAGTACTCTCCACCCGATTTTCCTGCATTACTTGCATAGTTAGAAATTAAATATTCATACGCATCCCCGAAAGCATCAATTTGATTTTCTTCAAAGCGACCAAAATTTATTTCTGAAATACCAATTAAAATATCAGCTAAACGCTTATTTTTTTCTTCAACTGTGTTTCCTAAACGGCTGCTACGCACATCAATATCTTCAAATAATCCTTTAATATCATCTTCAGATGCAAAACCAACTGCACTTGATTCAATATTTTTAAAAATTGCATCTAATTCAACATTTAAATTTGAATTCACTCTCGCTTTTTCTACAACGTTTTCAAATAATTGACTTGGAAGAATGAAATAACCCTTATCTTCTACTGTATTGGGTTTGAAGTATTGTTCTGCTTCTTCATCAGAAATACGTGCATAATCAAACTTCAAATCTCCTGCTTCATGTTCTGCCTTATTAAAATATTCTTTCATATTTTCAGAAATAAAACGATAGAATAAAATACCTAGTATGTATTGTTTAAAATCCCATCCATCCACAGTTCCACGTACATTATCTGCAATTGCCCATATTTTTCGATGTAATTCTGAACGTTGAATACTTTCATTTGTTTTAATTTGATTATTATCCATATATTTTCCTTCCCTAAATCTCGAATTTACTTAAGTCTTAAATGCTACATTCAAAAACAAAACTTATCCATAAATTCACTTTTTTATTAAATTATTTTAATTATATCATTTAAACAATTGTTTATTACCTCTATAATTTAATATTATTCATTTAAACATTTAGATTCATTTAACTTCCACTTCTTTAGAAATGGAAGTTAAATGAAATGTCATTATCTATTGATTTCCACCCTCTTCTTCAAAGATAGCATTTAACTTATTTTTATTTTTTTCCAGTTGTTTATTCAACACAATAAGTTCTTCCACCGTATCCTTATACACTTTTCCAATTTTCTTTTGCACCTCAAGAGAAGGTAACGGAATATCCATGTTTGATAATCGATCTATAGACATTGTATATATATGTGTACCAGATTTAATATGATTCAACGCATTCACACCAAGATCACTCATCAAAAATGCCTGTAAATAAAATGGATCTATTTTATCTTCTTCTAATTCAATAATAAAGAAATTACCGGCTACTACTAATGTTTCATTATCCTTAAGATTTACGACTGCTGACTTAAAAGTTGAACTTCCTAATTTTGAAATAAGCAAGGAATTATTTTTCACACAATAACTTTCCCATTTTTCAGGTATCTTTGTGAGATATTGACAATTTTCTTCCGTTGATAAATAGCCATCATTCACATTCGCAAGCGTAATGAATTTATACGATGTAGCTTCTTCTGTTTTATACTTATCAATTTCATTTGCTCTTAATTGTACTCCTCGATTAATGTTTGCTACATTTCTAAACTTTGTTTTATTCTTGAACTCCACTTTTTCTGCAGTGTAGTTAATCACACTGAAACTATAGTCATGTTCTACAACTTCTTCGATTGTTTTCGTTGTTGAATACTCTGTATCTACCGATAAATAGTGTAGAATCGTATCAATATTTTCATCTGTTAATTCATATCTTCGATCTGCTATTTTATATTCCTTACTTGCATCTACAAAACGAATGGATTGGTTATCATAACTAAATACAACTAATGTTACTCCACTTCGAATTCCACATAACAAGTATTCTGGTAATGCAATCACTGCTTCAATATACTTATTGTTTACAAAGAATCTTCTAATTCTTCTATCTCCTGTATTCCAAGCTGATCCATTGCTCATAATCGCTATGGCTTTTCCACCCTGTTTTAATTGCTCAACCAGTTTTGCATTAAAAACCCAATCCGATGAAGCATGTTCTAGCGAGCGATCATTGATGTTTAGTTTTTGTTCTAGTTTTAACGCTTGATCTCTTAGGCTGAAACGTTTAAACCCAAATGGATAGTTTGAGAATAATTTATCTGCCTTTTCATCACTTTCGTAATCTAAAGCATCATCTAATTTTAAAAAAACTTCTTTCCCAATGACATCTGCTCTAAGTAATGCAATTGCATAATCATCCATCATACTTTCAATTCCCATGTAGTTACTCATTGGCGTGTATCTAAAGGCATTAAGCATAAATGATCCCGTTCCTGAACATAGTTCTAAACATGTTTCATCTTCTTTGATATCCAATAGTTTTAATGCTAGTTTAGAAATACCACTTGATATTTTGTTAGTTCTTGATAAATATTTTTTTTCAGGTTCAAATAAAATAAATGCTAGCAATTCATCTTTTGTAAATTCATTTTTAAACTTTTCAACAATATCCCAATCTCTTGAAAGTGTATCATTTAGAATCTCTTGGATCTTCTTTTTATCAGATAAACTTTGTAATAGTTCCTCTGTTTTATTCATATTAGGATTTTCTTGCATTTTATACATAGCATAAGCGATGATAACTGCCTTATTGTATGAATACCCTCCTGAAAATGTCATTAATTCCATTTTCATACATTTCAATAAGCGTTCGTTGTTGATTTCTTCTAAATAATTATAATTCATTTCTTTCCTCCTTTAGGTTTCTTATAACCTTTACAACATTATCATACCACATTATTGTAGGTTATCAATAACCTTTTTAAAAATTTTTTCTTTTTACACTGTTTAAACAACTAAAAACTCCTTATATCATAAGGAGTTTCATTATATTAATAATTATTACATGGATAATGAAAATTTAATGCTTCACTTACTATTTTTAAATCTTTAACATCAAATTCTTTTTTTGACAAATGGAAAGATTCTAAAAAATCTTTATTTTGTTTGAATGACTTTGTTAATAGGTTTCTATCCATACTATTAAGATCAACTTTATAAAGTAAATTAGCTAATGATAGTACCAAATTCTTTCGATCAGTAAGATAGCCTTTTAATTTATCTTCTACTTGATTTTTAAATATTTCTAAATCTTGTTCTGTATATTTAGGTTGTAAACCTAAAATTGGATTAACAAGTAACATAGTAGAACTTTCCATAAGATTAACATAAGATCCTAATTCGTACTGTTGAGCTTCTGTCATTTTATTATAATCATTACCAAATTTTTCAATTTTTATAATAGAATTTGCTAACATTTTTGACTCTATTTTAATTCTATCAATACGTTCTTTTAATTCCACGATAGCTAATTCATAAGATTTGGTATCTCGATTACTAATTAAAGTAAAGATATTTTCTAATCTTTCTTTATCTTCTTTAGTCTTAAAAAGCATCAAACCTGTAAATGCTAAAGTTAAACCTGCAATCGTCCATCCTACTGGACCTGCTAAGGCTAAAAATGCTTGACCGGCAGCCATTCCGCCACCACCAGCAGCTAAGGCTCCACCACCTAACCAAGCCAAAGCCGCATTGGTAGCCGCCACTCCATGTAATGCCGCTATTGCTGTACCAGTAGATGCCACTCCAAACGTTGTTGCTACACCCATCGCAGCCGTTGGACCAAGCGCTACAACCGCAACTCCTACCCCCACTCCTACTGCTCCTTGTCCTACTGCTTTTATTTCTGCCTTTTTATACTCTATTTCTATATTTTCAACTTGTTTTTTCCATTCATTTCTAGTTTCTTTTAATTTCTCATATTTTATTTTATCTTCATTTGGCACATTTCTAATAGAATCAAACAAAACTTGTACATTTTTTAAGCTCGAGTATAAAACACTTGTACATACTCCTAGCTCATCTATTTTTTGATTTACATGCTGTACAGCTAATTCTGTTTCTTTTTGTGCTTTTGAAAGCTTAGTTTCTTTTTTCCCCATTATTATTTACCTCCGAAATATGTATCAATATCTGATTTATTTTTCAATATTTTGTCTTCTGTAACTTTGCGTAATTTTGCAAGTTTAACTGTCTTTTCAAATCCCTGTTTGTAAGCATCACTTCGTTTAAAATCTTCAACAAAGTTTAATACATATTTATCATTATATACTTCTGACAAAATTTTTAATCCCTCTATATAATGACTAATAATTATCATTTTCTTATTAGCAAATTCATATTCTTTACTTGCTTTGTAATATGTAATTTCTCTTTTTATTTCTCCATAAAGAGAAATCGTAAATCTTCCTACACCAACTACATTAAGTCTTAAAACAAATTCTATAATATTGAAGTTACCTCCACCTGAAACAAATGATTTTACTGTCGCATCCCCAATATCAATTAAACAAAAAGTACCATGTGCAACTGTAAGCATTCTTTTAACAGTTGCATTTGAAAATGGTTCACAATTTTGCCATATCATTTTCAAAGATTGATTAAACTTGGGTATTTCTATATAGTACTTAAATAATCTTCTTATCGAATATATGAAACGTACTATCAACTCATTTATTAAAACAGGTATTGCTTGAGTTGTTTGGAAACGTAAATCGTACCCTTTCTCAAATATATTCAAAGCTAATTCATTGAATGATTTATCTGTTTCTGTTACAGTCAATCCTAATTTACTTTTAATAGCAATAAGATCATTTATCCATACCCATAATGGTGAAGGTAAACCCATCCCTCGGCTTCCTTCACTTGCACTTGATTTAGATCCAGACACATCTGAAACAAGATGACCAAACCAATTCACAAAACCACAAAATATTTTACTAGGAACATTATTCCCCTGTAACTCCCATCCTTCCTTTGCTTTTTCTAACGAAATTAATTTTCCATCTGTTACAAAATGAGAAGTATTATTAAACTGATCAAGTATTGAAAAGAATAATCCTAACAAACTTGGATTGTGAGCCAAAGATTTATAATGATGATTTTTTGCATTTAATCCAAAAATAATTTTTCCAGAGTCACCCATACCTGTTTGATCATATGGAACTTTAAAACATTTTTCTAAAAATCCAATTGCATTTGCAACATCATTTTTATTACCTTCCTTTGGTGACCAACCACAACTTTTGGCAAAAGCCATAACCGCATCATTAAATTTATTATCTGTCCATTTACCTAAAGGGGTTTCCCCAGGTTTTCCAACTAAGAATATATCGATAATCCCACACAAGGCGCCAGAACTTGCTGCTAAAATATAATCTAAATAATCACATTCTGGTTTCAATTTTTTAATAGATTCAACGCTTTCCTTCAGTTCATTCAGTTCATTTTTAGCTCCTACTATTGCATTATTGATATGAGTTGAAAAAAACGACTCTTTTTCATTAATACTTAAATCTAAAAACAATTCTTTTTTTAGTACTGTATTATTCATATTTTCCTCTCTTGTTTAGGTAGATTTTTCTTTATTGCTTATCTACACATTGATATTATCACATGTATTCTTTTCAATGGTCGCTTTATATACGACATTATATTTTCTTAAACACTTCTTTTATCTTTTCTTCCATTGCTTTTGCCAGTTGTTGATGACCTTCTACAGTTAAATGTATCCCATCCAATTCTTCTAATTGACTTATATAGTCATTGGCATCTAAATAATGACACCCTAACCCTCTGGCAACTTCTTTAAACTCCTTGGGTAGTTGTGCCGATTTTATATCACAACCCCTACCCATGGATTCCCCAAAACATTTTGTTTGATACTCTTGATTAATTGCCTTTGGTGCTACTACTAAAATATTCGCTTCCTTATCCCAACAATCTAACTGTTTTACGTTTAAAAGAAACTCTCTTAAATTATCTTTAATCATAGAAACACTTGCTTGATATAGCTCTTTTGTATCATTTGTACCAAGCATGACAACCAACAAAGAAACAGGCTTATGCTTCATTAAACATACTTCTATATCTTGAAACCCACATAAACCATCTTGAAAAGGATCTTCAATGGCAATCGTTCTACCATTTAAGCCTTCTTCTTTGATACGATACTCCAATTTTAATCTTTCTTTTAATATTCCGGTCCAACGCTCACTTGCTTGATAACGCTTAAAGTTAGATAATTTAAACCCAAACGTATTGGAATCCCCAAAACACACAATGTTCTTCATCTATATGCTCCCTTTTACATATTCTTTTTTACGTAAAACTAATGCCTAAATTCTAACATAATAGCCTAAAATAGTTTAGCTTCTTTTTATATCCTTAAAAGCTTTACATTCTTTCTTCATAATAAAAACCAGACACAGTACAAATACTGCCATCTGGTTACTTCTTTACTTATATAATTTGTAATATGTTTCTTCTTTTGTAGATGTTGTTTCAAGCCCAAAATCACCTGGCTTAAAGATAAATTCAAACTTCCCACTTGTTACTTCTTCACCATCAAACATATCATATAGTTCATAAACGTATGCTTGCTTCATTTCATCGTAGTGCATAATTGGATCATCATTATCATCAACCTTGTCTAAAATCAAGTAATCAATCATGTAATTACCGGCCTCAATGCCTCCAAATGGCCATCTCATATTCTTTATATTTTTTGTTCCTACAATGCTTGGTGTTTCATCATTATCTCCAAATGAAAGATATTGATCTGTTTTATTCTTGATAATAAATTCATAATACTTTTGTTTGCGTTCTGACTCATGGTCACGCTGAGGATCATAATAACGTTCCATGAAATAAATTGCTAAAACATCATTTTCAAAACATAGTTTTTCTTCTGTAGTAAATTGATCTAAGAAAGCCTGTTGCTTTTCTTCCTCTTTCATTGGGATATAATAATTAAAACGATCAAATGGTACCCATCCGGCATTAATATCTACTATGGATGTTTGAAATGTAATAGAGTAAATTTCACCATTTTCTAATAATGACTTTTCTTCATTCAAAATTACATTTTTATAAGGTGTTAAATCTAAAATCAATGTTTCTGTTTTTCCTTTTTCTGCACTTAACTCCAGAATGTTTTCATCCGTTTGAATACGATTGATATACAATTCCGCATACCCAATACCAACCGTAATGTCCTTTTTATTTTCTAACGTAAGCATACCTGCTCGTTCAAACCTTTTCCCTTTTTCCGCTTCTGTCTTCTTCAATAATTCCGGATCAGGTTCTGATAACGTCAATGTTACTCCATCTTTCTCATAAAGTAAAATCGTTGGTAATTTCCCCTCAGGTTGCTCTAGAATTTTATAGCCTTGGCTACCCTTTGTTGTGTTGGTTTCATTTGAAGTTCCATTGCTATCTTTTGTTTTTCCACATGCACTTAATGCAAGTGTAAACGCAAGCATCATGATTACAACTATTTTTTTCATGTTTCTTCCCCTTCTAAACTCAATTATACTTCTAGGTCATTATAGTATGTTTTTGTATTTAACTCAACTTTGTTAAACATATTTTTGTTTAGATGTTTTCTATAATGAAAAACCACCGCTAATTAGCGATGGCTTTTTTTACCGATTCAATTTTATTTATTTTCTTTGTTTTTATCCAAAGCATCTTGTACTTTTTCAACTGCTGCTTTACCTGCACCAACTACGTTTTGTGCTACATCACTTACTACATCTTTTGCTTTTTCAAATGTTTCTTGCCCAGCTTCTGCAACGTTGCCGGCCACTTCTTTCACTTTGCCTACTGCTTGATCTAAAAGACCTTCACCTTTTAGTTCTTGATTATCGGTAACTTCTCCAACGACCTCTTTCACTTTTCCTGCTGCTTGATCTAAAAATCCTTTATCGTTCATTTTGTTTACCTCTCTTTCTGACTATAGTATATCAAAGATATGAGTGTCCTCCTAATCATATACCCAAAATATTTTATATTGTATTTTCGGTAAAGATAAGTTATTTATTTTTTCAATAACATATCGCATAAAAAAAGAATGATTGCTCATTCTTATTTTTCCTTTGGTGATAAATAGAAAATTTGTTCGCCTTCTTTTGACAACATGTAGTATCCTCTTGCATATGATTCTACATAACCCGGATCTTCCAACTTATACTTCTGTGATATCAATTCTGCATTTTCACTTTCAATGACTTCCAGTTCAGCTTCCACTAATTTCAATTGTTTTTGAAGTTCAATCGTTGATAACACTTCCTTAACAACATTTGAAATCATATACATAGACACCGCAATCACAATCAATGAAACAAAGGTCACTACTCCCTTACGTGCTTTTTTTCTTTTTTTCATCTTACTCACCTTCCACTCTTACATCTTCTAAAATCTCATACATCATCGTCGATTCTTCTTTACGCACATGCTCAACTAATTGTAATACTTTAATCTTCAAACGACGGTTTCCAAAATAAATTGTAACAACATCATCCACCTTCACTTCATAAGCCGGCTTTACAATCTTGTCATTTACAAGGACACGTTGATGCTTAGCAAGTTGATTTGAAACACTACGACGCTTTAAAATTCTTGATACTTTTAAATATTTATCCAATCTCATTGATACATTCCTTACTTTCTTGTAATACCTGAATCACTAATTCAATTCCTTGTTTTCCTTGTGGAACTTTTACAATAATTTGTTGATTCATATAGGCTATTGTAATATCTTTATTCAAATGATTCAAGTTTTCAAACAATTGGATACCATTTACAATTTTAGAATAACTTTGTGAAAATTTAATGATATACTGATCCTTTAATTCTTTAAAATCATCTACATAATCATCATTTAACAATAAATCCAAATACTTCTTATCAAATAACAACTTCACATTCCAAGGCATTTTTCCATGCATATCACTTACTTCACTTTGAAGATTTAATAACGCTTTAACACTGGTAATCTTATCAATACGCTTATACAAATCAATCTTTTCAAACTCTTCCGGAGCATAGTATTGAGGAATATAACCGTTTACTTTCACATTGCTTCTTTTTATGATTGGCTTTGATTCGATATACTCACCTTTTTCTTTACGAATGGCTTCATCTAACATCTCTAAGTACATATCAATCCCAACCGTATCAATAAACCCAGATTGTTCCGGACCAAGTAAATCCCCGGCTCCACGAATGGTTAAGTCTCGCATGGCAATTTTATAACCGGAACCAAGTTGAACAAACTCTTTGATTGCAGCTAAGCGTTTACCGGCAAGCTCACTGATTTGTTTTTTGGCAGGAACCATAAAGTAGGCATAGGCAATACGATCACTACGACCCACACGTCCTTTAATTTGATAAAGCTGTGATAAACCAAAGGTATGGGCATTATCTACAAGAATGGTGTTGGCATTTGGAATATCAATACCTGTTTCAATGATAGTTGTGCAAATTAAGACATTGTATTCATTGCGATGAAATGCCAACATGACATTTTCCAACTCTTCTTTTGCCATTTGCCCATGTCCCACAGCAACCTTGGCTGTTTTTATTTCCCTGGCAATTACATTTGCCACTTGATAGATTTCTTCAATATTATTGTGTAAGTAAAACACTTGTCCATTGCGTTGTAACTCTCTTTGGATGGCTTCAATAATCAATCCACGACTTTTTTCTACGACGAAGGTTTGTACCGGCATACGATTATCCGGTGGGATATCTAAGGTCGATAATTGACGAATCCCGATTAATGACATCTGTAAGGTACGTGGTATTGGTGTTGCACTTAAGGATAATACATCAATGTTCATCTTCAATTCTTTGATTTTTTCTTTATGTTCCACTCCAAAACGTTGTTCCTCATCAATGATTAAAAACCCTAAATCGTTAAACTGCACATCTTTACTTAATAGACGATGCGTCCCAATTAAAATGTCAATCAAACCGGCTTTTAAATCCGCAAGAATTTGTTTTACTTTATTCGCTGAAACAAAACGATTTAACACTTCAATACGTACCGGATATTGCTCAAAACGTTCTTGAAATGTAGCATGATGTTGAATCGACAAAATGGTTGTAGGACACAAGAAAGCCACTTGTTTATGGTTAATAACCGCTTTAAATGAAGCACGAATCGCAACTTCTGTTTTTCCAAAGCCCACATCTCCACATAGTAAACGATCCATCGTTTTACTACTTTCCATGTCTTTTTTAATTTCCGCTACCGCCTTAATTTGATCTTCCGTCAATGGATATTTAAACGCTTGTTCAAACTCTTGCTGCATCGCCACATCTTTTCCATAGGCAAAACCAATGTTAGTTTGACGATTGCTGTAAAGTGCAACCAAACGTGCTGCAATGTCTTTGACATTCTCTTGTAGTTTCGCTTTCGTCTTTTCCCACTTATTGCTACCTAATTTATGTAATTTTGGTACAACACCTTCTTTGGATACAAACTTACGTACAAGGGCAAATTGTTCAAGTGGAACCAATAATTCATCATTATCTTTATAGACCACTTTTAAATAATCACGCATAATGCCATTGTGTTCTTTTGTTTCAATACCTAGGTACTGTCCGATTCCATGTTGATTATGTACGACATAGTCCTTAACTTGTAAATCCTGATAACTTGTTAAGACTAAGGCATCTTTATATTTATTACCATAGCGACTAAGTGGAACTTTATAATCAAATAACTCAAAAGAAGAATACACGATAATCTTCTCTTGAACCAATTCAAATCCTTCTCTTAATTCTTCTACAACGATGTTAATGCCTTTTGCTAAGGTATCACTTGCCATTGTATAAGGAATATCCTGTTGTATCAAATACTCAATGACCGATTTAACTTCCACCTCTTTTAAAGCTAAGACAATCGATGTAAACGCATCTTCCTGAGCAATGATATTTAATAAATACGCCAAAGTACCTTTTGGTAAACGAACTTCTCGTATCACCAATTCTTTTTGATACAAAGGATCATTTTCAATTACCGTATGCTTACCTAAAGCCTCTTGTAAAGGAAGATACACCCCAAATTTTAACGGCATTTGTTTTGCCTCATACATCTCTTGAATATAATTAACACTCTCTTGTGTTAATTGATGAAGATGGTTATGGATCTTTGTTTTTGTCGATAGTAAGAGGATTGGATTTACCACATAATCTAACATGGTATATGAATGACTTAAGTATTGATAATAGTGATATTGATTACTACTGTATAAGGCATGCTCAAGATAGTCTAAATCGACATGAATGACTTCTTGTAATTCAGGTTCCAACTTTAATGATGAAAGTTGCTCCTTTAATTCTTGTATATCTTCCTTGGTAAATAAGACATCACTGGCACAGATAATATCAACCTCTTTGGTAATTGATACTGTTTTTTGCGTATTTACATCAAAGAAACGAAGACTATCAATCACCGTATCAAAGAATTCAATACGAATCGGTTGTTCATAGTTAATGGAAAAAACATCAATAATCCCCCCACGCATGGAAAAGGTAAGTGGATGTTCCACCCTATGTACTTGAGTATAGCCTGCCTGTAATAGTTTTTGTTTAAAGTCTTGTAAACTACATTCCTCATTGATTTTAACAGTGTGACATTGTCTTAAAAACTCTTTAGGATTCGGTAGTCTTTTTACAATGGCATTGCTTGATGTAATAACGATACGATACTTCTTTGTAAGCATTTGATACATCGCTTCCATACGCATCGCTTTATTTTCAAAGGAAGATGCAATGGCTTCCACACGCAAAGACTCTTCCGGTATATAAAGAATGACATCTTCTTTCTTCATAAAACATATTAAACGTTCATACAATAAACTCGCCGTATAAGTATTCTCTTTTACAACCACCATACACGAAGCATCGTCCTTCACATTTAAACTCAACCAAATGGCCTCCTCCATAAGATTGCTGAAAGACAAGAAACAGTGATTAGAATAACCACTGTGAAATTGTTTATTTAAAATTTTACTTAATACCAACTCTTGTATCATCGATTATACCTATTCATAATCTCTTCCATACTTTTAGAAATAAACGCTTTTGCAGCTTGACTAGCCCTTTGTAAACTAGCCTGATACTCTTCTTGTTCCTCTTTCGATACCTTCATTAAGACCCAACTGCTTACATCTATGACACTACTACGACCAATCCCAACTCGAATCCGATTAATTTCTTGACTATTTAAGTGCGCCTGAATACTACGCATACCATTTTGCCCACCAAAAGAACCACGCTGACGAATACGTAGTTTCCCTACCGGTAAATCCAAATCATCATGAATGATTAATACATCCTTTAATGCTAATTTATAAAACTGTATACAGGCACTGACAGCTTCTCCACTTAAATTCATGTATGTCATAGGCTTCATCAAGATTACTTTTTCACCATCTACATCCACCATTTTAATCAAGGCTTTGAATTTATTTTGATCAATGGAAACACCTAATTCCTTAGCCAATAAATCAATCACATCAAAGCCTGCATTATGACGAGTATGCTGGTACTTATCTCCATGATTTCCTAAACCTACAATCAACTTCATCTACTTAACATCTCCATAACGACCATGTAAATCAAGATACGTCATGATACGATTTCCAAGTTTTGAATCCTTAAACGTTGTAAGCTGAGACTTAATCATTTCATCATGATGAAACTCATTGGTAAGAATACTAATCTTCGCCAAGAAGCAAGCCACCACATTTTTATATAAACCAATGTAATGCTTAAAATAACGACCTTCATACTCTCCACTTAACACCTTAACAAAGTACTCTTTGCCTAAATCATCCTGATTGTAATGTAACTTTAACGATTCCATATAAATTTGATGAAACAACTGATCCTTTAATACATCATGATATGGACTTACTTTCTCCTCAATACGTTTTAATGAATCAAAATCACCCTTACTATATAAAGCAATAGTACTCATAAATAATAAATAGAAATACGCATCTTCATCATACGCAATGATTTTATAATCAACCTTACCTTGACGATACATTAAAGGCTTTAAATCAATTTCATTGCATACACTTTTAAAATCATCCATACGATCAAAATAAATAACACTCCAAAGCTTAATAATCAACGCTTTATTACGAAACTCATGATCATGAATGCTACTGATATACGCATCCACCGTTGGAAAAAACTCTGCTTCATTTTCCATATTGTTAATTACTTTCATATATCTTACATTCTTCTTATTACGGGCAACCATTGTAAAGATTTGATATGCCATAAATACCGTAAAAGAAAAACCAAAAAACATTAATAAATAATCCATAGAAACCTCCTTGTAAACATTATTATTATACCAAATATATAATTGATTTAATAATTATACCATTCTTTTTATGACTTGCCTATTTATCATTGATTGATACTTTATGCTACACAAACATCTTGCCTTAAGCTACATTAAAAAGAAGAATCTACTAAAACATAACATAGAAACATGAATCAAACATGAAAGGAAAAGGTATAATAAAAGTAGATAGGAGGTATTGCATGAATAAGATAAATCGCTTTCTACATTTCCTACTTCCTTTATGTTTCCTTGTTGGCTGTAACATAAAACATAAAACAATAACTTCTAGCCAAGCAATTGAATCTATCTTTCCCCCTACCATTATGATTGATGGTACTCTCTATCAAGACAGTGGTTACATCAATAATTTAGTTACTTGTGGTACTGCGAATGGTATGATTAATAGTTCCGTCAATCTCCATGAATTACCTACGAAAGATAATCAATCTAATTTTGGTACAGGCTATGAATATCAAATCTGGAATGAAAGTTACATCAATGTCAAACTAGATCATAAATGGGTTGCTTTTGTAAGAATTGATAAAAAATCCTCAGAAATACCTGATTTTGTCGCTAACTTTCAAGCCGAAGTATTAGAAACAACAAACGATAGCCTACTTGTAAAAATCACGGAGTTACCTGAAGGCTTTCAATTTCTGTTTCCTAGTTCCATCGAACATATAAAACCCATTTCTTTATCAAGTGACTATATACTACGCAAGGAAGATAAAAAAGAATTTGATTCACATACATTAGTTGGTAAAAAGGTTCACGTTCACTTTGATGGTTCTATGCTACATACTCAGTCGGAGTCCTCTTTACCAATACAACTAAAGCATGTTTATCAAATTGTAGTTGTAGAGTAAAAAAAGTAAATCAGTTCGATTTACTTTTTTCATCAAGAATTGCATCGCTTGCTTTTTGTAGTTGTAGGTAGTAATCATCATACTCCTTACTCATTGCTCGTATCAGTGGAATTGCCACTTCATAATAATTATGCTGAAGCATGTACTCTTTTAGTTTGTCATAGATGTGTTTCATAATGCTTGTTTGATACTCTTCACTATGTGTAAATGCCTGATATTGATCGATTTCTTCTTGGTGGTCTTTTTTCCATGTTGTATAGTCTTCCATGGCATTCATTTTAGAGGTTTGAATCTCCTTTAACATGGAATAATCCATCGATGCAGTTACTTCTTCCAGATACTCTTGTTCCTTTTTACTTAATTTGAAAGACGGTAATGCATCCAAATAGTCTACAAGACGATAAAACGCAGCTTCTTGTTCTTGTTTTAAAGGTTTATTTAAAAATGGTTGATACGCTGAAAATAGTAACTGTCCAAAATATCCGGGAAAGATACCTGTTAGCTTTTCATAAATCGTTTCTTGTTGCGTAAGATAGGATACTTGTTTCATAACCTCTGCCGTATTGTTATCTTTTACAAGTTGTTCCAGAAGCTTGATTCTTTCTTTCTCTTGTTGCATATAAAACTGTTTCTTTCTAAGTAAAGAGCCTAATGAGGTTTGTTGATAGAGTATTGTTTCTATATCCTTAATCGATAAGCCAAGTTTCTTATACATCATGATGCTCTTTAAACAATGTAAATCCTCTTCACTATAATTACGATAACCATTGTCCATTTTCTGTGGATGAATAAACCCTTTTTCTTCATAGTATTCAAGTGCTTTTCTTGTTAAACCGGTTTTTTCTTGTATTTCATTTCTTAACATATCGTCCTCCTTAACCAAATACTAACATGGTCCCAAACGGACAGGTCAAGCCTTTTTTCATGTAGTTTAAACAATTAAAAATACTCTCTTTTCTTCTTACCAGTAAAGAGAGTATATCAATTTTTATAAATTCAATATTAATAAAAACCCAATCGTATTTTGTATAAAATGTAACAAATAACTTCCTGCAACATGTTGTTCTTTTTCATAGAAATAAGCCAAGACAAAGCCCATTGCTGCATAAGGAATCATAGATACTAAGGCAATGTAATATTCTTTCTGTACTAAAATTACTACAATGTGCAAGAAACCAAAAAACAGTGAAGAAACAACATAAGCAATACCACGATTGTATTTGTCTTTAAGACCTTGAAAGATAATTGAACGAAAGATAATCTCTTCCACTAACGGGGCAAAGATACATACCAGAAAGAAACCAAAAACAGCATTATTGTGAATCATAGCTTGAATAACATCTTGATTATTTATCACTTGATTATCTAATAATGCACTTACTAAAATCGATGAGATAAGCGCACTGAGAAACAAGGCAGGATACCTTATTGCACTTCTTCCTAATAACCCTAAAAAATAATTTGAAATGTAACGAAATAAATCAATGAGATAGTCTTTACAAACCACTAGAATATAGACAAAATATCCAACATATAATAGATATGACACTACTTGAGAATCTTTAATAAATAGACCTAATAGAAGTGGCAATACAATATTTAACGATAAGAAATAATGTAGTAGAATCCAACGTTTATTTTTCTTTTTGATTAATGTATTCATAATACTCCTTTTTTGAAAAAAGACTTCATTGAAGTCTTATTTTTGTTCTACATATTTAATTACTAAATGACGTTTACTACCTTCACCTTCAGATTCTGTTTTAATATTCTTATAATCTGTAAGAAGTTGATGAATTACTTTACGCTCATCATTTGGCATTGGATCTAATGAAGCATCCATCTTCGTCTTTAACACGTTACGAGCAACACGCTTTGCTAATTGTTTCACCTTAGCATAACGATCTTCTTTATAATTATTCACATCAATTAAGATAGAAACACGCTTCTTAAATGTTGAATTTACTGCACTACGTACAACTAAATTAATCGCATGTAACGTTTGACCGGCTTTACCAATAATAATCGCATTGTTTTCTGAATCTAACAACACTTTATAACCACTAGGTTCTTCAATGATTTCAACAGAAACAGGTTGATTGATTTCCATAAAAAATTCACCCAAATAATTAAAGATAAATTCTTTAATATCATCTTTACAATATGCCTCAACAGTTACTGAACTACCAATTCCTAAAATTCCCTTTTTTTCTTCTAAGACAGTATACGTAATATCTTCTAATGCACAATTCTTTTCTCTTGCAATACTTGCTAAAACATCATCCAATGTTTTTCCTGTGAATTTTTCCATGGTAACCTCCTTAACTATTCTTATTAATTAAATGTTGAACCAAGACAGCCTTACCCGCATTAACAACCGAAGAAATAATCCAATAAATTGTCATCGCTGCTGGCCAACTAATTGAAATGACAGAAATAATTGCCATCATACCATACATCATATTACCACCAGGTAATTTTTGTTTTTCATAACGACGACCTGCTTTTTCAGCCACTTCACGAGCACGTTTTTCTGATAAATATTGAGGTAATTTCATCGCAATGAATTGTGTTAAAATCATTACAATAAAGATTACTAAGTACATGTATTGACCATTTTGAATCCCCTTAAGTGGAGTTTGTTCTAAAGATAATCCTAAGAATGTACCTGTACTTACTGACTCTGCACGTTGTACAGATTGATACATCGCAATAATCACCGGAAATTGTAAAAACATAACCGCAATGGAACCAAGAGGATTTACATTATGTTTATTGTAAACAGCTTGCATCTCTTGACCCATCATCATCTTAGCTTGTTGATCGGTTTTGCCTTCATATTTCTTTTGAATCTTTAAGATTTCAGGTTGTAACGCCTGCATCTTTTGTTGATCCATAGTTGCTTTAAATGTAAACAGTAGAATTAAACCATTAATGATAATCGTTACAATTGCAATCGCAATCGCCACATTTGTAAGTGGTGCTAAAAAGTTAATGGCTTTTGACAATGGATATACAAATAATGCACTGAACCAACCTTCATTATTAATCATATAACCAAATGTTGTTTGATCTGTAATTAATATTATTTTTCCATTTTCTTGTGGAACACTACATCCTGAAAGTAGGAATAAGCTACCTAACACTACTAACAAAAGAATAATCTTTCTTTTATTCATCTTCTTCTCTCCTTATAAAATACTACTTTATTTTAACTTTTTTAATTAAGCTTTCCAAGTCTTTTTTATTATCTATATAGGATTGTTGTAAATATGGAGCACGAACAATCAAAATCACATCCATCATCAACAATCCTTGCTTAATAATATCTTGAACCATCATACGGACTTGTCTTTTTATTTTATTACGAACATTCGCTTTGCCCATCTTCTTTGAAACACTTATTCCTAATCGACCATGTTCCTCTTTTTTCTTAGAATAATAAAGGACATACGCCTTATTAACAACAGAATGTCTTAAGTGAATAATAGCCTGGAACTCTTCATTTTTTTTAATACGATACTTTTTTTTCATGAAAAGTAGAAAAAAGCCACCTTACGGTGACTTTTATGCCGACAATGTCTTTCTGCCTTTGAAGCGACGACGTGCCAATACTTTTCTGCCTCCGACCGTCTTCATTCTAGCTCTGAAACCGTGGACTTTTTGGTGTTTTCTTTTGCTCGGTTGATAAGTTCTTTTCATAAAGAGCCACCTCCAGTTCTATTTTTTAATATAATGAGCAATTGCTGTTTTATTCTATATTAATATAACACAATTGTCAAGTTATCTAATGTTTATTATTACTAAAGACAGCTCTATTAACAATAAATTACAGATACTCTTCCATCACGATTTACTGCTCTTAAACAATCTTCATAAACTTCTATAAATGAATAACCACCATGTATTGCAAGACTACGCGCTTTTTCCATTCTTTCAGGAAGTTTTTCTCCTCTTTTATAATGTTCAATAATTTCCAAAGATAAATCCAGTGTATGAACTTCATACGGATCTCCTAAACAACAAATAGATACTATTCCTATCAATATATCTTCTATCTTAATTTCTGGAAATTCCTGTTTAATTTCATTAATTATTTCTTGTACTTTTTCTTGATTATTTACATGTCCACCGACATCTAATTTATGTAATTTTTCAATGTATTTTTTACTTCGTTGTTTTCTCAATAATTTTTCATTCATTTTTACTTCAAATGCATTTGTTTTTTTTACATTCAATTGAGAATCACTAATATTTAATGTTTCTTGTTTTTCTTTCTGTATTTTTTCTTGCTTTAACATTAATTTTGGCATTTCTTTCTCCTATTTTATACTAATACTTTTCTAGTTTTAGTATTTGCTTTCTTTTCTGAAAGTTCTTCTATACCAATTGGTTTGCCAGAAGCAGGAACTGCTCTTTCTTTTCCCCACTCACGAATAGAATTTATTTTCTCTGGACTTGTTTGTGATAAAGGAACAACATTATTAAATGCATTTTCTACGTTCTCTTCATTAATCACAAATGACTCATTTGCTATTGAACGATATGCTAAATCTCTTACTGTTGATTCTAAATCTGCTGCTGTAAAACCCTCAGTAATTTCTACTACCTTATCAGAAAAGCTACCACTAAAATCAAGTTTTAGATACTTTCTCATATATAATGAAAGAATTTCTTTTCTTTCTTCTGCCGTAGGTAAGTCTACAAAAAATAGTTCATCAAATCTTCCTCTACGTAATAACTCTGAAGGAAGCATAGAAACATCATTTGCTGTAGCTACAACAAAAACTTGTTTTTTACATTCTTGTAGCCAAAACAAGAATTGTCCAACCATTCTAGTGGAAACACCACCATCACCTGAACTGCCAACTCCAGATAATCCTTTTTCTATTTCATCAATCCACAATATGCATGGTGATACATTTTCTGCAGTTGTTAATGCATCTTTTAATTGTTGTTCTGATTGTCCAACATAACTTCCTTGAACCGTTGCAAAATCTAACCGATACAATGGTAGTTTCCAACTAGAAGAAATTGCTTTTGCTGAAATTGATTTTCCACAACCTGGAACTCCGACTAAAAGAATTCCTCTTGGTGGTTGTAAGCCTTTTTTTCTAAGTTCATCTCTTTTTTCTGGGCTAAGCAATGCTTTCTTTTCGTTCAACCACATTCTTAAACCTTTTAATCCTCCAACATCATTTAAGCTACTTTCAACTTCTATTTTTTCTAATCCTGATATATCTGAAAAAAGTCGATCTTTTGCATATCTAACTTCATCCATATCTGATTTTTTTATTGTTTTATTTGCAATAAGTGCTGCAATTACATTTTCTGCTTCAATACGTGTAACCCCTGCTAATGTAGAAGCCGCTTCTCTAATGTCATTATTATCCCATTCTATAAAAATTTCTGAACGATATTCATCAATGTAGTTTTTTATTATACTATACATTTCATTTTCATCAGGAAGATCTACTTTTATTACCATTCCCTGTCTTTGTAACTGATTCCAAATTGAATTATTAGTTAAGACAATAATAACTCCACCTGATTCATTAGCTAAATTTACTAAATCAAGTATTTGTCTTGAATCTGGATTATCTGTACTTAAATCTGGAATTTCAGTTAAAACTAAAGTCATGTATTGTCTGTTCTTCATTTTATCACTCATAAAATCAATAGCACCATATACAGATTTATCTTCATTAATAACCTTAGATGTTGCTATATCATATATTCCTTTCGATAATGTATGAACATAAAATGAAAGTGAAAGTTCTTCAGAAATTTCTTTTAATACATCTAATATTCTAGATCTTTCAATTGTATTAATAGCTACAAAAGGAATTCTTGCTATTGAATATCTTTTTAATAATTCTTTACTTTTTACAATATCAGTCATATATTTACTCCTTAGAAATTGTATTTATTCGATGATTTTTTACAATATTTGAAAATTTACCACTTCGATCTTGTTTAGCTGATTCTTCTAAAGAATTTTGCATTTTATTTACTTGATTAAAAAATAAATCATGATATTTTTTTCTTTCTTCTTCTGGAATTGCAGGTATATCAATTACTTTAAATAAAAAATTTATTTCTTTTCTCAGTGAAAGAATCGCATTTATTATATCTCTTTCTCTTCCGTAGGCTCTTTGCATTTCTTTTTGAAATCGATCAGATGCACTATTCATTCTATAATTGATAGAATCTATAAATTTTTTTACAAATCTCTCTGCTACACCAGATTGCCAATCAATTATACCTTGATTCATCACTGTTATTATTTCTTCATCATTTTCTTTTTCTTTTAATACTTGTAATATTTCAACCCATTCTGCATATGTTTTAGGTACAATAATATTTTTAGATACCATATTTATTTTTTTCTAACGACCATTTGAGGTGGTTCTAAACTCCATTCAGGAAATCCATTGGCGAAATTTTGGTAATCATTCACTTCGATTTCTTTTTTTTCTTCTATGGATTTAAAAGCTGATACATTTGTTACATTACTACTGTTTATTTCCAAATTATTTTTTTCATTTTCCATTATATTATTTCTCCTAAATTTCCATTTTTATTCTGCGATTTGATTCTGCTAATTTGTTTATATACTGTTCAGGTTGAATTTCAGATAAATAATCAATAACATCTTTACTAACTTGATCCTTTTCTGAAAAATCAATTCTAAAATCTACTACTTCTGCTAGAAGTGCAACAATAATTTGTATTCCTTTTTTTCTTTTTTCTGAATATTCATCTTCAATATTTTCATATTGAATTCTCTTGGATCTTTTTTTAGAATTAAAATAAAAAAATAATACAGCTCCAATTAATATAAAAGCAAAATTAAGTGTAATTAATCCAATTATTCCTAAAACTAAACCTCCATATAAAAACATTGATTCTAAACCAGTAAACTCATATTCATATAATTCATTTTCTAATTTTTCATCAATATAATCATTAAATCTTTTTATTATTTCTTCCTGATTTTTACCATCTGTTGTCTTGTCATTAAAAGATTCTATATTAATTTCTATTTCTGAAGGTATTTTCATTCTGTTTTCTACAGTTAAATCATTATATGCATTTATAATCCATTCTTTCGAAAGTGCTATTGCAAATTTTTGAGTTGACATGCTTGTTTTTGCAATTTCAGGATTCATTGCTGCATCTGTCAATATTTGAGAAAAATCTTTTCTTTCATCAAATATATTTTTCTCTGCTTCCATATAGTTTTCTGCTCTTTCTACATCTCCTTCAAAATCCACTATATACTGATTGTATCTTTCTTCTTTTTTTAATGGAACTTCTTCCTCATCAAAATCTGTTACAAGACCATTGAGAATTTCATCTAATCTTACCTTTAAAGGTTCATTTGATACTTCTTTATCAAAAATAGACTTAAAATAATCTAAAATATCTATATTTAATATGGCTCCTTCCATTATATCTTCTAAAATTGACCATGTATTACTATACTTTTTTAAATATACATATTCTTCATCGTTAAATGGTTTTCTCTTTAATTTAATTGAATCAGACCATTGTTTTGATTGATTTTCAATATAGTTATCTTTTTCTTCTAATTTTTTTATCCAATTTTTAATTTGTTTAGTAACATACCCTTCTGAATCAACTCCTAATAAGCCACTTGCATAAGCATCAATAATTATGACTGTTTTTCTATCAATTGATTCTGCATCTTGATTTTCCAAATATCTTTGTGTCCATTTAAGTGCAGCTAATTTTTTGTTTGCTCTTCTACATATTAATGCAAAAAATAATGATGTTTTTTCATCATCTCTTTTTATCCCTTCTCTTAAAGCTTTCTCTGCTAATTCTTGTTTATCATTAATCCAAGCAGCGAGAGCTACTAAACACGGTGCAAGCCAATATCCAGGTGTAGAAATCATTAATTCTTCTGTAACAGTGGTAATTGTTTCCCTCTTAACAATACCTAAGTCATCAGCTTGTAAAATTCCTATTGCTGTTCTTCTTATATCATCATAGTGACCAAATTTCTTCTCTATTTCTTGACGTATTTGAATCAATCTTTGCTGAGAATTTGATTTCGCATTTGCTCTTAACTGCATTTGAACAAATTCATAAAAATCATTTGAAAGTTTTTCTAGATCATTATAGATAATTTGAGTATTGTTATTTGTATCTTCTACTTTTTCACTTACAAGCTCTAGATTTTCATAAATTAAATTTATTGTTTTCTCAATATCATTAATTTTTGAAGAATCAACTATATAATCTTTTGACATAAATATTTTATCCCTCCCATTTTATGTATTTATGCTAGATATTTTATTAACTATATTTATCAAAAAAATTATTTATTTTAAATAATTTTTTTGATAGCTAATAAATTTTTCCTTTTTAAATATTAACCATTATATTTTTGATTGTCAATATAATAACAATATAATACACATATTATTATTTTCTACAAATAAAAAGTAGAACTTTTTATTTCTACTTGTTTATTCCACCAAACCAAAATACTCTTCTAACGTCAATCCACTTTCATAGATCTTCTTAGCTTCTTCTTTTCCAATATAACGATAATGCCATGGTTCATACATATAACCCGTAATATCTTCTTTATCTTTTAAATAACGAAGTACAAACCCATATTTATAACTATGCTCAAATAACCATTGCGCTTCCTTTGTATCTTCAAAACACTGTTCTAAGTAACATACCTCATTGCTTGCGGCAAGATCGACCACCAAACCAGTTTGATGTTCCGATTGTCCCGGCTTAGAACTATAACGAGATGCCGCCTCTTCTCCATCACGCTTTGCATAATTACTATATAAACGACTTTGATATGCATAAGAGCGATAACCACTACCAATTTTTAATTCTATTCCATCCTTGAGTGCTGCTTCAAACATTTCTTCAATCGCCTCTGCAGCTTCTTTACGTAAATACAATTCTTTCATCAAACTTACATTAGGTATCACTAAATCACTTGGTTCATAATCCTGTGGCAATGGTCTTTGTTTATTGATAATGACATAGATACTATTGTAATCATCAATATCCTTTTCACTTTGCATAGCTTTTGTTGTTTCAATGATTTCTTGTGTAGTTGTTGTTTCACTGGTTGTCTGGATTGTTGTTGTCATTGTCGTCGTTGTTTCTTCCTTAGGCATGGTTGTTTCCTCTTTTGTATTTGGCGTACAAGCCACTAAGATACTTACCATGAATAAAATCATTCCTTTTTTCATAACTTACCTCTTTATCTTCTTCATTATACCACTACTTATACACAACTTATAAACATCCCATTTTTACTTTTTTCCACCGAATGTGGATAGTATTGATTTCTACACAGAATGGCGAATCTATCGTTTTTTATTAGGTGGATAAGTTGTTTATAGTTTTTCACACCCCGTATTTTATGCACGTAATCCACACATTATGTGATTGTGAATTATTTATCCACAAGATTTACACTTTTTAAAAGTTGTGGATAATTGTGGATAACTATACAAAGTATTTATTTTAAAGTCTTATTTTATCCACATTTACTGTGTGAAACTTTTTTACATTTATTTTCATCATACAAGTCCATAAATATGATGTATTATAGTTGTAACTGGGGGGAAATCTATATGGTTACAAATGAGAGATACCTACTGGATATTTGGAATAAAACAACAGAATTATTAGATCTTGAAATCAATGATTCGTATTCACTACAATACTTGCAAACTTCATATATCCACAGCATCAACAACAATAAAGCCATTATCATCGTTGAAAATAATATGGGTTTAGCGATTGTTAATAACTATTTACCAAGTATTAACGATCACATCAGTCGCATTGTAAATGGAACAATACACTGTGAAGTATTTATTAAAAATCAATATTTTGAACATTTTGGCATTCAAAAATCAAACGAAGTAAAAACATACTTCCTAAAAAATAAATTAAAAAGTGATTATACATTTGAAAACTTCGTCATCGGTAATTCCAATGTACAAAGTCAGGTTGCAGCTTTTACATGTGCAAATAATCCAGGTACCACTTACAATCCATTGTTTATCTATGGTAATTCAGGTCTTGGAAAAACACACTTACTCAATGCCATTGGCAATCATGTAAAAAAGATGTTTCCAGATAAAAAGATTGGATTAATCTCCGGTTTAGAATTTGTTGACTGTGTAGTTAAATCCTCAAAAGCCAATAAAATTGATGAATTTAAAAAAGAACTTTATGATTTAGACCTTCTTTTAGTAGATGACATTCAATTTATTGCCGGAAAAGAAAAGACACATGAAATCTTTTTTAGTGTGTTTAATGAACTTGTAAATAACCGTAAACAAATCTGTTTAACAAGTGATTGCATTCCTAGTGAAATCAAAGGACTTGAAGATCGTATAATTTCACGTTTTAATTCTGGTTTAAATGTAAATATTGAATCTCCGGAATTTGAAACAAGTATTAATATTTTAAAATCAAAGCTTGCCAATATCCCAGACTTAACACAAACCGTTAGTGAAGATACCTTAGCCTATATCGCAACCAATTTCTCTAAGGATGTTCGTTCATTAGAAGGAGCTTTAACTCGTTTATTATTCTATTCCATTAATTTTAAAGGTGTACGTAATAAAATTGATTTAGCCATGGCAATGGATGCTTTTAAAGGACAAGTTGTGGAAACAAAGACGGAATTAAACATTAACTTTATAAAAAAGATTATCTGTGATTACTATGGTTTAACAAAACAGCAACTTACATCTAAGGTACGCACGAAAAATGTAGCCACAGCACGCCATATTGC
Organism: Erysipelotrichaceae bacterium; assembly: GCA_030528645.1. GTDB lineage: Bacteria > Bacillota_I > Bacilli_A > Erysipelotrichales > Erysipelotrichaceae > RQZE01. The sequence goes on along the minus strand of JAUMYM010000011.1, from coordinate 16,093 downwards.
TATGTATTTATCACGTAAACATTTAGATTTGCCATATTTAAAAATAGGGGATGAATTCGGAAAACGTGATCATTCAACAGTAATGAATGCCTGTGAAAAAGTTGAGAAACAGATCAAAGAGAATCCATTATTTCAAAAAGTTATTATGGAGATTGAACATCTTATCAAGGTATAATTATCCACAATTATTCACTTTTAATTAACATAAAAATTTGATAGAATAGTTTTAGTATATAAGGACTTTTATAACTTATACACAGTATCCACAGTCCTAATAGTATTTAATCTTTATAAAAAATAAAAAGGAGTAACGCTATGAATTTTATTGTTTCAAAAAAAGCATTTTACAATGCGCTTACAATTGTGGCAGGTGCAGTTTCTCATAATTCTCCATTACCTTCTTTAACAGGTATCAAAATCGATGTAAAAGACAATGAATTAATTTTAACCGGTTCTGATTCTAATATTTCCATTCAAACTAGATTATCCAATGATACCAATGAACAATTAAATTTAATTGTCAATGAAGTAGGTAGTATTGTTATTGAATCAAGATATATCATGGAAATTGTTCGTAAGATTGAAAGTAGTGAAATTACTATTGAAATCGTAGATGGTTCTTTAACAAAAATCAGTGGTGATCATGCTGAATTTAATATCAATGGTATTCGCAGTACCGATTATCCATTGATTGACTTTACAGTATGTGAACAATCTTTTACCTTACCATCTAAAACATTAGTTGATATTATCAATCAAACAACTTTCGCAACATCAGATAAAGAAACACGTCCTGCGTTAACAGGAGTTAATTTTAAAGCTTCCGGTAATGAATTAAAATGTATCGCTACCGATAGCTATCGTTTAGCTTTAAAAACAGTAACGTTGGATACACCAAATACTTTTAATATTACAATTCCGGCAAAGAGTTTAAATGAAGTTTTAAAATCATTAAATGAAGAAAAAGACATTCAAGTTGCAGTATCAAATAAAAAAGCACAATTCTTTATTGATACTACCATCATTCAAACTCGTTTAATCAATGAAGATTATCCGGATGCAGAACGTTTGATTTTAAAAGACTTTAATCGTTTCTTAGAGGTAGATGGTTATGAATTATTAAAAGCGATTGACCGTGCTTCTTTCATTAAAAATGAAGGAATCAGTATTATTAAATTAACCGCAAGTCCGGAAGAAGTCATTATTTCATCAAGAAGTCAAGAAGTAGGTTCTTCAGAAGAATTATTAGATGGAGCTATCTATCAAGGAGAACCGATTGAGTTATCATTTAGCGGTCGTTATGTTATTGAAGCTTTACGTGCTTTAGGAAATGCCCGTGTTAAGATTAACTTCAGTGGAGAAATGAAGCAGTTTATTATTAATTCTTTAGTGGATGAAAGCATTATTCAGTTAGTATTGCCGGTAAGAAGTTATAACTAATCTTAAAATATAGCGTTTATTTTGAAAATAAGCGCTTTTTTTATTTTATATGTAGGTACCTACATTACATTAAACTATGGTATAATAATCTAGTATAAAAAAGGAAATTGATATTATGATTCATATTACCGGTGAATATATTACCCTTGGACAATTATTAAAATTAACGGATTATATCCAAAGTGGCGGTCAAGCTAAATGTATGGTAAAACAGCTAAACATTACTGTAAATAATGAAAAAGAAGATCGTCGTGGACGTAAGTTGTATCATGGGGATATTGTTGTAATAGAAGGAAGTACATATCAAATTGTAAAAGATCGATGAAGATTCTCACATTAAAGCTTAAGAATTTTCGTAACTACACTACCTGCAAAGTTGATTTTGCTTCTACCATTACTATTTTAATCGGAGACAATGGACAAGGTAAAACCAATCTTCTTGAAAGTATTCTTTATCTTTCTACAACAAGATCTTTCCGTGTAGATGATGATAAACTTATGATTAAAAAAGGAGAACAGTTTTCCAGTATAGAAGCCAGCATACAAGTAAATACCATAAAAAAACTACAAGTTATTTTACATCCTGAGGGAAAAAGTTTATTTGCAATGGGAAATAAGATAAGTCGTAGCAGTGATTTTATTGGGATTGTAAATGCGGTCTTATTTGCTCCAAGTGATATTGAACTCTTTGAAGATAGTCCAAAAGTACGTAGAAGACTTATGGATATTGAAATAGGGAAAATCAATAAACATTACATGAAGGCATTGAATAACTATACAAAGTTAGTTAAAGATCGTAATCAATTGCTTAAAAATCAAGTACTTGATCATACTTTATTTAAAAGTTTAGAAGATTTAATGATTCAACAACAAGGCTTCATTATAAAACAACGTCAAGTATTTATTGATAAAATCAATGAAACATTAACACAATATTATCAAGCCTTATCAAACAGTAGTCATAACATTCATATTGAATATGAATGTTGCATTCAACAACAAGAAGATTTTGAAAAAGAATTTGCGTATAAGTATCAACGTTTATTTGATAAAGATCTTGCATTAAAGATGACCACGTTTGGTATTCATCGTGAAGATTTAACTTTCTATTTTGATGAATTTAAAGTCGAAGACTTTACTTCGCAGGGACAACGTCGTTTGATTATTTTGGCATTTAAATTAGCGTTGATTGAGTATATTAAAGAATATAGTAAGGAACTTCCTATTTTATTGTTAGATGATGTATTAAGTGAATTAGATGAAAAAAGAAGAAGAAACTTATTTAAGGTGTTAAATAAAGATATTCAAACCATTATTACTACAACCGGTATTGATGATGATTTGGGTATTTCAAACTATAAAGTTATAAAGATAGTGGATAAAGGAGTTATTTATGAATGAAAAAGTAGAACATTCTTATACATCGGAAGATATACAGGTCCTAGAAGGTTTAGAAGCTGTTAGAAAACGTCCCGGTATGTATATTGGTACCACATCAAGTCGTGGTCTTCATCATTTAGTGTGGGAAATTGTCGATAATGCAATTGATGAAGCTCTTGCAGGTTATGCTACAGATATTATTGTTACAGTGGATAAGGATAATGTTGTATCCGTCGAAGATAATGGACGTGGTATGCCGGTAGGAATCCATGAAAAAACAAAAGTGTCTTCAGTAGAAACTATTTTTACTGTATTGCATGCAGGTGGTAAATTTGGTGGTGGTGCCTATAAGGTATCCGGTGGTTTACACGGAGTTGGTGCCAGTGTTGTAAATGCATTGAGTCAATGGGTAGAAGTAACGGTATATAAAGAAGGTAAGGTATATCAAATTCGTTTTGAACATGGTGGTAATGTGGTAGCACCATTAAAAGAAATAGGTACATGTGAAGAGAGTAAACATGGTTCTTTGGTACGTTTTAAAGCAGATCCAACGATTTTTACAGAAACTCAAGAATACAACCATGAAATTTTACGTGATCGTTTCCGTCAAATTGCTTTTTTAAATAAAGGGATTAAGATTATCTTTCATGATTTACGCATGGAAGAAGAATCACAACGTAGTATTACCTTTTATTATGAAGGTGGGTTAAAAGAATATGTGGCATATATCAATAAAAATAAAACACCTATTCATAGTGAAATCGTAAGTAGTGAGGGAGAAGAAGATGGTATCATGGTTGAAGTTGCGATGCAATACAATGATGGCTATACACCAATCATTTATTCTTTCTGTAATAATATCAATACCCATGAAGGTGGTACCCATGAAGATGGCTTTAAATTGGCTATTAATCGTGTGATTAATAATTATGCAAAAGATAATAACTTCTTAAAGAAGGATGAAGAAACATTAACAGGGGATGATATTCGTGAAGGATTAACGGCGATTATTTCAGTGAAACATCCCGATCCTCAATACGAAGGACAAACAAAGACAAAGCTTGGTAATGCGGAAGTAAGAAAAGTAGTTAATAATATCTTCGCAAGTAGTTTACAGCGCTATCTATTGGAAAATCCAAATGATGCTCGTATTATTATTGAAAAAGCCTTGGTAGCTTCAAAAGCTCGTTTGGCTGCGAAAAAAGCACGTGAACTTACAAGACGTAAATCAGCGCTTGAAATATCTTCGTTGCCTGGTAAACTTGCGGATTGTTCAAGTAAGGATGCGACAATATCAGAAATATACTTAGTCGAAGGGGATTCAGCCGGAGGAAGTGCCAAACAAGGGCGTGATTCTAAATTCCAAGCGATTTTACCACTTCGAGGTAAGATTTTAAACGTTGAAAAAGCTCGTTTGCATAAGATTTTCGATAACAATGAAATTCGTTCGATGATTACAGCTTTTGGATGTGGTGTTGGTGAAGAAGTTGATACCAATAAATTACGTTATCATAAAATTGTTATTATGACCGATGCCGATGTCGATGGGGCTCATATCTGTACCTTATTATTGACATTCTTCTATCGTTATTTACGTCCTGTAATTGAACAAGGATATGTGTATATTGCTCAACCACCGTTATATAAAGTTTCCAAAGGAAATGCGGTACGTTATGCCTATAACGATGCTGAATTGGAACAATATAAAAAAGAACTAGGTGATCGTTTAAGTATTCAACGTTACAAAGGGTTAGGGGAAATGGATCCGAAACAACTTTGGGAAACAACAATGGATCCTACTACTCGTACCTTAAAACAAGTAGATATTGAAGATGCTTTTGATGCGGATATGATTTTTTCAATGTTGATGGGGGATGAAGTAGAACCTCGTAAGAATTTCATTATTGAAAATGCTCATTTTGTTAAGAATTTAGATATTTAAGGAGGCTTATATGGAAGAAAAATTTAACCATGGAAAAATTGTTCAAGTAAATATTTCCAAAGAAATGCGTACAAGCTTTCTTGATTATTCAATGTCCGTCATCGTATCACGTGCTTTACCGGATGTTCGTGATGGATTAAAGCCGGTGCATCGTCGTATTTTATATGCGATGAATGCTTTAGGAATTGTAGCAGATAAACCGCATAAGAAATCTGCTCGTATTGTTGGGGATGTTATTGGGAAATACCACCCTCATGGTGATGTTGCAGTTTATGAAACGATGGTTCGTATGGCACAAGACTTTAGTTATCGCTATCCATTGGTGGATGGGCATGGTAACTTTGGATCTTTGGATGGAGATGGAGCAGCGGCAATGCGTTATACGGAAGCACGTATGTCAAAAATTTCCATGGAAATGTTAAAGGACATTCAAAAAGATACCGTTGATTGGATGGATAACTACGATGGAGAAGAAAAGGAACCGGTAGTATTACCTGCCAAATTCCCTAACTTACTGGTAAATGGAACAAGCGGGATAGCTGTAGGTATGGCAACAAATATTCCTCCACATAACATCGCAGAAACCATTGATGCAACCATTGCGGTTATGGAACATCCGGATATTAGTGTGGTTGAATTGATGGATAACTACATCAGTGGACCTGACTTTCCAACCGGAGGCTATATTTTGGGTCGAGCAGGCATCAAACAAGCCTATGAAACAGGACGTGGAAGCATTGTCATTCGTAGTAAAGTCAATATTGAAGAACTATCTAATGGTAAAAAACGTATTGTTATCTATGAAATTCCATATCTTGTTAATAAAGCAAATTTAGTTGAAAAAATAGCGTCTTTAGTACGTGATCGCTTAGTTGAAGGGATTACCGATTTAACAGATGAATCAAGCATGAAAGGGATTCGTATTGTTATTGAATGTAAAAAAGATGCTCAAGTAGAGGTTATTTTAAATCAGTTATATCGTATGACTGCTTTACAAACATCCTTTGGTGTTAATACCATTGTATTGGTAAATAATGTTCCAATGCAGCTAGGATTAAAAGAAGTCTTAAAGTATTATGCGAAGCACCAAGTGGATGTTGTGGTACGACGTACACAGTTTGAATTAAAGAAAGCGGAAGATCGTGCACATATCTTATTAGGATTAAAAGTTGCGATTGATCACATTGATGAAATCTTAACGCTAATACGCAATTCGAAAGATACTGCATTGGCGATGCAAGAGTTAATGAATCGTTTTGAATTAACAGAAATTCAAGCAAAAGCAATTTTAGATATGCAATTCAAACGTCTTACCGGCTTAGAGCGTGATAAGATTGTTGCAGAATATCAAGAAATGTTACATATCATTGAAGACTTAAAGGACATTCTTGCAAATCATGATCGTGTTATTGCAATCATTAAACAGGAATTGTTAGAAGTCAAAGAAAAATATGGAGATGCTCGTCGTAGTGAAATCTTAGAAGGAGTATTGGAAGTTGAAGATGAAGATTTAATACCGGTAGAAGATATTATTATTTCAATGACGGTGAATGGATATATGAAACGTATTAATCAAGATACGTATAAGATTCAAAACCGTGGAGGTCGTGGTGTTAAAGGTATGAGTGTAAATGAAGATGATGTCATTGATTCTTTTATCTCAATGTCAACCCATGATTACTTATTATTGTTTACGGACTTTGGTCGAGTATATCGCATTAAGGGCTATAAAGTTCCGGAGGCATCTCGTACTTCAAAAGGAATTCCGGCGATTAACTTAATTGATCTTGATAAAGATGAAAAAGTAAAAGCACTTGTTCCGATTAAAAAGGATAATGAACAATATAAATATCTATTCTTTACAACAAAAAAAGGTCTTGTGAAAAAGACTTCTGTTAGTGAATTTGAAAATATCAATAAAAATGGTAAGATTGCGATTCATTTAAAAGAAGACGATCAATTAGTTATGGTTCGTCCTACTACAGGAAACGATGATATTATTATTGCTGCAAGCAATGGAAAAGCCGTGCGTTTTGATGAAAAATGTGTTCGTAGTATGGGAAGAACAGCGACCGGTATTAAAGGTATGAACGTCGATGGTGGCTATGTTGTTGGTATGGCTACATCAAGTAACGGAAACTTCTTACTTGTTGTATCAGAAAATGGATATGGTAAAAAATCAAGCCTTGAAGATTACCGTATTACTTCTCGAGGAGGAAAAGGGGTATCAACAATTAAGGTTACTGAGAAAAATGGACAACTTGTATCCTTAAGAGCGGTTAATGGAGATGAAGATTGTTTAATCATGACGGATGATGGTATTGTTATTCGTATTAATCTATCAAAAGTATCAACATTAGGACGCTCAACACAAGGGGTTCGCTTAATGAAGCCGACAGAAGGTAGTAAAGTGAGTACCGTTGCGATTATTACTAGTAGTGAAGATAGCAATGAAGAAGCTGAAGATGTTATGGAAGAGCAATTAGAAGTGTAGAAATAATTACACTTCTTTTTTATGATGTATATGAAATAGTGTTTTTTCATAAATTTATACTTTAAATTTATTGCATTTTGCTAACTATAGTGATTAAATACTAGTATAACAATGATAAAGGATAAGTAATTGATAACTTCTTTTAAGAAAGATGACGGTTGATGCGAGTCATTAAGAAGTATGAATGAAATCTACCTTTTAGTGGAACTAATCCTTCCCGCATCGCTGCGTTATAGTTTGAGTGGTAAAATGTTTCACGTGAAACATTTTGCAATGAAGGTGGCAACACGAGATATCGTCCTTTAGATGGTATCTCTTTTTTATTAATAAGGAGGACGTATGCTAGATATTAAGTTAATAAGAGAAAATGCCGAATTAGTCAAGGAAAATATTAAGAAGAAGTACCAAGAATCGAAATTGGTCCTTGTAGATCGTGTATTAGAATTGGATAAACAATTCCGTAATGCTAAAAGCAAAGCCGATGAATTAAGAAGTCGTCGTAATCTAAAATCAAAAGAAATCGGTAAGATGATGGCACAAGGATTAAAAGAAAAAGCAGAAGAAATCAAAAAAGAAGTTGGACTAATCGCAAAAGAGATTGAAGACTTGGAAAGTCTTGAAGAAGTAAATCAAAAAGAATTAAGAGAAATTATGCTAAAACTACCGAATATCATTGATCCAAGTGTTCCTCTGGGTAAAGATGATAGTGAAAACGTTGAAGTAGAGCGTTTTGGTGAACCAAAGGTGCCTGATTTTGAAATTCCATATCACGCTGAAATTATGGAACATTTAAATGGTATTGATTTAGATAGTGCACGTAAAACAAGTGGAAATGGATTTTATTACCTAATGGGCGATATTGCTCGTTTACATAGTGCGATTTTAAGCTATGCTCGTGATTTTATGATTGATCGTGGCTTTACTTACTGTATTCCACCATATATGATTCGTAGTGATGTAGTAACAGGTGTCATGTCTTTTGCGGAAATGGAAAATATGATGTATAAGATTGAAGGAGAAGATTTATATTTAATTGGTACATCTGAACATTCTATGATAGGAAAATTCATTGATAGTATTTTAGATGAAACAAAACTACCATACGCATATACAAGCTATTCACCATGCTTTAGAAAAGAAGTAGGTGCTCATGGTATTGAAGAACGTGGAGTCTATCGTGTTCACCAATTTGAAAAACAAGAGATGATTGTTGTATGTAAACCGGAAGAGAGTATGGAATGGTTTAAAAAATTATGGCAAAATACGGTAGATTTCTTCCGTACATTGGATATTCCGGTTCGTACATTGGAGTGTTGCAGCGGAGATCTTGCAGATTTAAAGGTAAAATCTTTTGATGTGGAAGCTTGGTCACCAAGACAAAAGAAGTATTTTGAAGTAGGATCTTGTTCAAATTTAGGGGATGCACAAGCACGACGTTTAGGTATTCGTGTTAATGGAGAAAACGGAAAATATTTTGCTCATACATTAAATAACACGGTAGTTGCTCCTCCACGTATGTTAATTGTTTTCTTAGAAAATAATTTAAATGAAGATGGTAGTGTAAATATACCGGAAGCATTAAGACCTTATATGGGTGGAAAAGATAAAATTGTAAAAGCTTAATGTTTCACGTGAAACATAAAAGAATTAAACTTGAATAATTCATGGATATAAGTTAAAATATCATACGGTACAACAATTATGTTCTAATCTGGTCAGGTCAGGAATGAAGCAGCCATACGAGCCTCTAATTGTGTGTACCATTTTTAATTAGGAGAATACACCATGTTAACAACACTATGCTATATTGATCAAAACGATGCTTACTTAATGCTACATCGCAATAAAAAAGAGAATGATATTAATAAAAATAAATGGATTGGCATTGGAGGTAAATTTGAAACCGGCGAAAGTCCTGATGAAGCCATGATACGTGAAGTCTATGAAGAAACAGGATTAACAATTTTAAAATATCAATTCAGAGGTATTGTTACCTTTAGCTATAATGGTAAAACAGAGTATATGCATGTCTTTACAAGTAATCATATAAGTGGAGAGCTGAAGGAATGTAATGAAGGAACTCTAGCATGGGTAAAAAAGAAGGATGTATTTGATTTGAACCTTTGGCAAGGAGACCGTATCTTTTTAAAGCTCTTATTAGAAACAAAGGAATTTTTCTCTTTAAAGTTAATATATCAAGGAGATTACTTAAAACAGGCTATTTTAAACAATAAGGAGATTTTACATGAAAAATGATACGTATTACATGGAACTAGCTTTAAAAGAAGCAGAAAAAGCCTATCAAAAAGATGAAGTTCCTGTAGGTTGTGTTATTGTTAAAGATGGTGTAGTCATCGCAAGTGCTCATAATCTAAAAGAAACAAGCCAAGTGGTTATTGATCATGCCGAATTACTAGCTATTAAAAAAGCATGTAAAAAATTAAATTCTTGGCGTTTAGATGGATGTCAACTTTATGTAACCTTAGAACCTTGTCCCATGTGTGCAGGGGCAATTATCCAATCTCGTATTCAGCGTGTCATTTATGGTACACAAGATCCTAAGGGTGGTTGTTTTGGTTCTTTGATTAACTTTGATGAAATTAAGGGCTTTAATCATTATCCGATGATTACCAGTGAAATATGTAAACATTCTTGTCAAAAGATTTTAAAGGAGTTTTTTAAGAACAAAAGATAGTTAAATTATTCACATATTTTTATTGTATTGATATCCTAAAACAACTTAAAATTTGGTATAATATAAAAATAGCAAGGAGGAGTATCCATTGAGTTATAAAGCATTGTATCGTATTTATCGTCCTGCTTTATTTGAAGATGTTGTTGGACAGGATTACATCGTAAAAACATTGAAAAATGCGATTGATCAAAATAAAATTGCGCATGCTTATTTGTTTTCAGGACCACGTGGTACAGGAAAAACAAGTGTTGCAAAACTCTTGGCAAAAGCGATTAATTGTACCGGAAGTGGTAAGATTCCTTGCATGCAGTGTGAAAATTGTATTGCTGCCAATCATAATGTGCATCCGGATATTATTGAACTTGATGCTGCAAGTAATAATGGGGTTGAAGAAATTCGTGAAATCATTGAAAAAGTAAAATATGCACCAATTCAAGGGAAGCATAAAGTCTATATTATTGATGAAGTTCACATGTTATCCAATAGTGCATTTAATGCCTTATTAAAAACACTGGAAGAACCTCCGGCACATGTAATCTTTATCTTAGCGACAACCGATCCTCAAAAAGTATTACCAACGATTATTTCACGTTGTCAACGTTATCATTTCAATAAAGTAGATGTTAGTGATATTTCTTCATCATTAATGAAAATCTTAAAGAAAGAAGGAATTGCTTATGATCTAATGGCACTTGAATTAATCGCAGATTTAGCCGATGGAGGAATGCGTGATGCCTTAAGTATTTTAGATCAGTGCATTGCCTACAATCCAAGTGAAATAAAAGAAGAATTTGTAAACTCTGTTTATGGAATTTTAACTACTCAAGAAAAAATCAATTTATTAAAAGAAATTCGTTCATCAAAAGTCAAAGCCTTGATTGAAAAAATCAAAGCGATGGAAGATACAGGCATTGATATTAAACGTTTAACCAATGATTTATTAAATATTTTAAAAGAAACCATGATTTATGCCTATGAACAAGATGAAAACTTATTAAAAAAGATAAACCAACATCATGCTAAAAGTCTATTAGAGACCTTTAGTATCGATGATTTATTACAATATATTGAAGTTCTACAAGAAACAAGTCAAAAATATAAGACAGCGTTTCATCCGGGATCTTACTTTGAAATTGCCATTTTAAAACTATGTGGTTTCAGTAAAAAGAAACAAGATACCAAGGAAAAAGAGCCTACAAAGAAAGAGAAACAAGTAGAAAAAATTAACGAAGAAATACTACTTGAAGATCAAGAAGAAGTCATGGATGATGAAGCAAAACATCCTGTAGAAGAAAGAAATCTTGAACCTACACCTCAACAAGAGGTACAACAAGATATCAATGAACCACTTGAAGATACCTTCTTACTTGGTTTATTGACTTATGCACAAAAGGAATATCGTCAAAAAGAGGAAGTCTTATGGAAAAAGATTCAAGAGTATCGTTTGGATCTAAACTATGGGAAAAGTGCGAATCTATTAATGGATGTTAAAATTGTAGCCAGTGGAGAAGATTATCTTTTGGTTGAATCTACGCTAGGTGCTATTGTTAAAACCATCAATGAACATGAAACCAATGTTGAATTGTATCAATTTTTAAAAGAAGTCTTAGGATTAGATAAAATGATTTATGCGATTGATACAAAACGTAAAGAAACATTAATCGAAAGTTTCATGAAACATCGAAAGCAAGATACATTACCAAAGTGTCCAGAAATTGTGAAACATGCGAGTAAAGTATGTTTAACCAAAGAAGAAAAAGAATTACAAGAATTACATGATATTTTTCAAGATACATTAGAAATAAAGGGAGAGTAAAGAAATATGGATTTAAGTAAATTAATGAAACAAGCACAACAAATGCAAAGAGATTTAGCAAAGCAAGAAGAAGCACTAAAAGCTCAAGTTTATGAAGGTAGTGCAAGTAATAATCAAGTGGTGGTTACAGTTTCCGGGGAACAAAAAGTATTATCGCTTGAAATTGCTGAAGAATTAATCAATAAAGAAGATAAGGACATCTTACAAGACTTAGTTATGATTGCGGTAAATGATGCCCTTACAAAAGCAAGTGATGATCGTGCTGAAAAAATGGATGCATTGACAGCGGGCATTAAAGTTCCTGGTATGTTTTAATGTATCCCAAACAGTTTGAAAAATTAGTTGATTTCTTTCGTTGTTTGCCTGGAGTAGGTGCAAAAACAGCTGAGCGCTATGCCTTTTATTTGCTTGATAAAGATCCAGAAGAAATAAATGCTTATAGTGAAGCTTTAAAAGATAGTCTAACGATTAAACGTTGTCAAACCTGTTTTAATCTTGCGGAAGATACCCTGTGTCCAATCTGTAAAGATCCTAGCCGTAATCAAAAACTTATCTGTGTAGTTGCATCGGCTAAGGATGTCTTATCGATTGAAAAGACCAATAGTTATGATGGGGTATATCATGTATTAGGTGGTCTTATTTCAACTTCCAAAGGCATTATGCCTCAAGATTTACAGTTTGAATCGTTAAAGAATCGTATTGAAGAAGATACGCAGGAAATTATTGTCGCAACCAACTTAACGTTGGATGGAGAAACTACAGCCTTATACTTAAATAAGTTTTTACAAGATAAACAAGTCTTAGTAACTCGTTTAGCACAAGGATTACCAATGGGTGGACATTTAGATTATGCAGATGAATTAACCTTAATTCATTCGTTTGCAGGTCGAAAGTCTATAGATAAATAGGGGGTTGTATATGAAGTCAGATATTCAAATAGCACAAGAAAACAAGCTTGAAGAAATTGAGAAGATTGCTCGTTTTGCTAAAATCGATGGAAAATATCTTGAACGTTATGGCAACGATAAAGCAAAGATTGATTTATCCATTATGCATAAACTACAAGATAATCAAAATGGAAAACTTGTTTTAGTAACGGCTATTTCACCAACGAAAGCAGGAGAAGGAAAATCTACAACGACCATTGGTTTAGCAGATGGACTAAGTCGTTTAAATAAAATGGTTATTGGTTGTCTACGTGAACCATCGTTAGGTCCTGTCTTTGGATTAAAAGGTGGAGCAACGGGTGGAGGCTATGCACAGGTAGTACCAATGGAAGATATTAATCTACATTTTACGGGTGATATGCATGCCATCACAACAGCGAATAACCTTGTCAGTGCTGTATTGGATAATAGTTTATATCAAGGGAATCCATTAAATATTGATCCGACGAAAGTGGTTTGGAAACGTTGTTTAGATTGTAATGATCGTACATTACGTGATATTACCATTGCGCAAAATAAAGAAACCAATGGTATTTTAAGACAAGATGGTTTTGTAATTACAGTAGCTACTGAAATTATGGCAATCTTGTGTCTATCGGAAGATTTACATGATTTTAAAGAAAAGGTAGGCAATGCCATAGTTGCCTATACGTATGATGATAAACCGGTATATATTAAAGACTTAGGTATTCAAGGGGCTTTATGCATCATTATGAAAGAAGCCATTAAGCCAAATCTAGTACAAACATTAGAACATACACCCATCTTGATTCATGGTGGTCCATTTGCCAATATCGCTCATGGTTGTAATAGTATTATCGCAACCAAGATGGCATTAAAATTATCAGATTATGTTGTAACCGAAGCTGGCTTTGGGGCAGACCTTGGCGCTGAAAAGTTTATGAATATTAAATGTCGTAGTGCCAATATAAAACCAAATGCAGTTGTAATTGTCGCAACCATTCGTGCTTTAAAGATGCATGGTGGAATCAATCAAGATCAATTGGAAGAAGAAAACATCGAAGCACTGAAAAAAGGAATTGCTAACTTAGAAAAACATATCGATTCGATTAGTCGCTTTAAAGTTCCATATTGTGTAAGTATCAATAAATTTAAAAGTGATACCAACGAAGAATTAAATACTTTAATGCAATGGTGCAGTGATAAAGGCATTATTTGTGTAATCAATGAAAGCTATACTCAAGGAAGTCAAGGAAGTGTAAAACTTGCCGAGACAGTAATAAAGCTATGTGAAAAGAATAGTGAGTTTACATATTTATATGATGTAAATCAACGTGTTGAAGATAAGATTTTAGATATTGTACAAAAAATCTATGGTGGTGCTCATGTAGAATATAGTCAACAAGCCAAACAAGCACTTGAAACCATTTATAAACATGGTTGGGATACTTTACCAATCTGTATGGCAAAAACACCATCTTCTTTTACAGATGATCCAAGTATTATGGGAGCACCAAAAGACTTTACCATTCATGTAAGTGACTTACAAGTTTCCTTAGGAGCCGGTTTCATTGTGGTAAAAGTCGGGAATATCCTTACAATGCCAGGTTTACCAAAAGAGCCGGCAGCTATCCACATGGGTGTAAATGAAAATGGGAAAGCCTACGGTATATTTTAAATCGTTTTTCAAAAGATTAGATTCGTCTAATCTTTTTTATCTTTTAAGAAATAATGATATAATATTCATAGTGATTTTTAAAACAAATAAAAGGAGAATATTATGTGGTTTCTATTTGGTAGTTTAGCGATAATTACAACCTTTCTTAATCTTATATTTTATGGACAAGGAAAAGAAACAAAATATCTACGTTTTTTCGCTTTAGCTTGTACCGCTCTTACCATGTGTGCCTTTTACAGTGGTTCAGCAAAATGGATTATTAGTCAAGACTATGGTGCATTAGAAGATGTTGTACCAACGTTGTCTACCTATACATGGCTGATGGTTGGTTGTTCGATTTTTATGAACGGACTTACCTTATTTAAAAGAAAATAAAGGAGAAACATATGTTTAAACGACAAGGGAAATACATTGTAATTTTAGGTTTAATCTTATTAATGGTAGCGAGTTTTTCAAAAAAATACTTTCATTTCAATGGTGAAATAACAATCTTACTTTATGCAGTTGCAGCTGGGCTATTAGTTATGGGATTGTTACAAAGTCGAAATAAATTGTAAATATTCTGAAGAAAAATGAAATAACTTTAAATAAATATTTAAAATAGAATATAAAGAAAGGAAAGAATAAATGGGAAAGTTGGAGTATATAGAAATAAATAACAAAGAAGTAGAAATAAAATCTGAATTGACAGAAGATGATAGTAATTTCTACACTGTATTAATTGGTCCCAATGGTAGTGGTAAAACAAAAGCTTTTGAAAAAATAATAGAAAAATATAATGATGAAAAAAACAATCAATTCTCAAAAATAATTTTTTCTTCATTTACAATGTTTAGAAGAACAATAAGAAAAAATGCAAAAGATAATATTTATATATCTAAATTTGGATCAAAAACAATTAAAAACGAAGTATGCAAAATGTATTTAGACTTGCTTTTTTTAAATGGGAAAACAAATTTTAGAAATTTGAAAGAGCTCTTTACTTTATTGAATTTAGGTCAAAAAATTACAGTTGATTTTTCACCAATTAATGATATTAAAAAAATTGAAACAAAACTTAAGAGTGATAAAATAAATAATTTAATAAAAAAGAACAGTGATAAAATAAATGATTTAATATCTAATAAAATAATAAAATTAAAAAAAAATACATATTTAAATGAAATAGTAAATGAATTGGGATTACAGCAAAATAAGAATAGAGATTTTGAAGTTAAAATTTTTTTAAATATAATAAAAATTGTAAAAATATTATTAATGTTACAATATAAAAATTCAGTTAATAATCTAGAAAATAAGGATGACTGTTACTTGTGCATAGATGGTTATAGAAGGAATTTTTGTATATATATAAATGAAAAAGGAGAAAATGACAATAATATTAGATGTGAAATAGATGAAATATTAAAAACTGCTTTTGAAATAATGGATATTTGTAATATTAATTATGTAAAAGATTTACATTTCATAGATGAAGATAAAACAAAAAAATTGAGTAACTTAAGCTCAGGTGAGTTTGCGATGTTTACAAGGTTTATAGAGATTGCAAAAAACTTAGAAGATAATTCTCTTGTCTTAATTGATGAACCAGAAATATCATTAAATCCAAAATGGATTTATCAATTTATTTACTATTTAAAAAAATTTTTTAAAAATAAAAAATCTCACTTTATAATTGCATCGCAATCACCATTTATTATTGGGAGTGTAAAAAAAGAAGAGATAATAAAAATAAAAGAT
>JAUMYM010000003.1 GCA_030528645.1 Erysipelotrichaceae bacterium | reverse complement strand
TAGCAGCTATAAAACTGCTACGTTTAAAAAAGTCTAACTTTTGGGGGTCACATCAACGCCTAGCCTTTTATTTTATGGAATTATTTTGATCTTTAACAATAACATCATGTGCTCCACCTTCAATGATGGAAGTACTTGACACTAATGTTAATTTCGCTTTTTGTTGAAGCTCTTTGATAGTTAATGCTCCACAATTACACATAGTTGATTTAATTTTATATAAAGTAATACCAACATTATCCTTTAAAGTACCTGCATACGGAACATAAGAATCAACACCTTCTTCAAATTGTAGCTTATTACCACCACCTAAATCATAACGTTGCCAATTGCGTGCCCTTGCAGACCCTTCTCCCCAATATTCTTTATAATAAGAACCATTTAATAATACTTTATTGGTTGGTGCCTCTTCAAAACGTGAGAAATAACGACCAAGCATTACAAAATCACTACCCATTGCCAATGCCAACGTAATGTGATAATCATAAACGATACCACCATCTGCACATATTGGAATATATATTCCTGTCTTTTCAAAGTATTCATCACGTGCTTTAGCAACATCAATCACTGCAGTTGCTTGTCCACGTCCAATTCCCTTGGTTTCACGAGTAATACAAATACTTCCTCCACCAATACCTACTTTAATAAAATCTGCACCGGCTTCTGCTAAAAAGTCAAACCCATCTTTATCCACAACATTTCCCGCACCTACTTTTACATCTGAGCCATAGGTTTCTTTAATCCAAGTAATCGTATCCTTTTGCCATTGACTAAATCCTTCTGAAGAATCAATACACAATACATCACAACCTGCTTGCAATAAAGCCGGAACGCGTTCCTTATAATCTCTTGTATTAATACCTGCACCAACAATGAAACGTTTATGATTATCCAATAATTCATCCGGATATTCTTTATGCGATTCATAATCTTTGCGGAAGACTAAGAATTTTAAGCGGTTGTTTGCATCAATGATTGGAAGTGTATTTAACTTATTATCCCAAATCATATCATTACATTCTTTTAACGTAATACCATCATATCCATAAACCAATTTATCAAAACCAGTCATAAATTCCTTTACAAGTTCATTACCTGATATACGACTTAAACGATAATCCCTTGAAGTAATCATACCGACCAATTTACCATTTGAAGTACCATCATCCGTAACCGCAACAGTGGAATGTCCAGTTGTTTCCACCAGCTTAATCAATTCATTCATTGTCGCATCTGGCTTAATATTTGAATCACTTACTACAAAACCTGCCTTATAGTTTTTTACTCTAGCTACCATATTTGCCTGTGATTCAATCGATTGAGAACCATAAATAAAGGAAATACCACCTTGTTTTGCCAAAGCAATTGCCATATCTTCCCCAGATACGGATTGCATAATAGCACTAACCATAGGTATACGTAGTGAAATCGATGCTTCCTGACCTCTATTAAACTTAACAAGAGGAGTATGTAATCTTACATTATTAGGCGTATGCTCACTTGAAGAGTAACCGGGAACCAATAGATATTCACTAAATGTGTGAGATGGTTGATCAAAATAAAATGCCATGAATGATTTCCTCCTAAAATATATTTGATTTATTATAATGCGAATACTTTCATTTGTAAATATAATTTACCATAAAAACAAAAATTCTTAAATCATAAAGTATTTATCATCCTATTCAAAAATCACATATACTTAATAATGATTTGATTCTATTAGAGAATATATAAAACATTGATAATTACCTTATTTATCCCTTTATTATTGTGCAAGTATATATCTTATGTTAAAATTTTTTATACTAGGAGTTTAAACATTATGAAATTAAGTCAAAGTTTTTTTTATACTTTAAGAGAAAATGTAAAAGATGAAGATTCAACAAGTGGTAATTTATTAGTACGTAGTGGAATGATTAAAAAAACATCTGCAGGTGTTTATATGTTAATGCCGCTTGGCTATAAAGTCCAAAATAAAATTATCAACATTATTCGTGAAGAAATGAATCGTGCTGGAGCTTTAGAAGTAAGTATGCCTGCTTTATTACAAGAAGAAGTGTACATTAAATCAGGGCGATTAAAAAATTTTGGTAATAGTATTTTTAAACTAAACGATCGCTTTAAAAAACCCTTTGTATTAGGTCCAACTCATGAAGAATTATTTGCAATGGCAGCAAGCATGAAAATTAGATCGTATAAAGACATGCCATTTAATCTATACCAATTTCAAACGAAATTTCGTGATGAACCAAGACCTCGTTTTGGTCTAATTCGTGTGCGAGAATTTACTATGAAAGATGCTTATTCTTTTGATATGAATGAAGAAGGATTGCATGTTAGTTATCAAAAAATGTTTGATGCTTATGTCAATAGCTTTAATCGTATGCACTTAGACTATAAGATTGTAACAGCTGATACCGGAGTTATGGGTGGATTATTGTCAGAAGAATTCCAAGCAGTAACGGATATTGGTGAAGATACTCTTGTACTATGTGACCAATGTGATTTTGCAAGTAATATTGAAGTTGCCAAATGTACATTTAAAGAAGTACCTTCAACCATTCAACAACTGGATAAAGAATTAATTTATACACCCAATGCCAAAACAATTGAAGAAGTATGTCACTTCTTACAACGTGATGCCAAAGACTTTGTTAAAACATTAATCTATAAAGTAGATAACCAAGTGGTCGCATGTCTTGTAAAAGGTGATGATGAAGTCAATGAGACAAAGCTTAGAAAGTTATTCCAAGCAAATGAAGTAGAACTTGCATCAAGTGATATTGTAGAAGAAATTACTCATGCAAACGTTGGGTTTGCCGGGCCAATTCATCTAGAATGTCCAATTATCATGGATCAAGAAATTCAAAATATGCGTAATTTTGTTGTTGGTGCCAACCAAAATGATTATCATTATGTAAATGTAAATCAAAAAGATTTTCAGGTAACTAAAATTGCAGATATACGTAACATTAAAGAAAAAGATGATTGTCCATGTTGTAATGGAAAAATCTACTTTAAAAAAGGGATTGAAATTGGTAATACCTTTAAACTTGGTGAAAAGTATTCAAAAGCTTTAAACTTACAATATTTAAATAAAGAAAATCATTTAGAATATGTTTGGATGGGATCATATGGAATTGGTCCCGGTCGTTGTATGGCAGCCATTGCAGAACAAAATGCGGATGAATATGGGATTAAGTGGCCAATTAGTGTTGCACCATTTGAAGTAGCAATATGTTTAATCTCTTTAAAAGATGAACTGCAAGTTCAATATGCAAATGACTTATATGAAACACTACAAAAATTAAACATTGATGTTGTATTGGATGATCGTGACGAACGTCCTGGGGTTAAATTTAAAGATTTAGAGTTAATCGGTGTTCCATACCGCATCACAATTGGAAAGAAGTTTCAAGAACATATGGTTGAATTTAAATCTCGTGATGGTCGTATCAACGAAGATATTCCTATCGATACACTTGTTGATTACTTAAAAAAGTTATTACAAAAATAAAAAGCATGGAAACATGCTTTTTATAATACTTCTTTTACTTTTTTAACAATATCTTCACTATCTAAATGATATTTAACTAATAATTTTTCAAATGGACCTGATTCAGCAAAACAATCATAAATACCCATGCGATGAATAAGTTTTGGACACTTGCTTGTTGATACTTCAGCAATTGCAGCTCCCAAGCCACCAATAACGTTATGTTCTTCAGCAGTAATGATAACATCATGTTCTTTTAACATCTTGAATACCCCTTCTTCATCTAAAGGTTTTAAACAGCTCACATTGACAACACTAATTTCAATACCTTCTTCTTGAAGTTTCTTTTGGGCTTTTAAAGCAGCTTGTGTCATTAAACCTGTTGTAAAGATACACACGTTACTTCCCTTTGTGATTTGATGAATTTTACCAATTTCAAACTTTGTATCCTCACTAAAAACATCATCTACTTTTGAACGACCTAAACGAACATAGCAAGGACCATCAATTTGACTTACATGACGAATAATCGCCTTTGTTTCTGTTGCATCACAAGGTTGATATACCTGCATACCAGGAATTGCACGCATTAAAGCAATATCTTCAATCGCTTGGTGAGATACACCATCTTCTCCAACTGCAATCCCAGCATGTGTACCACAAATCTTTACATTTAATCTTGGATAACCAATACTGTTACGTACTTGTTCCCAAGCTCTACCTGTTGCAAACATTGCAAACGTTGAAGCAAACACCGTATAACCACTTGATGCAAAACCGGCTGCCACACCCATCATATTGGCCTCAGCAATTCCCATATTAAAATGACGATTTGGAACTTTACTTTGAGGAACACTTGTCTTCGTTGATTTTGTTAAATCGGCATCTAATACAACAATCTTTTCATTTTCTAAAATTAATTGACCTAAAATATCACCATAGGCTTCTCTTGTAGCTTGTCCCATTATAATACCTCCAATTCTGCTAATGCTTTTTCTAATTCCTCTGCATTTGGCGCAACTCCATGCCATCCTGCATTATGTTCCATAAACGATACACCCTTACCTTTTACTGTATGAGCTAAAATCATCGTTGGTTTTCCTTTTACATTACGAGCATGTTTTAATGCACCATCAATTGCATCATAATCATGACCATCAATAACTACGACTTCAAAACCAAATGCTTTAAATTTTTCATCAATTGGAATTGGATTCATTACCTTCGTAATATCACCGTCAATTTGTAAACCATTAAAGTCTACAATTACAACTAAATTATCTAATTTATAATGTGCTGCAGCCATAGCCGCTTCCCAAACTTGTCCTTCTTGACATTCACCATCACCAAGCAAAGCATATACACGATAGTCATTTTTAGCTAATTTATTAGCCATTGCCATCCCTACAGCAGCACTTACTCCTTGCCCTAAAGAACCAGTTGACATATCAACACCTGCAACATAATTCATATTTGGATGTCCTTGTAACTTTGAATCAATGAAACGGAAAGTCATTAAATCCTCATTTAACAATCCTTTTTCATGTAAAGTGGAATATAAAAGTGCTGAAGCATGCCCTTTCGATAATACAAAACGATCGCGATTTACGCCCCCTACATTTTCAGCTTGAATGTTCATCTCATTGAAATACAAAACGGTTAGAATATCTGTTGCACTTAAAGCCCCGCCAATATGTCCGGAATTGGCATTTGCTACCATTTTTACAATATTCTTACGAATATTTTTCGCATGGTTTTTTAAACTAATTTTATCCACAATCATTCTCCTTTACCTAATCATTATAACAAATAAAGCTCTTTGTTTAAATAAACTAAAAGCTCAAATACACGATTTTATGATTAATTAAAAATACTGCATAGCAGTATTTTTATTGATGAATCACTTTTGTATCAATTTCATTTAAAATTAACTTAACAAATTCTTGAATACTCAATGTTACAGAATCTTTTCCCTTATATCTTCTTACTGTAACACTACGACTTTCTTGTTCCCCATCTCCTAGCACCAATTGAATTGGTATTTTCTTCGTTTGAGCCTCACG
Organism: Erysipelotrichaceae bacterium; assembly: GCA_030528645.1. Lineage (GTDB taxonomy): Bacteria > Bacillota_I > Bacilli_A > Erysipelotrichales > Erysipelotrichaceae > RQZE01. The sequence goes on along the minus strand of JAUMYM010000003.1, from coordinate 140,233 downwards.
CAAACGATACCCTAGTTTTTCGTTACGATCATCTACAGAAACACGAATCTTATATTTTAATAATTCTTGTTCAATTTCTCTTGCATAACCTACATGTAATTGCGGATGGACAGGAATAATTTTAACTTGTTCCGGAGCCAACCAAGTTGGAAATGCCCCTTTAAATTCTTCAATGATAAAAGCTGTAAAACGCTCAAATGTACCTAAAATAGCTCTATGAATTACTACCGGAACCTCTTTTTCACCATTTTGATTAATATAAAATAATTCAAACTTTCTAGGTAACAAGAAATCCAATTGACATGTAGAAAGTGTTAATTCATGTCCAAGAGCTGTTTTGATCTGTACATCTAATTTTGGACCATAAAAGGCAGCTTCATTTTTCGCTTCAAAGAAATCTAACTGCAATTCTGTTAAAATCTCACGCAATGAAGTCTCAGCTAATTCCCACATCTCATCATCATCAAAATATTTTTCTTTATTTTCTTTATCTCTTAATGATAAACGGAATTGATATTCTTTAATACCAAAATCTTTATACACATCTAGAATTAAATCAACTACATTTTTTACTTCTTCTTTAATTTGATCCGGTCTTACAAATAAATGCGCATCATTTTGACACATACCACGAACACGTTCTAACCCTGTTACAGCACCGGAAGCTTCATATCTAAAATCATGTCCTAATTCTCCTAAACGAACCGGTAAATCACGATAAGAATGCAAACTATTTTTATAAATTAACATGTGATGCGGACAATTCATTGGACGTAACACAATTTCTTCTTTATCCACTGCCATAATTGGAAACATATTTTCTTTATAATGATCCCAATGCCCTGACGTTTTATATAAAGCAGAAGAACCTAAACATGGAGTATATACATGTAAATACCCTTTTTCTAGTTCTTTATCAACAATATAACGTTCTAACAAGCGACGTATAATTGAGCCATTTGGTAACCATAAAGGTAAACCCGGACCTACCAAACTTGACGTCATAAATAAATCAAGTTCCTTGCTTAGCTTACGATGATCTCTACTTTTACGCTCTTCTAAAATAGCTAAATGATTTGCTAAATCTTCTTCATTATCAAAACAAATACCATAGATTCTTTGTAACATTTTATTTTTAGAATCCCCTTTAAAGTAAGCTCCCGATACTTTTAAAAGTTTAAAATGTCTTAACTCCTTTGTACTTTCAATATGAGGACCACGACATAAATCTGTAAAGTCTCCTTGAGAGTAAATCGAAATTACTTGACTTTCTTCATCCATATTTGTTATTAAATCAACTTTATATTCATCATGCTCAAACATCGCAAGAGCTTCTTCTTTTGAAAGTTCTTTACGTACAATACGTTTATTGTCTTTCGCAACTTTCTTCATTTCCTTTTCAATTTTAGGTAAGTCTTCCTCCTTAATCGCAACATCACCTAAATCCATATCGTAATAAAAACCCTCTGAAATTACTGGTCCTACCCAAAACTTCGCTTGAGGATATAAATGCTTTACTGCTTGTGCTAATAAATGTGCACAGCTATGATTTAAAACACTTAAACGAGCATCTTCTTTAATATTAATCATAGTTCTTCCCTTCTTTCTAAATAAAAAACGTCCTTATAATAAGGACGAATTCTTCGCGGTACCACCTTAATTTCTATGTAGATACATAGACCCTTTCGCCATTTAACGCATGGTATACGGCATCGATTAAATGCTACTTACAAGGAGTAACTATTAAGGTTATCAATAATCTTTCACCAACCGACTATCTCTCTTATCTAACACTTAATAATCATGTCTTGATCACTGTATATGATTAAAGTATAACTTTTAAAACGAAATTGTCAATTCTTTTTCCTTTAGTTTTGATAATTTTTACCTATTTGATATAAATATTCCATCAAATTATCTACTTGGTCATTTTTCATACGAGGTAACATAATTGTTTTTGCTTTATATCCAGGTTTTGGTATTAATAGTAATGTATAATGTGTTTTTATGCCATTTCTACGATGTACAGTTAAACGTGTGTTTTCAACATCATTTAAATCTGTAATACTTGGACTGGCAGATGTAACAACTAAACTATTATCTATGATTTCTACATCCTTATGGAAGGTATGTGTAGCATCTACATCAGCTAAACCTTCTTCTTTTAAACGAACAATCATTTTATTCATATTTCGATTTGTAACCATATAAGAACCACCAAACAATAAGATTGCTCCAATTGCAATTACCAAATAAAATAGTACATCTGATAATTTATATTCAATAATTCCACCATATAAAACGGCTGAATCAGTAATATTATACTCTTCAAATGCTTTAAATATATCTCCTCGATCCGTGGAATTCTTATAGAAGTTAAAGAAACCTTTTACTTTATAGCTTTCCATCTTACCATCTAAAACATCTGTAACATTGTTATAAATCTTTGTAATAAAGTCAATATCACCATCGATGAAGAACACCAATCCATCATCAGTAATCGCATATACATACTTTTGACTACTATTTTCAAAATTCTTAATATCCGATGTATATACAAGATTTGCATATACATATCTACGATCATCTAAACCTCTCATTGAAAAATTAATTTTTTGCGGTATCATAAAACGATAAACTACAAACGCTAATCCTAACAAACTAGCTAATGTAAAGATACCTAAAACAACTTTTTGTACCATTGATTTACTTCGTATTTTTTTAATTCTATCCATATTTATTTCTCCCGTTTCTTAAAAAATTATAGCACATCAAATACCAATAATTCAAAAAAATATTGATGGAAATCCATCAATATTTTACATTATTTCTTTGTTTTAGTTTTCTTAGTATCATGTTTAATTGCAGCTTGAGCAGCAGCTAAACGTGCAATTGGAACACGATATGGAGAACATGAAACATAAGATAACCCTACTTTGTGACAGAACTCAATACTTGATGGATCTCCACCATGTTCCCCACAAATACCTAGTTTAATATCCAATCTTGTTTGACGTCCTTTTTCAGCCGCCATCTTGATTAATTGACCTACACCTCTTTGGTCAATACGAGCAAATGGATCTTGTTCATATACTTTCTTATCATAGTATGAATTTAAGAATCCACCGGCATCATCACGTGAGAATCCAAATGTCATTTGTGTTAAGTCATTTGTGCCAAATGAGAAGAATTCTGCTTCTTGAGCAATTTCATCTGCTAAAAGTGCAGCACGTGGAATTTCAATCATAGTACCTACATGATAATTCAATTTAGCACGACGACGTTTAATAATTTCTTCTGCAGTATCAACTACTACTTTCTTAACATACTTTAATTCATTTACATCTCCAACTAAAGGAATCATAATTTCAGGTTCAATGTTATATTTAGGATATTTACGATTTACATTAATTGCTGCTTCAATCACGGCACGCGTTTGCATTGCTGCAATTTCAGGATAAGAAATTGCTAAACGACATCCACGGTGACCCATCATAGGGTTAAATTCATGAAGACTAGAAATAATTTGTTTTAACTCATTCACATCTAAATTCATTTCACTTGCGATATTTGCAATATCATAACTAGATGTTGGTAAGAATTCATGTAAAGGTGGATCTAAGTAACGAATTGTTACCGGTAAGTCCTTCATTGTTTTATAAATATTTTCAAAATCACTACGTTGCATTGGAAGTAATTTCGCTAAAGCTTGTTTACGTTGTGCTTCTGTTTTGGAAACAATCATTTCACGCATTGCTTTAATACGAGATGTTTCAAAGAACATATGTTCTGTACGTACCAATCCGATACCTTCTGCACCAAATGACAATGCTGTTTGCGCATCTTCTGGCGTATCTGCATTTGTACGAACTTTTAGTACACGACGTTCATCTGCCCATTTCATAAAGCGTTGGAAATCCCCTGAAATAGATGCAGGTACGGTATTGATTAACATACCATATACATTCCCTGTTGAACCATCTAAAGAAATGAAATCTCCTTCCTTGAATGTTTGATTTCCTACGGTAAAGACTTTCTTAGCCTCATTGATTTTTACATCACCAGCACCAGATACACAACATGTACCCATACCACGAGCAACAACTGCAGCATGCGATGTCATACCACCACGTACCGTTAAGATTCCTTGTGCAACATGCATCCCTTCAATATCTTCTGGTGAAGTTTCTTGACGAACTAAAATAACTTGACGACCATGTTCTACCCAATGAATCGCATCTTCTGCTGTAAATACAACTTGTCCTGTCGCAGCTCCAGGAGATGCTGCAAGCCCACGACATAATACACTTGCACCCTTTAATTCTTTCGCATCGAATTGTGGGTGTAATAAACTATCTAATTGTTTTGGATCAACCATCAATAATGCTTGATCTTTGTTAATTAATTTTTCATCAACTAAATCACATGCAATCTTTAATGCTGCTGCTGCTGTACGTTTTCCATTTCGAGTTTGAAGCATATATAACTTTTTATTTTCAATGGTAAATTCCATATCTTGCATGTCTTTATAATGCTTCTCAAGTTTCTTACAAATCTTAACAAACTCATCATAAGCCTCTGGCATAATTTCTTTTAATTTATCAATTTCAGATGGTGTACGCACTCCGGCAACCACATCTTCACCTTGCGCATTAATCAAGAATTCGCCAAATAACTTCTTTTCCCCTGTTGCAGGGTTTCTTGTAAAGGCAACACCTGTACCACAATCTTCACCCATGTTACCAAATACCATCATTTGCACGTTTACAGCTGTACCCCAAGAAGCTGGAATATCATTCATTTTACGATAGAAAATCGCACGTGGATTGTTCCATGATTTAAATACCGCTTCAATTGCTAATGCAAGTTGTTTCTTTGGATCGGTTGGAAAATCACTTTTTAAGTTTTTACGATAGAATGCTTTAAACTTAACTACCATATCCTTTAAGTCATCCGCATCCAATTCCGTATCTAACGTTACACCTTTACGCTCTTTGATTTCATCAATAATCGTTTCAAATTTATGCTTTGGTAAACCCATTACTACATCTGCAAACATTTGAATAAAACGACGGTATGAATCGTATGCAAAGCGTTCATTCTTTGTTTTATCTGCAATGATTTTAACAACATCATCATTAATACCTAAATTTAAGATTGTATCCATCATACCCGGCATACTTGCACGTGCACCGCTACGCACAGAAACTAATAATGGATTTTTTTTATCACTAAATTTCTTTCCTGAAATTTTTTCAAGCTTTTTAACATTTTCATCTACTTCTTTTAAGATTTTAGGATCAATTTTTTCTCCATCTTCATAGTACTTAATGCAAGCTTCTGTCGAAATCGTAAAACCACTTGGAACCGGCATTCCTAGAATTGTCATTTCAGCTAAGTTTGCACCCTTACCACCTAGAACTTCTTTCATCGTTCCATTGCCTTCACTAAACTGATATACGTATTTTTTATTCATATTATCCTCCTAGTAAATACTTATATATTTGTTATTATAATCTAATTAAATATAATTGTAAACGTTTGCAATTGTTGTTTCGAGTTGTTTTGGATTATTTCTCTGATAATACAACATTTAGATAAAACAATGTCATAAAAAACCTTACAAAATGTAAGGTTTTAAAATAAAGATATTTGATTCGATTCTTGTAACATACTTAAACACTTTAAGCCATCTAACTTCTTTAATAATGTTTGGGATAATAAAGTACGATTCATCAAATCTTCTTTTGAAATAAACATCATTTTCTCTCTAGCTTCTACAATACTATTTGCCACGTTTACACCAAGCCCATCTAAAATTGTAAAAGGAGGAATAATCACAAAAGAATTTTCTGGATCTACTAGAAATTGATTTGCTAATGATTTTTCTAAATCAATATTACTCATACGATACCCTCTAGCAACCATTTCAAGACATACTTCTAACGTATCATAAATATCCAACTCTTTTTTGCTTGGAGGATCTAAACGATTACTGCGTTTCATAGAAATCTCCATCATACGATTTTTGATTTTATCTATATCTCCTATCATTGTTTCAATTTCATAAGCATCACTACGCAAAGAGAAATAAGAAACATAATAATAATGTGGATAGTGAACCTTAAACCATGCAATACGAATAGCCATAATTACATAGGCAACCGCATGCGCTTTTGGAAACATATATTTAATCTTTTGACATGATTCAATATACCAATCAGGAACATTATTTGATTTCATCAATTCAATCCAAGCAGGTGTTAATCCTTTTCCTTTACGCACGCTTTCCATGATTGTAAAGGCATCTTTTGGCATTAAGCCATATTGAATAAGAACCGTCATAATATCATCACGACATCCAATCACATCATCCAACGTTAATTTTAAGGAACTTTCAATTAAATCCTTAGCATTATTATTCCATACATCGGTACCATGTGATAAACCAGAAATCGCAACCAACTGTGAAAACGTGGTAGGTTTAGTAAGCTCTAGAATTCCACGTACAAACTTTGTACCAAATTCAGGTAGACCTACTGCTCCTGTAATTTCATTATATACACGTTCATCTGCTTTTAAAGTTTCAATCGTACTAAAAATGGACATTGTTTCCGGATCATTCATCGGTATGGTTGTCGGATCAATACCTGAGATATTTTGTAATAAACGCATTGCAGTTGGATCAACATGACCAAGAATATCTAACTTTAATACATTATCATGAATATCATGAAAATCGAAGTGAGTGGTTTTCCATTGTGAATAAGGGTTATTTGCCGGATATTGAACCGGTGTAAAATCATGAACATCCATAAAGTCAGGTATAACAATGATACCTCCCGGATGCTGTCCCGTAGTACGCTTTACACCTTCACACCCCATAGCCAATCGTTCTTTCTGAGCATTTGACATTGTATAAATCCCCATTTCTTCACAATAGCCTTTAATGTATCCATAAGCCGTTTTATTCGCTACCGTACCAATCGTCCCGGCACGATATACATATGCTTCGCCAAAGATTGTTTTTGTAAAATTATGTGCATGTTCTTGATACTCACCTGAAAAATTCAAATCAATATCCGGAACTTTGTTTCCTTCAAATCCCAAAAATGTTTCAAATGGTATGGATTGTCCTTCTCCTTTCATAAGGTGATTACATTTTGGACACTGTTGATCCGGTAAATCATATCCAGACTTTACACTACCATCACAAAACCAAATAGAATGCTTACAATTTGGACATATATAGTGAGGCTCAAGTGGATTTACTTCTGTAATCTTCGCCATAGTTGCAGCAAAAGAAGAACCAACCGATCCTCTTGATCCTACTAAATAACCATCCTCATTACTCTTTTTCACCAATAAATGTGAAATATAATATACAACTCCATAGCCACTACCAATAATGGCATTCAGTTCACGTTGCAAACGATCTTCAACAATCTTTGGCAAAGGATTTCCATAAACACTATACGCTGTTTCATAACATAGGGTTTTTAATTTATCATTGGAACCTTCAATCACAGGTGGATATAACTTATCATGAATCGGATACACAAACTCAAAGGTATCTAAAAAAGCATTTGGGGTCTTTACCACTAACTCATCAATTAAAGCTTCATTTTCTAGCCAAGTGAATCGTTCAAGCATTTCGTTAGTTGTAAAGTAATGTTGATCAGGTGAAACAACACTTTTTCTCACTGTATCGTTATATATATACAATGGATGACGTACTCCCCCAATTCCTTGAGTATTGATGTAAATATCACGTAATATCTTTTCTTCTTTACTTATATAATGAACATCCCCACTTGCAAAAATAATCTTATTTAATTTCTTTGCCGTATCAATAATACGCTTTAAAATCATCTTTAAACGATCAAGATCGATAATGGAATTGCTCTCAATTAAATGTTGATAATTACCTAATGGTTGTATTTCAAAATAATCATAAAAGCGCATTGCTTCTTCCAAAGCTTCTTGTCCTTTATTACATGCCAGTTCAAAGACATCACTATTTAAACAACAAGCACCTACATATAAATCCTTACGATATGCATCTAATGTTTCTTTTATGATGGTTGGAACAGCCACAACAACTTCACCACTACTTTTCGCATTTACTTTTCCTGCAACATCTAAAGTATCTGTATGTGAAATCGTAACTAATTTAAAAATATCCTTTAAACCTTTCTGATTTTTTGCTAAAACATTGACATGTGATTTTCTTTGCTTTAACGTCAATTCTTTACTTTGTAAATTCTGTAAGTCTTGTAATGTATATAATCCTTTTGATAATGCTGAATTTAATAATTTTTTAAAGACATAAGATAAAACTTCAGCATCATAATCCGCTCTATGAGCGACATCACGATTATATTCAACGGATAAGGATTTTGCTAAAGAACCTAAATTAAAACGCTTTTGATGTTCCAATAATGCTTTGGCTAATGGTAAAGTATCAATGACCGTATTTGTAAGTATTGGTTTATGCAAACGTTTTAATGTTTCATTAATAAAATCTACATCAAACGTTGCATTGTGGGCAACCAAAACTCGATTCTTAAATAATAATAAGATTTCATCTATAGCTTTTTGCAAAGGTAATCCCTTTTCTACCATATCATCCGTAATGTTTGTGATACTTGTAATCTTATAAGGAATACGAATTGGTGATTGAACAAAAAATTGTTTTGTATCAATGACAACCCCATCTTTATAAACCACAGCCCCAAATTCAATGATATGGTCATAATAACTAGACAAACCGGTTGTTTCAATATCGAATATACAGTATTCTACTTCTTCAAGATTTTCCTGAGTTGGATGATCAACAATCATCACTTCATTTTTAACCATATTCATTTCAACACCATACACCATTTTAAAGGTACGATCAGGGTTATCTTTTAAAAGTTTTTTAACTGTACTTTGTGCTTTAGGGAAAGCCTGAACAACCATGTGATCGGTAATTGCCATCCCTTTATGTCCCATCGAAAAGGCATGTTTAATCAAATCGGAAACATCGTTAATCCCATCCATTTCCGATTTATTACTGTGAACATGAAATTCAACTCTTTTGATATCTGCTGTATCTACAATCTTGGGTTTTCCTTCCATCTCTTCAAAATGTCGAAACAAGAAAGAACGTTCATTGGAATATGCATCAAATACATAACTTCCATAAAACATATACTTTTTATTAAGTTTTAAACGATCTACTTCTTCTAGTTTATCTAAAAATATTTTTGCGATAAAAGCATCTTCTTCATCTTTTACATAACAAATTAAAATATACTTATTATTCTTTGTTTCAATAATCTCTTGTTTAAAAATAATACCTTCTACCTTTATCTCTTTTATATCATTATCTTTTGGTAAATCTTTAATACTAAATTGTTGATACTGTTCTAATTTAGCCTTTCTGTATTTTATTTGTTGTATCACCGGTTCTTTTGTCGGAAAATCATCTAGTTTCACTTCAAAAATTTTATCTACTTTTTCTAATATTTCTTTTTTGACTATTATGACTTCTTCATAAATTCCACATGTTTTTAAATAAGTAACTAAATGTTCTTTCTGTGAAGTTACAAATTCTAACTCAGCTTCATCGATGCTTAATGTAATAGTATCGTTATCTACACAGCAGATCACGTCTTTTAAACCTTTTATATTATATTCAGTAGAAAATTGATTAATATATTGAATTAATTCTCCAAGTAAAAGTGTACGATCAATATACGTTACCAAGACATTTACCTTTTCCATATTAAAACGTTCTTTAACGCTTGCTTTTATCAACTTATATAAGCGATACGGAAACATCGTTAAAGATTTAAAATATATATCTAATTCTTTGTTATTTTTATCAAAAACTACTTTTAATATTTCAACTTCTTCTAAAAAATCACTATATTCATTTATTATTTCCATTTTTAATATTTTATACAATTTTACATCTTTCATAAAATCACCAACCTATAACTATCTTACTACATAAAAAATGAAATATAAGACTTGACTATTTATGTTTCATATACTTAATTCTATGTTAAAATTGTAGAGGTGATTTTATGAAATGTATACATTGTAATTGTGACTTAAAGAAAAAGATTTCTCATCAATTTGAACACTTTCAGATAGGACAAATCGAATGTCCAAAGTGTAATAACAAGCAAAAACGTTATTTATCATTTAGTGATTTGTTACTCTATACAACCATAAATAGTTTAATGAGCACGCTAGGATTTGTTTTTATTATTTACTTATACCATAGTTATCCAATAAATCTTGGATTAATAGTAAGTATTGTTTTACTATTTGTTGTTATGTATTTCGTTTTTAAATATTCTTCTTATTATATCTATGAAAAAGCACCATTTAAGCAATCAATCAAACATGTCATCTTTCATGAAGATGCGAAAGAGATAAGTAAACGTCTAAAATTTCAATTAATTTTATTTATGATGGTTTCTGTTTCTATTGGAGTTAATCCAGATTTATTACATATTTTCTTTTTCTTAATCTTTGGCTTTATTGTAATTTATGCCTTTACAATTGGTCATCAATTAAAAAAAGAATACCAAGAAAGTAAAGATAAGCATGAAGCATGATGTAGAAAGATGTTTAAAGTGTAAAAAGGCTCGATGTCAAATCGGTTGTCCCATTCACACACCAATTCCTGAAGTCATTACGTTATATTTAAATAATGAGTTTGAGCAAGCAGGTGCTTTACTATTTTACAATAATCCCTTATCTTTAGTTTGTTCATTCGTATGCGATCATCAAAAACAATGTTATGGAAATTGTATTTTAAACATGAAAAAGCAACCGATTCCCTTTTATAAATTAGAACAGGATTTATCTAGGCGCTATTTGGACACATTGCAATTACAAATAGCTTTAAAAAAAGAATCCATCGCAATCATTGGTGCAGGACCAGCAGGTATTGTATCTGCTTTATTACTTGCTTTAGAAGGATATAGAGTTACACTATTTGAAAAAATGTCTAAAATTGGTGGTATGGTACAATATGGTATTCCTAACTTTCGTTTTGACAAATCCATATTGATGAATTATCAAAAATTATTAACACAATTACACGTTGACATAAAGTTAAATACTGAAGTATTACATCTAAATGAACTAAAGGATAATTATAGTGCCATTATATTGAGTAATGGCTTAAGTAATAGTAAAAGACTAGGTATTAAGGGTGAGCATCAACATCATGTCATCAGTGCGATTGATTATCTAAAGGATCCCAAGCGTTATCCTATGAAACATAAAAAAGTAATTGTGATTGGTGCAGGAAATGTTGCCATGGATGCTGCTAGAACGGCTAAGTTTTATGGTGGAGAAAGTTATATCTATTATCGTAAAACATTTGATGAAATGCCTGCAAGTAAGCTAGAGATTCAAGAAGCAATTCATGAAGGAGTACAATTCGAATTACTAAAAGCACCGATTGAAATTTTAGAGTCAAGCATTGTATTTGCAAATTGTATGAATGTAAAAGATGAATTAGGTAGTATTAAAACCGAAATAATTCCACATGAAACAGAAACTGTAGCTGTTGATTATATTATTTATGCCATTAGTCAAACTCTAGATCAAAACTTTATTGATTTAAATTCACTTGTAATTAATAAACATATTCTTGGTGTAGATGAAACTATGATGACATCAATTGATGGAATCTTTGCATGTGGTGATATTATAACCGGTCCTAAAACCGTAGTAGATGCTTCCAATACGGCAAAAGAAGTTGTAAATCATGTAAAAGAATATTTAGATAAAAAAAGGAAATTCACTTGATTGGAATTTCCTTTTTCTTTTGCTAAAAATATTATTATTTTTTCTTTGTATATTTTCGAATATCAATCGCAACCGCTACAATAATTACAATACCTTGTACAATATATTGATATGATGTATTAATTTGTAAATATTGCATTGAAGTCTTCATCAATTCGAATACTAAAACCCCTACTAAAATACCTTGAACTTTACCAACACCACCTGATGTAGAAACTCCCCCGATTGTACAAGCGGCGATGGCTTCAAGCTCATATCCTAACCCCAAGTTAACACTGGCTCCTCCAGCTTTTGAAGCAAGTAAGAATCCAGCCAGACCATACATAGTTCCAGCAAGTGCATAAATTTTTAACTTTGTAAAAACTGTATTTACACCACTTACTTCAGCAGCATGTTCATTACCACCAATTGCATACATATACTTACCATAACGTGTCTTGTTGTATAAGAACCAGAAAATTAACCCTACGATAATTGCAATGATGAATAAATTTTTAAATATACCATAACCACCAGTGGCAATTGCTTTATAATCATCTCTTAAACCACCAATTGGCTCTGCTTTTGAATATACTAAGTTAATACCATAAACGATGGTTTGCATCCCTAATGTTGCTAAAAATGGCGGAACATTTAAATACGAAATAACAAGTCCATTTAATAATCCAAAAAGTGCGCAAACTAATACAACAATTAATAATACTGCAACAATTGGAAGTTCCGGTAATGATTGCCACATACGATTTGAATATGTACTACTTTGCAATAATGTACTTGCTAAAACAGCCCCTAATCCAACCAAACGACCAGCTGATAAGTCTGTCCCTTTTGTAATTAAAGCACCACTTACACCTAAAGCAATCAAATAACGAGGTGCAACGTTAATCGCAATGTTTTGAAAGTTTGACTCTGTAAAGAACCCTTTCTTTGTAATACTTACGAAAATTACAACTAAAGCAAGTAAGATTACAATTGCATTGTTCCCCATGAAATTTAAAACATTATCTATTTTTTTAAAATCTAATTTTTTTGTATTCATAAATAACTCCCTTACATATATTTAGTTGCAAGTTCCATAATATTTTCTTGCGTTGCATCTTGACTATCTACAAATCCAGAAATACGACCTTCACACATTACCATAATACGATCACTCATACCCATTAATTCCGGTAATTCACTTGAAATCATAACGATAGATTTACCAGCCTTCGCCAATTCAGCAATAATAGTATAAATTTCATACTTAGCACCAACGTCAATACCTCTAGTTGGTTCATCTAGAATTAAAATATTTGGATCATTTGCAAGCCAACGAGCAATGATAACCTTTTGTTGGTTACCACCGGATAAGGTTTGAATTTGCGTCTTATTATTTGGTGTTTTAATACTCATCTTCTTAACATTATCATTTACCAATGACTCAAGCTTACGATTATTTAGCACAAAATTATAATCCAAATACTTATCTAATGAAGCAATACCAACGTTATCACTAATACTTAATACCCCAAAGATACCAGTGGCACGTCGATCTTCTGTTAGCAATGCAATTCCATTTTTTATAGCATCTCTTGGACGCTTAATCTTAAGCTTTTTCCCTTGATAAATAACTTCTCCGCTGACAGTATGGCGAACACCAAAGATAGCTTCTACTAATTCTGTTCTTTGTGCCCCTACCAGTCCACCAATACCTAAGATTTCACCTTTACGTAAATTAAATGAACAATCTTTAAATGATTTTGGATTAATTGAAGTAAAGTCTTTTACTTCTAAGACAACTTCACCCGGAACATTTTCACGTTTTGGGAATCGATTGGTCAATTCACGACCAACCATCTTAGAAATAATTAAATCCGTAGTCAATTCTGATGCTTTCCATGTACCAACGTAAGTACCATCACGCATGATTGATACCTCATCAGATATTTTTAAAATTTCTTCCATCTTATGAGAAATATAAATAATCGATACACCCTTCGATTTTAAGTCAGCAATAATATCGAATAGTCCTTCTACTTCATTTTCTGTTAGTGAACTTGTAGGCTCATCCATGATGACTACTTTTGCATTAACAGAAACCGCTTTGGCAATTTCAACCGATTGCATTTGTGATACAGATAAATTTCCTAACTTAATTCTTGGATTAAAATTTAATTTAACTTCCTTAAGTAACTTCTCTGTTTCTTGATACATTTTTGCATGATCCACAATGGAAATTGGTCCAATTTTCTTCAATGGATAACGCCCACAAAAAATGTTTTCTGCAATACTACGTTCTAATATTGGTTGCAATTCCTGATGAACCATCGCAATCCCACGATGTAAAGCATCATTTGTATCTTTAATATGAACGGGTTGTCCATCAAATACAATTTCTCCCTCATCCATTTTATAAATACCAAATAGGCATTTCATTAATGTTGATTTACCTGCACCATTTTCACCCATCAAAGCATGAACTGTTCCAGGTCTAATATTTAATGAAACCTTATCTAAAGCCTTAACTCCAGGGAAGCTTTTACTTATATTTTTCATCTGTAAAATATAATCATTCATAAATCGTACCTTCCTATCAATAAAACTAAGTGTGCGTAAAACACACTTAGTTTTAATTCAAATTTAATTTTTTACTTATTCAGCAACAACTTTAACGTAATCAACCCAGTAATGAGATTCTAATTTTTCACCATTTAATGCTTTGATAGCTACATCAACAGCTTGGTGAGATTGACCGATGTGGTCATTTAATACAGTACCTGTCATACCACCTGATTTAACTAATTGTTGAACTTCTTCTAGTGCGTCAACACCAACGATGTAGATGTCTTCTCCAACTTTTCTACCAGCTGCAGAGATTGCTTGAACAGCACCTAAAGCCATAGAGTCGTTATTTGAGAAGATAACTTCAACTTCGTTACCAAATTGAGTTAATGCAGATTGAGTGATTTCTTGACCTCTAGCTTGGTCCCAGTCACCACGTTGGTTAACTAATTCTTTCACTTCTAATCCAGATTTTTCTTTGTATTGAGATACAGAGAATTCAGTTCTGTATTGAGCATCTACGTTTTCAGGGTCACCAACGATCATAACGTAATTTAATACACCATCACCATTTAAATCCCCTTTGTTAGGTAAATCAGCGATGATTTCCCCTTGGAATTTACCAGATTGACGAGCATCAGCACCTACGTAAGTATATTTACCTTCGTAATCAGTACCGTTGTATTTAGCCATATCTTCATTGCTTGGTTCACGGTTGATAAAGATACAAGGAATATTAGCATCTTTACATTTGTCAATTACTGTAGATGCAGAAGTTGGTTGTACTAAGTTAATGATTAATACATCATATTGTTGAGCGATAAAGTTATCGATTTGGTTTGTTTGTTCAGCTTGGTCACCTTTACCATCTTGAACTGTAACATTGTATTTTACAGAATCTGTATTCAATGTTTTGAAATAGTTTTCAATTTCAGCACGATATAATGTCATGAAGTTATCGTCGAACTTATAAATTGAAACCCCTACATTTACTGTTTTTGCTTCACTACCTGATGTGCTAGGTGCTGTATTTTCAGTTGTATCAGTCTTCTTGTTTGAACAAGCAGAGATTGATAAAGCCATTAAACCAGCAACTAATAAAGTTAATAGTTTTTTCATGTTCTCCTCCGTATGTATATCATGTATACGCTTACTATTTTGGATTAAGGTAAAAGTTTTGTCAATAGATTTAATCAAAATTGTATATTTTTTTGTAAATTTTACTAAATTAATTATTTTTTAAAAGGCTTACATTTTTGAAAATATACCTATTTCATCAATTTTTTACACTTTTTTAGCTATTTTTATAATATTTTTACTAATAGTATTGAAAAAAATTAGTAAATTATTCTATTATAGTATTGTAGGAGGACGATTATATGCCCATTTTAAAAGATATTGCTAAAGCTTGCAATGTATCAACTTCAACGGTTTCACGTATTTTAAACTATGATTTAACTTTAAAAGTTCAAGAAAGTACAAGACAAGCTGTATTTGAAAAAGCCAAAGCGCTTGGTTATGTAAAAAAGAAACGTAAATCATCTATACTTAACAATAATTTTAAAGTTGGCATTATTCAATGGTACTCTATGGAAAAGGAACTCATTGACCCTTTTTATCTTTCCATACGTATCGGAGCTGAACACTATTTAGCAAGTAAAGGTGCTGAAGTTCATCGTTTCTTTAAAGGAGAAGAAAACTTTAACTTTGATCAATTAGAAGGCTTAGATGCTATTATCTGTATCGGAAAGTTTTCTAAAAGTGAGATTGTTAAATTCCGTAAAATTCAAGATCGCTTAGTCTTTGTCGATTTATATACACAACGCATTAATGTAACATCAATCGTCTTAGATTTTGAAACAGCGGTTTATGATGTTTTAACCTACCTACAATCTCTTGGACACAATAAAATTGGCTATCTTGGTGGTGTAGAGCGCTTATCTGATGATACCATTTATCCAAGTAAACGACGTAGATCATTCGAAGAATATTGTAAACAAAATAATATTCAATATGAAAAATATATCTATGAAGATGGATTCTCTATTTCTTCCGGCTATCGTATGTGCAAAAGTATGATCCAATCAAAAACGTTACCGGATGCTATTTTCTGTGGTAATGATCAGATTGCGTTTGGTGCCTTAAATGCCTTGCATGAAGCTGGTATCAGTGTACCAAAAGATATTAGTATTGTGGGATTCAATGATGATCAAAACTCTTTATTTACAACTCCATCTCTTACCACTGTACATGCACCAACAAATTTTATGGGAGAATTGGCTGCTAAAAAAATCTATGATTTCTTAAAGTCCAAAAAATTTCATCCAACTCGTACAGTACTTCCTTGTGAATTAGTCATTCGTAAGTCATGTGGTTCAAAATTAAAAATATAATACTTTCTTAACTTCTGCATAACTCTTGTAGAAGTTTTTATTTTATAATAAAAAAACTTAACTCTTTATAGTTAAGAATTAAGTTTCATCCTTTAATAAATTATATTAATTGGTATCCACCAACAGAACGTACAGACAATACAAACGTTGAACCCTCACCAAATAAAGCATCCATCGCTTTTATAAATACATGTAGTTTTTCTTGTGGAACAAACGCCTGAATGGTACCTGCTAAACCGCCACCATGAACACGATAAGCACCATCCTCTTTTAAGATTTCCTCTGCAATAGCAAGAGCAACCGATAAATTTTGATGGGTTACATCATGTGTAGAATACACATTTTGTAAATACATATAACTTGATTTTCCAGATTCAATAATCAATTTTTTAAATGTTTCAATGTCATTTGCATTTAATGCAGCAACTTGTTTTACTACACGTTCTGTTTCATTTAAGAAATGATACGCACGTAAAATTGCACGATCACTTACTTTTCCTTTCATCATATTTAATTGATTTAAGAACTCTTCCATTGTAACTTCTGACATTACCTCTTTCCCAAATAAAGCCGCCACTTCCTTCATTTCCTTTGGCATTAAGCCATATTCATCTGATAAATCAGCGTGATCTCCCTTTGTATCAACTAAACACAACGCTAAACCACTTTGTTTAAAATCAAAGTTTACTTTTTCAACCACCGGTTTTTCTTTATCTTTAAAATCAATTGTAATGAAACCACCTACAGAACAAGCCATTTGATCTAATAAACCACAAGGCTTCTTAAAGTAATTATTTTCTGACCATTGACCTATTTTAGCAATTTCTACACTATCTACACGATTTTCATTGTAGAGATGTGATAATATAGTTCCAATTAAAACTTCAAAAGCTGCACTACTTGAAATACCACTTCCCTTTAATACGGAAGAATTACAATAAGCTTTAAATCCACCAATGTTATAATTTAACATTTTAAAACGTGCCACAATCCCTCGAATGATTGCTTCTGAAATAAATTTCTCTTCTTCTTTACACTCTAAATCATTTAAGTAAATTGGTTTTATTGTAAATCCTTCTGAAATAACTTCAATAACATCATCACACTTAGCACACACTGCAACCATATCCATATTAACCGGTGCTGCTAGTACTCTACCTTGTTGATGATCGGTATGATTTCCACCCACTTCTGTTCTACCAGGCGCAGAAAAAATATGATAATCTAAATCACCAAACATATCATAGGCTTTATCCAACAATTGTTGGTAACGTTTCTTTTCTTGACAAACATCTTCTTTACATATTAAAAGTTGAATTTTGTCATCTAATGCTGTTGTGTTTAATAACTCTTTGATTTCTAACGCTTTCATTTTCCCTCCTGTACCAATTCAAAAATGGTCTGACTTTTATATTGTTCATTCTTACGTAATATTGGTTGTTCAAACATTTGGTTATTGATTGCGTTAGGATAAAACTGGGTTTCAAAGGCAATTCCAGCATGTTTTAAATAATCAATATTACCATTTGCATTTAATTCATGCATATAGTTGGCTGTATATACATGCATGTGATGCAAATCAGAATACACATTTAATACTTTATTTTGGTACTTTAAACTAGCGACCAAACTCAACTCTTTATTGTTTAAAATAAAGTTATGATCAAGACCATGATTCGCTAAAACAAGTTGTTCATGTTGATCATTTAATACCGTTTTCAAAGATTTATATTCTTTAAAATCAAATGGCGTGTTTAATACTGGCAATATAGTTGGTAAGGTTAATCCATTGGCATCCACCATACCAATCGCATCCGCATCAATTTTTAAATCATGATGTTCAATGGTCGCTTCATCTGATAAATTAAAATAAGAATGATTTGTTAAGCTACATAAAGTATCTTGATCACTAGTCGCTTCATATTCAATGATGACTTTACGATCAACCAAACGGTATCGAATATAAATATCCATATTCCCTGGATAGTGACTTTCTTGATCTTTACTTAGGTAATGACAAATAATTTCATTGCCCTTTACCTCTACATCAAATACAACAGTATGTAAACCGGAAAGTCCACCATGCAAACTATTACCATTGTTATTGCAATCAAGTTGATATTGTTTTCCATTTAATGTAAATTGACCCTTTTCAATACGATTGGCTACACGACCAATCGTTTGTCCCATACAGGTGTCACTTTTTTCATATTTAGAAACGTCATCAAACCATAAAACTACATCTTTACCGTCACTTAAATCAATAAAGCGAGTTAACGTTGCTCCATAATTACAAACTTCAATTTTGATGTATGCATTACTTAATGCGTAAACATACGCATCATTACCATGTTTTAATTTACCAAATGTTTTCATCATCTCACCATCTTATCAAACGCATCTTTAGCAGCGTTTTGTTCTGCCTTCTTTTTACTGTTTCCAATCCCTTTACCTAATACAATGTCATCTACTTTAACCACTACTTCAAAACACGGATTATTACTTGGCCCTTCTGTATGAACCACCTCATAAACAACTGTTTTTCGATTATCTGCCTGTATATATTCTTGTAACTTTGTTTTATAGTCATGAAACACCAAAGTTTCATGATTTAAAATAAATGGCAACATCACTTCATTCAAGATACAATCCACCGCCTTCATGCCGGAATCTAAATACAAAGCTCCAAGCATTGCTTCAAACGTATCGGCTAAGATAGAATCCCGATTTCGACCACCAGTTTTTTCTTCGCCTTGTCCCAACATTAAAAATGGACTTAAGCCTAAGGTACGTGCACAATTCGCTAAGGATGTCTCATTTACCAACTTAGCACGTAAGGTTGTCATTTGCCCTTCCGCAAGCTGTGGTTCTAACTTATATAAATGTTCCGAAGTCCACAACTGTAACACTGCATCTCCCATAAATTCTAAACGTTCATTATCTTGAATGACCGTATATTTATGTTCATTAACATAGCTTGAATGTATAAATGCTTGTTTAATCAATTCGATATTTTTTATTTCAATATCTTTTAATTTAAAAAATTCAACTAACTTCATAATATCCTCAATCTAACATTTCTATACTTTCTTTTAGACGTTTTTTTATTTGATCCACTAGGATTTTATTTTCTTTTATTTCTAGGTGATTTAAAATCTCTAAGGCATCTTTTTTACTTGTTTCAATAATCTTACTATCTTCAAAAATGTTTCCTAAAATAAAGGATGGTAAGCCACTTTGACGATAGCCTAAAAGATCACCCGGACCTCGAATTTTTAAATCTTCTAGTGATAATTCAAATCCATTTGTTGTTTTGGTTAAAATATCTAAGCGCTTTAACGCCTGTTCATCTTTACTATTGGTTAGTAAATAACAATGCCCTAAATGTTGTCCTCTTACAACTCTACCACGTAATTGATGAAGTTGACTTAAACCAAAACGATGAGCGTCATAAATAATCATACAGGTTGCATTCTCTACATTAATTCCAACTTCAATTACAGTTGTGGAAACTAAAATCTGTACTTTATTCTCTTTAAACAAGTGCATCACTTGTTCTTTTTCATACAAGGACATTTTACCATGTAACAAGGAAACCTGAGCGACATCTTTAAATTCATTTGAAAGTTTAGTAAATATATCGTAAACATTTCTTGCATCAAACTGTTCATTTTCATCAATCGCCGGACATACTACATAGACTTGTTGTCCTAATTTTAAAATATCTAAAAGTTCATTATAAATAGGTAAAATAGAGTTTTTTTGCACTAATTTTGTAATGACACCTTTACGATTACTAGGCATAGAATGGATGGTGGAAACGTCTAAATCTCCATAAAGAACACTCGCTAATGTTCTAGGTATTGGTGTTGCACTCATTAGTAAAAAATTAACTTTACTACCTTTATTTACCATTTTACGTCGTTGCATAACACCAAAACGATGTTGTTCATCCGCTACAACCAATCTTAAATCTGCAAAAAGAACTTGTTCCTGAAACAAAGAATGTGTACCGATTAAAATATCAACTTCTTTTTTTTCTAAGGCATTTAAAATCCGTTTCTTTTCACTTGTTGGTAAAGAACTATATAAAACTTCAACGCTTACCTTTGAAGCATTGAAAAACTGTACAATTGATTCATAGTGTTGTTTTGCAAGAATTTCAGTTGGAACTAACATTGCAGCTTGACCATGCCCTAAGACACAGGCATACATGGCTAACATTGCTACAATCGTTTTCCCACAGCCTACATCTCCTTGTACCAAACGATGCATGGTTTTTGATGACTTTAAGTCTTCCAGTACTTCTTTTATTGTTTGCATTTGATCCACGGTTAAGCTATAAGGAAGTGTATACATCATTTCATATACTTTGTTTTCATCAAAAAGCAACTGATTATCCATCTCTTGTAAATGTTCTTTTTTTAAAAGCATCATAGATACATAAAACAGTAAGAACTCTTCATACTTTAAATGACGATAGCTTTGTTTAATATCTTCTTGACTTGTCGGATTATGAATCTTTTTTAAAGCTTCTACCTTATCAATTAAGCGATATTTTTCTCTATAACTGCTTGGAACAGTATTTGTAATATCCCTTTCCACTGTTTGA
This sequence comes from Erysipelotrichaceae bacterium, assembly GCA_030528645.1. Taxonomy (GTDB): domain Bacteria; phylum Bacillota_I; class Bacilli_A; order Erysipelotrichales; family Erysipelotrichaceae; genus RQZE01. Next base: position 118,864 of record JAUMYM010000003.1, on the reverse strand, counting down.
ATGGTTTTATCTATGATATCTTTAATGGTTGTTTGTTTAATACCTTCTTTTGTAGAATATATCGGTGTAATCTTTAGGTTTTCTTTTAAAGACTTGGTATTATAATTCATTGCCACAATTTTACGATTCCCTTGATATTTACCAACAATGGTTAAGTAAGTACCTTCTTTAAAATTCGTAATCCAAGGTTGATTATACAAAACTATTTCAAAGAGTTCTTGTTCGGCTTCAAAGTGAAATCTTGTCACTGCTTTTTTATATCCATAACGAAAAACAGTAGCTCTTGATACAATTTTTCCATGGATAATGACCTTATCGTTTACCTTCCAAGTGGCATAAGGTATATATTCATGAATTTCATAACGAAAAGGATAATACATTAAGAGTTCTTCTACTGTATTAATATTTAATTTCTTTAACGTTTCATAACGATATTTTGTTAATTTCAAATCTTGTAATGTTTTCATAATTCTTTACATAATGAAAAAGAAGATTTACATCTTCTTATTCGATACCAAATACAAACGAATATACCGGCTGATTTCCATGATGTACTTCTACTTCTACATCTGAATGTGCTTCAATATACTCTAAAATGCAGTTTAATTCCTCTTCACTAGCATCTTCACCTTTTAAAACAGTAAGTAATTCAGCACCTTCTGTTTTTAATAATTCATCTAACAATGTCAATAATACTTGCATTTTATCAGGATTACTTACCACAATCTTTTTACCAAGAATGGCCATATAATCTCCTTTATTGATATTCAATCCTTCAAACGTTGTATCTTTAATCGCATACGTCACTTGTCCTGTAACTACTCTTGAAACAGCCTCTTTCATTTCATTTAGATTTGCTTCAACATCCAATTCAGGATTAAACATTAAACAAGCACTAATCCCTTCCGGCAAAGTTCTTGTTTCAATCACGTGAATATCACAGTCTTCAAGAATCGTTGCTGCTTGCTTAGCAGCCATAATAATATTCGAATTATTAGGAAGCAAGAAAATATGTTCCGCATTTACTTTTTTAATAGCTGCAACAAAATCTTCTGTAGAAGGATTCATTGTTTGACCACCTGAAATTACATGATCACATCTTAATTCCTTAAATAAGTTGACTAAGCCATCCCCTGCTGCAACTGAAATTAAAGCATACTTACTCTTTTGATTCTTTTTATCATCTACACCAACAATAGAATCTTTATTGTGCCCTAAATTATCATGTTGCTCCTGCATGTTTTCAATTTTTAACTTAACAAACTCACCATAACGTTGTCCAATATTTAAAGCTTCTCCAGGTGTTAATGTATGAACGTGTACTTTTACCAATTCTTCATCTTGTACCACAACTAAAGAATTACCAATTTCTGATAATGATTTTTTAAGTTTTTCTTCTTTAAATGTATGTAACTTATCATCATTTAAACGAATAATAAATTCTGTACAATATCCATATTCATCATGTTCCACATCCGCTAAAGTACTTGAAACAGATTCTTGTTTACCTAAAGACTCTACTGGCTTTCCATTTAAATAAGAAGCAAAACCTTTAAAAATCGCTAATAAACCAGCACCACCACTATCCACTACACCAACTTCTTTTAAAACCGGTAATAATTCTGGTGTGTGATCCAAAGATACTGTGGCATGTTTAATAAATAAACCTACACATTCTTGAATTGTAATGTCCGGAGTAACTTTTACCTCTTCAAGTGTATAATAACTTGCCTCACGTATCACCGTAAGAATTGTACCTTCCACTGGACGCATAACTGCTTTATACGCAACCTTTGCACCATTATCTAACGCCTGTGCAAATTCCAATGCGTTGATTTCAACTTTATCTTCAATTGCTTGATAAAAACCACGGAAAATTTGTGAAGTAATTACTCCAGAGTTACCACGTGCCCCCATAAGTAATCCTTTTGATAATGCCTTAGCGATAACATTTAATTCTTCACTATAGCTGTCAATTGCATTTTTTGTCCCACTTGAAAATGTCATTGACATATTGGTTCCTGTATCACCATCAGGAACTGGAAATACATTTAAAGCATCTATTTCATGATGCACGTTATATAAATGATTGGCACCACTTTGTAGCATTTCCTTAAAAATAAGACCATTTAAAGTTTTCATTAGACCCTCTCTATTCTACTACTCTTACATCCTGAACAAAAACATTACAAGCTGCAACTTCTAAGCCTAATGTTTTTTCTAACACATATTTAACTTTCTTTTGTACTTCACTAATAACTTCAGTTACTTTTACACCAAAACTAATAATAATGTATAAATCAATCTCTAAACCATTTCCATTTGAACGAACTACAACCCCTTTTGAATAGTTATCTTTCTTTAAAAGAACTGCAATTCCATCTTTAAATACTTTTTGACTTGCCATACCTACAACACCATAGCACTCTGTAACAACACCACCGGCTAAAGTCGCAATGGCATCATTTGAAATATTTATTGAACCTAAACTTGTATTTTTAATAATTGACATATTTACCTCCCTAAATATTACATATATTTATTCATATGCTTTGCATATTATAACAAATTAAATAAAATTACTCATTATTTGTGAAAGAATTTTCATCTGTTTTTTCTTCCGTTTCCTTATTTTCTTCTAAATTATCCCACGGACATCTTGATTTATAAGCATTTTTTGAAATATCTTCAATGAAAATACAATTATTTTCACCCTCTATACTAGAAACAATATCAAAGTATTGATTTAATACTTCGGTTGAAAATATACTAACAAATACCGTATTTCCATCACGCATTAATAACTGCATCATATTTTGATCATAACTTTGAGGATACTGTGTAATTAAAGCAATGGAGCTTATAATATACTCTTTTACTTCATCAAATGACTTTCCAACTTCTTTCATAACCTCTTTATCTTCAAAACCTGCAATCATTGGTAACCGAGCTAAAAGTTCATTTTCAAACTCAACAACAACTTCTTTATAATCTGTAGTATATACTATAATTTCATCACTCACTCGATAAGCAAAGGGTTTACGCTCCACTACTTCAATGTTTATGACATTGTATCGCTTATGAGTAACATAGCTATTGAGAATGAATGGGTGCTTATTGACATTCTGTGTTACAAGAAAATCTTGTACAAATAAATACTTACTATTTTTTTTAATCTTGGAATAGGCAATAATTTCTTCCTTTGAAATATAGTCATTACCAACAACATGTACTTTATAAACATTACTTGCTTCACTAAAAAAATACATGATACTCATTAACACAATAGTAAAAATAACTCCTAAAAGAAATAATCGATTTTTAATACCTTTATTCTTTATTTTTTTACGAATTTGTTTGCGTTTATCAAGAATGACCTGTGTAGATTCCATCGGAATCTTTTCTTCACTTAATTGCAATTAAATTTCTCCACTTCCATCACTAAGTCAATATTAAATTTTTCTTTCGCTTTCTCTTGAATCTCATGTACTAAGGTTAAAAAATCTTTACAAGAAGCTTGTTTAACATTAACAATGAAATTACCATGTTTATCACTTACACGAGCTCCACCAATTTGTTTGCCTCGATAACCAATCGCCTCAATCACTTGCCAAGATGCCATTTCATTTGGATTACGAAACACACTACCGGCACTTGGAAAATTCAATGGTTGTGATTCTATACGACGTTTTTTACGCTCTTCGATTAAATTAAAAATTAATTCTTTTTCTTTATGCTGTAAATGATAACGTACCGCTAAGACAATCCAATCATCATGACTTTGGAAAATAGAATGACGATAATGAAACTCACATTCTTCATTACTAATCCATTCAAGCTTTCCATCACGATAGACAAACACTTCACTTACCACATCTTTCATGGAAGATTTATAAGCACCTGCATTCATATAGATGGTTCCTCCAACCGTTCCTGGAATACCGCTTGCAAACTCTAATCCAGATAAGGACATACGCATACTTTCCATCGCCACTTGAATAATGGAACAACCTGCTTGTGCAACTAACGTTGTACCTTCAAAATAAAATTCATTTAAATGACGATCTAATTTGATAATCACACCATCATAAAAATCATCACCACATAATAAATTACTTCCCTTACCAATCAATTTAAACGGTTTGTTTTCTTCTTTAATAATACGTAACACTTCACTTAAAGATAACAGGTTGTAAGGATAGACAACATAGGCAGCATTCCCACCTATTTTTAAAGTTGTAAGTTCTTTAAAGGATTTGTTTTCCAATACATCTCCATATACATTTAATTTTTCAAATAAATTCATTGTTTATTTCACCTTTGTAACCTTATTTATCTCATCTATTATATCATTAATTGCACATGGATAGCCAAATTTTAATGCATTCCTTTTTAGTTTTTCCAAACGTAAATCATCATAAATCAATTCCTTAATTAAGTTAGCTAAAATGTCTTTTTGTAACTCTTTTTCTAAAACACAAATACTTGCTTGTTTATGATGTAGTGCCATAGCATTGTGATACTGATGATTTCCTGGAACATAAGGACTTGGAATGGTAATACTGGCAAGCCCACATGCCGTAATTTCACTAAGCGTTGTAGCGCCTGCTCGACAAACAATTAAATCGACCGCCTTCATCACTTTTAAGCCATCAATATACTTTACAACTTTAATACGACTATTCCCTTGATACTTTTCTATAAATGCATCATAGCCTTTTTCCCCTGTTACATATAACACTTGAAACTCTTCATGTTCTAACTCCTTTAAGACTTCTAACATATGTTCATTTACACTACTTGAACCTAAAGATCCCATTACAAATAACACAGTTTTTTTGTTCGGATCAAGTCCATAATCCTTCAAGCATGATACATCTTTTGGATATTCATATAATTTCGAACCTCGAGGATTCCCTAACACTTTTGTTTTAGAACATTGTTTTACATTCTCAGGATAACTACCAATAACCAAATCTACAAAACGTGCTAAAAACAAATTAGCCTTACCAAATTGTGAATTTTGTTCATGGATAATGGTTTTAATATGCAAGGACTTAGCCGCAAGAATAACAGGCACACTGATATAATTTCCAAAGCCAATGACTAAATCTGGTTTTTCTTTTCGAAAGAGTTCTTTTACTTCTTTTTGGACTTTTACTAGATTCCAAAGTGTTTTAAAGCGCCCTTTAACTCCAGCATAATTCTTGATATTTAACGCAATAAATGGATAGTTATGACTTGGAATGATGTTACTTTCCATTCTCGATGAACTACCCATAAATGTTACATTGTGATGATATTCTACTAACTTATCCGCTAAGGCTAACGCTGGATAGATATGACCACCTGTTCCTCCAGCAACCATAATAATATTCATAAAACCTCCTAGAAATGAAATACTTTCATTTTATTTACTAAGATATACGTTAAGATTGGATTAACTATCATGCATAAAACTGCAATTAAGCAATATAAGAAATACTTTAAAAAATCATTATAAAAAAAAGCATCCACTAAACGACCCAAGTAATAAATTGAAAAAAATGAAAGTATCCCATAAATAAGTACAACAGATACAAAGTAGATAGCATATTTTACAAAATTCATAATGACCTCAAATTGCAATGTAATTATAGCATAATTTTTATAACATAACTTTAAAGACAATAAAATAAAAAAGCCCTAAACTAGGCTAATTTATCAAAATGGCGTCCATGAAGGGATTCGAACCCCTGACCGTACGCTTAGAAGGCGTATGCTCTATCCAACTGAGCTACATGGACATTGCTTAATTATTTTATCAACTTTTCATAAAATAATCAATACCTAAATGTTAATGCGTTCAACTTTTATTTCATCTTTTTTTAAATACAAATTGGCATAGCAACATGGTGAAAAATCACGGTTATAAGAAAGAGAACCGGGGTTAATCAAACGCACTTGATCAATCACTATATCTGTAAACACATGAGTATGACCAAAAAGCACAATATCACAATCCAATTGCTTCGCTTTTAAAACTAAATTTTGATAACTATTCATAAAAATAAGACGATGACCATGGATAATTAAAATACGATGACCTTCTACTTCTAAAACTTGATACTCTTTAATGGTAGAATAATAATCATTATTTCCACGCACACTAATAAAACAACTAAGGTACTTCTCTTCGAGCTCAGAATCTCCACAATGTATAAAAAAGCTACTATCTTTATTCGCCTCTTTTACTTTATTTAGTACTTGAATTAATCCATGATTATCAGAAACAACAGTTATTTTCATTTGTCTTTTAAAAACTCCTTTAGTGAACGATGTTGATTATAAAAACTAGACGCATCCTCACCTAAATAACGAAAGTGATGAAAACGTTCTTCTTTCCCCGTATCTTTCATATATTCATGTAAATATGTTTGCACAAAGCCAAAACGATGAGCATTTTCTTTTAACCATACCCCAACTGTTGATGTTTTTAAATCTTCATTCGGCAACATAAAATCAATGCTAGTTCCCAATTGATTTTCACTATGACCCGGATAATCTACAAGCTTATCTACTTGTGAAGGTTGTTCTTGTTGTGTTTTTAAGTATAGCGATTTTTGTTGAGGGTAAGAAACATAAGCCCTATCTACAATAAGACCTCCACATTCCACCTTAAATTCTTCTGTTAAAGCATCACACAGTTCCATTAAAGGTTTTTCAACCAATTTACGTACTTTAAATTCGGAACCATTGATACTAACATCCACAAGATCATCAAATGTTTTATTACTAATGGTATATGTATTATCTACATAAGCTAATAAACTATTGGGATTTTCAACTAAAATAGATTTTGCTTGTATTTCCGTATGTTGACTTGCCCAATAAGCAATTTCATGATACTTATAACGTTCTAATAACTTACTCAATGTTTTGGCATCATAATTTCCATACACCGTTTCTGCAAATTCAACCACTTCTTTTGGCGATAAATACCAACAAATATCCTCTACCTCTTCATAAAAAGTAACATGATAGATATTAAATTTTTTTGCATCAATAAAGCGTATGAAATAACTTGGAGCAATCGAATATTCAATGATGTATTCAATTTCTTCATTATTTAAATATTGTTTAATTAATTGACGTGATGTTTCATCTTTATAGGGATATCGAGATAAGCGATCGAAATCAAGATTCATAATTGAAAGGCACATCAATGAAATCACTATAATACTAATAATTAAGATTCCTCTTTTAACAACCATATTCTTACTCCTTCCCAAATTATAACATACTTACATTAGTTTTCTATCCAGTGTGCACCCTTGATATACTCATTAAATGATAAATTATAATATTCATTTTGTCGTAATACTTCATAAATACAAATCGCTACACAATTACTTAAATTAAGTGAACGAGCACTTTTCACCATTGGCAAACGCATACATCTCTGTAAATCGGTTTGTAAGATTTCTTTGGGTATACCGGTAGATTCTTTACCAAACATTAAGTAAATATCATCATCGGTTTTAAAATCAAAGGAAGATGGCGGTTTATGTCCATAACGTGTTACGAAATATAATATCGGATTATTATTTTTTATTTTAAATTCTTCAAAATTTTCATAAACGGTATAGGTCAAATCTTGAATGTAATCTAAACCACTTCGACGTAAGCGAGACTCATCCAGTTTAAAACCTAAAGGTTTGATTAAATGCAATTGTGCATGAAATGCAACACAACTACGCATGATATTTCCTGTATTCTGTGGAATTTCAGGTTCAAATAAAACAATATGAATCATTCTATACTCCTTTTTACTTGATAGCGACTAAAGACATATAACATTAAAAAGATAACTAAAAAACTAAGTAAAATACGTAATACCAATTGATTAAAAAATGCAGATGGGACCATCATAATCAAGCGATCTACACTTGGATCTAATAACCATAAATCATTGGTAAAAAAGACAGTATGAAATTGATACCAAAATTGTTGAAAATCCATTAAGATGTAGAAACCTAATCCCCCTACTATCATCATAAAGTAATGCGTATGTTGAATATATGCTTGATACCATGCCTTCATCTTTTTTTGTTTCATACTGATAGCTAATACAACCATAACATACATACAACTGCCATATTGTACCCATTTCATCTTCGTATATAAATCTTTAACATCTACCATATGATCTATTTCTTTTTGATTAAAAAAGAAATCTTGTTTACCATCAATGGTAGCTTGTATCATTAAATCCTCTTGTTTTCCTTGTATGTAGTACAGTAAGTGAGTCGTTACTCGATACAATTCTTCTTTGGATACGCCAATGGTAGAAGCAACGTTTAATTGTTGGTATTGCTGCTTATAAAAGGAAAAATGAAAACTGTAAAATTCAATCACAGCGCTAAATACAAAAAGTAGCAATGCCCAAATTGCACTATAATGCAGAAGTTTCCATTTCATTAAAATACTCCATGACTTTCGCTAAGGCTTTTCCACGATGACTAATCGTATGTTTTTGGCCATTTGTTAAGTTTGCCATTGTTGTTTGATAAGGTGGATAATAGAAAATCGGATCATAACCAAATCCATTTTCACCATCAATCTCATGATGTATTCTTCCTTCCACAATACCCTCAAACGTTTTCACATTCCCACTTGGATCACTTAAAGCCATACAACAAACAAAACGTGCAGAACGATCACTACATCCATCTAAACGTTGAATTAAGTTCAAGTTTTTTTCTTTATAAGAGGTATCATAACCCATATAGCGTGCCGAATAAATTCCAGGTTCATTGTTTAAGGCTGTAATTTCTAAACCTGAATCATCCGCCAGAACCATCTTATTTAAGATTTTAGCTAGGGCTGTCGCTTTTAAAATGGCATTTTCTTCAAATGTTGTTCCTGTTTCTTCAATTTCAATTTCTTCTTGTAAATCTTTTAAACTTAAAACTTGATACCCTAATGGTTCTAACATTTCTTTAAACTCTTTTATTTTACCTGTATTACTTGTTGCAATAAACAATTCTTTCATAAAAATACCTCTTAGTTATATTATCATATTTATGATATTATATTAAGGTAAAATACAATAAAAGGAGTTTTATGAAACACATATTTATTATTAATCCCGAATCTGGTCAAGGAGAAGCCTTGGCAAATAAAGATTTAATTGAAAGTGTCGCATTAAGATATAACATTCCCTATCAAATACTTCTTACCGAATACAAAGGTCATGCTACAACGTTAGCTGCAAATATCAATTCAAAGGAAGCCATTACGGTTTACTCTGTTGGAGGAGATGGTACCTTATTTGAAATTGTACAAGGACTAGATCCAAGCATCCCTTTAGGCATCATTCCTTGCGGTAGTGGTAATGATTTCTTTCGCTCTTTGGATATACAATATAATAATTTAGAAGACTTACTTATAAAACTGATTGCTGGTGAAACTATGCCGATTGATATTGGTACTTGTTTACATCACCGTTTTATTAACTGTACTTCTTGTGGTTTGGATGCTGAAATTAATGATGTAGCAACTAAACTTATTCGCAAGAAAATCGTACCAAAGAAAATGGCATATATGGCTGCTACTTTAAAAGCTATTATGCATCCAACGTATTATCCTTTAACCATCACCATTGATGATTTAGTGCTACAAAAAGAATGTCTTTTGATTTCGATTATGAATGGTAAGTACTATGGTGGTGGATTTACACCTGCCCCTGATGCAGAATTAAATGATGGATTACTAGATATTTGTATTGTAGAAAAAATGCCTTATTTAAAGATCTTAAAACTTTTACCAAAGTATTTAAAAGGAAAACATCAAGGTATTCCGGGGATTCTTAGCTATCAAGGTAAAAAAATTACTATCACATCGGATAAAAAGATTATGTTTGAAAGTGATGGAGAATGTTATCTGGCTAGTAAAGAAGAAATTACACTTCATCCATTACAATCAAATATTAAAATACTGAAATAAAAAGAACATCTGTATAACTGATTTAAAATGTATTATACTTTAAACGTGGAGGAAAGTTGATATGACAATTTCATGGGATTTAATTCTTGGTGGTTTTGCCATGTTTATCTATGGAATTAAAATCATGGGAGATGGCTTAAAAGCTGTTGCCGGTGATTCTTTAAGACATTACATCGATAAATATACTTCGAAACCTATCATGGGTTTGTTAATAGGTTCCATCATTACCGTTATGATTCAATCAAGTAGCGCTACAACAGCTATTACCATTGGTTTAGTACGTTCTGGTTTAATGAAATTAGAACAAGCAGCCGGTATTGTAATGGGAGCCAACATCGGAACAACCGTAACCGCCTTTCTAATTGGGTTATCGGTAGAAGAATATGCATTGTATTTTGTATTATTTGGTTCTTTAATCATTTCCTTTACAAGTCGTAAAAAATTAAATTACATCGGTCAAATTATATTAGGTTTTGGTTTACTCTTTTTTGGATTAAAAATTATGGGTGATTCCTTAAAAGCCTTAAAAGATTTACCAGCCTTTGCATCCTTTGCACAAACCATGGGAGCAAAACCATTGCTTGCTGCTTTAGCAGGTACGATTATGACAGGAGCAATTCAATCTTCTTCCGTTGTCGTTGGGGTAGTTCAAAAGATTTACGAATCTGGAAGTATCTCCCTAGTAGCAGCCATTGCCTTTGTATTCGGTTCAAACATTGGAACAACCATTACGGGTGTCATCGCCTCTTTAGGTGGTTCACTAGCTGCAAGACGTACTGCCGGTATTCATACTCTCTTTAACGTTGTCGGTACCTTAGTTTGGTTAATCTTTATTTACCCTTTAGCATCTTTCATTTTAGTCCTAACACAGCAATTTTATTTGGAACCAATGATGCAAATTGCGGTTGTACATATTATCTTTAACGTATCTTCCACTTTAATCTTCTTCCCACTTCTAAAACAAATGTGTGATTTAATCCGTAAAGTCATACCTGGTAATGAAGTTGAAAAAATTGATATTAAAGTAGATGAATTAGATCCTAACTTACCACATACCCTACCAAGTGCAGCGTTAGGGGTTTGTGAAAGTGCCGTATTAAAATTAGCTTCCGTTGTAAAACGCAATGTCAAAGAAGTCTATCGATATTTTGAAGAAGGAAAGATTAATTCTGAAAATCATGATTTAATCCGACAAAATGAAGCCTTAATCAACCATTTGGATAAGACCATTACGAACTACATTATGTTGATTAATAAACAAGAACTTACTGACCATGATGTTAATATTTCAAATTTACATTTACAAGTTATAAAAAATTTAGAACGTGTTGGTGATTTAGCAGTTAACCTTATGGAATTCTTCGAAATGGTTTATGAAGATAAAAAAGGAAACTTCTCTAAACAAGCTCAAAACGAAATTAATGAATTGTTTTTACAATTATTAAAAATGATTGACATGGCAATTCAAGTATATAAAACAAATGATTTAGAGTTATTAAGTGAACTACATCGTGAAGAAACAACTATGGATAATTTAGAACATACATCTCGTTTAAGACACTTTAAGCGTATGTCTGAAGAAATATGTAGTTCCACAATTGCAGGAGCAGTATACTGTGATATTCTTGCTAATATTGAGCGTATGGGAGACCATTGCTTAAACATTGGTAAACGTAAAGCTGAAGTCAATGTTATTAATGAAAATAGTTGGAATTAACTTCCAACTATTTTTTTTGCATATCTAATGAATAATAACCATCCTTAAGTATCAAATGCATCGTACATGGTTTTTCAAAATCATTACGTATTATCTTATTCGCAATTAATGTTTCAATTTCTTTTTGAATATAACGTTTGATTGGACGAGCACCAAATTGACTATCATATCCCTCTTCGACGATTTTATATATTACTTCTTCACTTACAACCAAATCAATGTCATGCTCATATAATTTTTCTTTTAATTGATTTAAAAATTTATCGACAATCTTTACAATAATTGTTTGATCTAATGAATTAAAGACAATAATTTCATCAATACGATTAATAAATTCAGGTTTAAAATGTTGCTTTACCTCTTTAAGATATAAATCTTGTATCATAGACTTATCTTCATTAAAAGCGTGAATACTACCTAAATTACTTGTCATAATAATTAAGGTATTTTTAAAATCAACTGTAACACCTTTCGAATCTGTAATACGTCCATCATCTAAAATTTGAAGTAAAATATTAAACACATCAGGATGAGCCTTTTCAATTTCATCTAACAGAACAATAGAATATGGCTTTCTACGAATTGCTTCTGTTAATTGACCACCTTCCTCATATCCTACATAACCTGGAGGAGCACCAATCAATCTAGATACGGAATGTTTTTCCATATACTCACTCATATCAATACGTACAATCTTACTTTCATCATCAAATAATTGTTGCGCCAATGCCTTAGCAACTTCTGTTTTACCTACTCCCGTTGGACCAAGAAACATAAAGGAACCAATTGGACGATTACTATCTTGAATATTCGCTTTAGAACGTAAAATAGCATCCGTCACTAATTTTAAAGCCATATCTTGTCCAATAACACGTTTCTTTAGTGTTTCAGCTAGATGTAACAATTTATTACGATCACTTTCCATTAACTTACTAATTTCAATATGTGTCCATCGACTTACAATCTTAGCAATCATTTCTTCATCAACAATTTCTTTAATAAGTTTATGATCTTGATTTTCATTAAGTGTTTGAATCTCTTTTTCTAAATTAGGAATTGTTTCATATTGTAGTTTAGCCGCTTGTTCGTATTTAGCTTCATTTTGCGCAATACTAAAGTCTAATTTCGCCTTTTCAAGCTTCTCTTTTAATTGATTAATTGTAACATTACTCTCTTTTTCTTGATTCCATTTTGTTGATAAGACTTTAAACTCTTCTTTTAAGTTTTCCAGTTCTTTTACAATATCTTCTAAACGTTGAATTGATTTTTGATCGGTTTCTTTCTTTAAACTAAATTCTTCAATTTCTAACTGCATAATCTTTCGATTTAATTCATCTAACTCTTTCGGCATAGAGTCCATCTCTACACGAATACTTGCACATGCTTCATCTACTAAATCAATCGCTTTATCCGGTAAAAAACGATCTGTAATATAACGATTTGATAATTTTGCTGCAGCAATCAACGATTCATCTAAAATATGTACTTTATGATGTAGTTCAAAACGATCTTTAAGTCCCCTTAAAATGGAAATCGTATCTTCAACCGTTGGTTCATCTACCATAATTTTTTGAAAACGTCGTTCTAATGCAGCATCTTTTTCAATGTGTTGACGATACTCATCAAATGTTGTTGCACCAATACATTTTAGTTCTCCACGAGCTAACATTGGTTTTAATAAATTCGCCGCATCCATAGAACCTTCACTTTTACCGGCACCTACTAAATTATGAATTTCATCAATAAATAAAATAATATTACCACTTGCTTTTTTAACTTCATTTAAAACCGCTTTTAGACGTTCTTCATATTCACCACGATACTTAGCACCAGCAATTAATGATCCCATATCTAATTCAATTAATTTTTTATTCTTTAAACCACTGGGCACATCTTTATTAAAGATACGCCATGCTAATCCTTCCACAATTGCTGTTTTCCCAACACCCGGTTCACCAATTAAAACAGGATTATTTTTTGTTTTACGTGATAAAATTTCAATAATACGACGAATTTCTTCATCTCTACCGATTACCGGATCAATTTTACCATCACTGACATCTTTTACTAAATCTCTACCATATTTATTTAATGCATCGATTTGATTTTCACTATTTGGAGTATTCATTTTTTCACCACCTTTTTTTTCATAATCTAATTGTTGTAATTGATGTTTTGATAAATTTAATTTCTGTACAATTTCTTTACACGTTGGATGATTGCTAAATATAATTGCAAGAAACATAGAAATAGAACTTAAATATTGATCTTGGTTTTCTTGTTGCATCTTTAAAGCTGTCTGATACACAGCATTTATATCCTGGTCAAGTTTTAAATCACTTTGATCTACTGTTGGAAGTGATTTTAAATACCCTTCATTAAGATTTCTAGCTACCTGTATATCTATATGTAATTCATGAAATAAAGTAACAATATAATCATCTTCCAATAAGAATTTTAAGATATGTTGACTATTAATGGTTGGATGTTTACATTCTTTTGCATAATTGGCAGCTTGATAAATAATTTCTTTAAGACGATCGGTCATTTTTTCTATATTCATAATACCTCCTTTAGCACTTTAATACATTGAGTGCTAATGTGATTGCTTTTTTAAGTAAGAGATGACTCTCTTACTTAAATGCTTTTTTAAATTTTTCAAAAACAGATTCACGACCTTCTTTTTTCGTTTCTGCTTTTAATTTCTCATAAAGTTCTTTTTCACTTTTTGATAACTTAGTTGGTATTTCCACCAATACTTCTACATATTGATCACCCATAGTTGAACTACGTAAATCTTTGATTCCTTTATTTTTTAAACGGAATTGTTGATTTGGTTGTGTTCCTGCAGGAATTTGCAATGTAACTTCCCCATGAACCGTTGGAATATCAATGCTTGTACCAAGTGCAGCATCAATAGCGGAAATAGGAATCTTGATAAAGATATTTTTTCCATCTCGCATAAAATGCTCATGTCTAGCAACGATAATTTCAATGTATAAGTCTCCATTTGGTCCACCATTGCTTCCTTTATATCCTTTACCTGATATACGTAATTGTTGCCCTGTATCTACACCTGCCGGAATTTTTACTTCTACATCAATGTGCTTATGAATGGATCCCTCTCCATGACACTTCTTACATTTGCGTGTAATCTTTTTCCCTGTTCCATTACATGTTGAACATACACTTTGACTTTGGAACACTCCAAATGGTGTTCTTTGTTGCGTAACAACACGACCCGTTCCTTTACATTGATCACACACTTTAATGTCATCTTTCGAATAAGCACCGCTTCCATGACAATCATCACAGACTTCATCAATATCCAGTTTAATGGTTTTATTTACACCAAAGACCGCTTCATTAAAAGTAACCTTCATCTGCATATAGCGATCTTGCCCTCGTCTTGGTCCATTGCTATTTCTAGAAGCTCCTGAAGAGAAACCACCACCAAAGAAGGAACCAAAAATATCTGAAAAATCACCAAAGTCAGCTTGATTAAAGCCACCAAAACCTCCAAAATTAGGATCATTAGCAGCATGACCAAATTGATCATAATTTGCCTTTTTTGTTGGATCACTTAGTACTTCATAAGCTTCATTAATTTCTTTAAATTTTGCTTCTGCACCAGGTTCTTTATTTACATCAGGATGATATTTTTTAGCTAATTGTCGATAAGCCTTTTTAATTTCTTGATCACTTGCCGACTTACTTAATCCTAATATTTCATAATAATCTCTTTTATCTGCCATCAAATCACCCTTTCACTTTATTTAAAAACCCTTCTAGTGTATCTGTACCACTTACTCTTACACGTGGTAGTGTCCACTTATCCATACCATATTTTACTTTTCCATATTCCGTTGTAAAAGCCATCTTAACATTTGCAGCCTTTAAAATATCAATGGCATGTTGATTGTAATGACCAAATGGATAACAATATACAAAACCTCCATCTACATACTCTAATGATTGGATGGTATCTTGTACCCCTTTATCAAAATCAATACATAATATACTACCTTTACCCAAACATCCTCCTGTATGCAACAAGAAAGAATGAGATTGTAATTCTAAGCCATGTTCACGCATTTCAATGAATGGATATTCTAATTGTGGATCTAACCATCCGGCAATTAAGAACAATGTTGCATTGTAGTTGTATTTCTTAATGACTGGATATGCATATTTATATACACTTGGATCTCCATCATCAATCGTTATTACAAATGATTTCTCTGGAGCTTTGGCATATCCATCTAATATGTAATCAAGCTCTTTCATTGTTAAAGTTTGATAATTCAATTCTTTTAATGCACTTAGCTGTTGCTCAAACTTAGTAACATCTAAATGATTGTTATCTTTTGCAACTTCATTGTTAGTTTCATCATAGAAGAAATGATACATTAACACTGGAACTTCACTTGCATAAGCCTCCGGTGTAGTTTCTACTATCTCACTAACATCTTGTTTTTTAACCAACACCATATCTTTTTGAAAGAGGAAGCCATAATGTTCTTGTGACTCATAAACAATTTCTTTATAGGTATCAATTGTTAGTTTAA
The DNA here is from genome assembly GCA_030528645.1 of Erysipelotrichaceae bacterium. GTDB lineage: Bacteria > Bacillota_I > Bacilli_A > Erysipelotrichales > Erysipelotrichaceae > RQZE01. Next base: position 102,592 of record JAUMYM010000003.1, on the reverse strand, counting down.
AGACTACATGAAATGATTCATCATATACTTGAACATCTTTAATATTAATCTTTTTTCCAAGTTGAACTAAATGATTATCATAATAATCTAAATATTCTATCGGTTCAATACTATCTATTTTTACATACATACCATCTTCTATTTCAACATATTCATCCACAGACTGCGAAGTTGTTTGCAATAAACTATCCTTTTCTATAACACCAATCTCTTGTTTACTAGCATCATAAATCGGTGTTTGCATATTTGTAATAACCTTCGCATTTAAATACGGTGAAACATCTATCTTTTCTTGAGATGTTGTTGAAGATGACAATGATTGTTTCGTTGTTTCATTCTTTGTATCCGAAACACTACATCCCGTTAAAAGTCCTAGTCCTAGCAATAAGACTAGGACTATTACTTTATTAATTCTTTTCTGTAAAATCTGCATCAACCACATTGTCATTTCCACCTTGTGTATTGGCTGACTCTGTATTTTGATTTGCTTGTTGATTTTCATACATTGCTTGAGACATCGCTTGTGCAGCTTTTTCTAACTGATCAAGTTTTTCTTTTAATGTATCATAGTCATTGTTGTCAATTGCACTCTTTAACTCATCACGCAATTTTGTAACTTCTGCTTTTTGTTGTTCATTGATATTTGCATTTTCAGCATTTAATGAATCATCAATTTGTCCAATGAATTGTTCTGCTTTATTCTTTAATTCAGCTTGTTCTTTACGTTTTTCATCTTCTGCTTTATGATCTTCAGCATCTTTCACCATCTTTTCAATTTCTGCTTCACTTAAACCACTTGAGCCAGAAATTGTAATAGATTGTTTCTTATTTGTACCCTTATCTAGTGCAGAAACATGTACAATACCATTTACGTCAATATCAAATGTAACTTCAATTTGTGGAATACCACGTCTTGCCGGTGCAATACCTGATAATTGGAAATTACCTAATGTCTTATTATCAGAAGCCATGGGTCTTTCTCCTTGTAAAACATGAATATCTACCGCTGGTTGGTTATCTGCAGCTGTTGAGAAGATTTGAGATTTTGAAGTTGGGATTGTTGTGTTTCTTGGAATTAGAACTGTCATAACTCCACCCATTGTTTCAATACCTAAACTAAGTGGTGTAACATCTAACAACAATACGTCTTTTACATCCCCTGAAATAACTCCACCTTGAATTGCAGCACCCATCGCTACTACTTCATCTGGGTTTACTGATTTGTTCGGTTCTTTTCCTAATTCTTGACGAACCATTTCTTGTACAGCTGGAATACGTGTTGATCCACCAACTAATAATACTTGATGAATATCATTTTTTGTTAAACCAGAGTCTTTTAACGCTTGTCTTACTGGCGTAATACAACGATCTACTAAGTGTCTTGTCATTTTATCAAATTGAGCACGTGTTAATGTTGCTTCAAAGTGTAATGGACCACTTGCCCCGGCTGAAATAAATGGTAAGCTAATTTGTGTTTGAACTACACCTGATAAATCTTTTTTTGCTTTTTCAGCTGCTTCTTTTAGACGTTGAGAAGCCATTTTATCATTTTTTAAATCAATGCCATTATCTTTTTTGAATTGTTCAACCATCCAATCGACAATCGCATTATCAAAGTCATCTCCACCAAGTTCATTGTCACCTGATGTTGCAAGTACTTCAAATGTACCATCAGCTAAATCAAGAATACTTACGTCAAATGTACCACCACCAAGGTCAAATACAAGTACTTTTTGTTCTTGATCTACTTTATCAATACCAAATGCTAACGCTGCAGCTGTTGGTTCATTAATAATACGTTCTACTTCTAAACCAGCAATTTTACCTGCGTCTTTTGTTGCTTGACGTTGTGCATCATTGAAATATGCCGGAACTGTAATAACGGCCTTTTCAACTTTTTCACCTAAATATTCTTCAGCATAGCCTTTTAAGTATTGAAGAATCATTGCACTGATTTCTTGCGGCGTATAAGTCTTTCCTTCTAACGTAACTTTTTCGTTACTACCCATTAAACGCTTAATTGAAATAACAGATTCTTTGTTAGTTACAACTTGACGCTTAGCAGCGTCCCCAACAATACGTTCGCCATTTTTAAAGGCAACAACCGATGGTGTTGTACGATTTCCTTCTGGATTTGTAATTACCTTTGCCTCTTTGCCTTCCATAACAGAGACACAGCTATTTGTAGTACCTAAGTCAATTCCTATAATTTTTCCCATATATTTTTCCTCCTATTCGCTTACTTTTACCATTGCGGCACGTAATATACGATCTTTTAACTTATATCCTTTTTGCAATACTTCAATCACTTGGTTGGAAGGTACTCCTTCCACTTTTTCAACCATTAATGCTTGATGAAAGTTTGCATCAAATTCACCACTTGTATCAACTTCTTCTACACCTTCTTTATTTAAGGCATGAATCAATTGATGATAAATCATTTCAATACCTTTTATATAATTTTCATCGACATTTTCATGTGGTCCTTTTAATGAACGCTCCAAATTATCGATTACCGGTAAAATATCCAATGCAAAGCTTTGAATGCGATATTTCTTATTTAATTCAAAATCACTCATCAGTCGTTTGCGTGTGTTTTCCGTATCCGCATACGCTTTTGCATAATCATTCTTTAATTTATCATTTTCTTTTTGTAAAGCCTCAATCCTGTTTATCAATTCTTCTTGAGGATCGATGGTTTCTTGTTGATGTTCACATTTACATGTTGTCTCTTGATTCGTACAACACGTCTCCTCCTTTACTTCTTCAAGTACTTCTTTTTTTACCTCAGTCATCTTTTGCTCCATTTCTATATAATCGTTCAATTGAATCTGAAATATATTCTAGTAAGCCCACAATACGATCATAATCCATTCGCGATGGACCAACTACCATAAGTTTTCCTTCTTCTGCATCATTTAATCGAAAGCGACTTGTTACTACAGCAACATCATCCATCCATACTAACGAAGATCCTGAACTTGTTTTAATCATAAGCTCATTAGAAGGACTGTCAATTTTTCTCCAAAGAGAACTATCACCCAACATTTTCATTAAACTTCTTAGTTTTTCAATATCTGAAAACTCTGGTTGATACAACATATTGTTTGTTCCTGCAAAATATACATTGTCACTTGCAAATTTGATAAATGCTTTTAAAAAGGCATTAAATAAGACTTCATGACGTTTTACACTCTGTGCTAAAATCGGTTTTAAAGATTGCATCTTATCCACTAAGTCTATAATTCTTGTACCTTTCAAACGATCATTTAATATTTCACAACAACTTTGTATATCTTCCAAAGAAACTTCGGTATGAAAATCAAATGTTCGATTTTCCGTATGTCCACAATCTGTGATAAACACACACACAGCTTTTTTGCTATCTAGTGGAAAGAGTTTAATATGCTCCAATAATTGATTGGAAGCATCCGGTCCTAACACTCCACTTGCAAGATTGGTCATTTGCGATAAGATTTCACAACTCTCTTTTATTGCTTCATCTATATTTGATTTACGATCAAAGATATTTGCTACCGCATATTCAACACGCTCATCAATATGGGTCTGCATTAAATGTTCCACATAGAATCGATACCCTTTTGTTGAGGGTACACGTCCACTTGAAGTATGCGTCTTTTCTAAATATCCAATATCTTCTAAATACATCATGTCATTTCGAATGGTCGCACTTGAATATGGCAAGTTATACTTTTCCATAATCGTTTTTGAGCCAACAGGTTCTGCCGTTTGAATAAATTCATCAACAATACACTTGAAGATCTCTAAACGTCGTTTCGTTAACACTTTGCCACCTCCTTAGCACTCATAACTGATGTCTGCTAAAATCATATAACACATTTTTAGCACTGTCAACAAAAAAGTGCTAATTTCTTTCAAAAAATTTACAAATTAAAAACTAAGTCCTAAAACTTAGCTTCTATTTCTTATATAATACACGTTCATACACTTCTTTTAATTGCTTACCAACATTTTCAATTGATCTGCTTTCCGCTACCTTATATCCTTCTTCTGTAAGATTTGGTAGTGTATTTTCTACGGAACCTCTTACTAACCCAACAAAATCTTCAATGGTTTTTCCTTTATAACAATTCACTTTATCTTTTAGCCATGGATCAAAAGCCCCTATATCTCTTAAAACAACCTTCTGCTTGCTTGCAAGTGCCTCTAGCACTACAATCCCTTCCGTTTCTTCATTAGAAGGAAAAAAGAAACAATCCGCATTCAGATATGCTCCATCAATAATAGCACCTTTTACATAACCAGGTAAAATAACATTACTTGGACATTGATCAATCGCCTCACGAATAACACGTGGTACAGAATATAACGGCGTATCTCCAAACCAAATAAATTTATATTCAGGTAAACGTCTAGCTACTTCAAAAAAATCCAATAAACCCTTTCGTTCAAAATACAAACCAACAGATAAAACAACTTTATCATCTTCTTTTAAACTAAAGTATTTACGATACGCTTTTACCTTTTCAGCATTATATTGAAAGCGAGTTAAATCAATACCATTACTAATTGCGGTAATTGGTAGATCAATTCCATAACCCTCTAACAACATTTTTGAATATGGCGTTGGTGTGATAATTTCATCTGCCAAGCGATATAACGAAACAATAATCTTCTTAAAAGCAGGAGCTAATTGATTCGATAAGATAAAGGAATTACGAAAATCTTCTTCCGTAGAATGCGCATGATAAATAACCGGTTTATTTTCTTTACGAGCTTTATTAATCATTGAATTGGAATTTAATCCATACGTATTGATATGCAATATATCATAATCATCAAATGGATCTGTTGTATATTCAATTCCTTGGCTCATCAATGCTTTAATTTGATGCTTCTGCGCACGTCCAATTCCAGAAGTACTTATAAAATTTTCACCTTCAAAATATAACAACACTTTCATACAATCACCTTTTTTATTATACTAAAATAACCATCTAACGTATAGCACTCTAAATAATTTCTATTCTTTGCATTCATTATGCCATAAAATAGCACATTAAATTGATAATTCTATTACGAATTATTCTATCATGTTTCTTATTAGAAATGAATATAGGAAAACCTACATATAAAAAGAGTGCTGAACTTCAACACTCTTTATCTTTTAAAGACTAGTCTTTTGATAAACGCACTAGACGATTATAACGTTTGATTGAGTCATTTTTACTTCTTTCAAATAACTCATAAGCTGTTTCACCTTTTAACTTAGGTAATTGTGAATAACGTGTTTCACTTAAGATAAAGTCATTAAACAATTCAAAGTTTGGTGCTTTTGAGTCAATTGTTAATGGTTTTTCTTTACGTGGGTCAAAACGATACAATGTGAAGTATCCACATTCAACTGCTTTTGCTTGTGTACGTTGATGATTCATTAAACCACCCTTAATACCATGTTCAATACATGGAGAGTAAGCAATGATTAATGATGGACCCGGATAACTTTCCGCTTCTTTAAAGGCATTTAATGTTTGTTGCTTGTTTGCACCCATTGCTACTTGAGCAACATAAACATGTCCATAAGCCATTGCAATTTGTCCTAAGTCTTTTTTACCAGTTGGCTTACCACCAGCAGCAAACTTCGCAATTGATGATAGTGGTGATGCTTTTGAAGATTGACCACCTGTATTTGAATATACTTCCGTATCTAAAATTAACACGTTAACATTAATGTCATTGGCAATTACATGGTCTAAACCACCAAAACCAATATCGTAAGCCCAACCATCTCCACCGATAATCCATACAGACTTACCTACTAAGTCACGTTCATACTCAAGTAATTCTTTTACAGCTTCATTGCTTGATGCTTTTACAGCTGCAATTACTTCATCTTTACATTGACGTTGTAAATCACGATTTTCTTTTGCTTCTATATATTTTGTAAAGGCTTCTTTACAGTCTGATTCTAAATTTTCTTCCATAATTTGTAAGATACGTGCTTCTTTATAGTTTTGAGCTAATGCCATACCATAACCATATTCTGCATTATCTTCAAACAATGAGTTCCCCCAAGCAACCCCTTCACCATTTTTATCTGATACAAATGGACTTGTTGGTACAGATGAACTATAAATCATTGAACATCCTGTAGCATTAGCTACTAACATATCACGACCATATAGTTGAGTTACTAATTTATAATATGGAGTTTCTCCACATCCAGGACATGCCCCTGATACTTCAAAGTAAGGCATTTGGAATTGAGAGCCTTTTACTGTTGTTGTTGGGAATAAATCTGTCTTATAATCTAACTCTTTATACATATAATCTGCAAGAGGCTCTTCATGAATAACTGTATGTGTGTCAACCATTGTTAAGGCTTTATTTCCACCTTTACCTGGACATTCAACCACACATAAACTACATCCAACACAGTTTGCTGGAGATACTTGAATACGATATTTCAAATGATCAACACCCTTGCCAGCACCTTTTAATGTAGCAAATTCCATTGGTGCATTGGCTACTTCTTCATCTGTTAATAAGAATGTACGAATTGTTCCATGTGGACATACATACGAACAGAAACCACATTGAATACAGTTATCTGGATTCCAACTTGGAACTTGTGGTGCTGTAGTACGTTTTTCTTTAAAGGCAACATTACTATGTAAGGAACCATCTAAGATATTGTAATCAAGGAATGTACTTACCGGTAAATCATATCCTTCCATTTCATTAATTGGTGTTACATAGTTATCAAAATATTCATCACCTGTTGTTTCACGTTTTGTGTTATAAGTTAAATCTTTCCAACTTTCTTTCACTTCAACTTCAACTAAACCACCTTTACCTGAATCAATGGCTTTGTAGTTTAATTCAACAATTTCATCACCTTTTTTAGAATATGCCTTTTTCGCCATATACTTCATCAATTCTACCGCTTTTTCATAAGGCATAATCTGTTCATTTAAAGCAAAGAACGCAGATTGTAAAATTGTATTTGTTCTACGACCCATACCAATTTCATTGGCAATCTTTGTAGCATTAATAATATAGAATTTTGCTTGTTTATCCGCCAGTTTCTTTAACAGACGATTTGGCATACGACTTTCAATTTCTTCAGCCGTATAACTTGTATTTAATAAGAATGTTCCACCCTTCTTTAAGTAGCGAATCATATCATATTTTAATACATACGTATCTAAAGAACATGAAATAAAGTCAGCATAGTCTACATAATAGGTTGATAAAATCGGACTCTTACCAAATCTTAAGTGTGATTTTGTAACCCCACCAGCTTTTTTAGAGTCATATTGGAAATAAGCTTGTGCATACTGATCTGTATTATCACCAATGATTTTAATGGATGATTTATTCGCAGACACTGTACCATCTGAACCTAAACCATAAAATAAACATGCTGTACTGTCACTTTTAATATAGAATTCCGGATCTACTTCTAAACTTAAATGCGTTACGTCATCTACAATACCAATTGTAAATTCTTCTTTTGGTTGCTCTTTATTTAATTCATCATACACAGCTTTAATTTGATTTGGTGTTGTATCTTTTGAACTTAATCCATAACGACCACCAATAATCACTTTACCAGTATTCTTAAATGCTTCTGTAATATCTAAGTATAATGGTTCACGAGCACCCATTTCTTTTGTACGGTCTAAAACAGCAATCTTTGTACACGTTTCTGGAAACACCGCTTTTAAATATTTCACAGAGAAAGGACGATATAGGTGTACTTTAATTAAACCTACTTTTTCACCTTCACTATTTAAACGATTTACTACTTCTTTAATTGTTTCAGTTACAGAACCCATCGCAACAATAACACGTGTTGCATCACTTGCTCCATAGTATGTAAATGGTGCATACTCACGTCCTGTATGTTCGCTAATTTTCTTCATGTATTCATTTACAATGTCAGGAATGGCATTGTAATGTTTATTTTGAGCTTCACGTGTTTGGAAGAAAATATCATCGTTTTCAGCTCCACCACGTGTAACCGGATTACTATGTGGGTTTAAAGCGCTTGCTTTAAACTTATTTAACGCTTCTCTATCTAATAAACTCTTTAAAAATTCTTGATCCATAACTTCAATTTTTTGAATTTCATGTGATGTTCTAAATCCATCAAAAAAATGAATAAATGGAGCTGATCCTTTAATGGCACTTAAATGCGCTACCCCAGCTAAGTCCATAGCTTCTTGCACAGAATGTGATGCCAACATACAAACACCTGTTTGTCTTGCAGCATAAATGTCCTCATGATCTCCAAAGATACTTAAAGCACGACCAGCAATTGCACGCGCAGCTACATGAATTACTCCCGGTAATAGTTCCCCAGCCATCTTATAGATATTTGGAATCATTAATAATAAACCTTGTGATGCAGTAAATGTTGTTGATAATGCTCCACCTTGTAAAGCACCGTGAACTGCCCCTGCAGCTCCACCTTCTGATTGCATTTCTGTAACTTTCACTACTGAATCAAAAATGTTTTTACGTCCGCTTGATGCCCAAGCATCCACTACTTCTGCCATTGTAGAAGATGGTGTGATTGGATATATCGCAGCAATCTCAGTAAAAGCATAGGCACAATGCGCAGCAGCATTGTTACCATCCATAGACATATATGTTTTTGTCATAATCTTCCTCCTACTTCCTTGTCTATATTATTATAATCTATTCCCAGAGTGAATAAAAGTGCCCAGAGGACACTTTATTAAATTTTTAATATTTTTCACAAAGATTTTTTATAAAATGACTACTTTATCTTCTAAATCATGTTCTAAAAGCATGACTTTTACAACTTCATCCTTACTTGTAGGAACATTTTTACCAACATAATCAGCTTTAATTGGAAGTTGACGATGTCCTCGATCCACTAAAACTGCCAAATGAATTTCACGTGCTCTACCATAATGCATTACCCCATCCATCGCAGCTCTTGTTGTTCTTCCTGAAAATAAAACATCATCCACTAAAATCACAATCTTATCTTTTACATCAATACCTAAATCCATCGTTGGTATTACTTCCCTTACATCATCTCGCCATGGTTGAATATCAATACTACCACAAGGTATGTTACAAACTTCAAAGGATTCAATGATTGATTTTAAACGTTTTGCTAAGTAAATACCTCTTGTTTTAATACCGACTAACACCAAATCTTGTGTTCCTTTATTTGTTTCAATAATTTCATGAGCAATACGCACCAATGAGCGTTTCATCATGGCTTCATCCATTATTATTTTCATAGTTCACCTCATGTAGATTATATACTAAAATTTTAGTTTCACCTACTATTATCATAAAAAAGGAATCCCTAAGGATTCCCAAATCTATTTACTTACATTTGTACCAGCAATACGACCAAATACAATGATGTCTGTAATCGCATTACCACCTAAACGGTTTGTACCATGGATACCACCAGTTACTTCACCAGCTGCGAATAAACCTTTGATTACATTTCCATTTGTATCAATAACTTCCGCATGTTCATTGATCTTTAATCCACCCATTGTATGGTGTGTACTTGGTACTACTTTTTGAATGTAGAATTTACCTTCACTAATTGGACGTAATTTACCACCTTTGTTGAAGTCTTCATCTACTTCATCTTTGATAGATTCATTATATGCAGCAATTGTTTCTTGTAATTTTGCAGCATCAATACCATAGTGGTTTGCTGCATCTTCAAGAGTTTCAGCAACATAAATCAAATCATCTTTTTGCCATTGTTCAAATTCAACTTTATGAAGTTGTGTCATAGTTCCAACTGTCTCAATCTCTTGACCCCATACCAAGTAAGCCACTTGACCAGTTTGATTTAAAATAGCATTTGAAATATCATCACGACGACCCATTTCATTTACAAAACGTGTTCCTTCTTGATTAAATAACAATGCCCCATCAAAGCGTGAATTCGCAACATAAGAAATAATACCTGTTATTGGATTACATGTTGGATATACTTGGATGTATTCCATAGATACAACATCAGCACCAACACCTTGTGCCATGATAATACCATCACCAGTACTTGCTAAAGTAGCTGTTGTTTTAAAACGTTCATCATAGTTTGGATTGTATTCTTTACGCATTTCTAAGTTAGCTGCAAAACCACCAGTTGCAACAACAATCCCTTTTGATGCATTAAATTTAATTTCTTTGCCATCTTTTGTTGCATAAACAGCATTCACAGTATCATCTTGTTTTTCAAGCTTTGTAGCTTCCATGTTATAGAATACTCTAACACCTTGTGCCTCTGCAACTTTTAACAATTTATTGATTAATTCAACCCCTTTATTACCAACTGGTATTAACGCTCTTGGTTTTGAATGACCACCGAATTGTTGTACACGATCGCTGATGAATTCAACACCAATTTCATCCATTAACCAATCTGCAGCTTCTAAAGACTTTTCAGTCATTACTTTTACAAGTTTTGGATCTCCTTGGTTATCTCCACCTTTTAACGTATCGTTATAGAAAATTTTTGCTGTATCTTCAATATTTAAGCCAATTTGTTGTCTTGTATTGGCAGCATTGATACCACCACCTGAAACAAGTGTGTTTCCTCCTGCAGCTGGTGTTTTTTCTAATACCACAACACTTGCACCGTTTTTACTTGCCTCAATGGCAGCAGATAAACCAGCACCACCGGCTCCAATAATAACGACATCAAATGTATATTCTGATTCTAATTCTTCTTTTACAAATGATGCCAATGGATACTTAGCAATATCCTCTTTTGTAGCTCCTGCCTTCATTAATGCATCATTTACCGCTTCTTGAAGTCCCTTTGATGAATACGTTGCACCTGTTACAACATCTGTATTTGTTGTATTGTTTTCAATCATAAGTGCAATGATTGCATCCATGGCAACATCACCTAAGCCTTTTGTTTCATTGTGTTCCGTTACTTTAATTTCATTTAATTTTGTGTCTTTTACAACCACTTCAACACTGATTGGACCATTGTTTCCTTGTCCACTACCAGTGTATGTACCATCTTTTATACCACTACTTTTCTTTGTTGTATTACAAGCAACAAGTGAGATTAGCATAAAAAATGATAGTAAACCTACTACAATTTTTTTCATTTTCTTTCCTCCTGTGTAGTATTTTAACACTATTATTTTAAAAAATTAATACAAATTTACTTTATTAAATATAAAAATATTGTTAAAATATTGTCAAGGAGGGTTTTATATATGTCGAATCGCATTATCTTAAATGAACGTTCTTACCACAAAGCTGGATGCATTCAAGAAATTGTAAATGAAATCAAAGCACGTGGATTCAAAAAAGCATTTGTATGTACCGATCCGGATTTAGTCAAATTCAATGTATCAACAAAAGTTACAAATCTTTTAGATGAACATAATCTAAAATATGTAATGTTTACAGACATTAAAGCAAATCCAACGATTGAAAATGTTAAAAATGGTGTAGAAGCTTTTAAACAATCAAAAGCAGATTACATCATTGCCATTGGTGGAGGATCAAGCATTGATACAGCAAAAGCCATTGGTATTATTCTTACAAATCCAAAGTTTAAAAATGTAAGAAGTTTAGAAGGATTAGCACCAACTAAGAATCCTTGTGTTCCAATTATGGCTATTCCAACAACAGCTGGTACAGCTGCAGAAGTTACGATTAACTATGTAATTACTGATGTTGCGAAAAATCGTAAAATGGTATGTGTAGATCCTAACTGTTTACCAATTGTTGCCTTTGTTGATAGTGAAATGATGGAATCCATGCCAAAATCTTTAACGGCAGCAACAGGTATGGATGCTTTAACACATGCGATTGAAGGATATATCACCAAAGGGGCTTGGGAAATGAGTGATATGTTCCACTTAAAAGCAATTGAAGTCATTGCTCGTTCATTACGCAAAGCAGTAAAGAATAATAAAAAAGCTTATGAAGATATGGCATTAGGACAATATTTAGCCGGTATGGGATTTTCTAATGTTGGTTTAGGTATTGTACACTCTATGGCACATCCATTAGGTGCTTTATATGACACACCTCATGGTATTGCAAATGCGATTATTCTACCAACTGTTATGAAATACAATGCATCTGCAACAGGAAGTAAATATCGTGAAATCGCAAGAGCTATGGGTGTAAAAGATGTAGATTCTATGAATCAAAAACAATATCGTAAAGCTGCATGTGATGCTGTAAGACAATTAGCAATGGACGTTGGTATTCCAACTACATTAAAAGGCATTGTAAATGTAGAAGATCTTGATTTCTTAACACAATCTGCAATGGATGATGCATGTCGACCAGGAAATCCAAAAGATCCGACATTTGAAGATATTAAAAATTTATATTTAGAATTATTAAAATAAAAATAACGTCGCTCGACGTTATTTTTATTGTGCTAATTTACCAACAACGGGTAAGTCTTTTAAAACAACTTCTCCATGAGGAGATCTTGTAATCTCTTCACTTAAATCTAAACCGGCAGTATATCCATTGTGTTGACCATCAATCCATAATGGATGATCCGTTACATCATAAATGACACCATTTACTGCAATATATGCTTTTTCTCCATCTTTTCCATTAAACGCAGCAAGTTCTTCTACGGTTAGTGTAACTTCTTCACTTGCTGTAGTTGTTTCTGTTTCTGTTGAACTTTCTACGGTTGTTGTTTCACTTGTTTGCATAGTTGTTACTTCTGTTTCTTTTCCTTCTTTCAAGCTACAAGCTGTTAAAGCAAGTAATGCAATCATACTAATCATTAATTTTTTCATGTTTACCTCCAAAAATTTAACAATGAGGTTTCATCATAATTCTTTTTTAAAAATAAATCAATCCTTATGATTAAAAACACTTCCAAGCTTGGAAGTGTTTAATTAATTACTACAATGTGTTGTAAACCTATGCTTTTAGCATATTCAGCAAGTGCTTCATGTTCCTGGATACTTGGCATTTTATTTGTAATAAAAGCTTCATTTCGTGCACCTTTTCCGTGTACCCGAATGAGTTTAAATAATACTTCAGGATACCCTTTGACCACACTTACAATGGCATCGACCGTCTTATATGAATCATAAAATCCTTTGATATGAACCAATCTTACTTCTTCAATTTTACCTAAGGGCAAAAGCTTTCTTAAATTTTCAATGTTTTGACTCATATAAGATGGCTTTGTTACTTCATTCTTACTTTCTTCACCCTTTACATTTCTCAAATCAAAACATAGATATTCTAAACCACTTCCAATACCCTTAATATCAAATAGAAATTTATCTGTTACTTCTATTAACTCTTTCATCTTTTCAAAGTCAAAGAAACCATTTGAATCCAGATAACAAGTTAAACCTAACTTTCTAACTTCTTTAAACAAAGGTACTAGCTTTTTATAATGTAAGGTTGGTTCTCCACCAGATACAGTAATGCCTCGAATAAATGGCATCGATTTTTTTATTTCGTTTAAAATATAAGCTAAACTAACCACCTTAGCATGTTCATCATCTGTTGGAATGGTTTCTGGATTATGACAGTATAAACAATTGATGTTACAGCCTTGAAGAAATATACTGCAACGATTTCCTTGTCCTTCTACATTTGAAAAGGGAATAATGCGATGCAATTTTACATAGATTTCTTCTAGATTACTTTCCGGCAACATTAGCCTCATCTCTTAAAGAACGATCAAATACTTGTGCATTGTCATCTGTTTGCGAACCATACCAAGTAGTATCACGTAAAACAACTTCACCTTTACGATATTTTTCTACTTCACTCTTTTTCACTAAGTAACCTGTTACACGTATTAAATCTGTATTCTTTAAATACGTTGTAATATAACGATACCCTAAAGCAAAAGCTCCATCAATAATATCAACGACTGCATCTAAATGATCTACATACGTTTGATCAAAGGCAAATAAATCACCTGTTCCTGATGGGAAATACTTATGGAATGGTGCAGATTGTTTTAAATGATCTAACAACATTGGTTCTTGCCCTACTTTCACACGATGAGCCGGAGTATTGTTTTTGTCTTCTTCATGTAAGCCTGCTCCAACTTGAGCATGTAATAAATAACGATTCTTTGTTCTTCCTACATAAACACCTTCATGATTATCATTCACTTCTTTCAGTTTTTCCATAATCATTGTTGCAATTTCATCTCCACGAGTAGATGACCCGAATGTTTCAGAAATACCTTCTAGTGCTAAGAAGTGATTTACAGCATCCGCTAAACCAACAATGGCAATCATACTTGTAAAATTATCACGTTTTAAGAAGCCTTCTTTTGTTAAGAAATCAGTCTTAAAGTAATTTGATTTTTCTACTAAGAAACGATGTCTTTTATCCATAGTAGATAGGGCAAGTTTTGCTACTTTAGGTAATAAATGATTTACCATATCTTCAGTAGAACTTGCTCCTTTTGCAATCGTACCTAAACGTAAACGAGTAAGGGTGTAAGCTCCTCCTGCAAGTGGTAAGGCATTATAACAACTTGCTAAAGCATAGTCGCCTAAATCACTCTTGTAATATTCATCATTTGCAAATGATGGTTTTGAAACTAATAAACATGCTTTTGCTGCAAGTTCCGCAAATTCTCTTGATGTAGTTTCTTTATTATACTTAATCGACATATTCGGTGTTGGATTTTGAAGTTCAATCACTGCTTTTAAAATCAAACGACCTGCTAAGGTATCCTTAGGTCCTACATTGGCATGACAAAATGAATCTGGAATCATTTTATCAATATGATTCAAGAAACGTTTAATCTTTATATAATCTTGTTGTTCATCTTTTACAAATGGATCTAAAAGCATATCTAAATGTCCAATGAATACTGGATAGGTTGTAATTGATGGAACATGAGAGTATAAAATTAATAAACCATCTAATGCTTCATCTAAATCCTTTGGTGCTGGTAAGTCTAAAAACTTACAGCCATTTTTCATATATACACTATAATCCGGAATAATATAACGAGGGCGATAAATCGCATATCCTTCATTTAAATCACAAATCATTTGATTATTAATATAATCCCATTCTTCTTGCGTATAGCCTAATAATTCCATTGGATTAAACAAGCGTTCTGCCGCATTTCCTAAACTCATTAATTTTTGGTGATACGTCAACGTATCAGAGGTGATAATGTTGTATAAATCTTCTTTATTTGCTAACATAACAATCTCCTTTTATATATTAAAAATAACATAGAATTATAGCGTTTACAAACCATATACTTCTATTTATTTGTTTCTTTTAAAAACTCTTCTTTTAGAATATCTAACACCATTGTATCGTAATAGTTTCCTTGATGATATTTACCTCTACGATAACTACCTGCATCTTGAAAGCCTAAACTACGATAAAGAGCCAACGCTTTTTCATTATAGGCAAATACTTCAATTCGAATAAAATTATAATTTAAAGTTTTAAAAGCATATTCAAGTAATAAAGTAATCGCTTGTTTTCCATAGCCCTTTCCTCGATAAACTTCATCAACATAAATACCTAAGGTTGCACCATTTTCAATTTTACGATAATGAAACAAACTGATATGACCGATAAATGTATCGTTATCCTTTGTAACAATGGATAACGAACAATCACCACTTGACCAATCTTCCAATAATTTAAATACTTTTTCATTTGTAAAGATGGTTTGATAAAAACTGTTATTATAGGCAATATCATAATCTTCATTTAGCCATCTTGTTACCACATCTACTTCATTTTTATAATCCATTGGTGATAAATAAATGTCTTCTCCGACAATTTTCTTATAATACATACATATCCTCCCTACACTTCCATAAGACTTAGTTGTACTTTTTCACGTTGTGTATCAATTTGATATACCCATACATCAACAATATCATTAACCGATACTAATTCACTTGGGTGTACCACTTTTTCTTTGCTCATTTTTGATATATGAACCAACCCATCTTCATGTAAACCGATGTCTACAAATGCTCCAAAGTCTACTACATTGCGAATCACACCTTGTAGCTTCATCCCTACGGTTAAATCTTTTAAATCTAAAACATCACTTTTTAAAAGGGGGCCATCGTAACTGTCACGATAATCTCGTAGCGGCATTTTTAAAGCATCTAAAATATCTTCCAAGGTATAACGATCCACATTGAATTCTTTCATACAGTCTTCTATATTTAATTTTGAAATAGCTAATTGTATAGCTTCACTACCAAGAGGATGATTTCCAAGGGTATCTAAAAGTTTATATGCAAGGGGATAGCTCTCCGGATGGATACTTGTTTTATCTAGTATTTCTAAAGAATCATTAATACGTAAAAATCCTGATGCTTGTTGAATGGCTTTTGGACCAAGTTTTTTTACTTTCGTTAATTCCAAACGATTTTGAAAGCGACCATGTTCATTGCGATAATCAATAATAGATTTGGCTGTCGCTTTGGTTAAACCTGAAACGTGCATCAACAATTCATTGCTTGCCGTATTTAAATCAACCCCTACTCTATTTACACTTTTTAAAACTGCAAAATCCAAACGTTCATTGAGTTGTTTTACTGCCAAATCATGTTGATATTGTCCTACACCTATACTCTTTGGATCAATTTTAATTAATTCCGCTAATGGATCTAATAAACGTCGTCCAATGGAAATAGCACTACGTTCTTCCACATTTAAATCCGGAAATTCACTACGTGCAATTTCACTTGCACTATATACAGAAGCTCCCGCTTCAGAAACAATAGTATATTGTAAATCTAAGTGATGTTTACGAATAACTTCTGCTACAAAATGTTCAGATTCTCTTGAGGCTGTGCCATTTCCAATCGCTATGATTTCAATTGGGAATTCTTTAAATAAACCTAATAAAATTTTTTCTGCTTCTTGTTTCTTATTGATTGGAGCATGAGGAAAAATTTTTTCAATTTTTAACATCTTTCCGGTAGAATCTAACACCGCTAGCTTACACCCAGTACGAAAAGCCGGATCAAAACCTAAGATATATTTTCCTTTTAAAGGTGGTTGTAACAATAATTTTTCAACATTTAAACTAAAGACTTCAATGGATTGTTTCTCAGCTTTTTCTTCCAATTCACTACGTATTTCACGTTCTACAGAAGGAAATGCCAAACGCTTTAATCCATCTTCTACCGCATGTACAATCAAGTCTTTTGCAATGGTTTCTTTATCCCTCATCAATCCATATACGGCATACTTAATTAAGTAGGCTTGGTTATAATCCATAGAAATCGTTAGAACTTTTTCTTTTTCACCACGTTTCATTGCCATAATGCGATGTGGCATAATCGTTGTTAGTTTTTCACTATAATCATAATACATTTTATAAACTTGTTTTTCATCACTATGTGTCTTTTTCACTTTGCTTACAAGACGACCATAGTTATAGATAGAATCTTTTATTTTCCATCTTAACTTTGCTTGATCACTCACTACTTCTGCAATAATATCACTTGCCCCTGCTAAAGCATCTTCAACCGATGTCACTTCTTCATTTAAGTACTTTAATGCTTCTTGATTTAAATCTCCTGTTTTAGGTAACGTTAATATCCAATCCGCAAGTGGTTTTAAACCTTTACGAGTTGCTTCGGTCGCTCTTGTTTTACGTTTTTGTTGATATGGTCGATAAATATCTTCTACTTGTGATAATTTTGTACATTGATGAATTGCTTCAACAATTTCCGGTGTTAGTTTTCCTTGTGTTTCAATAATTCTTAAAACATCTTCTTTACGTTTTGCTAAATTAACTTGATATTCATATTGTTTTTGAATATATAAAATCTGTTCTTCATCTAACCCCTTGGTCATTTCTTTACGATAACGAGCAATAAAAGGTACCGTATTCCCTTCTTCCAACAATTTCAACGTGTTATTGATTTGTTCTACTTCTATCTTTAATTCTTGTGCAATAGGCTTAATTAATTGTTCCATAGTTAACTCCTTTAATCTTCTATAGTTTATCATTTTTTAAAAGATATGAAAGTCTTGACAATGATTTTTATACATTACAAAAGTGTTATATTTAAAAGAATATATTATGCTATAATTACTCTTGGAGGGAGTATATGAAAAATAATACAACTAAAATTTTATTGATTATTACAGGAATTTTAGGCACATTCGTCGTGGCTGCATTAGCATTCTTATTTTTTTCACCACAATTAAAAGCAGAAGATTTTGTAAATAAAAATATTGCAGAAGTAATTGCTTGGCAAGAGAAACATAAAGTGAAAAGTGATAAGATTGAAATTCTCTACGAATTTAGTGAAACAATCGAAAAAGACATTGTAATAAGTCAATCTATTGAAAAAAATAAACCAATTAAACAAAAGATTAGCTTTACGGTTTCAAAAGGAAGTGACCCTGATAAACTAGTTGATCTTATTGACTTTAAAGATAAAACAGAAGCAGAAATTACAGCTTGGTTTAAAGAACAATTATTTACAGATGTAACTGTAGAGTACATTCCTCATCAAGAAATCGCCAAAGGAAAATTTGTTAAATTAAATATTACCGGTAACCAAGCCAAACGTAGTGAAGTTATTTTAGTTTCTATTTCTGCCGGAACAGATTCTGTGGGTTTACCAATTATTATTCCGGACTTTAAAGACTTTACAAAAGAAAATATTCAAGCATGGGCGAAAACAAATAATATGAGTGTTTCCTTTACAAGTGAAGCCTCTGATAGTATATCCGAAGGTAAAGTAGTATCACAAAATCCGAAGGCTAATGAAGCTTCTACAACTGGTTCTAAAGTAAAAGTTGTATTATCTAGTGGAAAAGGCATTGTCTTAGAAAACTTTAATGGAAAAGAAAAAGCGGCTTTATCAAAATGGGCAAAAGCCAATAAAATTTCTGTTACCTTTGTTGATTCTTATAGTCCAACTGTAGCAAGTGGATTAATTATTTCTACGAATCCAAAAGCCAACTCTAAGATTAAACCCAATAGTAAACTCACTGCCTATATCTCTATTGGTTTTGTACCATTAAATAATTATGTAGGAAAATCAAAAGCAGATTTTGAAAGTTACATTGCAAAATTGAATAAGAGTAACAATGAATCTGCAAATATCAGTGTTGAATATATTAACGAAGTAAACAACAAAGTTGCAGAAAACAATATTATCTCTATGATTGTTGATGGAAAAGAAATTGATAAACCAACAACAAAATTAAATAGTATTAAACCGGGTAGTAAAATTAAAATTAAAGTCAGCAAAGGACAACTTATTAAAGTAGATAGCTATGTTAATAAGCCTGAAAATGAATTTATTACCTTCTTAAAGAAACAAGGACTTGTACCAAATAAAACTGGAGAATCTTATAGCTCTTATGCAAAAGATAACATCGTTACTAATGTTACAGGAGAATTTAAAAAAGGATCTTCTATCAACTATACAACTTCAAAAGGAGCTTACAAACCTGACTTAGCACAATACAATAACCAAACCGAAGAAGCAGCTAGAACCACTTTAGCAACTTACAACAATCAAGGGGCTAACTTCAAATTAACTGTAGATGGTGGAGACTTTAATGATACTGTTGCCGCAAACTTACTTTATGACTGTAAAGTAACCGGTAATACAATTAGTTGTAAAAAATCAAAAGGTGCAGGTATTGTTGTAGGTAATTATATTGGAAGTCAAAAACCATGTGCCAATACTGGATGTAGTGTAAATGGTTTAAAATTCAAATTTGTATCTGAAACAAATTGGAGTAGTAAACCAAAAGATGAAGTAGTGAATCAAAGTATTGCCTCAGGTACCAAAGTCGCTATTAATACAGAAATCACACTGACTTTATCACGTGGTCAACTACCAATTAATGTCTCTGATTTCAACAACAAAACCAAAGAACAAGCAAACCAACACTTAGCAACACTTAATAACCAAGGTGCTGGATTAACATTAAACTTTGTAGATGAATACTCTGATACAGTTGCAAGTGGAATCACTTACGATTGTTCTATATCAGGAAAATCTGTATCATGTAAAGCATCTTTAGGTAAAAAACCTGTAGAGAAAATTACGATTATTGATGTACAAATAAAGATTGTTAATTCCACTTCTGCGGATGAATCAAAAACGATTATTACAAATTACTTAAAATCTTTAGGTGTTCCGGATAGTCAAATTCAAATTGAATTAGTACATTCAGATGAAAATGTCGGGCAACTAGTTGGAGATTATCCCGGTTCAGGAGATTATGATCCAAGTACTGTATTCAAGTTCCAAATTTCAAAAGGACCACAATAAAAAGCTATTTAACAATAGCTTTTTTACTTTTTATGATTATAGAATATGAGCTTCATTTCCGGATTTAATTTAAAATATTTTTTAAATACTTCTTGATGATAAGTATCATTCAATTCTATATCATAAGAATGAATTAATTCAGTAGGCATGCGTACAAGCCATGCTTCTTTTTCATTTGGATTATCTTGATAATATTGAATTTGTTGCATACGCATATGATGAAAGTGGCTAACTGTTTGATATATTTTAATATAATTAATGGTCTTTATACCAATAATGCCTATAGAAATAACTACAAAGATTGGATAGATACTTTTTCCTTTTAACTCATTCATCAGAAGTAACACAACTAATACTAATAAATAATACGTATACAAACTGGAACGAGCTGCAAAAATTGGACTCATCATCATAACAGCATTACTTACTCCTGCAAGAACAATATATACACTTACTTCTATAAATAAGGTTCTTTCGAAAACATGATAAAGTACATAAAAGATACTAATAGCATACAAAAAATAATAAACAGTAAGGAAAATCACAATGCGTATATCTTTCATATCTACCAGCCAAGATATGTGCAGTTTTTCAGCAAAGAGGAATAAAAAACTCATCATAATAATCAAAGCTATCATACTCTTTACATATTTATTCTGTTTCCAATTCGTAAATATATGTATTAAACTTACAATATTAAAAAACGAAAATAAAATAGGACTACTTAAGAATGTGTAATACATAAAATGCTTCCAGTTGATACTTATCTTCTCAAAAACAGATAATGAAACCCAATCAGCATGATCCCTCAATAGTCTTTGTGAAGAACCCGGTGCAAAGAATAATACCGCAAAAGCTACAAGATTAAAGATAAAAATAAGAAAAAAGATTTTAAAATATTCTTTTTTATAGATGTATGCATAGACTAAAACACTCATATTTAAAAGCACTAAAATAATAGCTGCATTTTCCATACTCATCGATATTTGTACATTGCATAAGATTGCGATTAGAATACGATACAGATTAAATTGTTTTTTATGTAGTAAGACACTTTTAATGATGTATAGATACACTAATAAACTTAACAAGGCTATTGTATAAAACCCTGTACCGGTAAGCCATGTGTAAGTTTGCATGCGCATGTGATTGGATACACTTAACATGAACATAAGTACTCCAACATAGATGACATAAGATTTCTTATTTATAATTTTTATTAACATATAATAAATAAACAGAAATAACAAAGGATTAAGTAGATTCCACAACCACTTCTGAGGTATGACAGTTAAACTGTAAAACTCACTAAAAACTCTACCCGACCAATTCGTATAGAAATGAGATATTGTGTGAAAAATATTATCATTTAATCCATTAAAGGCATAACCCCAATCATCGCCAGCCAATGGTGTTTGCTTAGAAATATAATAAAATAACACATAAATAAATACTCCACCTATCAACATTAATAGTTTATCTTTATTTAGTATTTTATTCATACCCGTTTTTCCCTTCTTTTGTTATATACATGATGCAATACAACTATCATAACATAACTTACAATCGCGACAACACTCAACAACATCCCTTTTTTCAAACCATTTGGTATAAACGTCAAGGTAATTTCATGGTGTCCTTCCTGTAAATAAATTGCCATAAATCCTTGGTGTGCTTTTTGAATCGGCATTACTTTTCCATTGACATAACATGTCCAACCTTCATCATAAGGAATCGAAAAGAATAAATATTGATTTCCATTCACATCAATATTTCCTTTAATGGTGTTTTTTTGAATTTGAAAATCTTTTAGGTAGCTACGTGTTCCACTCAATGGTTGTTGTTGATTGGTGACTAAGCGATTCTTCATGTGATGAAGTTGTGTATAGTAATCATATTGATACAACTCTTCAAACGTAATGGTATCTACATACGTATACCCCATAGGAAGATACTGTTGATCTTCAAAGAGTAAATACTCACTCTTACCCAAACTTCCTAAAGGTGTAAATTGTTCATGCGGTAATTCATTTTTATCTTTTACAATATAATACTTTGTACTTAACATCTGTAAAGCATCATAGTCAACTACTTGAAACCACCAATAGATTTCATTAATCATTTGTAAAAATGGCTTTAAGCTATGATGATACACACTATCATAACCCATAGTCGTATTAAATCCATAATAGATACCTACATTATTTAAAAAATCTTTATCAAAATCAATGCCTACATAATATTGATAAATACTGGTACGTGCATTATCTTCTTTTAATATAGAAAGAACTTCTTGACTAAAGTAATCTTTATTTAAACTATGATACCCATTTTGATATTTGAGTTGATATTGTACATTTGACCAAGTGTAATTTAATATAACTTCTAAAAGTATAAAAACCACTAGTATACTTTTCTTTAATTTTCCTGTTTGATATAAATAGAAAAAGAAAACCCCGACAATAGAAAAGCCAAACAAGAATAATTCATAACGATGTTGAAGAAAACGATCTTTTGCAATAAATAGTAAGCCTAAAACGATTACTATCTGTATAAAAAGTGCTAATAAAGTCAGTTTCTTATGAAACTTATGCTGATCATAAACGATTGCTGCAATAAGCAAAAAAACAGTTGCCAGCATAAACACCCATCGATGACTGGATTCTGCAAAACCATGCATGAAACTTCCACCCATTGGTATAACTAAGATCATTACTGCGATTGCAAAAGCAACTAAAAGAAGATGTACTTGTTTTTTGTTAAAGCATTGTTTTATTTGTAATAGCAATGGAAACACAATGAAAGAAACATAGAGTGGTATTTGATCATAACGATAATAATTACTGCTAAATAAAGTCTTAGAATAGCTTACATTGCTTGGATAGCTAAATACATTTTGTAAGATATTAAAATATACATCAGGCTTATAAAACCATGCTAAATGAAAAGAATCAACACGTGGACTCTGTCTTAAAAATAAAGCTGTCGGCAATAATACAACTGCATAGCTTAATGCTCCAAGCATATAGATTACAATAGCTAAAAAAGATTGCTTTAAAAAAGGTTTCCAATGAAATTCATGTTGCATAAAATAACGAATTGGCCAATACACCATTAAAAACATTGAAATTGACCAGAATAAATAGTAATTAGCCATAACAAGCAACAAACTTGCTAGATAAATAAAACCTATTTTATGGAATCGTATATATCGTTCAATCGCAATTAGTAACAACGGAAACAAACTATAGGTTGTTAAAAACATAGGTTGTCCAAAGAATACTAAACTAAAGCCACTAAAGATATAAAGGAGTGAAAATAAAACTTTTGTTCTATTTTTTAATTGAACGTATTGAAGTAAGCTGTAGAATAAATTATATGCTAGTAATAATTTAAGGATATGACTTAAAACCATAACATATTGTACAGGTATCTTATTTAAAAAAACTGGTAAGTATGCAAAAAGATCTCCTATAAAATAATAAGATTTTGAAGCAATAAAATTATTTCCTAAAAAAGATTGAAAATCCCACAATGGAATTGTTCCATCTAAAATATGTTGTTTAAAGCTTTGATAATAAATTAAATATTCATTATTTATATCATATCCAGCGTATTGTATACGACCAATTAATAAAGGTAAAAAACATAGCGCTAATACAATGCCTGGAAGAATTATTCTTAAGATAATGGTTTTTATTGTTTTGTTCATACTTACTCCTTTTCTCTATTATAGCAAAAGAAAAAGCTATAAATAAAATGTTGAGTATCCTCAACACTTTATAAATTATGTTTATAAAAACTACGATTTTCCATAGGGAATAACTTTGTAGTAAATTCTCCTGCTTTCACTTCTGAAAAAGCCTTCTCCAATGTATTCATACGTGCATCAATATTATCGATGAAATGCAACATTTCAGCTTCTAAAATCAATGGCATTACAGGAGAACCATATTCCAGTTGTCCATGATGCGATAATACTAAATGACGAAGTAAAATAGCCTCTTCACTATCTTGATAACCTAAACGATGGCTTACTTCATATATCTTAGCATTCATAATAGAGATATGTCCTATGAGTTTCCCTTCCATCGTATATTCTGTATTAATAGGACCTGATAGTTCATTAACTTTTCCCAAATCATGTAGTAATACCCCTGCTAACATTAAATCACGTGATAATAGTGGATATAAGTCACATAAATGATTCGCAAGATTTAACATACCAACCACATGGGTTGCCAAACCACCAACAAAATTATGATGATTTTTGCTAGCTGCCGGATAACGAAAAAATGCATCGTGATATTCTTTATAAAGCTCAATAATAATCTTACGTATAATTTCATTACCTATCGCATTAATATTTTGCTTTACAACTTGTTGTAGTTGTTCTACAGGAACTTTCGATGTAATTAAGAAATCTTCTATATGGATGGTAGATTGATCCATCGGAACAATATTGTACACTTTCCCTTGTAATGCATTTTTATATTTTAAGACTTCAAACGTTACTTGAAATACTAAACCCGCTTTCAACGATTTCAACATATCTTCTTTTACATCCCAACACTTTGATTCTAAGCCAGCAGAAGCATCTTGAAGATATAACGTTAAATAGGTTGCTCCACTTGTCGTCTTAGCCGTAGAAAATGTCGTAATTAAAACAGGCATCGTTACCACTTCACCTAAATTTAAATCTTTAATTTTTTGACTCATCATCCCACTCCATTTCATTTAATATTGAGTAGATATCTTCCACTTCAAACCCTTGCATTAAACAATAACGAAATATATTGTTTCTTAATTTGCTGC
This sequence comes from Erysipelotrichaceae bacterium, assembly GCA_030528645.1. Taxonomy (GTDB): domain Bacteria; phylum Bacillota_I; class Bacilli_A; order Erysipelotrichales; family Erysipelotrichaceae; genus RQZE01. The sequence goes on along the minus strand of JAUMYM010000003.1, from coordinate 77,501 downwards.
CCTTATATTTATTGCTATAGCGTTTATAAGCCTTATTCACTACTTTTTTTAATGTATTCATTTGATTTAAGTCATCTGCACCAAAATCAACCTTATCGATTACTACATCAATTACATCTTTAGAAAAGCCCTGATGAAACATTTTTTCTTTTAAAAGAATCTTCTTCATTTTAAATGACTTCCCTTTAATCGTAGACACCACTTTGTTCGCATACATTAATGCATGTTTATCTTCATCTTCCTGTTTTATCTCTTTATTCACTACTTCTTCAATGATATCCATAGAAATTCCTTTTTTCTTTAAAAATTTAGAAATTTTAAATGGTCCTTGTAGCAGTAAATTTAAGTTATAAACTTGTCCTTTGGCATACTTATAATCATCAATTAAACCACGTTGTTCTAGTTTTTCAATAATATTATTGATATCTTCAATATCTAATGTTGTTTTTTGTGTTAAAAAATCATACATTTCTTTGCGAGAACGATCCTTTAATACAATCTTCTTTAAACAAGCATCATAGGCTTTTACTACACTTTCTTCTTTCAAAAGTAAATCTATCGTATCTTTTGTTACTACAACATCTTTTCTTAACCCATATTTAATTAAAGAGTCAATATTAATCATCATCTTTGTTTCTTTTTTATTATAAGAAGTAAATGTAACCGTAACATAATCATTTTTATTTGAAATAGCTTTTACTTTGAATTGATTTCGATATAAATCAATACTACTTTGATATACTTCCATAATCTTATGATAAAACACATTCATGTCATATGGTTTAACTACTTCTAGCGCACATTCTTGCATGCGTTTTAATTCTTCTTTGGATAACTCTAAAAACAATTTTAAACATGTAGCAAGAGATTTTTCTTCATTAAAGTAATAGCCTGTTTTACCATCTAATACTAAATCAACAATGACATCATCTTTACGTGCAAATACGGGTAAAGCACTTGCTAATGCCTCAATGAAAGTAACTCCTTGTGTTTCACTTAAAGAAGCTGAAATAAAGGCATCTGCAGCTAAGTAATAATCCGCAACCACATCGGCACTTCTACGACCTAAAAAGACAATGTAATCCTGCAAATCATATTCACTTGTTAGCTTCTGTAGCCCTTCCAAGTCAGGACCACCACCAACCACTACAAATTTAATATTTAATTTTTTTTCTTTTACTTCCTTAAAACCTTCAATAACGACATCAATCGCCTTTTCTTTTGCAATACGACCGACATATAGAAGCATCTTAGTACCCTCTTTAATACCACATTCTTCTTTAATGGCCATTACTTTAGATGCTACTTTATTTTTAGGATTAAATTTATCTAAATCCAGACCAGTTGGAACGACATGCACTTTAGAACGAATTTTATAACGCATCAGCATCTCTTTGGTTTTTTCAGAAGGCGCAATAACTTCCGTAGATGAATCTCCATACATCTTACTTAAATTGGCAACTGCTTTTTTAGCAATTTCATCAATACTACTTAACTTTAAGAAATTGATATAATGTGTATAGTCTTCATACGTTGTATGATAAGTGGAAATCAATGGGATATTTAAACTTTTTGCCACTATACGTGCAAAAATACCAATCCCAAACTCTGTATGAACATGGATTAAATCTAACTGTAATTGATCCAGTTCATCCACCAAACTTAAATGTAATGGACTTGTTAATACATAGCCATATAGAAACTTTAACTCAATCCCAGGTAAACGAAACACATTATTCTCTCTTTGAATTTTTAATAATCCCGGATAAGTGGTCACCACATAGACTTCATGTCCATTTTTTTCTAAGCTATTTTTTAATGTTACAACCGAAGATACTACCCCATTAATATCGGGAGTATATGTATCAGTAAATATGCCTATCTTCATGATGAACCTCCACTTCTTTACTTGCCTTTGAATATACAAACGCCAATGCACCTACCAACATAATGAAATAAAAGGATGCAAAACGCCATAAAATCATGACACTTTTTGATGCTTTTAAACCCATAATCGCTGAAAACATCAAGGTAAATACTGCCTCAGTACCCCCACTGGCTCCCGGAATTGGAATAAATGCCGTTGTCATAGAAACAAAGGAAGTAAGAGCCATCATAGAAACCAACATACCCGGATGTACCTCAAAACCTAAAGCAATATATACAAAATAAGGAACTGCATAATATAGCAAACAACGAATTACATTTAAAATAATACACTTGATAATAATAGATTTATGCTTTTTCAACTTATCTGTTTCTTGTTTAAACTTTTCCAATTGTACATCAATATTGTGCAAAGTTGCATCGATATCTTTTACTATACGAAACTTGTGTGCAATACGAATTAATGTGGTTGTTAAAAAAGTATAAACAGATTTAAAACGAGCAATCGCCCATAAACCAAAAATAACAAACGCATTAATTAAAAAACCTAACAGAACAAAGATATAAAACTGACTATATTTTTGATAAAAATAAGTAAAACGCAATAAAATTAACAACAACACAGTAAGACACATCGTTGCCTGATAAATAATAAAATCCATCCATAGTACACTTGCACTATCCGCAATATCAACACCTTGCTTTTTAAAAACATATACTTGAGCAAATTGACCACCGGAAGCACTTGGAGTAATACCATGAAAAAAAGTTGCTACTAAGGCGTTAACAATGCCATAGCGTAACTTATAATGTGGATTACTTAATTTAGTAATCGTTGTTAGAATCATACCGATTAATACTTGTATCAATAACACCAAACCTAAGACCAACAATAAATATGGAATCTTAACATTCGCCAAAGTATTGATAATCGTTTTAAAATCATCTTTTAAGGTAAAATATAATGCAAGTATCGTAAAAGATACAATTACTAATATATTGAATAGGTAACTTTTAAATATTTTTTTCATATGTTTTATTATACCATCTTTATAGTCATTTAAAAATGATATTACGGATTCTTACTAAACTTTAATAATACCTCATCAATAATTTCTTCCGGAATCATGTTACGAATATCCCCTTGATAACTGGCAACCTCTTTTGCTACACTGCTACTTAAAAAAGAAAATTCAGGTTTAGCCACTAAAAACACTGTTTCAATTTCATGATCTAACATCATATTTGTTGTAGCTTGTTGCAGTTCATACTCGTAATCAGCAACTGCACGGATACCGCGAATTAATACATGGATATTTAAACGTTTTGCCAAATCAATGGTTAATCCACTTCCTACAATAATCTTTACATTCTTTAAGTGAGCTGTACTTTTTTCAATCCATTCTTTTCTTTTTTCCTGTGAAAACGTTGCTTGTTTTTTAGGGTTAGTCATAATAGCTACTACAACCTCCTCATACATCTTGCAAGCTCGTTCAATAATATCAATATGTCCTTTCGTAATAGGATCAAATGATCCGGGATACAATGCTTTCATACTTTACTCCTTTTTTAAATACGTAATCTTACTAATACCATAGTTTGCCTCTTTATATTTTATAATAGATGCACAACTTGAAATTTCCTCTTCTTTTAATGATTCAACAACTACCCTACCACCCTGATCCAATAATTCATACTTGTCAACTAATTTAAGAATTTCATCAACAACCTTTAAATGATAAGGTGGATCAAGATATATCAATTGAAACTTTACACCTTTTTTAGCTAATTGCGCTAAGCAATCTTGATAAGATAACTGACTTACGTAACATTGTTGCGCCTTTAAAGAAGTGATGTTTTCTTTAATAATTTTTACAGCCTCTTTATTATTGTCATTAAAATATACATGCTGAAATCCACGACTTTTTGCTTCTAAGCCAATCGCTCCAGAACCACTAAATAAATCCAACATCGCTTCAGCTTGAAAATACGTTCCTAAACTAGAAAATACAGCTTCCTTTACCTTATCTAGTGTTGGTCTTGTAGTATTACCAGGTAGTGTCTTTAGCATGCGATGACGATATTCTCCAGCAATAATTCTCATTAGACAATGACTCCTGACTTATACATCTGAATAACGGATAAAGAAAGTCCTATACACATCATAATGGACATCGTCGAAGAACCTCCTTGTGAAATCATCAATAAAGGAACTCCGGTTAATGGGATTAATGCTGTACCACCACCAACATTGAAAACAAAGTGAATAAAAATATACATGGCGGTGCCTATTAAAATGACCTTTCCTTTTTGATTCTTCATTTTTAATGCCCAGTAAAATAAACGATAAATAATAAGGATGTAGCATATAAATATAATCATAAAACCTACAATACCTAATTCTTCTACAATAATCGCTAAGATAAAATCCGTATTTGCAGCAGGAAAATTCGTATATTTACGTATGGAAGTACCAAAACCTAAACCAAACAAACCTCCAGAAGCAAAACTAATCAAACCATTTACCAATTGATAACCTGTACCCAATTTATCAGAAAAAGGATCTGCAGCTACAATAAAACGATTGACTTTATAATCAGCAATGCCTAAGGAACTAATAATTTTAACTCCGATTGGAGATAATAGTAGTGCTACTCCAAAAACACCCAAAACAATAAACAACATGTTCCATCGTTGATAACGATACAATAAACGATGGGTTGGTATTAAATAAATCATCATACCGATAAATAGTAATACCGAAGCGCTACCTAAGTCAGACTGTAACACTAAGATTAAAAAAAGGTATAAAACAAACCAAACAAGAGTCTTTTTAGAAAAATCCCATTCTGAAACATTCATATCTCGTTTATCAGATAAAAAATTTGTAACCATTAAAATCACCGTAATTTTTGCAAATTCACTCGGTTGAATCGATACCTTTAAACCAGGAAGTGGTATTGTAATCCAAGCCTTTGCTCCCCCTACTTCCTTAGAAAAACCAGCAACAAGTAATAATACAGCTGTTATATACATAATTTTTGTCATGTTTTTTGCTAATATGTTAAAATTAAAGTAACGAATACAAAAAACTATCATAAACAATCCGGATACAACAAAAATAAATTGTTTAAATAAAATTGAAATTAAAAAACTATTATCACCTGTTTTTAATCCCATAGAAGCCGAGGCAATCATTAAAAGACCAACAAAAGATAACATGATTGTTGAAAGAAAGATTCGTAAATCAATTTTAAATAACATCTTGATAATTTCTTGCATTCTTATTTTCATAAATAACCTCGTGCTATTTCATTTTATCATATTATATACCTTGATTATAATCAAATTATCATTATAATTTGTAAATGTAAAGGAAGATTTTATTATGATAATAAATATAGATACAATCATTAAAGATTGTGATTTAAACATTGACATTCGTCAAAAAAGCACAGCTGTTTCTATGCCTTTATCACAGGAAGATGAAGACATTATACAAAGTATGTATACCTATGTTAAAAATAGCACTGATGAAGAACTTGCAGTAAAAGAAAAATTGAAACCGGCTGTTGGAATTGCAGCCATACAAATTGGTATTCCTAAGAAAATGTTGGTTGTCATTTGTGATGATTATGATCATAACGGTCAATTAATTCATTATGAATATGCATTAATCAATCCTAGAATTGTATCTTCATCCATACAACAGATTGCTCTTAAAAGTGGAGAAGGATGTCTTTCAGTAGAAGACCCTCATCCAGGCTATGTATATCGTAGTGCACGTATTAAAATTGATGCATGGGATTACTTAACAAAAAAACAAGTTCAAATCAAAGCTAGAAATTTCTTAGCTATTGTCTTACAACATGAAATGGATCACTTAAATGGCATTTTATTTTATGACCATATTAATCAAGAAGATCCATTTGAAATAAAAAAAGATGCGATTTTATTAGATTAAATAAAGGAGAATATATGAATCAAAAAAACGGTGTTAAAGCACCAAGAAAATATGCCTCTCGTCGCAAGGTTGTAGAAACCGTATATACAGATAATCAGATTGATTTTAAAAAAGATACGTTAGTCTATGCCCTTGGAGGTTTAGGTGAAGTTGGAAAAAATATGTATTGTTTCCAACATGATGATGAAATCATTGTCATAGATGCAGGAGTAAAATTTCCTGATGATGAATTATTAGGGGTTGATTATGTCATATGTGATTATACCCATCTAGTACAAAATAAAGAAAAGGTAAAAGCCCTTATCATTACACATGGACATGAAGATCATATTGGAGGTATTCCTTTCTTATTACAAGTTTTACCAATTGAAAAGATCCATGCCCCTCGCTTTGCGTGCGCACTTATTGAAAAGAAATTAGAAGAACGACGCATGTCAAAAGCTACAAAACTAGTGGAAATTGATGCTTCTACATCCATTAAGACAACACATTTTAGTATTGGTTTTTTCAATACAGTACACTCTATACCGGATTCATTAGGTGTTTTAATTAATACACCTAACGGTAGAATTGTAGAAACTGGAGATTTTAAATTTGATTTAACTCCGGTTGGTACAAACTCAGATTATCAAAAAATGGCTTACATAGGTCAAATTGGTGTAACTCTTTTATTATCTGATTCAACAAATGCTGAAGTAGAAGGGTTTTCGATTAGTGAAAAGAAAGTAGCACAATCCATCTTAGATATTACTAGAAAAACACCAGGTAGATTAATTGTTTCAACTTTTGCTTCCAACGTACATCGTTTATCACAAATCATTCAAGCTGCTGTAGATTGTGGACGTAAAATTGCAGTCTTTGGTCGTTCAATGGAAAATGTTGTTGCGATTGGTTTAAATTTAAAAACAATTACTGTAAAAAAATCAAATTTTGTATCACCGGAAGAGTTAAACACTCTACCGGCAGAAAAAATATGTATTGTATGTACCGGTTCACAAGGAGAAAGCCTAGCTGCCTTAAGTCGTATTGCCAATGGTACACATAAGCATATTAAGATTATTCCTGGAGATACTGTTGTCTTTTCTTCTTCTCCAATTCCTGGTAATGCAACAAATGTTTCTGTGATTGTAAATCAACTAACACGTGTTGGAGCAAATGTCATTGTTAACTCACCTTTAGCTTCGTTACATACCACTGGACATGCTTCTAAAGAAGAACAAAAATTGATGTTACAATTAATTAAACCGAAATATTTTATGCCTGTTCATGGTGAATATAAAATGTTGAAGCTTCATGCTGAAAGTGCTGTGGAAACAGGAGTAAAACCTGAAAATAACTTTATATGTTCTAATGGAGATGTCATTGTATTAAGAGATGGTGAATGTTTCCAAGCGAATATGCGTATTCAAACAGATGATATTTATGTAGATGGAAATGATACTTCAGGATTATCTACATCCGTGATACGTGATCGTAAAATTCTAGGTGAAAATGGTCTAGTATCTGTTATTGTTTCTATTGATTCTCGATACAATAAAATACTGTGTCGTCCAAATATTGTTTCTCGTGGCTTTGTCTTTATCAAAGAAAGTCAAACTCTATTAAAAGAAGCTGAATTAGTAGTCTATGAAGCTTTGAAAAAGAAAATGCAACAACGTACAACTTTTGGTGAATTAAAAAATACTATCCGTTCATCCTTAGAGCCATTTCTATTTAAGAAGACAAATCGTAATCCTATTGTGATTCCTGTTATTTTAAATCATAAAGATGCACTATTACTAGCAAATAAAAATCAAAAAGGAAAGTAATAAACAAAAAAACTCTATTCAAATAGGAATAGAGTTTTTACTTTATTTTACTTCAATGATCTTCATCATATTTGCACTACCTTCTCCGGTTGGATAACCTGCAGATATGATAATTAATTGGCCTGGTTTTAAACCATGTTCTTTAGCGATTTTACTTGCTAATTCATCATCATTTGTCATTTCATTTTGTACATCTGAATAAATCGCTTTTACACCCCAATAAGAATTTAATTTTCTTTGTGTTGAATGATTAAATGTAACAGCTAAAATTGGAACACATGGTCTAAACTTAGAAATACGTCTTGCTGTAGTACCGCCTTGTGTAAATACAACAATCGCACCGATATCCAATGTTAAACAAGCATCTGAAATAGAAATACCAATCGCATCTTGTACTGATTTATCATTTGAATGTTTTAATTGATCTAAACGCTCACGATATGGAATCATTTTTTCGGCAGCCGAAGCGATTGTAGCCATCGTACGAACTGCTTCTACAGGATATTCTCCAGCAGCTGATTCTGCAGATAACATAACTGCATCTGAACCATCTAATACCGCATTACACACATCACTTGCCTCAGCTCTTGTTGGACGAGGATTTTGTGTCATAGAATCTAACATATGTGTAGCTGTAATAACCGGTTTACCAAATATATTTGCTGTTTTAATAATTTGTTTTTGATAGATAGGAACGAATTGTGTTTCAACTTCTACCCCCAAATCACCACGAGCAACCATAACACCATCTGCTACTTCTAAAATAGATTCTAGATTATCAAAACCTTCTTGGTTTTCAATTTTAGCGATAATATTAATTGCCGGTTTTCCTTCTTCAATTAAAATCTTACGAATTGCTAATACATCTTCTGCTCTACGCACAAATGATGCAGCAATGAAATCCACATCATTGCGACATCCAAAACGAATATCTGCATCATCTTTCGGAGAAATAAATGGCATACTTAATTTTACACCAGGAACATTACATCCTTTTCTTGATGAAATTGGACCTGTTACTTCTACACGACAAGTTAATACTTCTCCATCGTTTTCTAATACAGTTAAGCGTTGTTTTCCATCATTAATTAAAATATAGTTCCCAACTTTAACATCATCGAAAAGTTCAGGACATTGAATATGGAACATTTCCTTTGTACCTTCAATTTCCTTTTTACATATCTTAACGATATCCCCTTTTACATAGTCTTCTTTATCGTTCTTGAACATACCTAAACGAATTTCAGGTCCTTTTGTATCTAACATGATACCTAAATTGATACCTGTTTTCTCAACAACTTCACGAACCATGTGAATACGATTTAAATGTTCTTCAAAAGAACCGTGAGAAAAATTTAAACGAACAATGTTCATTCCTTCATTAGCCAACTTTGTAATCATTTCTACCGATTCACTTGCTGGACCAATTGTACATACAATCTTTGTTTGCTTACTCATTCTTAACCCTCTTTCTAAACTAATCGATCAAATAATCGATATAATTGCTTTCTTGATGTTTTTAATGTGGATAAAGCTTCTTCAATTGGCATCGAAATAATCTTATTTTCTAAAATGCCAACACAATGACCACCAACACCAGCCATTAATAAATCAACAGCTTTTTCTCCCATGCGTGATGCCAATACACGGTCAAATGGAGTAGGACTTCCGCCTCTTTGTATATGCCCTAAAACAGTAGCACGACCCGAAAAACCTGTATGATTTGAAATTTTATTTGCTAAATCTTCAACATGCGTCATTTTTTCAGAAATAATGACAATCGCATGATTTTTATTAACATTACGATCTAAATACATTAATTTTTCTAGAATTTCTACTTCATCATAACCTGTTTCAGGTGTAACAACAATTTCAGCACCACAAGAAATACCAGCCCATAAAGCCAAATCCCCACAGTGATTTCCCATCACTTCCACAACCGAACAACGATGGTGTGAACTTGATGTGTCACGAAGCTTATCTACTGCTTCTACTACTGTATTTAAAGCTGTATCAAACCCTATTGTATAATCTGTACCCGGAATATCATTGTCAATGGTTCCTGGTAAACCAATACAATTAATCCCTAACTTGGTAAGAGCTAAAGCTCCACGATAAGAACCATCTCCACCAATTACCACAATGGCATCAATACCAGATTTTTTAAGATTCTCAACACATTTTTCCTGTACTTTTACATCTTTAAACTCTTTTAAACGAGCAGAACCTAATTTTGTTCCACCACGATCTAAAATATCCGATACATCTGTCTTTTTCATACTCATGAAGTTTCCTTCATAAAGTCCACGATATCCATCCTTAATACCTACAACTTCAATGCCATTTGACAAAGCCGTTCTAGTCACTGCACGAATTGCAGCATTCATTCCAGGTGAATCGCCACCAGAAGTCAATATACCTATCCTTCTAATCATTGCTAAACCTCTTTTCAATCTATAAAATGATAACATTTTATTGCACATTTGAAAAGTATAATATTACCAGAACCTAAGAAATCCTCATCTACGATTCAAACCAATTAATTCTACTTCTTTGGCTAAAAAACGCACACGTTCTAAAAAACGAGTCGCTTTCAATGTTTCTTCATGTCCATGTGCATTCAATACATAGTGATCATGTAACATTTCAAAATTTAAATTACTTGTAAACATGGTAATGGCACCATTATGCATACGATACTCTAAGATAGGCAATAATAGTTCATCACGAATCCAAGGTGTTGCATTTTCTGCACCAATATCATCAAAAAATAAATATGGAACTTCCATTAATGTTGTAATACGTCGTTGGAATTCTTCGTTATCATAAAATAAATTTTTCATTTCAAGTACAAACGTTGGAACATGAATAAAAGCAACTTTATGTCCTTCTTTTGCTAGTGCATTACTTAAACAAGCTAATAGATAAGTTTTACCAACTCCTACATTACCCCATAAATAAAAACCTTTTGATGTTGGATGCTTATACCAAGAAACAATATCTTTAAATACTTGTAAATAAGCAACTTTTTCTTTTTTGGTGTCAATATCTTGAAAAAAAACACTCTGCAACTGTAAAGGCAAGTGATTGCGTTTATAATTCTTTACATGTTCTAGCTTCTTATTTGCTTCAAGTTGATATGGACAAGGTCTATAGACATACTCAAGATTTCCATCATAAATTAAATCTAAGTGTACTCCATTAGTTTCTTGATTACAGTTTTCGAAACCAACACAATATGCACATTGATCTTTAGAATCGATCCAAGTCTTAAAACGATATGGAAACTCCTCCACATAGCTTGAATTTAATTTATATTTCTTTAAAAAATCTATTACGATAGGATTCTTCTTTAATTGCACAATTAATGCTTGTTTTTCTTGCTTTAAATCCTCATCTAATTCAACAGGTTTAAATACTAAAGGTTCCATTATTTTACCTCCTTATCAAGCCACTGTAGTATATCTTGAAGATGTTCTTCATTTTCCACTTCTTCCGGCTTAGTGTAATTAGGTGCTTTCATTTTCTTTTTCATTTTCTTACTTGTAGTAATTTGTTGTTCTTGGTAATTCTTTACTTCATCAAGAGCTTGTTGATACTCTTCGATTCCCTTGCGAATCCAAGTAGCAGCAATTTGTTCTACATATCTTCGTATTAAACGCTGATCATTCGTATTTAAGATATACTCAACCAAAACATTCACTACCTCTGGTTTTAATTTCATTTTTAACACCAAATCTTCCAGTAATTGTTTATCTTGATAAGTTACTTCAATACCATTTTGTTTCGATTGCAAAAAGGAAGCACATGGCAATTTATAAATATTACTTTCTTTTACTACTTCTTTTGGAATATAAGCTTGTGCTAATTTTTTAAAACGTTCCACATCAAAACGACCGGTTTCTATAGAACTGCATTTTCCAACTAAAATACGCATTTGATCTGCACTTATTCCATAGATTGTAGCAATTTCTCCAATTAATCTTAAATTTTCTGCACTACGCTCTGCAATGGGGAAATTCAAACTCGATAAATTAAATAAGAACTTATGATAATCAAAATTAATATGTACTTGAACATCTTCATTAAACTTATAGTTTGGTTTAATTGCTTTAAATTCTTGTTCATTTTCTTCATTCCATCGTATAGAATCAACATTAAACTTCTTAGTAATGTTTTTATATTCAGCAACATCTAAGCTTGGTTTAATTAAACGATTTAATGTTGTTTCATATTGTTTACTATCTAAATATTTCATTAATAAACGTGAAAATACATCATTTTTAAAAAATACATCACAGGATTTAGGGGCATGAATAATAAATATATATGAATCTTTAAGATCACTTGATTTACAAAATGTAGTTAGAAGTTGATACTCTTCTAAACGCATTCGAGCCTGGTCAATCTCTTCAATACTCATCTGTAAAATGTTGATCAAACGATTGAAGGTTTCAAACCCTCTAGCATGACGTACATCTTGAATCAATGTTAAATATAAAATAACAGCCTTATGACCTATAATCGGTTGATAAAGCATCATTAAAGAAGTTAATTGATTTTGATTCATTAACTCATTAATGGATACTTTATATAAATCTTTTCCTTTTAACATTTAAATACCCCATTTTTTAATCACATGCATTACTTCTTTTTTCAGTGCATCAATATCTTCTTCATTTTTAATTATATATGTCGCTTTGGCTTTTTTTTCTTGTCTTGTCATTTGATTTTTTAAACGTGCTTGTATCTCTTCTTTTGTCATATTTCTGGCTTCTAATCGTTGTAATAAATGTTCTTCACTGGTATCTACATACAATATTTCATCAAAATATTGATCAAAATGAGCTTCAAACAACAATGGTACCTCAGCAATAAATACCTTTTTATTTTTCATTTCTTTAAGTAACGCTTCTTTAACAAGAGGATGAATAATTCCTTCCAAGGCCTCTTTACATTCTTTATTTTGAAAAACCAATTTAGCAAGAAAACCCTTATCAATTTCATAATGTTCATCTAATACATCTTCACCAAATGTATTTAATACTTCATGATAACCCTTACTATCCTTCTTTAAAAAGGATTTAGCAACCTCATCAGCATCAAACACAGGATAACCCAGTTCTCTAAATATATTAGCAACCGTACTTTTTCCACTTCCCATTAAACCTGTAATCGCAATTTTCATAAACTTTGACACCTTGGACAATAATATGTCCCCCTTTGAGCAACCACTTCTTTTACAATCTTTTCTTTACATAGATAACAAGGTTCATCTTTACGCATATGTACCTTTAATTTTAATTGAAAACGACCTGTAATACCAAGCGAAGACGTATACGAACGAATTGTTGTTCCTCCTGCCTTTATAGCACCTTTTAAAACATATTTTGTATAATAAACAAGATCTTTAATCTCTTGAGATGTTAATTCTTTTGCAATCTTTTTGGGATGTACTTTCATTCTAAACAATATTTCATCCGCATAAATATTTCCAATACCGGCAATGAAAGATTGATCTAATAACAGTTGTTTCATACATTGTTTTGTATTTTTAATATAGTTTGATACATAAGTTTCATTCAATTTACGACTTAAAGGTTCTACCCCTAAATTCTTTAATTGTACATAGTCCTTACTCTTTGGAATTACTTCCATTTTACCAAATTTTCTAGTATCATGATACCTCAATGTTTTACCATTATCTAAAGTAAAAATAACATGCTCATGCTTTTCCCTTTTATCATTAGAATCTTTAATAAAATACTTACCTTCCATACGCAAATGAGACAATAGACTACAATCATCCAACTCAAAGATAATGTACTTACCTCGACGTTTAAAACCTCTAAATGTTTGTCCGATTAACGAAGATTTAAAAGTTTGAAGATCACCAACAATAATATTATTCCAATAAATATCTACCTGAACAATCTTACAATCTTTAACAGCTTGCTTCAATGTGCGTACAACGGTTTCTACTTCCGGTAACTCTGGCATTATTTTGCATCATACCATGAAGTACCTTTACTATAAGAAACTTTTAAAGGAACACTTAACTTCATAGCATTTTCCATCCCTTCTAAAACAATTGCTAATACTTGATCAAATTCACTTTCTAAAACATCAAAAATCAATTCATCGTGGACCGTTAAAATCATTTTTGATTGTAACCCTTCCATCTTTTTATCAATCTGAATCATTGCTAATTTTAATAAATCAGCAGCACTACCTTGAATTGGTGTATTCATAGCTGCACGCTTACCAAATTCTTTCATCATATAATTACTATCTTTTAATTCTTTAATATAACGACGACGTTTTAAAATTGTACTTGCATACCCTGATTCTACCGCATGTTGAATTACATGCTCCATATAGTGTTTGATATTTGGATATGTAGCGAAATAATTATTTATAAACTCTTTTGCTTGATTGATACTTACATGAATTTGTTGTGATAAACCAAACTCACTCATACCATAAATAATACCAAAATTTACAGCCTTAGCAGCTCTACGATAAGCTGGAGTCATTTCTGTTTCCTGAATATGGAAGATGTCCATAGCTGTCTTTGTATGAATGTCTAAATCATGCTTAAAAGCATCAATGAGTTTTTCTTCTTTAGCAAGATGCGCAAGCATACGTAATTCAATCTGTGAATAATCACAACTTAATAATATGCTATCTTTACTTGCAATAAAAGCCTTACGTATTTCTTTACTTTCTTCATCCTTAACACTAATGTTTTGTAAATTTGGATCAGTAGAAGATAAACGCCCTGTAGCGGTTTGCACTTGATTATAAATGGTGTGTATTTTCAAGTCACTACCTACATATTTCTTTAAACCTTCCGCATAGGTAGAATATAACTTACTATACTTACGATAAAGTAGTATATCCTCAATAATCGGATGTTTTCCAATCAATTTCTCTAAAATATCTTGTGATGTACTACGCTTTTTATTGCTAGGCAATTGTAGTTTATCAAATAAAACTTCCGCAAGTTGTTTTGGTGAATTCAAATTAAATGTAGTATCCACATATTGGTAAATTGTATTGGACAATTCTTGCATCTTATTTAATGTATCATTACTAATTTGATCTAATACATCTGTATTGATGCAAATACCTTCTTTTTCCATTTTATACAATACATGTGCAAGTGGTAATTCAACCTCTAGAAGTAACTGTTCCATTTCTTTTTCTTGAATTTCACTTTTTACAATATGATAGACGGTTGCGATATTCTTAATACGATTCGCACTATGTTTTGCAAGAACTTCTGCATCCGGAAGTTTTGGTTTACTTTCTAACCCAAATAAATCCTTTAACGTAAACTCTTCTTTTAAATCATAATGGGTAATCATTTTCTCGTAATCTGTTAAAGAAGTATCATTTAAAAAACAAGCAATCATAACATCATAAAGAAAGCCATGAATGGGTACATGAATCCCATCCATCAAGTGATACAATGCCTTAACATCATAAACAACTTTCTCTTTTTCGCTCATTAGAAACGCTAATGTTTCTTCATCTTGTTTTAAATCTTCTAAAGCAATATATTCAATTTTTCCATTAAAATAGATACTTAACCCATAGACATTTGGATTAAAATAATCGAAATAATCACGTTGAAAATCAAGAATCGCATATGCATGAAGTAAATCTTTAGAAACTTTTTTTACAACTTGATATGTAATTTCACTAGCATCGGTAACATCAATCGAAGCTGCCAAATGACGCATTTCATATTGATGATAGAATTTCAATAATGTTTCATAATTCGGTTGAAATAAAAAATCTTCTAAGGAAAGAGGAATTGAAACATCGGTTTTAATCGTCGCTAATTGTTTCGATAGAAAGGCACTTTCTTTATCTAGCAATAACTTTTCTTTTAATTTTCCTTTGATATGATCAATATTTTCATAAATTTTTTCAATCGATTGATAATCTTCCAAAAGTTTTAAAGCAGTTTTTTCTCCAATCCCCATAACACCTTTTATATTATCGGCACTATCACCCATTAACCCCTTTAAATCAATGATTTGTAAAGGACGTAAATGAAATTCTTCTTTTAAAGTTTCTTCATCTACCAGTTGCATATCTGTAATACCTTTTTTCATTAAATAGACACTGGTTGTTGTATCAATAACTTGGAGTAAATCACGGTCACTTGTTAAGATATTAACTTCATGATCAGGATATTTTTTAGCTAAAGAGCCTATAATATCATCTGCTTCAATGTTTTCTTCTTCAATGTAAGGAATATTATATGCCTTTAAAAATTCACGCACCAATGAAAACTGTGGCACTAAATCTTCAGGAGCTGCTTTACGACCACCTTTATAATCTTCATACAAATCGTGACGAAACGTCTTTTTTCCCTTATCAAATGCCACCACTACATACTTGGGCTCAATTTTTTTTATTGCCTTATCCATCATCGTACTAAATGCAAAGACGGCATTGGTTGGTATTCCGCTTGATGTCTTCATCATACGTGTATAACACGTTGCATAATAACCTCGAAATAACATGGAGTTCCCATCGATTAATAATATTTTTTCCATTCCTTTTACCTATAAAATAAGTCGCAATCTGTATTACGACTTATTTGTTTCCTTTTCTGTTTCAACTGCTTCTGCATCTTCTTGCACTTCTTCCGTATTTACATCCACATTTTCTGTAATCATATTCTCTAAAACATTTAAATTTTCATACATAATTGATAAATAATCTTTATTATCATTTTCTTGAGAAGAAGTAAGCGAAGAAATATTACTTAAATTTACACGTGTTAAATGTAATTCAGATTCCAATTCATTAAACAAAGCAATCATATCTTCAGTCATATTTGGTTCGTATGCAATATATTTTACTTCATTTTCAATAATACGACTTTTAATCACTGAAAGTTGTTCCTGATTTGGTAGTACTCCATATTTACTTAAGATTACCGGATATACTTGAAATCCATAAGCTTTTTGCCAGTTTCCAAAGCTTGCAGACATAGATACAAACTTAACCGATTTATTTTCATCTTTACACTTTTGAGCTAATAATTGATATTGTGCATCTAAACGCACTAAATCATTGACTAGTTTATCGTAATTTTCATTAAAATAGCTAGATTGTTCCACATAATTGCTTGCTAAATAAGTCTTAATTTCTTTTGCCATGGAAATCATTGAAATAGGATCTAACCATAAATGTAAATCTTTAGCATTCACATCAATGGTATCAAATACTTTAGAATTATAGTATGGTCCTTCAATGTAAGACTCTTTACCATCCACATAAACTCTGGTATAACGCTTAAATTCATAAATAGCATTGTTTGATGATAAATCATTGGTAATGACTTTGCTTTTTTCAATATTACTACGGTTCACATCCAAATATGGCTCTAATTCTCCAAGATGAAACAAAAGAGAACTTCGCTTTAAAATTTCATCAAACTCTTCAACAGCTTGTGCGCGTTGTATCATTTCTTGTTTTTGTAACGATATAGTTTCCACACGATTACCACCTATACGATCTAATAAATATCCAATCGGATAGACAGTATATGAAATAACTTGTTTTTCAACTTGACATCCATTTAAAAAAATGAATAAAGATAATAATAAAATTAATAGTTTTTTCATAATCTTTACCTTTCTTAAAAATTATACAATATTCATCTATGAAATCATAGATATTTACCAATACTTTTCCCTTGAAAAAAATAGACACAACGTGTCTATTTTTAAATCTTCTTGAAAATCGCACGATAAATCGGTTGATTTAACGCCATAAATTTCGCTTCATATTCTGTAATTGCATCTTCTTGGTGTTCTTCTCTACGAAAATCCACACTTAATTCCTCTAGTGTAAAGTTTGACTTAAGTATTTCAACAACTGAAAATTCAAATAAAATTTTATTATCTGTTTTTAAAATAATTTTACCATTTTCTTTTAAAATATCATGGTATTTACTAACAAAACCATCACTCGACAAACGACGCTTACGATAGCCTTTTTTAGGCCATGGATCTGAGAAATTTAAATGTATAACATCAATTTCTTCTTTATCAAACCATTGTTCTAATTCACTAGCATCATTTGTTATAAAAAGTTCATTCTCATTTTCTTGACGTATAAAATTCTTAACGGCAATACATACAACATTTACATCTTTTTCAATACCAACCCAAAAGGCATCAGGATATTGCAAAGCCATTTGATTGATATAACCGCCTTTACCTACACCTATTTCTAAATGTATTGGTCTTTGAGTGGAAACAGTATTCCAGTTACCTTTTAAATGTACTGGATTTTGTAAAGCCACTTCACTGTGTTCTTGTAAAAAAGGAAGTGCCCACTTTTTTTTACGCATTCTCATATTTAATCTTTTTTCTTAAAGAAACGCTTTTCACCTGATTTTTTCTCAACCGGTTTTTCTTCTGCTTTTTTATCACTTTCTTCTTGAAGAGTTTCTGGTTTTTCAATTAAATCTTTGGCAGATACATTTACACGTCCTTTATCATCAATTTCGGTCACAATAACACGTACAACATCACCAAGTTTTAATACACTTTCCGGCTTATCTACACGTTGATGACTAATTTTTGATACATGAAGTAACGCATCTGTTCCTGTAAACAATTCAACAAAAGCTCCAAATTTTTCAATACGAACCACTTTGGATTCATAAATTTCACCAACTTTAGCTTCTTTAATAATTGCTTCAATCATCGCCTTTGCCTTATTTAATGCGTCCATATCATTATGATAAATAACACAACGTCCATCATCTTCAATATCAATTTTAACTTGATTACATTCTTCAATGATTTGGTTAATCATTTTTCCACCAGTACCAATGACTTCACGAATCTTATCAACAGGAATTGTAAGTGTAACCATCTTTGGAGCGTATTTACTTACTTCTTTGCGTGGTTCATCAATACATTCCATCATATTTGCCATGATTTCTTGACGTCCTTTTTTCGCTTGAGCCAAGGCTTCCACTAAAATATCACGACGAATACCTTCAATTTTAATATCCATTTGTAATGCAGTAATACCTGCATTAGTCCCTGCCACTTTAAAATCCATATCCCCAAAGTGATCTTCCATACCTTGAATATCACTTAGCACTGTATAGTGTTCTCCATATGTAACAAGCCCCATCGCAATCCCTGCTACCGGCGCTTTAATTGGTACACCTGCTGCCATTAAAGACATTGTACCAGCACAAATCGAAGCTTGCGAAGAAGAACCATTTGATTCTAATACTTCAGCAACCGTACGTATTGCATATGGAAACTCCTCTTCACTTGGCAATACTTGCGCAAGAGCACGTTCACCTAAAGCACCATGACCAATTTCACGACGACCTGGTGAGCCAATTCTTCCTACTTCACCAACGGAATATGGTGGGAAATTATAGTGATGCATGAAACGTTTTTCTTCTACATCTGTTAAATCATCAATAATTTGATTATCACCCAACGCACCTAATGTGGTTACCGATAACACTTGTGTTTCTCCACGTGTAAACAATGCTGAACCATGTACACGAGGCAATAAATCTATTTGCGAGTTTAACGGACGAATTTCATCCACTTTACGACCATCCGGTCTAATTTTATCCACAGAAATTAAACGACGCACTTCATTTGCTTCAATTTCTGTACAATATTCTTTACATTGTTTTACTGCTTTTTCTTTTGCTTTATCATTTTCAAAAGTCATTGCTTCAACTAATAAGCACATCTCTTCCGTTAATTCATCAATTTTACCATAACGTTCCAATTTACCTTTGATCGATACTGCTTCTTCAATACGTTGTTTACCCTTTTCATCTACCAGTGCTTTAATCATTGGATTGATTTCATATAAAACTACATCCATTTTTTCTTTTGCACACTTCAACATAATTTCTTCTTGAAATGCACATAATTGTTTAATCGCATCATGTCCAAAAAATAAAGCATCCAACATAACTTCTTCACTTACTTCTTTTGCACCGGCTTCAACCATGTTAATCGCATCTTTTGTACCAGCTACTGCTAAGTGAATATCACTTTTTTCTTGTTGCTCTACTGTTGGGTTAATAATAAATTCTCCATCCACTCTACCGACAATAACACCAGCAATCGGTCCATTGAATGGAATATTACTTACACATAATGCAAGAGAAGCACCAAACATAGCTGCCATTTCAGGTGATACATCTGTATTTGTTGAAAGTACCGTATTGACTACTTGCACTTCATTACGAAAACCTTCCGCAAATAACGGACGAATTGGTCGGTCAATCAAACGTGCCGTTAAAGTAGCGTGTTCAGAAGGTCTACCTTCTCTTCTTAAAAATCCACCAGGAATTTTTCCTGCAGAATATAGTTTTTCTTCAAACGTAACTGTTAATGGGAAAAAATCAGTGTCTTTTGCTTGTTTTGAAGCTGTAGCTGTTGATAACACTACCGTATCTTCATATCTTACTAAAACTGATCCCCCAGCTTGTTTCGCAATTTCGCCTGTTTCTACCGTCAAATTACGCCCATAAAAATCCATACTAAAAATTTCTTTAGCCATTTTACATTTTCCTCTTAATTTTCTCTCTAACTATTTTATCATAAATATTATATTTATCATCACAAAAATGATAAGTATATCGATTTCAAAAGGTTATTATCCAGTGAAAAACCAGATTCATTGCATAATTTTATCCTTTATAGTAAAAGAAGGAATCTCTATTCCTTCTTTGTTATTTAATCACGATTCTTTTTTCTTTTAAGAACTACATAAGCTAAACCAGCTGATGCCGCTACAGCAAAGACAACATATAACGTTGTATTCGTTGTATCACCTGTTTTTGGTATCTTCACACTATGTGATACACTTTCAACTTCTTCATCCGCTCCTCCACTTGGGACTATTACAACCGGATCATAGATATTCTTAATCGTTTGTTCATCGACAATGGTCTTACGATAATTAGCTGGTACAGCGACTTCATCAATACTATAGACATAGTCTACTCCTTGTTGATCTGTTTTTGGTAACTTAGTCCATGTATAACTTAATGTTCCATTCGCTAATGTTACCGGTGCTAAATGGTTCACTCCATTTTGCTTTAACTGTAACTGTATACTTGGTCTATTGGTTGGTCCATTTTCCCATACCTTTGTACCTGTAAAACTAATCTCTGCACTTCGATATGTGTTGGTAATGGTATTACCTACTTGACTTACAACATACGTATTACCATTAATCACAACCTCATTGTTGACTACACCTTTCTCTTTTACTGTATAAATGTATTCATTCCCTTGTATATCTGTTTGTTCAAGATTATTCCATGTATATGTAAATGGTCCTGTTCCTGAAAGTACTGGTGCTACATTTACCAACTGTTCTGGTTGTCCTAAAATATTGCGATACAATTCAATATCAACAGCGCTATGGTCTGTTACAGGTCCATTCACCCATACCTTTGTTGCTTTTACCGTTGTATTTGGTATCACATACGTATTCTTAATCGTTGTATTGTTTACAAGCTCTTTTCTATAGTTTGTTGGTGTTCCTACTTCATCAACACTATAGACATAATCTACACCTTGATCATCACTCTTTGGTAAGTTATCCCATGTCTTTGTCGTTTGATTTACTAGGGCTACCGGTTGACCAAAATTAGTTCCGTTTCGTTTTAACTGTAACATAATCGTTGGTCTATTTGCAGGTCCATTTTCCCATACCTTTGTTGCCGTAAAGCTTGTCATGGCAGCTTGATACGTATTTGTAATGTTATTGCCTACTTGACTTACTGCATAGCTATTTCCACCTGCAGTTGTATAAACACTATTTACTTCACCTTGTTCTTTTACTTCATACGTATAGTTATTCCCTAATGTATCTGTTTTTGGTAGATCTTTCCATGTATATGTAAATGGTCCTGTTCCTGTAATTTCCGGCATTACATTTACAACTTCTTTCGCTACTGTCGCACTGCTTCTTGTTAATTCCATAGGCACTGAAACATGATCGCTTGCCGGTCCATTCACCCATGTCTTTGTCGCAGTTACCGTTGTCTTTACACGACTGTTTTGTACCATTAACGTTTCTCCTACTACAGAATACTCATCTGCAGCTACCGGAATATCTTTAAACTTAAATGTAACATCTTCTCCTTTGGCTAAATACCAACTTGGTCTTGCGATTTCTCTTAGTTTATAGGTTCTTCCATCACTCCATAGTGCCCATCCAAGATTGACTGAATCTCCTACCACCAATACCTTTCCATCTACGCCTGTTGTAAAGGTTACATTGTTATTATTCTTATCAGTTACGGCAACATCTACTCCTGCATCATTGACATAGAATAATTGGAATACAACGCCTTGTACCGGTTTTGTATTATCAATATCATCCACTTTAAATAATGTAATACTTGGATTACTTCCCGTTCCTAAACCTGTGTAAGTAATATTTACATTATTTACAATCTTTGATTCAAAGTTTGAGAATTTTGCTGTATTTGTAAAGTTTACAAGTCCTTTTCCTAATACTTTTGCTTTATACTTAATTGTTATCTTTTGATTATCCGGTAAATCATTGAATGTTAAAACGTTGTTTTCATAATTGTAAGTTGCGTTTACTGCTGGTTCATATACCACTGATTCCGGGATGAAACGTAAGCTATCTGATAAAGTATCAGATATACTTAAAGCATTGGCATTTGGAATTAAGTCTTGCCCAAATTTATTTACTACAATTGAAAACTCGGCAATATAATCATTTGCTGAACTTGGATTTAAGTCTAGCTTTTTATCAACGTATGGAAAATGTGTATGTTTCGCTTCTGTTACTTGGCTTGTTAATCCATTCCATGTTGCTGTATTTGTTAATGGATATCCTTCCGGCGCGTTAATCGCTAAGGCATTTAACGCATCTAAAGCCGCTTTATCTTTTACAATTAATGAATATTCTACTTTATAGAATGGATATAATTTTCCGGCATTTTTTGGAAACTCATGGATATTAATTTTCATACCATCAACCGTTGCTTCACCGGTTGCATTTCCACCAACAACTGTTTGTTCTTCCGCTGTCGGTCCACCTTTAATTACCACTCCATTTGCATCGTAATATTTCAAATAATTCACATCAAAGGCATCTAAAATGGTTTCTGGATCTCCAGATACATTAGAAATTACAACTGAATAATTAAAGACTGGATAAGGAGCACCATTGACATTTTCTTGTGTCATTGATAGATAGCTCTTTTCAATTGTTTGAATTTTTGGGTATGCTTTTGCAACCGCACCAACATAGTCTCCCGATGTTACACGTGCTGAGATGTTATTACGGTGTTCAGCCGTATAGTCTGCATATCCATTGGCATGAGCAATAGCTAAAATTTCTTGATTTACTTTTGCCTTATAAGTAATTACAATGGAACGTTTCTGATTGTTTGTACTTGGTTTTAATCCTTCAATGGTTTGCTCTTGATTTTGGTAGAACACCAAAGTAAATGTATTAGCATCTCCATTAAAGATTTCATTTAATTTATAGGATTCTTCCGGATACAATCCTTCTACCAATAATGTTGGTTTAAGGAATTCGTCTTTATAAGTTACTCCTTTATATAATATACGTGTAACATCATCTACAATAAAGAACGATGGGTAACCTTTACTTGCTACATCAACGGTAATCTTCCATTCAATTTCCTGACTATTTACACTTACTGCTTCTTTTTTTGCTGTTAAGGTATCTTGTCCAACTCCAGGTGTAAATACTTGAGAAGCTGATGTTTCTTTAATACCTTCAATTTTAGCTTTATTCACTACAACTAAACGAGCAAAAATATTTGAACTATCTACCTCAGTGTCTACTGTAATTTTATAACTAGAAACGCCATCCGTTGATGGAACATTATACTTCCAAGAAGTGATACGTCCACTACCATCACGAATAACCGTTAAGTCACTCCATGCTAAATTTCTGTTTTCAACAGAACCATCCGGTTTTGTGACTTGCATTTTGATACCAGTACCAACGATATGCATAACACCTGTACTTGTTGAATGAACCTCATCCATAATCACTCGGTTACTCATATCAAATAACTTTTCTTCATTGACCTTAATTTCCCAACTCACTTGATGTAAATTAGAGTTACCAGGATTTGTCACTGGAGGTGAAGCCTTTTTTTCAACCCCTTTATAAGCAATACTCTTATATAAGCTATGATTTGCTTCCACCATAGGTGATTGTGTACTTTGTGCTGTTGCTCTATTTGCAGTTTGTGCAACGGTACCAATATCTGTAATTTTATTAAAATCAATATTTGCAGTATATTTAATCGTTACTATTTCTCCACTAATCATACGATCAATCGTAGTAGAGAAGCCTTTATTGACACCAGATGCCTCGTTATAGGTAATCGTTGGTTTCAGTTCACCTTTTACACTTGATACAATGTATAAATTTTTATCTAGATTTAATGCTGTTCCAGAAATAACATCTTCAATTTGAACATTTTCATTGATACCATTTGATTTTACCGTTAATGTATAATCAACAATTTTTGATGATACGCCACGTTGCGCACCGGTTTTTGTAATCTCTAAACTAGCATTGTTTTCAAATTTTAACTTAATCACAACATTATTACCAAAATCAATTTGAGTTTGTGTGCCATCAAAACTAGCTTTAATTGTTAAGGTAAACGCTACATTTGGCAATAATTTTAAACGAGCATAATTTGGATCATTTACATTGAAACGAACTTTTACTTGTCCATTTTCAACTGTAAATTGATTTCCCGCAATACTCGCCGAACCATTTTGGTCAACAATATTAATCGTAAAATTCGTCGGTTGTGAATTAATACCTTCTAATCCACTTGGCAATGTATAGATAAACTCCTTGCCTGTATCATCCATATCAAGTTGCAATGTTTCTGTTTCTCTAAATGATAAGTCAATGGAATATTCTGTATATGGAACCACAACATAATTTCCTTGTTCATCTTGCACTAAACCTGAAATCTCCAAGTTACTTACGAATTGATTTAAGTTTGTATCAAATACAAATTGTTTTGATAACGGATTTATATTTGCAGGAATAATCCCTTCATCTAAGTTTTCTTCTGTTACTGCTTCCGCATTTAAAGTCATTTTTTCATTTACTTCTTCTGTTGTTTCAGGCATCAGCTCACTTGATTCAGGTAACGTTTCAGGATTTGTACTATTCGGACCTGTTACATCAGGCGATGTCTCTGTAGCAATTACTTCTTCTGTAGTTGTTTGATTATTTTCTTCAACTACTACAGGCGTACTTTCTGCATTTTCATCAACAGTTATCGTTGTTGAAACTTCATCTTTCGATTCCGTTTCTGTGTTTGTAGAAATTTCTGATTCCGTATTTATATTCGTTTTCTCAGTTTCTGCAAAACTAAGAGTTCTATATGCAATAGATGCAATCAGAAATACAGCGATTAAAAAAATCTTTTTAAACATATGGTACCTCTTTCCTTAAGTAATATGGTTACTTTACTTTTTTTAAATAGTTATATTATCGACCTAAAGATTTTCTGTTGTCATTGTGATTTCATATAAACGGCATATCTACACCTTCATTCTATCACATCTCTATGGGTTTCATACAAATTATAATATATTGAAGAAGCAGAAAAAGAGTCGATACAGTTCTATATAATAACATAATTTTTGACAATTTACACATAAAAATGACTAGTTTTTAATTACTAGTCATTTTTTGTTAATCACGATTCTTTTTTCTTTTAAGAACTACATAAGCTAAACCAGCTGATGCCGCTACAGCAAAGACAACATATAACGTTGTATTCGTTGTATCACCTGTTTTTGGTATCTTCACACTATGTGATACACTTTCAACTTCTTCATCCGCTCCTCCACTTGGGACTATTACAACCGGATCATAGATATTCTTAATCGTTTGTTCATCGACAATGGTCTTACGATAATTAGCTGGTACAGCGACTTCATCAATACTATAGACATAGTCTACTCCTTGTTGATCTGTTTTTGGTAACTTAGTCCATGTATAACTTAATGTTCCATTCGCTAATGTTACCGGTGCTAAATGGTTCACTCCATTTTGCTTTAACTGTAACTGTATACTTGGTCTATTGGTTGGTCCATTTTCCCATACCTTTGTACCTGTAAAACTAATCTCTGCACTTCGATATGTGTTGGTAATGGTATTACCTACTTGACTTACAACATACGTATTACCATTAATCACAACCTCATTGTTGACTACACCTTTCTCTTTTACTGTATAAATGTATTCATTCCCTTGTATATCTGTTTGTTCAAGATTATTCCATGTATATGTAAATGGTCCTGTTCCTGAAAGTACTGGTGCTACATTTACCAACTGTTCTGGTTGTCCTAAAATATTGCGATACAATTCAATATCAACAGCGCTATGGTCTGTTACAGGTCCATTCACCCATACCTTTGTTGCTTTTACCGTTGTATTTGGTATCACATACGTATTCTTAATCGTTGTATTGTTTACAAGCTCTTTTCTATAGTTTGTTGGTGTTCCTACTTCATCAACACTATAGACATAATCTACACCTTGATCATCACTCTTTGGTAAGTTATCCCATGTCTTTGTCGTTTGATTTACTAGGGCTACCGGTTGACCAAAATTAGTTCCGTTTCGTTTTAACTGTAACATAATCGTTGGTCTATTTGCAGGTCCATTTTCCCATACCTTTGTTGCCGTAAAGCTTGTCATGGCAGCTTGATACGTATTTGTAATGTTATTGCCTACTTGACTTACTGCATAGCTATTTCCACCTGCAGTTGTATAAACACTATTTACTTCACCTTGTTCTTTTACTTCATACGTATAGTTATTCCCTAATGTATCTGTTTTTGGTAGATCTTTCCATGTATATGTAAATGGTCCTGTTCCTGTAATTTCCGGCATTACATTTACAACTTCTTTCGCTACTGTCGCACTGCTTCTTGTTAATTCCATAGGCACTGAAACATGATCGCTTGCCGGTCCATTCACCCATGTCTTTGTCGCAGTTACCGTTGTCTTTACACGACTGTTTTGTACCATTAACGTTTCTCCTACTACAGAATACTCATCTGCAGCTACCGGAATATCTTTAAACTTAAATGTAACATCTTCTCCTTTGGCTAAATACCAACTTGGTCTTGCGATTTCTCTTAGTTTATAGGTTCTTCCATCACTCCATAGTGCCCATCCAAGATTGACTGAATCTCCTACCACCAATACCTTTCCATCTACGCCTGTTGTAAAGGTTACATTGTTATTATTCTTATCAGTTACGGCAACATCTACTCCTGCATCATTGACATAGAATAATTGGAATACAACGCCTTGTACCGGTTTTGTATTATCAATATCATCCACTTTAAATAATGTAATACTTGGATTACTTCCCGTTCCTAAACCTGTGTAAGTAATATTTACATTATTTACAATCTTTGATTCAAAGTTTGAGAATTTTGCTGTATTTGTAAAGTTTACAAGTCCTTTTCCTAATACTTTTGCTTTATACTTAATTGTTATCTTTTGATTATCCGGTAAATCATTGAATGTTAAAACGTTGTTTTCATAATTGTAAGTTGCGTTTACTGCTGGTTCATATACCACTGATTCCGGGATGAAACGTAAGCTATCTGATAAAGTATCAGATATACTTAAAGCATTGGCATTTGGAATTAAGTCTTGCCCAAATTTATTTACTACAATTGAAAACTCGGCAATATAATCATTTGCTGAACTTGGATTTAAGTCTAGCTTTTTATCAACGTATGGAAAATGTGTATGTTTCGCTTCTGTTACTTGGCTTGTTAATCCATTCCATGTTGCTGTATTTGTTAATGGATATCCTTCCGGCGCGTTAATCGCTAAGGCATTTAACGCATCTAAAGCCGCTTTATCTTTTACAATTAATGAATATTCTACTTTATAGAATGGATATAATTTTCCGGCATTTTTTGGAAACTCATGGATATTAATTTTCATACCATCAACCGTTGCTTCACCGGTTGCATTTCCACCAACAACTGTTTGTTCTTCCGCTGTCGGTCCACCTTTAATTACCACTCCATTTACATCGTAATATTTCAAATAATTCACATCAAAGGCATCTAAAATGGTTTCTGTTTCATTTGTTGGATTTGATAATACAATTTCATATTTATATACCGGATATGCTTCTCCCGCTATTGTTGCTGTATCTGTTACTGTGTATTTCTTTTCTATAGTTTGTAACTTTGGAGTTACAGTTCTACTTGCAGCAACATAATCATCAAATGTTACACGAGCTGACATATTGTTAAAGTGAATGGCATTTGTATCTGTATACCCTTGATCGTGTGCAATTCTTAAAAGCTCTTGGTTAACCCTTGTTTTATACGTGATAATTAAATTACGACTTTGATTATCTTTACTAGGTAATAATCCCTTTGTAGCTTTTCCTTGATCTTGAAAAAACTCAATTGAAAAAGAATTTGCTTCTGTTGTATCCGCATCGTCTAAGAAAAAATTGAACGTCTCTTCAGGATATAATCCTTCTATTTTCAATGAATCAGCAATATATTTATCTTTATATGTTTTTCCCACAATCGTACGTTTACTGTTATCATCATAAACAACTAATCTTGGATAACCATTCCTTGAAATAGATAATGAAATCTTCCATTCAATCTCTTGACTGTTTACACTTACAGCTTCTTTTTTAGCTGTTAATAAATCTTGACCAACACCCGGAGTAAGATTGATGGTAACCTGCCCAGTGGCTCCCTTTAAGTTTAGAATTTTCGCGTGATTTTGAACAACTAGTCTGACATACGACTTACTACTATCCAGTTCTGAATTTGCTTCTATAGTATAAGATGAAAATCCATCTGTAGCAGGAATTGTATACCTAAAACCAACGATATTATTGTCGTCTTGATTTTTAATAGGTACCAGACCATTCTCATTCCATTTTAAATTGCGTGTTTCACTACTTCCATCTTTTTTACTAACCTTAATAACTATGCCATCACCAGTAAATTTCGCCTTATCTTGACTACTAGCACGGAAAATATCCTCAATAACTCTTCCACTCATATCAATTAATTTATTTTCATTTACTGTAATAGTCCAAGGAACGGTAAATATAGAAGGATTTGTTGGATTCTTTTGAATAGCTTTATGAGTTTTTACAATCAATAGAGTCTCAATGTTGTTTCTTAATGTATGGAAAGCTTCCACCTGTGCTACTTCATCACTTTTTGCAATCGCAGTATTGGATGTTTGTTCGTCATTACCTTTTTCAATAATCTTACTAAAATCTGCTTCTGCGGAATATTTAACTGTTATAATTTCATTATTTAATGTTCTTGGAAGTGTGAACTGAAATCCTTTGTTTACACCTGTTGTTTCATTATAAGTGATTGTAGGTGATAACACACCATTTAGGCTTGATTCAACAACTACATCTTTATTTAGTGAAATCGCTGTTCCTGTAATGGCATCACTAATCACCACATTATGGTTAATACCTTTTGTTTTCACTGTCACTACATAATCAATTGTTGGTAACCCAACCTTACGTTGTTTCCCTAATTTTGTAATTTCTAAGCTTGCATTGTTTTCATATTGTAATTTCAATAAAACATTATTACCAAAATCAATTTGAGTTTGTGTACCATCAAAGCTAGCTTTAATGCTTAATGCAAACGCTACGTTTGGTAATAATTTTAAACGAGCATAATTTGGATCATTCACATTAAAACGAACTTTTACTTGCCCATTTTCAACTGTAAATTGATTTCCCGTAATACTTGCCGGACCATTTTGGTCGACGATATTAATGGTAAAATTCGTTGGTTGTGAAGTAATGCCTTCCAATCCACTTGGTAATGTATAGACAAACTCCTTGTCTGTATCACCCATATCAAACTGTAATGTTTCAGTTTCTCTAAATGATAAGTCAATAGAATATTCTTTATGTGGTTCTACAACATAATTTCCTTGTCCATCTTGAACTAATCCACTTATTTCAACATTCGAAATAAGTTGATTTAAATTTGTTGAAAACACAAACTGTTTTGATGTTGCGTTTAACGTTGCAGGTAAAATACCTGCATCTAAATTTGCTTCTGCTTCATCAACAGAGGCAACATTGGCATCAACCGTTTCTTCTGCAACAACTGAAGTTTCTGCTGTTTCAGTAACTGTAGCTTCTTCTGGTTGAGTTTCCTTATCCGCCGATGTTTCTGTCTCCACAGTTAAAGGAGCTTCTTGCCTTACCGCTACTTCTGAAGTTGAATCTGTTTGTGCAAAACTAATCGATCTATAGGCAATAGATGCGATTAAAAACATTGCTATTAAAAAAATCTTTTTAAACATACTTTACCTCTTTTATTTGAATAAGTTTCCTAATTATATTTTTACTGATTAAAAAACGAATGTTTATTTATACTATAAAATCATTTAGTACATTTATTCAACTTCGTATTCTAACATAAAATTATGCATATTTATTCATTTACTATTCATTTTCAACAAAAAGTGACTAGAACATTTTTTTCACATTATTAGTCATTTTTAAACATTTTTTTAAAAATAATCAAGTGTTAAATTTTATTTGATTGTTTCTTTCATACCGCAATTAAAATAAATAGAATTGTAGATATAATAAAATAATAGACATTACCAAATTATTTCTATTTTTAAAATTTTGAAAGAGTAAACGATGCATTCCGTTCTATTAAGTAACCTTAATTTTATAACCACTCTATATAATACTTTGTTAATTTCTTTTTTATTTAAAATTTCTTAATTAACTATCCCACTTACAATTTTATCTTATACATACTAGAATGTTGTAACAGTATCTTATTCATTGATTTCAATGTTATGTTTTTTCATTTATTCTTTATAAATTTAGGTTCGTCAAAATTTACAATCAAACACATTTTCTATTGTTTAAAATTATGGTTTGAAATACACTACAACTTAAAGCTTATTCTACCGATTTTAGTGATTCTACCATATCGATACTACGTAGTCTTTTTTTCATAGCTAAATTAACAAAAAAAGTAAAACATATTGTTAAAGCCACACTCAAAATATAACTTGTAGGCGCAATGGTTCTTCCAAACATCACTTGTTCCAACTCAACAGTAAGCATAATTGTTTGATGAAGATATTTCCCAACAATTATCCCTATTGCAGAAGATACTAGGGCAAGAATTAAATTTTCATTAAATATATAGCTATATACTTCTTTATTGTAAAAACCTAAAACTTTGATGGTTGCGATTTCACGTATACGTTCAGCAATATTTACATTGGTTAAGTTATATAATACAACAAAGGCTAATGCTGCTGAAGATACGATTAAAACAAGCACTACAATGTTTAAACTTTGAATCATATTATTAAAATTTTCAATGGTACGATTATAAAAATTTACATGTAACACTTCCGGTAAAGCACTAATGGAATCGACTACTTCCTCTTGTTGACCCTTAACAAAAATAGTATTGTAATGAATGGTCATGCGATATTGCTCCTGATAACTATGAGGATTAATATATGCAAAATGACCTACATAATGTTCCGCAATACCAACAACAGTAAATTCTTTTGTAATTTGATCTTTATTTGTTAAGGTAACCATATCATGTTTCTTTACATTTAATTTTTTAGCGAGTTTTTCACTTAATACAATGCCCGGTTCAGAAGATGCAATGGTTTGATGTGTGATACGGTCACGAAAATGAATGAACGTATCTATTTGATCTTCATAACCTATCATTACATCTACTTCTTCATTATTCACTTTCCCATTGAACATCGAGACAAATGTAACGTCTTTTACACCTTTGATATTTTTAATGGACTGTATAACCGTTTGTTTTTCACTTCGTGTTAATTCATTTTTTAAAGTTACGGTCCCATCGTATTGATAAATTTCTTGAAATTGCAATTTCGTGATGTCTTGTATACTATCTTTAATACCAAAACCACAAACTAAAAGAGATGTACACCCTGAAACACCAATAAGTGTCATAATCACTTTTTTCTTGTAACGTGCTAAATTACGCATCGTTACCTTTGAAATAAAGCTTAAACGATTCCAAATAAATGGCATACGTTCTAAAAGGATGGTTTTTGCTTTGACTGCTTGTTTCGCTCTTAAAAGATTCGCCGGTTTTTCAATTAATTCTTTATAAATTGATAAAAGAATGGTTAGGAAAATCACCGTAATAGATAAAAAGACCGTAATAAAAATAATTTTTAGATCAATCGTATATTGAATGTTTGGTAATAAATACTCTAGTTTCCACGAATGATAAATTACACTAGGAATGGAAAAAACACCTAATATTAAACCTACTATCGAACCAATACAAGTAGCCGATAAACCATAAAACATATATTTAAAGGCAATGGTTTTAAAATCGAACCCTAATGACTTTAATGTCCCAATTTCTAATCTTGATTCTTCGATAAGACGAGTCATGGTTGTTAAGGTAACTAAAGCGGCAATTAAGAAGAAAAACACCGGAAAAATCATTGCTATTTTCTCCATACGAATAGTTGCGCTTTCATAATCTTTATAGCTATATTGTTTGCTACGATCTAAAATAAACCATGTTACATCTTCAATCGCCTTAATCTTTTCTTCTGCTAAGGTAATTTGATCAAGAGCAAAATCTAACTGTTCTTGTCCATTGATTTCATTCTTTGATACTTCACCTTGCGCTTTTGCCAATTCTTTTTTTGCATGCTCAATAGAGGCCCTAGCGCTTGCCAGTTGTTTTTCTCCTTCTACCTTTTTTGTTTCAAGATCTTCTTTGGCTTTATCGACTTTTGCTTTTGCTACTTCAAGTTGCTCTTGTAGCTTTGCTAAGGTTGTATCAGCACTTTTTAATCCATCATCAATTAACTTTATGGTTTGTAGATTTGTTTGAATCTGTAGTTGTATTTGTTGATACTCCATATAACGATTGTCTAATTGAAGGGTTGTAAGTTCTACCGACTTTGTTGCAAGCTCTCCATTTAAATCCAATAGTTGTAATCTTAATGTAGCTTTTTCTTCTTCACTCAAAGAGGAATCGTTTAATTGTTGATTAAGTTGTTGAATTTGAACATTAATAGAATCCATCTCTTTTTTTACTGTATCTATTTTTAACTGGACCTCATTATACTTAGGCTCTAATTCCGTTAAACGCTCTGCAAGTTGTTTATTTTCATTGTTCAAGCGTTCTTTTTGTTTTAATACTTCACTATTTTGTTGTTTAAAATTACTTTCATAGACATTCCATTGTTCTTGTAATTCTACAACCTGTTTTTCAAAAAATTCGATTTGAAGCAAGGATGCTTGCGTTGTACTTTCCAATACAAGTTTACCAGCTTCTACCTTAGATTCATTTAATAAAATCTCACGCTTAGCATCTTCAATTTTTTGTTTGGCTTTTTCTATTTCTTCAGTATAAGTTTTCTTTTGTGCTTCATATTCCTCTTTGGCATTCTTTAATGTTTCATTTGCCTTTGCAACAATTTCTTCTTTTCTACTTTCAGCTTGTTGATAGCCAAGTTCTTTTAACTGATTTGTATAAGGTTTTAGAAAATTAAAATAAGCACTATCAAAACTATTGTACTGTTTACTGCCATTAACAATTAGATTTGCAAAATGATAGACATCACTTTTGAAATTTGAATGATCAATATATCCGATGACTTCAATATCTAATCCATCACTATTTTTACCTTTGACTTTGGAAATATACTCTGGTGATCTGACAAAACCAACTACTTGATAAGCAGTTTGATAAAATGAATCTTCTGGTAAATATAGCTCATCCTCTAGTTGAAATATTCCATCTTTTAATACACTATCTAATAAAACAATTTCATTTGCATTTTTAGGCAAACGTCCTTGTACCACACTTAATCGATTGATCGCTTCTGTTTGTTTATGAATATCTATACTGATTATTTTGCTTGGAATATGTTGTTGGTGCTTAACAATATGCGTATCCACACTATAGCCAGGCAATACATGTAAACCTTCTATGGTATTCAAGGCTTGTATATCTTCGTTTACAAGTCCATAATTCGATACAACTTGATAGTCCATCATATTATTTTCTTTATAGTAAACATCGACTGAATGCCTCATAATAAAGCTTGTCATATGTATTCCACTATAAAAACTAACACCTATAAGCACAATAAAAAGAATCGACAAAAAACGCGATTTTGTTTTTACAATTGTACGAATGGTGTTGTTCAAGATGGTTTTTTTCATACTACCACTCAATATCATCTATTGATATTGGTTCATTGTTTTTCACTACGGATTCAATACGCCCACTCTTTACTTTAATAACTTTATCTGCAATTGGACATAAAGCCAAATTATGAGTAATAATCACAACAGTCATATTATATTTACGACAAGTTTCTTGTAACAATTTTAAAATAGCCTTCCCGGTTTGATAATCCAAAGCTCCGGTAGGTTCATCACATAACAACAATTTAGGATTCTTCGCTAAAGCTCTGGCAATGGCCACACGTTGTTGTTCTCCCCCGGATAGTTGACTTGGAAAATGTGCTTTACGCATTGAAAGTTGTACACGTTGTAAAACATCATCAATATCTAAACTATCTTTAGAAAGCTGGCAAGCTAATTCAACATTCTCTTTAGCTGTTAAATTCCCAACTAAATTATAAAACTGAAACACAAAACCAATATCATAACGACGATATTTTGTAAGTTCAAAGTCAGATTTATTTGATATGTCTTGCTGATCAACAATTACACTACCAGAAGTAACATTATCCATACCCCCAAGTATATTTAAAATTGTACTTTTACCGGCACCACTAGCTCCTGCGATAATAACCAATTCACCCTTTTCAATAGAAAAAGAGATATCCTCTAATGCACAAATATCTACTTCTCCATTACGATAATGTTTTTTAACTTGTTTAAATTCAATAAAACTCATAGAACTCCCTTAACATCCATAAATTTTGAGAAATTCTCTTTTAAATAATAAAGGGAAATTTCTCTTAATTCATCATAAGAATCCGCATGAAAGAATGCATATTTCAATCCTTCATAAATCGCAATTGCACTCATTTGAATATATAAGTCACTCTTTAAATTACAACTAAAATGATTGTTAATCTTTTTTAATAATATGATGGTCCAATTTAAAATACGTTTTACGTATGTTTCATCGTTAATCATAATTTGCATTTCCAATCGATGATTTTGCCATAAACTACAAATATCATAGCTAACAGTTAGAATGAAATCTTTCAATAAAATAAGTTTTTCATCTATCTGTTTATGTTCAAAATCAATGGTTTCCATATTATATCGTTTTAACACTGTGTTAATTAAATGATAAGCATCCTCTAAAATATGTTTTAGTAGTTCATCTTTATTCTTATAATATCGATATAAATTGCCTACCGTCATCGAAGCTCCATCTGCAATATTACGCATACGAAACTTATCAAACCCATTTTTTAATATTTCTTTCTTGGCTGCTTTTACAATACTATCTTTTACATCTGCTTTCAGTACTTGTACCATTTCCACCTCTACTATATCTATAATATACTCTTAATAGTATGAATTGTAAATCTATATAATATATTTGATTCTATTAAATAAAAAATGAGCAAATGCTCATTTCTACTATTTTCTTAATCCTAGTCTTTGAACTAAATCACGGTATCTATTTACATCTTTATCACGTAAATATGCTAAGAAATTTTTACGACGTCCTACCATTTTCATTAAACCACGTGTTGAATGATAGTCTTTCTTATGTTCTTTTAAGTGTTCCGTTAAACGGTTGATTTGAGCAGTTAATACAGCAACTTGTACTTCTACTGAACCAGTATCATTTGTACCTCTTGCGTATTCATTGATGATGGCTGTTTTTTCAGCTTTTGTTAACATATTGTTTCCTCCTAAATATTGACCTAATAAACCAAGTAAAAGGTTGGAAATTCCTAAAACTTAGATTAAAAGCTATATCATAATAGCACTTATCGTAAAATTAATCAAGAAATTCAATCAAAATATCATGCAGAAAAAGAAAACTATCGTTTTGACACTTCAAATATTGATTTTCAATAACTAAATACTTTAATTCTAATAATTTTTGTAATGGTTTTTGATATACATCCATAACGTCCTTTTGAAATATACGTTTAAACTCATTTAAAGATAAACCTTCTTTCATCCTTAAAGACATCATAATCATATTAAACATAACTTCTTTTTCATCTTCTTGATAAGATGTTTGAATATATTCATGATTTAAATATGCTTTAAAGTTACGAGTATTATCATAACGCTGTTGTTGAATTTTACCACTTGCACCAAGTGATATGCCATAAAAATCTTTGTACTTCCAATATGCTTTATTATGTAAAGATTCCTTACCATCTTTAGCAAAATTACTGATTTCATAATGCATAAATCCGTATTGAGTACAGATACGAATCGCTTTTTGATACATTTTTGTTTCTATTTCAACAGGTAAACTTTCATACTGTTTCTTTTTAAAAACTGTATTATCTTCAATGGTTAGACTATACAAAGAAATATGCGTGATTGGTAATTGAACAATATTATATAACGTCTCTTCCCATTGTTGCATGGTTTGATTCGGCAAAGAATACATTAAATCAACACTGATATTATCGATTCCAACTTGAATACAATGATCAATCACTTCTTTTACATCTGTATATCGATGCGCTCGATTCATCATATCTAATAACTCTTGATGGGTAGATTGTACACCTAGACTGATACGATTGACTCCATAGGTTTTTAATACATATAACTTGTCCATGCTTAACGATTCTGGATTTGCTTCTATCGTATACTCTTTTACTTTTTTAGTATAAGGTTTCAAAAGAAGAAGCAATGTTTCTAATTGTTGGACACTTAAACTGCTTGGTGTACCTCCACCAATATAAATTGTAGTTAATTCCGTATCCAAAACACGCTCTTTGAGTTCCTTTGCAACAACCTTAAGCCATTTCTCTACCAATTGTTCCTGATAGCCTGTTTTAGCAAAATCACAGTAACTACAAATTTTATTGCAAAATGGAACATGGAGATATAAATGCTCAACCATGAATGCTTAATCTTCTTCCATTGATAAAACAGCCATAAATGCTTCTTGTGGAATTTCAACACTTCCTACAGCCTTCATACGCTTTTTACCTTCTTTTTGTTTTTCTAAGAGTTTCTTTTTACGTGAAATATCTCCACCATAACATTTTGCAAGAACATTTTTTCTTAACGATTTAATATTTGTTCTTGCAATGACCTTGCCACCAATAGCCGCTTGAACAGGAATTTCAAATTGTTGCATCGGAATCAATTCCTTTAATTTACTTGTAATAGCACTACCACGCTTATAAGCAAAATCACGATGCACAATAATACTTAAAGCATCGACACTTTCTCCATTTAATAAAATATCCATCTTCACTAATTTACTTGGACGATAGCCTACTAATTCATAATCCAAAGAAGCATAGCCCTTTGTAACACTTTTCAGTTTATCAAAATATTCATATACAATTTCAGCCAATGGTATTTCATATACAATTTGATTGCGTGTATCATCAATGTAATGCATATCCATATAAATACCACGTTTTGCTTGTGATAATTCCATTACTGCACCAACATAATCTGGTGGAACAATGATACTTGCTTTTACATAAGGCTCTTCCAAACGTTCAATGTTTTGAGCCGGTGGTAAATGTGCAGGGTTATCTATTGTAATCATTGTTTGATCTGTTAAATAGCAATGATAGATAACAGAAGGTGCAGTTGCAATTAACGTTAAATTATATTCACGCTCTAAACGCTCTTGAATCACATCCATATGTAATAAACCTAAAAATCCACAGCGGAATCCAAACCCTAATGCTTGTGAAGTTTCCGCTTCAAACTGTAATGAAGCATCATTTAATTGCAACTTTTCCAATGCTTCTCTTAAATCGTTATAGCGATTATTATCCGTTGGATATAATCCACAATATACCATTGGATTCATCTTACGATAGCCGGCAAGAGGCTCTTGAGCAGGTTTAAAACTATTGGTAACCGTATCCCCTACATGAACATCTTGAATCGACTTAATCGAAGCAGCAAACCACCCTACTTCTCCTGTCAACAAACAATCTTTTTTTATTTCTTTTGGCGTACGTATACCACACTCTATGACTTCATATTCCGCATTCGTTGCCATAAACTTAATTTTATCGCCTACTTTTATTTGTCCATTTTTCACGCAGACAAATACAATAACACCACGATAAGTATCATATAAACTATCAAACACCAAGGCTTGTAGTGGATCTTTTACATTTCCTTTTGGACTTGGTATATTCTTAACAACACTTTCTAACACATCAATAATATTTAAACCATTTTTCGCACTAATTAAAGGTGCTTCACTACAATCTAAACCTATAACATGTTCAACTTCATGTTTCACACGTTCAGGATCTGCACTTGGTAAGTCAATTTTATTAATAACCGGTACAATTTCTAAATCATTATCAAGTGCTAAATACACATTGGCAAGCGTTTGAGCTTCAATACCTTGAGCAGCATCCACAACTAAAACAGCCCCTTCACATGCAGCAAGTGATCTTGACACTTCATAAGTAAAATCGACATGACCTGGAGTATCAATTAAATGTAATATGTAGTCTTGACCATCTTTGGCATGATATTTCAACTGAACAGCATTTAACTTAATGGTAATACCACGCTCACGCTCTAAATCCAACTGATCTAAAAGTTGTGACATCATTTCTCTGGATGTAACCGTATTGGTTACCTCTAAAATACGATCGGCTAGTGTTGATTTGCCATGATCGATATGTGCAATAATTGAAAAATTGCGAATTTTACTTTGATCCATAAATATCCTCCAGTAACTATGTATTATATCAAAAAATAAATCTCTTACCAAGTCACAAATAAAAGAAGTCTGTGACTTCTTTACTCTTGTTGTAACACCACAAATAATCTTGTATCATCCGTATAACTTGCACAAGTCGATAAGATTAAAACATTGTC
Organism: Erysipelotrichaceae bacterium; assembly: GCA_030528645.1. Lineage (GTDB taxonomy): Bacteria > Bacillota_I > Bacilli_A > Erysipelotrichales > Erysipelotrichaceae > RQZE01. Next base: position 38,665 of record JAUMYM010000003.1, on the reverse strand, counting down.
TGTTACCGGCTCATAATAGCTTGCAAATGGCTTAACCAATTCATTGTAAGTCTTCATACCAACACTTAAATCCGTGTAGTCAAAAGCTCCCTCTTTTTCTAAATCCATATACGCAACAATTTTTACACGATACGTATAAGTTTGATTATTGATTTCAAGATTTATAACATCATGATTCTTTAAAAATTCTTGATTCTTATATTTATGTAAAGCACCAAACATTTGACCATCTTGCATATAATGACCATAGATAATGAAATTATTCTTCATTGATAAATCACTACGATAATCAGCAAAGATAGCTCCATATTTAGTATGTTCTTTTTCAAAAGAATGATTCAAATAATAATCGTTATTTGTCGTTTGAACAATTGGATAGTCAATAATTGTATCATCAATTTTGATCCAGCCAATGTAATCTTCATTAATTTCTTTTAAAGATTTAACAGGTGTTTCTTCACTTTTCGCAACTGCTTTTTCATATTTTATTTCTTGTATTTTTTTAGCACTACTTTTCGCATTAACTCCATCAAAATAAATCTTAGCTAAATTAAATACAGAATAACCAAGCATAGCTATTAATACTACAATAATTAAGTTATACACTGATTTTTTTAATCTACGTTTTGTTTTCATATACGATCCCCTTTATACACTACTTAAATTGTTTACCTACAAGTGTTCTACCTATACCATTATAAAAATCCATCGCTGATACCACTTGTTTTCCAACCACTTGTACTTTATGCAACATAACTGCATAATCCAAGCATTGAACATATAATTTTTTATCTTGATAGATTAACGTTCCACATGGTTGTTGAAAAGAAAGAGACGTTAGTTCTACTTGATGTAGTTTAATCTGTTTCTCTTCAATACTACCATAGCCAACCGGCCAAAGAATTAAACCACGAATATGGTTATAAACATCGAATGCCTTACGTTTGAAAGAAACAAATTCTTCTTCTTTACTAATATTATATGCATACGTTACCAAGGACTCTTCTTGTGGTATTGGTTTAATTTCATGATTTAAATACTTCGGCAACATTTCTAATAATAAATCTTTTCCTAAATGACTTAACTTTTCAAATAATGTAGATGTTGTATCACAAAGATCAATATCCAACTCTTTTTGAGCAAGTATATCACCAGCATCCATCTTCGCTACCATATGCATAATAGTAATACCCGTTGTTTGATCACCATTGATAATAGCTTTATGAATTGGTGCTCCTCCACGATATTTTGGCAATAAAGAAGCATGAACATTAATGCATTTATATATTGGAAATTCTAAGATAACACTAGGTATAAATTGTCCATAGGCACATGTAATAATTAAATCCGGTTTATAATCTAAAACCATTTGATACTCATCTTTAATTTTAACGGGCTGTAAAACATCAATTTGTAATCTTTGTGCCAATTGCTTTACTGGTGAGTACACAATCTCTTGTTTACGCCCTACTTTTTTATCTGGTTGTGTTACAACCGCAACAACATTGTAGCCAGATTCTACTAAACCTTGCAAGATATTTGCCGAGAATTCTGGTGTCCCCATAAAAATAACTTTTGTTTTATTCATTTCAATCACCAAAAAGAATTATAGCATATTTCGTTATATTATTGCATTTTCTTGATTGCTTTGATATAATTTACAAGCATTTATATAAATAAAAGGAGGTGCACTATGGCGAATATTAAATCACAAAAAAAGCGCGCAATTACTAACGCAAAAAGAAATGTTGCAAATACGGCTGCAAAATCAGAACTAAAATCAGCAATCAAAAAAGTACTTGAAGCTGTTGCAACAAACAATGCAGAAAATGCAAAAGTTGCTTTTGACCATGCTAACTCTTTATTAGATAAAGCATTAACATCAAAAATTAAGCATTCAAATTATGTTTCACGCATGAAATCACGCTTAGCAAAAGCAGTTGATTCTGTAAAATAGACCCTATGGTCTTTTTTTATATAAAAAATACTAGGATTATTTTCCTAGTATAGAACATATAATTTGAATTTCTTTTTGCATATTGTTATATACCTCACTATCATTTGGTACATTTACAATAATTTCTTTTAAATTTAATAACAAATACTCTAAGTACTCTATGAATAATGGAGTTCTTTTTTGCATTAATACAGGTCCTAATAAAATTTGTAAATCACTGTAAGATTCATGGTAATCGGTATTAAATTTTATAATGATATAGTAATGTCCATCATAAACAATTTCTTCATCTACAATTGTAAAATGGTGATCACTAATCCATTTACGTAATAAATGATAATCTTTATTTAACTGAACAATAACATAGTCCAATTTATACAAACTCTGAATATCATTCATCAAAATATCTTCACAAGTTAACCAACCTAAGCCACAAATCGTTACTGCATTACAATCACTAGGTAAATGACTTATTCCATCGGATAGTATAGGAATTACCTTATCTTGTAATGTCTGTGATTCAATCGTCTTTAATGCTTGTAAAAGTGGACCTTCTTTAATATCAATCGCATAAGCTTTGCTGCTTAAGCCACTACTGACCACAAAGCATGGAAGTTTAGCATGATCAGTGCCTACATCACTAATGATACTACCTTCTTCAATGAGCTTGTAAACGGCATGTAATCGTTTTGATAGCATTAATTTTTATCCACGAAATCTTTGAGACGTTTTGATCTTGTAGGATGTTTTAATTTTCTTAACGCCTTTGCTTCAATTTGACGTATACGCTCACGTGTAACATTAAACTCTTTTCCAACTTCTTCCAAAGTTCTTGTTCTACCATCTTCAAGACCAAAACGTAAACGTAACACTTTTTCTTCACGTTCTGTTAAGCCTTGTAAAACCATATTAATCTCATCTTTTAAAAGTTGATTGTTAGCATATTGATCCGGTGACATTGCATCTTTATCTTCAATGAAATCACCTAAATGAGAATCATCTTCTTCCCCTATTGGTGTTTCTAATGATACCGGTTCTAAAGCAATTTTTTGAATTTCGCGTACTTTTTCAGCTGTAATATTATTATCCATTCTAGCTGCAATTTCTTCAGCTGAAGGATCACGTCCTAATTCCTGTACTAATTGACGTTGAATACGTGTAAGTTTATTAATGGTTTCAACCATGTGTACCGGAATACGAATCGTACGAGCTTGGTCAGCAATAGCACGTGTAATCGCTTGACGAATCCACCATGTAGCATACGTTGAAAATTTAAATCCTTTTGTATAATCAAACTTTTCAACTGCCTTAACTAAGCCCATATTTCCTTCTTGAATTAAGTCTAAAAACAACATCCCACGACCAACGTATTTTTTCGCAATTGAAACAACCAAACGTAAGTTTGAACTAATTAAAATATTCTTAGCTTCATTATCGCCAGCTTCTACTCTTTTGGCAATTTCAGGTTCATCTTCTGGATTTAATAATGGAACACGACCAATTTCTTTTAAATACATCTTTACAGGGTCATTAATTTTTACATACGTGTTTGTAGAACCAAAATTTGCTACTACATCAATATGTTTTTCATGATGGTCATCATTTTCTTCATCCGTTTCAAAATGGTCATCGTCAATGAAATCATTCTCTAACTCTTCCATTTGTGCTAAATCTTCATCTTCACTAATGACAATACCTTCACTTTGGAACCAATCATATAACTCTTCCATATCATCATCGGACATGTCTAATTTTTCTAATGATTGTAAAACATCTTTTTGTTTTAATTCCTTTGTTTCATTGTAGATTCGTTTATAATCTTCTTTTAATTCTGTCAGTGATTTTACAGCCCCTTTTGAATTTGCCTTTGTATCAGACTTTGTTGTTTTAATGACTTCTTCCTCTTTTTTCACTTTTTATTTTGAGGTCTTCTTTTCACTCTTGACTTTTTTAGGATCTTCTTTTAAAGCTATAACTTCTTTTTTACCTTTTTTACTTACTTTTTCTTGTTTTACACTTACTTCCTCAACAGTCATTTTTTTTGTTGTTGCTTTATTTGACTTTGAAGAAACGGTAGGAGAAACTTTCTTTTCTTCTTTTTTCACTGGTTTTTTTACTTCTTTTGTCTCAGTAGAAACCGCAGTTTTTTTCACTGCTTTTTTTATTTTTTCTTTTTCTGAAGCTACTTCCTTTACCGCTACTTCTTTATTGGCTTTTATCTTTTTAGAAACTTCTTTTTCTTTCTTTACTGCCGTCTTTTTAGACTTTTCACTTTCCTTAGCTACTTCTACTTTTTTCGCTTTTGCTTTTGTTTCTACCTTTTCTTTTAATGCTTTGGTAGCAACTTTACTTGTTTCCTTTTTTACTGTTTTCTTAACATCTGCCTTCTTTGTTGTAACGTTTGTAGTTTCACTCTTATTGTTCGCTTTTGTTTTCATCGATCAGTCTCCTACGTTCTAATTGTAAATGCGATAACTCTTCAATCAATACTCTTTGACTTTCCGAATTATCAATTAAAGCAATCTGTTCTTTAATTTTACGTTCTTTTTCTTTTAATAACTCTATTTTAATTCTTTTTATAGATCCAAGCAATTTTATTTCATTAAATACTTGAGGCAAAAAATCAAGCATTGAAATCTTTAAAACAAGATTTCTTAGGCTATCTTCAACCATCACATCAATAAATTCATTTAATTGTATTTCATTATGTGTACGATAATAATCTAAAATTAACATCGCTATTAAATTAGCTTCTTGATTGACTAGAAAGCCTAATTGTTCTTTAAATATAAGACTTGCTTTCTTACTTATTAACAATTGATTTATAATTTCATACTCAGCTAAAATAATACCATTATCTATATTACTTTCCTCTTCAACCATCCGCTTTATCTTTGTGGATTTTTTAGTTATCGGATGACTGTTTGCTTGATAACCGGTCAAAACATAGAGCTGTTGAGCAAAGTTTTGTCGATCATAGTCATCATCTAACTGTTGTATTTCATGTTGAATACGCTGTGTAAACGTCTTTTTATCACTATAATTTTCCAGATTTAGATGCATCTTTAAATACTTCATTAAAAACTGTATCCAAGGTATTTCTTTCAGTATGATTTTTTTTAATTTATCAATCGAATATTGATGAATAATCTCATCTGGATCAAGTTGGGTATCATTGTCAATTACAGAAATGTGAAAGCCTTTTTCTTTCGCTAACATCGCTGCCTTGTATGTAGCATTTAATCCAGCTTCATCTCCATCATAGAAAAACACTAAATGATTGGATAATCTTTTAATCGCTTTTAATTGATTTGTAGTTAACGAAGTCCCAAGACTACACACAGCATTATGATAACCTGCCTTATACATCGCAATAACATCAATAACACCTTCCAGTAAATACACCTTATCCTCTTTTTTAGCCATTGTTTTGGCACGATGATAATTATAGATAACGTCTCCCTTTTTATAGATTTCTGTTTCTTTCGTATTGATATATTTACTTTGATTAGAATCTAATGCTCTTGCGGTAAAGCCAATCGGTAAACCATACACATCATGAATAGGAAATAAAATACGATGTTCAAATACATCTTTTACACCATATTCATTTATTCGTACAATATCACTTTCCACTAATACATCATCTGGATAACCTTTCGCTTTTAAATAGTGATACACCTGGTTATTCAATCCATTGTATCCAATTTGAAAAGCATCAATAATACTATCATCAAGCTTACGTTTCTTTAAATACTCACTTGCAACTTTTCCATCAACGGTATTTAAATTAAACTGAGTAAACTTAATCATTTCTTCCAAAGCATCATATCTAGCTTGAAAAGGTAAGTCCTTTACTTCTTTTGAGCTATACTCAAACGTAATGTCCTTACCTATTATTTTAGCGACCTTAACAACAGCTTCCTGAAATGAAATCGATTCAAAATTCTTTACGAATGTAAAGACATTACCACCATTATTACAAACAAAACATTTATATATTTGCTTATCAGATGAAATAGATAATGAAGGAGAATGGTCATCATGAAAAGGACAAACTGCTGTAACTGCCTTTCCCTTACGGATTAAAGGTATGTAATTGCCAATTACTTCAACAATGTCTGCACTGTTTCTGATTTCTTGAATTAAATTTTCATCTATACGCAAATCTAATCCTCCTAAAACTTACATTGTTTCATTAAAAAGTCTTTCACTTCACTGATTGGAAGACGAACTTGTTCCATCGTATCACGATAACGAATCGTTACACTTTGATCTTCTAAACTATCAAAGTCATACGTAATACAGAATGGTGTACCAATCATATCTTGTCTACGATAACGTTTCCCAATACTTCCTGTTTCATCAAAATCAATATTAAATTCACTCGCTAACGTTGCAAATAACTCTTTTGCTTGTGGTGAAAGTTGTTTTGAAAGAGGTAAAATAGCAGCCTTCACCGGAGCTAAATATGGAGAAAAACGCATAACAATACGTGTATCTTTTTCATCAATCACTTCTTCATCATACGCTTCTGTTAAAAACATTAAAAATAAACGTTCTACTCCTACAGCTGGTTCTACACAATATGGAATATATTTCTCATTTGTAGTTGGATCTAAATATTCCATATTCACATTTGCAAATTCAGCATGTTGTTTTAAATCATAATCCGTACGATCTGCAATCCCCCAGATTTCACCCCAACCAAATGGGAATAAATACTCAATATCACAAGTTGCTTTTGAGTAGAAGCTTAACTCTTCCGGTGTATGATCACGGAAACGTAAATTCTCTTTGCGATTCCCATTTAATGATAAAATCCAATCCATGCAGTAATTTTTCCAATATTCATACCACTGTAAATCTGTTCCGGGTTGTGTGAAAAATTCTAATTCCATTTGTTCAAATTCACGTGTTCTAAAGATGAAATTACCCGGCGTAATTTCATTACGAAATGATTTACCAATTTGTCCAATTCCAAATGGTAACTTCTTACGCATAGTACGTTGAACATTTTTAAAATTTACAAACATCCCTTGTGCTGTTTCCGGTCTTAAATAAACTGCACTCTTGTTATCTTCTAACGTTCCAATAAACGTTTTAAACATTAAATTAAATTGACGAATATCGGTAAAGTTATGCCCCCCACAATCTGGACATGCAACATTATGCTCTTGAATATAACGAACCATTTCTTCATTACTCCACCCCTCCGGAACAACCTTACCTTCACTTTGTGTTTCAATTAAATGATCAGCACGATGTCTTGTTTTACATTGTTTACAGTCCATAAGTGGATCTGAAAACCCGGCTAAGTGACCTGTTGCTTGCCATACCTTAGGATTCATTAAAATTGCTGATTGAATACCAACATTATTAGGATCTTCTTGAATGAATTTTTTCCACCATGCATTCTTAATATTATTTTTTAATTCTACTCCTAACGGACCAAAATCCCATGTATTACTTAATCCCCCATAGATTTCAGAACCTTGATATACAAAACCTGTATTTTTTGCATGATTTACTACTTTTTCAAACGTTTTAGCAACCATATTATCACCTACTATTCCTTTCAAATATCAATAATAAATATAACGAATTTCAAACAATTAGTCAATGTTTAACGAAAGCAAAAAGTCCCACGTATTGAGGGATAAATGATAATTATGAATCAGAAATTCTATCAACAACTTAAAATCCTCCATATCATAACACTCAGGCACTAAGGTTAAGATGTCTTTCCAAGTTACTTTATTGATAAAACGGAATTTTCTTAACTGATTAACAGTAAGATTACGATATTCACTTTCATTAAAACATCGTTCACAAATGAAACCGCCATGTATCGTTGAAATGGATTTGACTTTCACATTTCCACACTTTACACAACTATCTACATAAGGCTTGATTCCTAAATAGGATAGTAATTGAGCCATGAAATAACAACCTAATAAATATTGATTTTCTTGTGTAATCTTTTGAAAAACAATGAGTAGTAACTCATAAAGTTCATCATTCCATTCATCAACTTCTAATTTATAAACAATTTCTACCATTAACTGCATCATTAAAGATAACTGTAAATTTTCATTAAACTTTTTATAGGTTTCTATAACTTTGCCACTTTTAATCATAAACATTGATTTATGAAATGCATAATCTATGATAAATTCACTACAATTAGAAACTTGTACAAACGCATTTAATTTACTTCCCATTTTTTTAGCACCTTTACAAATAAGTGTTAACTTACCATATTGTTTCGCTAAAACATAGACCAATAAATCATTTTCTTTATATTCACTTGTCTTTAAGACAATCGCTTGTATCACATCATTCATCATCAACCTCTAAAGTGATATAACCAAGCTGTTGCAGTTTTGCTTTTTTATTGCGCCAATCTTTTTCTACACGAACAAATAATTCTAAAAAGATTTTTTCTCCAAAGATACCCTCTAATTCTTGACGTGATAATTGTCCAATCTTTTTAATCATATTACCACCATGACCAATGATAATACCTTTTAAGGAATCACGATCCACCAGAATTAAACAACTCATCCATAAAACACCTTTTTTACGTCCCATCTTTTCAATCACAACAGCGATACTATGAGGAACCTCATCATGTGTTAAATATATTATTTTTTCTCTTATAATCTCACTGATAATAAATTGCTCAGGATAATCACTTTTTTGATCTTTGGGATAATACATAACCCCATCCTCTAGATGTTGTTTTGTCGTTAATAGTAATTCCTGTAAGTTACCCTGTGTTAATGCTGAAATTGGTATAATTTCAGTAAAATTTCCACGTTTGCTCCACTGTAACAGTACATTAGTAATTTCTTCTTTTGTTAAACCATCAATTTTATTTAACACTAAAAACACTTTACAACCAACTTCTTGAATTAAGTTAAGTACAAATTCATCTCCACTGCCATAAGGCGATGTCGCATCTACAATGTAATACACAATGTCTACCCCACTCATTTGAGCATAAGCTTGCTTATTCATTTGACTACCTAAGGTATGAATGGGCTTATGAATACCCGGAGTATCAATGAAGATAATTTGACTTTCTTCATCGTTAAAAATACCTCGTATTGCATTTCTAGTTGTTTGAGGTTTATCTGAAACAATCGCTAATTTGGTCTGTAATAAAGCATTCAACAATGTACTTTTGCCAGCATTTGGTCGACCGATTAAGGCAACAAAGCCGGACTTCATCGTAAATCCTCACTAGAAAAACTCATCGGTAATAATTCTCTTATCGTTGTCTCTTTGTAATCTTTTTTATTTGATAAAATAATTAACGTATCTTGTTCAAGTAGTTCATTTAAAACTTGACGACAAATGCCACAAGGTGAAGCCAACGTATTTCCATCAGATACAATAGCAATCATTTCGATGTCTTGCTTACGATAGCCATGTGAATACGCTGCAAAAATAGCACTGCGCTCTCCACAGTTAGTTGCCCCGTAAGAGGCATTTTCTATATTAGCCCCTAGAAATGTAGTTCCATCTTTACATAAAACACAACTTCCTACATGGTAATTTGAATACGGAGCATAGGCATTGTTCATTGCCTCAAACGCTAAATCAACTACTTTGTTTTTCATAACTTCCTCCTACTTGAAATATGGAATAAAAATAATAAGTCCCATGATAAATGCAAATATGCTTACAAACAATACACAACCTGCCATTACATCTTTTATATACTTTATTTGAAGATTTACTTGTGTAGTATATACATCACAAAGACGCTCTATTGCAGTATTAATGATTTCACAGACTATCACCAATACAATTAACACACTGACAAACATCAAGTCAAATTTATTCAAACCTAACCAAAACGATACAGCAAGCACAGTAACACCAATCAGTATCTGAATCAAAATGGATGAATCTTGAACAATATGCTTTAACCCTAAAAAAGCTACTTGAAATTTACGCATCATTTTCTCTAGAAATGTAGTCATCTAACATCTTAGTTTGTAGTTCAAACATTTCTTTCTCCTCATCTTTATCGATATGATCATACCCTAGACAATGTAATAATCCATGAACGAATAGAAAACACATTTCACGTCTTAAAGAATGTTGATATTCCTTTGCTTGGCGTAATGCTGCATCATAATTAATAAACACATCTCCAAGCTCTTCCATAGCTTCTAGCTTAACTAAGGAATCATCTACTAAGGCAAAACTTATTACATCGGTTGGCATATCCTTATTCCGATATTGTTTGTTAATGTTTTGAATAAAACGATCATTTACAAAAATGACCGATATTGTGTAGTCTTGATGTAAATTAAGATAATTCAATGTCTTATGCATTAAAAATTCATAATCTTTACGATACGTCTGAATCAAACGACTTCCTTTTACTTTATTAATCATACTGATTGCCATAAAACACCTCCTATCTTTATTTACCTCCATTATTTCTTTTGTAATCTAACTGCTGTACCAATGCATGTAACCATCAACATCGTGCCATCTTTTCCTAAAGCTTCACAATCTAACTTCATTCCAACCACTGCATCAGCCTGAAGCTCACTTGCACGTTTTTTCATTTCTTTAATCGCAAGTGTACGAGCTGTGATTAACTCTTCTTCATAACCATCACTGCGACCTCCAATTAAATTGGTAAATGAAGCTGCTACATCCTTTAAATAATTTACTCCTGATACGACTTCACCAAAGACAACATCAATGTATTCTACAATCTCATAATGTTCAATGGTATTTGTTGTTGTGACAATCATAATGTACCTCCATTTTTATTTTATTATAAATCATTTTCATCATAATAGTTAGATATTTCAAAGTAAAAGATGGATCCTTTTCCATATTCACTTTCTACACCATAGGCTATGTTATGAGCATCCAAAATTGCTTTTACAATCGCTAAGCCCAAACCTGTACCTTGATGATTACGAATAAACTTCTTTTCTATTTTATAGTAACGATCCCAAATATAAGGTAAATCTTCTTCTTTAATACCACTTCCTTGATCTACAACCTCAAAACGAGTAAAATCCTCATTAGCAGTCAAGTTAATGGTTACCTTGGTATGATCATCTGAATTTTTAAACGCATTGGAAATAAAATTATAAATAACTTGTCCAATTTTTACTTCATCTGCATACACAAAGACATCTGGCTGAACATTTAACTCCACTTCAAATGACTTTTCATGAATCATAACATCAAATAGATGCATGACTTCTAACACTTTAGAACTTAAATCAAAATTATATTTATTTAATACAATATATCCAGCCTGCATCTTAGATAACTCTTGCATGTCCTTGATTAAATTGTCTAAATAATTTACCTCTTTAATGATAACATTAAGATGTTCCTCACGCTTTTCTTTTTTATCACCAGAAATATCTAAAATCATCTCTGCATAAGCCTTAATCATCGTTAAAGGTGTTTTTAAATCATGTGAGACATTCGCAATTAAATCTCGACGTAATTCATCAATTTTACTTAATTTATCTTTCGCATCATTTAAGGTATTCGCCAATTCATTCACTTCACTATATCCACTACCAACAAAGGTTGTATCATAATTACCATATGCTAATTTAACAGCTTCATTTTTCATCTTGATTAATGGATGTGAAATTTTAGAAGCTAAATACAATGAAATCGCTAATGATAAAATTAAAATAAAACTTGTAAATAAATAATATTGATTTAAAACAAAACGTACCACAGATTCAATCGGCTCTAAAGGACTATTTACAAATAAATAATACGTACCTAAGTTAGAATCAATTTTTTGACCATAAATAATACTTTCCAAATCATTAATTTGACTACTTACAATCACTTCATACTCGGATGTATTCGCAAGTTTTTCAATCATATAAGAACCATTCTTCATTGGTACTACATCTACATCATCAAGTTTAATACTGCGTTTTAATAAGCATTGGGCACCAATCGAATCGGAAGAATAAATAACATGACCATGTTGGTTAAATAATACACTACACGCATTATTATTAATCGTAATCTGTAAAGCTTTTTCTAAATCCGCATCCACAATATAATCATTATCTATAATATATTTCTCTAAAGAATAACTAAGTGTTTTAATAGATTCTAATTTATTATTACGATAGTAAGGGCGAATTAAAAACACTTGAAGAACACCCAATAGAAAAACAATCCCCAAGGAAAATAGAAAAAAGGATATAAATATTTTAAAACGAACTCCTTTAAAATTAAACTTCAAATTTATAACCCACCGCTCTTACTGTAACAATGAAATCACGATACTCTTTTAAGTTATGACGTAACATTTTAATGTGTGTATCAACGGTACGATCATCACCATAATAATTATAATCCCATACTTCTTGTAATAACTTATCGCGTGATAAAGCTATATTTTTATTTTTTACCATATACAACAATAAATCAATTTCTTTCGGTGTTAATTGTGCTTTTTCACCATCAACATAAACACTACGTCCATCAACATCAATCGTTAACCCTTTAAACTTTAAAATTTGACTTTCCGGACCTTTAAAACGATCTATTACAACTTTTACGCGAGCCATTAATTCTTTTGGTGAAAACGGCTTCACCACATAATCATCAACCCCTAATTCAAATCCAAAGAGTTTATCATATTCTTCTTGACGGGCGCTAAGCATAATAATAGGAACATTCTTAATCTTTTTAATTTGTTTACAAGCACTAAAACCATCAAGCTTAGGCATCATAATATCTAAAATTACACAATCAAAATCATGTTCGGTTACCATATTAATCGCTTGCAATCCATCACTCGCTTCAAAGATTTCATAGTTGTTGATTAAGGCATACTCAGAAACAACTTCTCTAATTTTATCTTCATCATCCACAATTAATAATTTATACATACTTACTCCTATTCTATTCGTAAAATTTTATTTACTAAGCACGATGCTTCTTTTTCTATTTTACCACTAAATACGATATAGTTTCCTTTTTGAATACAATCACTATATTTTTGATATATATTCGGCATAATCACTAAATCCATTTCATACGATTCATCATTAATACCAACAAAAGCCATTAAATCACCTTTTTTCGTACGATGTTGTTTAACTTTTACAATATGACCAAACCCATTTACATAACCAAAATGTGTACTCAAAGTCGCTAAAAGTGGATATTGAATTTGATGTTTATCACGCAATTTCTTAATTGGATGAACAGAAAAATAAAATCCCAAAACTTCTTTTTCTCGATTTAATGTTTTTACTTCATCATATACGCCTTTTGTAAGCATGGGTTTCGATACCAAATTCATATTGATTTGAACTTGTCCATCGACCTGTATTTTAACTAAATCAGCATATTTTAAAGCTTCCTCTAAAGAAGCTAGCATATCCCAACGTGGAATTTTAAACTCATCTAGTGCCCCAGCATCAATCAAAGACTCTAAGACTTTACGATTTATTTTTAAGCTAGATGCACGAACAACAAAATCAAAGTAATCTTTAAACATTCCATACTCTTTGCGATGTGTCATCAATGTTGTAACCACGGCACTTCCAACATTTTTTATCGCCAATAATGGAAAACGCAATGCATGTTGTTCTATGATATAAACAGCTTGACTATCGTTGATTGATGGAGGTAACATTTGATACCCATTCGCTTTAAATTGAAAAATATATTCACTGGTCTTAATATCTGATCCAATCACACTATTTAATAAAGATTGATAGAAATATAATGGATAATTTGCCTTCAAATAAGCCATCTGATAAGAAATTAAACCATAGGCAACCGAATGTGATTTATTAAAACCATATTCTGCAAATCTTAATATCAAATCAAAAAGTTCTTGTGCTAATTCAAGTGGATACCCATTATCAACACAACCTTCAATGAAAGAACCTTTCATCGCTTCAATTTCTTGATAATTCTTTTTACTCATAGCTTTTCTTAAAATATCGGCTTTCGCAAGTGAGAAATTAGCCATTTTCACTGATATTTGCATAATTTGTTCTTGATATACAATAATGCCGTACGTTTCTTTTAAAATAGGTATTAAATCTTCATGTAAATATTCAATATTTTTTTTATTTTGACGATGTTGTAAATATAAAGGTATATTTTGCATTGGACCTGGACGGAATAACGCTATTGTACAGGCAATATCTTCAAATACTTCTGGCTTTAACTTTTTAAGTAAGGCAACCATTCCATCACTTTCCAATTGAAAAACACCCAAAGTATCCCCTTTTTGTATCATTTCATACGTTTTTTTATCATGTAAATCAATGTGGAACAAATCAAATGGATGATGTTTTTGAATATTACCCACAATTTCATCAATAATTGTTAAGTTTCTTAAACCTAAAAAATCCATTTTAATCAAACCTAACTCTTCTAAATATTCCATTGTATATTGGGTTGTAATCATATTGTCATATTTCATAATTGGTATCACTTGATCAAGTGGTTTCATACTGATGACAATACCGGCAGCATGCGTAGAAACATGACGTGGTAGACCTTCTAACTTTAAAGCAATACGAAACAATTCTTGATATTTTTTATTCGAATCAATCAGTTGTTTGAACTTTGATGATTCTTGATAAGCACTGGTCAAGGTTACTTTTAGTGTATTTGGAACTACTCTTGTAATACTTTCCATTTCTCTTAATGGTATTTCTAAGACACGTCCTACATCTTTTAAAGCTTGTTTGCAAGCCAATGTATTAAACGTCACAATATGACCAATATGTTCATATCCATACTTGTCAATGACATACTGTATGACTTCTTCTCTACGATTATCCGGAAAATCAACATCAATATCAGGCATACTGATACGTTTTGGATTTAAAAAACGTTCAAAAAGTAAGTGATATTTTATAGGATCGATATGTGTGATTCCCAAGCAATAAGCAACCAATGATCCTGCTGCGCTGCCTCGACCTGGACCTACATAGATTTTCTGACTACGTGCATAACGAATAAAATCATAGACGATTAAAAAATAGTCTTCAAAACCCATAGAACATATAACATCTAATTCTTTTTTTAATCTAGCAACATAGTCTTTACGTAACTGATTGTCTAATCGTTTCATTAATCCAACTTTGCACAGTTCAATTAGATACGCTTTGCTATCATGATTTTTTGTAGGGAATTTTGGTAACTGTGTAATGTTCTTAGGTAATTCTACATGACACTGACTTGCTAAATAGTCACTATATAACAAATCATCTTTATCATATAAAAGTTCCATTTCCTTATCCAAACGAAAATAACGTCCCTTTTCACTTGTTAGAGTTTGATCATGAATGGTCTTATTATTTCTTAAAGCATTTAATACATGATATAACGAATAATCTTCTTCCTGTAAATAATACACTTTTGATAAAGCAACTGTCTTAACACCATAACTTTGACATACCTTTTTTAAAGCTTGGTTATGATTTTTAAAATAAGAAGCATCATTATAAGAAATCGCTACAATAAAATCTTGAACTTGACTTTCTAGTTGCTTAAGTCCTTTTTCATACTGATGATTATGAAAAAAATGTTCAAAATAACCACCTTCTCCATACACAATGAAAAAACATCCATCCAAATGTTTTTTCAAATCTTCTATGGTAAGAACTTGTTGTTGCACACTAATAATAGAAGATAAGGCTACTAAGTTAAAATAGCCTTTAACATCTTTCGCAATCAAAAGTACTTTAGATAGCAATTGATCAATTTCAACATCCAATTCCAACCCAAAAATAGGCTTAATACCATGTTTTAAACACTCTTTATTAAAATGCATGACACCATGCATCGATTTATAATCAGTCAAAGCCAAAGTCTTGATTTCATGTTTCTTTGCAAACGCTATTAAATCATCAATTTTAATTGGACTTTGCAGTAAAGAATAAGAAGATCTTGTATGTAAATGTACTGTCATATACTCTGCCTTTCAGTTTTATTTTATCATAATTTGTTTACTTTAATTTAATAATATACTAAAATTAGACTCGGAGGACATATTTATGAAAATTGCGTTTTTAACAGACAGTGGTACTGGTAAATCAATCCAAGAAATGAAAGACCACGGAATTTTCTCTTTGCCGCTTCAAATCATGATTGAAAATCAAAATTATCTAGACATTGAAGAATGTTCTATCAACGATATTTTAACAAACTTAAGAAATGAAAAAGTCATCAAAACTTCACTTCCACCTCTTGGAATTATTGAAGAAACCATTTCACGTATAAAAGAGGAAGGCTATACACACATTGTGGCAGTTCCGATGTCAAAAGGCTTATCGGGTACTTATGATGCGATTGAAATGATTGCAAATCAACTTGAAATACCTATTACAATGATTGATACTTACGTAGCTGCATATGTACAAGAGCATATTGTTTTATATTTAAAACAATTTACAGATCAAGGCGGCAGCTTAGAAGATGCACTTTCAGCGATTCAAAATACCATCGAAAGTTGTAACACCATTTTAATCCCTGATGATTTAAGTCATTTAAAACGTAGTGGACGATTAACAACATTTGCAGCTACTCTAGCATCTCTTTTAAAGATTAAACCTATCCTTAGCTTAAATAAAAGTACTCTTGGAAAAGTCGATGTAGTAGATAAGGTGCGTACTCTTTCAAAAGCGATGGATCTTGCTGTTGAAAAAATGAAAAAAGACTTTGTGGATAAAAGTTATAAGGTATTTATCGCTCATGTTGATGCTATGGAAAGTGCAACAATATTAAAAGAAAAAATATTACATATGTTCCATGACTTAAAAGTAGAAATCATAGAACTATATGCTCCAATTGCGGTGCATACCGGAATAGGATGTATCGGTATTCAATATTTCAAACCAGCAAAGTGAGAGATTTCTCTCACTTTTTTCGTATATGTGATAAAATATTAATGTTATAGAAAGGATTTTTTATGACTAGAAAAAAGAATAAAAAGTATAAATCCATACTTTCTAAAATTATTTTATCTATTGTTTGGGGTATTATTATAGTCGGCATAATTATTTCAACAATTGTAGTGAAAAAAGGGCTTGATATTATTAAACAAGCACCACCACTAAGTATTGCTGACTTCTATTCTGGAGATTCTTCCATTATTTATGATTCCCAAGGCAATGTCATAACTGAACTTGGATTATATCTTAGAGAAAACGTTACGTATGATCAATTACCACAAAGTTTAATTGATGCGTTTGTTTCCATTGAGGATTCTCGCTTTTTTGAACATAATGGATTTGATATTCCACGTTTCTTTAAAGCTTTTTTATCTAATATTAAAACAAGAAGCTTTGGACAAGGTGGTTCTACCTTTACCATGCAACTTGTAAAAAATACATACTTTCAAATTGATAACGATGGAAAATCAACCATTGCCATCAAATCCATTGATCGTAAAGTCCAAGAAATTTATTTAGCTTATCATTTAGAAAAAATTTCAAATAAAGAAGAAATTTTAATGCTTTACTTAAACAAAGTAAACTTCGGAGCAAATATTCGAGGCATTGAAAAAGCTGCACAGTATTATTTTAATAAAAGTGTTAAAGAATTAACATTATCAGAGTCTGCCATGCTTGCTGGTATCGTAAATTTACCAAATGTATACAATCCTTATAATCGTTTAGATGAAGCTACAAAACGAAGAAATAAAGTATTAGACTTAATGAAGTATCATGGTTATATTGACGATAAACAATGTGAACTTGCTAAAAGTATTAAAGTTGAAGATTTATTAAGTAACAATTCTACTTCTTTAAAAATTGCCAATGATGCATATCAATCCTATATTGATGCAGTAATTGAAGAAGTAAAAACAAAAACAGGTATGAATCCATATGATACACCTATGAAAATCTATACACATTTAGATTTACCTACTCAAGAGCTTATTCATCAAATTCAAAATAATGCAGTAGAAGAAGCTGAATTTACCAACGACTTAATGCAAGTTGCAACCGTTGTTTTAAACAATCAAACAGGTGAAATTGTTGCCTTAGGTGGTGGTCGTTACCAAGAAGGTGAACGTTTATTCAATCGAGCTACACAATCATTCATTCAACCCGGTTCAAGTGTAAAACCAATATTATCTTATGCTCTAGCGTTTGAACACTTAGGTTATGCAACAAGTCATGTCGTAACGGATAAACCAATTCACTATCGTGGTACCAATAAGATTATTAAAAACTTTAGTGGACGATATGAAGGTGACTTAACCTTAAAAGATGCCATTGGGAAATCTTTAAATACTCCTGCTATTTTAACCTTACAAGATGTTATTGGTGAAATTGGAAAAGAAGAAGTTGTTAAATACTTAAATAACTTAGGCTTTTCCAAAGTAACAACAGATTTATTTGATATATCTTATGCCATTGGAGGATCTAGTTTTTTAGTTAGTCCATTAGAACTTGCTAATGCACATGCTACAATGATTAATCTTGGTACATACAATGAACCACATACCATTAAATATATTAAACTTTCAAATGGAGATATATTGACACCTGAATATACTTCTCGTCAAGTTATTAGTCCAGCTGCTGCCTATCTTACAGATATTACTACCGAATATGCAGTAAGTGGACCATTTAGAAACTATATGCAATTATTAAAACGTGATTATCCAATTTATGGTAAAACCGGTACAACCGATTGGGCAAAAGATGGAGAACCATACAACATCCCAATCGGACAAGCCAAGGACACATGGATGACTGCTTCTTCTAGCCAATATACTGCAACGGTATGGTTAGGCTTTGATCGAGGCATTAAAGATCAACAAACGTACTTACTACTTTCTGATTTAAACTATAATCTTAAAGGTCGCATTATTAAATTACTTTTAGATAAAATACATGAAGGAAAAGAAAAACCAAAAGCCGTTGAACGTCCTGAGGGTCTATCCACAATTAACCACATCCAAGGAACCTTCCCTTATGCACATGGTGATGTTGGAACACAAGTAAGTGGTCTTGTAAAAGATGAATTTAACAAAACGGAAAGTGTTTATGCTGCGACTCCTAAAACATCTTTAGATGGTATTAGTGGTTGGGCGGATGATGAAGGTAATTTCACTGTCAATTGGGCTGGATTCCCTTACTATAACGAAAATGGTCAATTAGTAAAAGATTTAAGTTTAACTGTAGATGGAAAAACAGTTACTGCCGTTGGAAATGTAATGTTTGATTATTCATGGGCATTGGGAACACCACATTTTGTTGGACGCCTTTATGTCAATGGAGGAGTTGTACAAGACTTTACTTCGGATTCTGCGTCCTTTTATGGTTGGTATGATCCAGCATTAGGCACATCCAACTTAAAAGTTTGTGGATACTTCTACTATGATAGTGGTGCAACAAGCGGTGAACAATGTGCTAAAATTCGATAAACAAAAGAACTTGTAAAATTACAAGTTCTTTTTTATTTATTCAGCCTTTAAGTCACGTTTCATCAATAACTTAATTGTATTTGACGGTTTTTCATTTTCATACAATACACGATATACTTGTTCGGTAATTGGCATTGAAATATTTAATTTTTTAGCTTCTTCATAAACGGCTTTTGCACTTTTAACACCTTCTACCGTTTTGGTATTATTCTTCATAAAGTTTTCTGCACTGTCTTCTTTTCCAATTTGATAACCGGCTTGAAAATTACGAGAATGTTTCGATGTACATGTAACAATTAAGTCCCCTACTCCTGTTAATCCAAGATAAGTCTCACTTTTTGCTCCGTGAGCTAATCCATAACGTGTAATTTCAGCTAAACCTCTTGTCATCAAAGCTGCCTTGGCATTATCACCTTCACCAAGACCTTCAATAATGCCACTGGCAATCGCCATAACATTTTTTATAGCCACACCAATCTCCGCTCCAACTACATCGCTTTGACGATATACTCTAAAGTAATCATTTGAGAATAACTGTTGAATTTCTTTGCTGACTTCTTCATTTTCACATACCGCATTGATACATGTAAGCATTCTTAGAACCGTTTCTTCGGCATGTGAGGGACCAATTAAGGAAACAACCTCTTTTACTTTATCCTGTAAAATAGATTTAATAACAACACTTAAACGTAAATGACTTTCTGGATGGAACCCTTTTGCAACATTAATAACAATAACCGGATGTTGAAGTTTTTCTTTTAACTGTAAACATACATGTTCGATTGCCATAACAGGTACAGCTAATAACACAATATCTGCATCTAATACATCATCAAAATTTGATGTAGCCTTTAATTCTTTATTTAATGTAACATGTTCGAAAAATTTACTATTTTTATGATTTACGTTAATATCTTCAACTTGTTGAGGATCAATCCCATAAATTAATACATCTTGTTGATTATCTTGTAGTACTTGAGCTAATGCACACCCCCAACTACCACTACCTATAACACGAATTTTCATTATCCTTCTTTCCTTCTAGCTAATATTTTAATCATTGTACCAACAAATCCAAATGCTTCTCTTAGACGATTTTCAATATATCTTTGATAAGAGAAATGCATTAATTCCGGATCATTAACAAATAAAACAATGGTTGGAGGAGCTGTGGAAACCTGAGAAGCATAATAGATTTTTAAACGCTTCCCGTTGTGTGTTGGTGCAGGTGTAACCAATTGTGCATCTAATATGACTTCATTTAAGATATTGGTTGCAATACGTAAATTAGAGTACTGATACACCTCATTAATCAAAGGTATTAAGTCATTTACACGTTGTTTTGTTTTTGCGGAAACAAAGATAATAGGAGCATAAGATAAATATAAAAATTCTGCTCTAATTTTCTCAATTACTTGATTCATTGTCTTTTCATCTTTCTCAACCGCATCCCATTTATTATATACAATAACAATTGGTTTACCTGCTTCGTGGGCATAACCAGCTACATGCTTATCTTGTTCTAAAATACCTTTTTCACCATCAATTAAAAATAATACAACATCACTACGTTCAATGGCACTCATGGCACGTAATACAGAATATTTCTCTATGTTTTCATAAATCTTACCACGTTTACGTATCCCTGCCGTATCGATAACAACATATTCTTGCCCATCTGCTTTAAATGGAGTATCGATAGCATCTCGAGTTGTACCTTCAATATCACTTACAATAACTCTTTCTTCATTTAAAATGGCATTAACTAACGAAGATTTCCCTACATTAGGACGACCAATTAAAGAAAACTTAATCATACCTAAATAATCCTTATGTTTCTTTTCAGGAAAATATGCAATTACTTGATCTAATAAATCACCCATTCCAATACCATGGATGCCACTTACTGCAATAGGATCTCCTAATCCAAGACTATAAAACTCATAGATATTATCAATTAATTGCCCATCATCAATTTTATTAATGGCTAAGATGACTGGTTTTTTATTCTTGAGCAACATACGACCTACATATTCATCATCTTGTGTAAGTCCTTCTTTTCCACTACAAACAAAAACAATGACATCCGCTTCTTCAATCGCAATATCTACTTGCATTTTAATTTGTTTTTGAAACACTTGATCTTGTAACTGTATTCCACCTGTATCAATGACACGAAATTCCTTCGTAAGCCAATTTCCTTTTCCATAAATACGATCTCTTGTAACACCTGGAGTATCTTCCACAATGGAAAGTCGCTCATTAATCATACGATTAAAAATTGTTGATTTACCTACATTGGGGCGACCTACGATTGCTACTACACCATCAATCATACCTCTACCTCCTTTCCACTACTTTATATACTGATTAACAATCTCAATAATTTCATTTACTACTTCTTCAATCGATAGATGACTGCTATCGATTTCTATCGCATCTTCTGCCTTTCTTAAAGGCGAATGCTTACGATTACTATCCTGTAAATCACGTTGTTTAATATCTTCAATAATAGACTGCAAATCACTTTCAATACCTAATTGTAGATTCTGTAAGTGACGTCTTTCTCCACGTGCCTGTGCTGATGCTGTTAAGAAAATTTTTACTTTTGCCAAGTCTTTTAATACCACCGTACCAATATCACGACCATCCATGACATAGCCAAAATCTTTTGCCATTGCTTGCTGCTGAGCCACTAGACGCTCTCTTACTTTCTCTAATTTTGAAACAGCGGATGCAGCCATGGATACTTCATTACTACGAATGTATTGTTCAACAAAGATACCATCCATTAAGATTTCTCCATCTTCATCAATACGAATTTGGGTTTCATCCATCATAGCTACAATACGCTTTTCATCCTCTACCGATATATTGTTTTTTAAAGCTTTGTAAGCCACACATCGATACATTGCACCTGTATCAATGTGTCGATACCCTAAACGCTTGCATAGCTCTTTTGCAATCGTACTTTTACCGGCAGCACTTGGACCATCAATCGCAATATTAATTTTCATGTACTATATAATCCCCTTTTGTAATAAAATCCAATATCCTACAAAAGCCAATACAACTATGAAAATAAGAATAAGTAATACTAAAACAAAATTAATGATACGACTATTTCCTTCATAGTCATCTTCAAACTCATCACTTTCTTCCACTTCAATTGTCTTTCTTTTATAGAAGTCTTCCGTTGAAACCTTTGTCTCTTTTTCTTCATGTTCAACAGGTGTTTCTTTTCTTAATGATGGATCTACAACCATTTGAACCGTTTCATTTAATAAAGCTTCACTTTCTTTGCTTCGATTAAATGTAAAAGGTACTTCTTCTTGTGATTCTGGTTCCTCCTGTTTTTGATACTCAACATTCCCTTGATTTAATAAATTCTTAATTTCTAAAGATATTGTATTATTTAACTCTTCATTAGACATAAATGGAATTTGTACCGTATCTTCAGTAAGAGAATTTGAATCTTGATAATCTTTTCCCATCGTTTCATCAACATCAATTCGTTTAAAAGATCCCAGATTATGATTTTGATTTAAATCAATCTCTCCAAAAGGACGTATTACTTTATTTTCAGGATTACGAATCTCACTTAAGATATTGGTCTGAGTATCTTCTACGGTTAGCAATCCTTTTTGACGATTATATTCCTTCACCTCATTGATATAATCATCCAAGTACTCACTATGTACTTGTGGAACTTCTAAAGTATCCGTAGATTCTTGAGGGTTGAAATACTCTTCTCTGCGACGATGAATTGGATCATGACTAGTGTCACTGACATCCTCCGCTTTTTCAAAATGATTACTATCAATTGTATTCAACTTATTTTTAAATGTTGATAATTCATTTGTATGTATTAATTCTTCACGATCATGTTGAATTTTCTCTCTTAAATCGGCATATTTTTTAGTACGTGATAACTTTTCCATAAACATTCCTCCGCTTTTGTAATTATAGCAAAATTAAGCATAAAAATAAATAATAACCACCGCAGTGGTTATCACAAAACTTCCCAATGAATAGATTTGTTATAGTGCTTATTTAAAAAAGCATTACATCTTGAAAAATGATGATTATTAAAAAAACCTTGATGTGCAGATAGTGGAGATGGATGGGCACTTGTTAATACTAAATGCTGTGGATTAGAAATTAATTTAGCCTTTTCTTTAGCAAAATTACCCCAAAGCATAAAGACAATCGGTTCAATTCGATTGTTTAAATGTTCAATCACATGATCTGTAAAAATTTCCCAACCTTTATTGCGATGCGATGCAGCTTTATTTGCTTCAACCGTTAAAATTGCATTTAAAAGAAATACTCCTTGGGTTGCCCAATCAGATAAATATCCATGACGAAAGGTTGAAAGACCTAAATCATTACGAATTTCTTTATAGATATTAACTAGGCTTGGTGGAAGTTTTACACCTTTATTTACAGCAAAACTCATACCACAAGCTTGATTTGGTTGATGATATGGATCTTGACCTAAAATAACAACTTTTACCTTATGATAGGGACAAAGCTGAAAAATACGAAATACTTCTTGCTTAGGTGGATAAACTGTTTTTTCTTGATATTCTTGTTTTAAAAAAGAAGCCAACTGCTTAAAATATGCTTGTTCAAACTCCGTTTTTAAAAATGTATCCCAATCGTTCTTATACATAGTCTTACGCTATTACACGTTTAATCAACGTCGAAATATTTTTATAAATCATAATAAGAATAATTGAAACTAATACTCCTTTTAATACGTTGAATGGTAATGTCATAAATAAAACAAACGATAACTTATTAACAACCAATGGATTAATCTTTGACCCCATAGATAAAATCGCTTCTAACGGGAAATTGGCAATTGCACTATAGGCAGGTATTAATACAAAATAGTTCAATACAACTGCACATGTAGTCATAATCATTATCGAAGAAAGCAATGATAGTAATGCACCTTTCTTTGTTCTATTTGCACGATAAATAATACTTGCTGGAACTACAAAAGAAATACCGATTAACAGATTTGCGATTTCTCCTACATATGCAGTAATAGTTCCATTTAGAATAGTATTTAATAAAATTTTAATGACCTCAATCATAATTCCATAAATAGGTCCTAAAGCAAAAGCTCCAATTAAAACAGGCACTTCACTAAAATCCAAGCGATAAAACGATGGAAAAAATGGTAGTGGGAAACTAACCAACATTAAGACTGCACTCATAGATGATAAAATCGCTACAATAGCCATTTTTTTTGTTGTAAATAGTTGTTTTGTGTTCATTTTTTTCTCCTTTTAAATAACCAATAAAAAAAGGTTATTAAAACCTTAGGATCAAAAATAAAAGAAAAACCTTTCTTTCATCCAGACTTTACTGTCGCTACTTGAATTTCACAAGTTCAACCATAAACATGGCTCGTGGAGTTTACCACCGGTCGGGAATTACACCCTGCCCTAAAAGTTTTATCGTAAATTATTATAATCAATATTCATAAAATTGTAAACAAAAAAGGTCAAAATTGACCTTTATGCTCTACTTGAATATTTACCATCAGCTGTTGAAACTAAAATCATTTCATCTTGATTAATAAATAATGGTACTTTTAGTTCTAATCCTGTTTCCAATTTAGCCATTTTACTAGCACTTGTTGCAGTATCACCTTTTACAGCAGGTTCACATTCTACTACTTGTAATTCCACTTTATCTGGTAAAATTACACCTAAGATTTCTTGTTCATACATCGAAATATTTACCATTGAATTTTCTTTTAAGAAATTAATTTCCCATGCTAATTTATCTTTATTGATTTCTATTTGATCGTATGTACTTGTATCCATAAATACTAACGCATCTCCAGAATCATATAAATATTGCATTTCTTTCTTTTCTACCATTGCTTGATCAACTTTGTCTCCACCTGTAAAAGACAATTCATTAATCACTCCGGATCTTAAGTTTCTCACTTTTACCTTAACAATCATTTGACGCATTGCTGTCTTATTGTGTGCAATATCTAGAACAACAAAAATATTTCCTTCATGTTCAAATGTTGTCCCGGGTTTTAAATCATTTACAATTATCATCTCTTCACCATCCTACTTTACTATTTTATAGCAATCCTTATTTTTGTCAATTAATAATAAAAATCTATAATCTTTTGATCCTTAACTATAAAATACAATTTATATGGTAACAAGGAAGACCAAACCGTAAACTCATCTTGATTTTGTTCAATAGAAATCTCTATATCTTCTAATGTATATTCCTTTGGCATTTCTTCTTGCTTTAATGCACACCGAAATGTTTGAATCATTTTTTCTTCTACCAGAAATTTTTTGTTTGCTTGTAAAATCGAATTCATCGCTTTTAGGTTTTGTATATCTTTAAATAAAATGAGTGATAATAAACTTATTGTAAATAACAACATAACGAATGCCGTAGTACTTATAAATCCTTTTTTATATTCTGGATAAAGCATAAGAATAATAATGCCCTTGTCTTAAAATGTGAATATGTAACACTTTATTTTCTACAGTAAAGTAAGCATCTTGACAATCGATATATTGTATTTGTACACCCGGTGTTAAAATAACGTGGTCATTGACATGATATAGTTTCCAATCTTTATCACTATAATGAAACTGCACCAATTCATTTGAAACTGTAAGATCACTTGATAATGCTAGCAGTCTTCTTAATTGTATAGAAACAATTTCATCCTGTATTAACTGCTCATCCACATTAACTTTATGTATCACCTTGAAACTTTCAACAGCAATAGGAAGAAAGAAACTTAACATAGCGATTGATAACAATAAATCTTTTATGATAATTCCTTTTTTTCTAAACATGTTACTTCATGATTTAATGCTTCATATAATTCAACATTTATTTGTTCTTTATGTGTTTGGATTACATTTGTTGTTGTCGTGTTTGATGTTACTGTATTGACTACTAAAGAAACCATAATCATGGAAATCATAACAAATAACAGTGTATCCATAACAATGTATCCTCTATTTAATTTCAATTCTTCCACCTCCAAGATGTATTACTAAGTCTTTTTGCATAAAATGTAATGTGTTGGCACTGCTAATGTTCCCCATCTTATTAAAGTTCATATTTTCTGCTGATATGGTATAAGCATCTAATGGAATGCTCACTTCTTGTTTATCATTTAACACTCTACTTTGTTGTAATAAGTAGTCATATTTAAAGTAATAATGATCCATATTCATCTTTGGGAGTTTAACAAGTATTACTACCTGTAGTGTTGTAATGATGAATATTCCTATCAACAATTCCATTAAGGCATAGCCTTTATTTAATGGCCGCTTGATTGTCCACAATGTAAATCGATTGATCATTAGCACACTCAATTTGATCTTCACTTAGATAATTGGCATTTACTAAATCACTAATATCATTTGGATATTCATTATAGTCTAACTTAAATTGCAAAATAGCTGCATCTACCACCTTTAAAAGAGCTTTACATCCTTTATGTTCAACAACATTTAGTACTTTTTGAATATTGGGAACGGTCAGTAAAAACAAGATGGATAATACACTTATGACAATAATCATTTCAAGTAAAGTAAATCCTTTTTTTAATTTCATATCATTGTATTTGTCCCATAATTTTAAGTGGTAATAATAGTATTTGAAACACAAAAATAATTAACAATATTACCGTAGCGTAGGATACAATCTGCATTGTATTAGCGATATGTTTAAATGACTTTTGCAATTTCATGGAATTACTTAGTAAGTATCCCTCTAACATTTTAACAATGTCATTCGAGTAAATGGCTATGTTCATAAATCGGCTTAAATCTTGATCAAGAAATTTATTACTCAGGGCTTCTTGTAAGTGAAAGCCTTCCAGCAACATCTTATCAATATGATAACTTTGAAAGGCTAATAAAGGCTTCATATGACAGCTTTTTAACACATCAAGTGCTTGTTTGGATTTTAAGCCTTGATGTAAACATTCTTTAAAGAAGATTACAAACTCATTTGATAAATATCGTTTTAGTAATTTATTTTTCGTATATGTGCATAATACAACATACATAAAGACTACTTTTTTCTGTTTTACTACATAGATAAGAAAAATAAGAATAGCTAATAAACAAAGAAAGAAGAACGTAATTACACCATGAATAACACTAGAAAGTAAAAGATAATTTTTCGAAGAAACTTGAAACCCTTTTAACATCTTAATCAAACTTGGAAAAAAGTATAAATTAAATATATATAGACCAATAATTGCCAAAAGAAACATACTTAATGGATAAGCGAGCGTTTTAATAAAGGTATGTATTTGCTTACGTTGGTGATCAATAACCTTAATGGTGATGGATAAGGCTTGCTTAAAAGGTAAATATTTAGCAAAACTATTAAAATAACTCTGAATATATCGTTTACAATACCCTCCAAAAAATTGATCTAATGATTTTCCTTCATTAATCTTTTCTTCCATCTCATGAATAATGTTACTTGTCTTTACTGTTTTTAATAAGGCAAGTGTATCTTTAAAACTAAAACCACTTTCCAATAATTCGTTGATTTCTTTAAGATCATCTAAATCAAGAAAGATCTTGTTTGGCTTTTTTAACACTAATATATTTTTGATGAATGGACTTTTGAATATAATATTGTAAATTTTTGTATTCATCAGGAAGTTTTTGATTCTCAAAATAATACTCGATATCCTTTCTTTCCATAATTTCATATACATTTATTTTTTTTGTAGCATCTATTCCAGCATATAATCTTTGATTTGTAATCCCAATGAGTACATCTTTTAACTGAGTAGGATTTACATTTAACTCCAACATACGTTGTATCGCACTACTACAGCTGGAAGCATGAAGACTAGTAACAACCAAATGACCCGTCAATGCACACCTAATTGCCATATTGGCAGCTACCTCATCGCGGATTTCACCTATCATAATAATATCCGGATCATGTCTTAAAACTTGTTTTATCCCTACATCATAGGTGAAATTAATTCCTTCATTTACTTGAAGTTGTACAAATTTATGGGTATAGATTTCAATAGGATCTTCAATGGTATAAATTTTTTTATGACAAATACCATTTAATAAAGTGTAAAGGGTAGTTGTCTTTCCACTACCAGTTGGACCTGAAAAAATAATTAATCCACTACGACTATTCATCATTTTTTTCATTTGTATCTTTTGTTCTTTAAACTTAATTAGATGATCAATGTTAAGTTTTAGGTTTCGATTTAAGATTCTTAATACACCACTTGTGATATACAAACTTTTAATTAATGCAAATCTTAAAGATAAATGATGATCGTTTACAAACATATGAAAACTCCCTGTTTGTGGCTTAATATTATCTCCAATATCAAGATTGGCACGATATTGTAAATATCTTAATAATCTACTATCCTCTTTCTTTGTTGGTATGGATTTCATTTTGTCATTGACACGCAATTCAATAGACATTTCTTCATCTTTAATTGTAAAATGAACATCACTTGCCTTAGCATCTAGAGCTAATTCCAATAATTCTTCAAGTCGATTTATCATATCTTTCTCCCTACATCCTTTTATAGAGAATATATTGGAAAAATCTAAAAAAAAGATAACAAATGTTATCTTAAAAATGGATTATATTGTAGTTCTTCTTTCAAAGTGGTAGTTGGACCATGTCCGGGATATAAAATGTAGTCTTCATTTAATGTCTTTATAAATTTTAAACTTTGTTTCATTAATGAAGCATTCCCACTATATAAATCCGTACGACCAATTGATCCTTGAAAGATTACATCTCCAACAAAAAGATGTTTTTCTATTGCAAGAAGTACTGAACCAGCTGTATGACCTGGAGTAAAGTATACGTCAAAGTGAAATGGACCAATCGTAAGAGGACCTTCTTTTAAACTTTTAGTCGCTACAGAAATAGAAGCAGAAATATTCCCTAAACGATTTAAATGACTACTACGAGCCAATTCTTTATCGTTATCATGCAAATATACTTCACACTGATAAAAAGCACTTAAAGCATCCACACATCCAATATGATCAAAATGACCATGTGTTAATAAAATCGCTATGACTTTAACTCCATGTAAAGCTTCAATAATTTTTTCTTTTTTACCGGTTGGATCAATCAAAATAGCTTGCTGGTCTTTTACTAAAATATAGGTGTTTGTTTGAAAACTCCCACTAACTAATGATTTTATTTCCATAATTTAAAAAAGCCTTTTTGGGCTTATTTTTTCTCCTTATGAACAGTTTTCTTGTTACATCTTGGGCAATATTTTTTGATTTCCATTTTTTCTGGATGTTTACGTTTGTTACGAGTACCAATATAGTTTTCTTCACCACATTCAGTACATTTAAATGTAATATCGTCTCTCATTGATAATTCCTCCTATAATAGCTTAACTATAATATCATATTATTGTTGAAAATGCTATAGCTTTTACCTAATATATATTCCAACTATAGTGATTATAATACATTAGAAAATAAAAAAGCAACAAAATACAAAACGATAGTTTAGTTGCTTTTTAAAATTTATATAGAAATTAATCCTAGTCAATCCAGTTAATTGTAACGCTATTTAATTTTCCTTTAACAAATTCAAAAGAATATCCTGTATCTTTTAAATATTTTTCAGAAGATACTTTATACTCCAAGGTATGTAATACAAAATCACCATCTACATATTCATTGTATTTTGTAGGTTCACCAGCTTGTTGACGTAATGCTTCTTCCGTTAAATCATGAGGGAAGGTAAATGAGAATATGCTTCCTGCTACATTTTGCATAGCTGGTATATAGATAGATGCGATTTTACAATCCGCTGTTTTTTGATTACTTCCTGTTGTATTCACAACTGAAATATGTATTGAGTTTCCACTTGGAAGTGTTACGCGGAATGGTTCTGAAATGGTACTATCATTTAAATTGTTTCCGGCATTTGCTATATCATCTTCATGAAATGGAACCCCATCATCAATTAAATTTTGTAATGTGTGTTCTCCAAGTACATATACTTTACCATTAATCGCAAAACTGCGCTTATCTAAATCCACATACTTTTCACCTAAAACTGTACTTGCTACGGTTGTTTCTGTAGCAGTTGTTGTTTCTGCTGTTGTCGTTGTTGTTTCTACCTGTGTATCTGCCAGTGTAGTTGATTCTGCTTTCTTTTGACTTGTACATCCAACAAGGGCAACTACAACAAGCGATAATGCAAATTTTTTTAATGTGTTTTTCGTTGTATGTCTCCTTTTATACTTTCCTATCATACATCAAAATCAGTATCATAAGCAACCTTTTTAAATGTTATAAATTATTTTAAACATTATGGATTTATAGTGTCTTCAGCTAAACCAAATAAATAGAGATATATTTCATTTGTTAATCTTAAACATAAGTTACTTTGCCCCTGACTACCATTGTATCCATTTGGCATGACACAAGCTATGGCGTATTCTGGATTATCATAAGGTGCATACGTAATGGTTGAATGATTGTAAGCTTCTACTCGGATTGGTTGCCCATCAATTTCTTCTGTAAAATAAGCCTGTGCAGTTCCTGTTTTAGCGGCAATTATTTGTTTTAAATCTGGATGATATCCATAACATAATCCATTACTTGCATTAACGCATTGGTAAAATCCTTCTTGTACTCTTTGGAGTGCTTCTTTATTTTCGACTTCATTTAAGATCGTTGCAGGATTTTCATAAATGACTTCTCTTGTTTTAGGTTCATACGCCTTGGTTACTAATCTAGGTTTCATCTTGATGCCATTATTCGCTATGGTTCCGATGTATTGTGCCAACATCAATGTTGTATAGTTATCGTATTGTCCAATGACATAATCCAAAGCATTACCAGCTTCTTTGGCAAGTCCCATATAACCAATGGCTTCATTAGGAACATCTACCCCTGTTAAAACACCCAAACCAAACAGTGAATAGTAATTTCTAAAGGTTTGAAAAATACCATCTTTCACATATAATGGACCATCAAATACATATTGTCCTCCGGACATACGAATCGCAATATGAAGCATATAAATATTACTTGAACGAGATAAAGCAGTTAAATCATTGATTAATCCTAAGTTACTCCAACTGGATTTTGTCGGTGTGCCTTTTAGCTTTACCGGTGCATCCAAGATGACTTCCCCCGGTTTCACTACACCTTCATTAATGCCCATATACAAAGTTGCCCCTTTTACAATAGACCCTGGAATATAAGCACCGGTATAGGTATCAACCGGATCATCTACAACACTGCCATCTTCCATTTGAACCATGGAAACCATACTTAAAACTTCTCCTGTTTTAGGTTTAAGAACCACTACATTAACACGATCAAAGTACGCACGATTTTTATCTTCTTTAAATTCATTTAAAATATCTGTGCTTTTCTTTTCAATATATTGCTGTAACTGCATATCTACAGCTAATTGTAAATCATATCCCTTTGAACCTTGTTGAACTTCTTTTAAATAACCCTGTTCATTTTCATCATAGAGAAGAGAATATTTCGCTTTTGAACCATTTAATAACTCTTCATATTGTTTCTCAATACCAGATTTACCTATTTTATCATTACGTGAATATCCTAAAGCTAAATAATAATCTAAGTCTTCCTTTGGTAATCCTTGTTTAGAATTTGTAACACTCCCTAAAACAGCCTTAAAAGAAGTCTGAAATGGATATACTCTTTGCCAATCAATTTGTACATCAAAGCCGGGATAGGCTTCACTATGTTCCATTAAAAACGCAGTTTCACTAAAAGTGGCATCTTCTTTAATAATTTTTGTTTGCCCACTACTAGGCATATCCATACTCTGCTTTACAACCCAAACCTTTTTTAACTCCGGTGTTAATTGTTTTAAAAGATGATCATCAATTCTTGAAAGTTTTAAATAATATGCATCTTTATTTGAAAGTTTTCCCTTTAAAACAAAACGATGTTCTTCTTCTGATAATAAACTTTCATTTATACCTTGATATTCATCTGTAAGAATATAATTAAATTCTTCAATTTGATTCTCTTTTACAAAGTTTTTAAACGCTTGACTTTGTGTAGTAATAAATAAATCTTTTAAATCTCTTGATTTTAATACGGAATCATCAACATAAAAATCCTTGGAAAAATTATAAGCTAACAACCATTCTTTACTATCTGTAATAGTACGTGATGGAAAATAAGTAATAATCAATCGTTGTTCATTGGATACAACGGATAGTCCATTGCGATCAATAATTTCTCCTCTTGGTGTTGTAATTGTTTGATATCTTGAAGCATAGGCTTCTAACTTTGATTGATAATCTTTACTTTTAATAATTTGGACATAATATAAACGACCAATAATAACAATCATCAATATTAAAATTATTACAATCAAGTAATAATAACGTGTATTAATAAGTTTACTTAAATCCAGTGCTTTTTTTAAATATTCACTAGAACCTTGGTATTTGTTATTTTTAAACTTAAACAAGAAGATCTGACTCCTTCCAATAAGATAATTATAAACTATTTAAATTTCAAGTGCTATAAATATATCTGTGTTATAATCAATTGGGTGATAAAAATGAAAAGAGAAAAAACAAGACCTATTTTTTGTAGAGATATCCAAATTGGTGGACAAAATCAAGTGATTATACAGTCAATGACAAACACTAAAACAAAACATGTAGAAGCTACAGTAAAGCAAATCAATGAGCTTCAACAAGCGGGTTGTCAAATTGTTCGTATGGCTGTCTTAGATAAAGAAGATGCCTATGCCATTAAAGAGATCAGAGAACGTACCAATATTCCTTTGGTTGCTGATATTCACTTCAACACTGAATATGCACTCATTGCGATTGAAATGGGTATTGATAAAATACGCTTAAATCCCGGAAATGTTGGAAGCAGAGAAAAAGTAGAAGCTGTTGTAAATAAGTGTAAAGAGTATAAAATCCCAATTCGTATTGGTATTAATTCTGGGTCATTAGAGAGAGAAATTTTAGCAAAGTATGGAAAACCAACAGCCCAAGGTATGATTGAAAGTGCCATGAAACACGTCAAAATCTTAGAAGATTTAGATTTTTATGATATCTGTCTATCGTTTAAATCCAGTGAAGTGCAACTATGTATTGATGTATATAAATTAGCAAGTGAAACATTCAATTATCCTCTACACTTAGGTGTAACCGAAGCCGGTTCTTTTACTGGAAGTGCCATTAAATCAAGTGCAGCCTTAGGTACCTTACTACATGAGGGCATTGGTGATACGATGCGTATTTCTGTAAGTGCTGATCCTGTAGAAGAACTTAAAATCGCTAAACAACTTTTAAAATGTTTTGACCTATATGACAACATCCCTAACTTAATCAGTTGTCCAACTTGTGGACGTATCCAATACGATATGATTCCATTAGTAAACGAAGTAGAAGCCTTTTTAAATACTATTT
Source organism: Erysipelotrichaceae bacterium (assembly GCA_030528645.1). Lineage (GTDB taxonomy): Bacteria > Bacillota_I > Bacilli_A > Erysipelotrichales > Erysipelotrichaceae > RQZE01. The sequence continues at coordinate 4,795 of JAUMYM010000003.1, read as the reverse complement.
CTGCAAATATTTCCGTTGCGATTATGGGTTGTCCAGTCAATGGTCCTCAAGAAGCATCAAGAGCGGATATTGGAATTGCCGGTGGTAAAAATGAAGGTTTATTATTTAAAAAAGGAAAATTGGTAAAGCGCGTTGCACAAGATCACATTGTTGAAACCTTAAAAGAAGAAATCTTAAAAATGATTGATACCAATCAGAAAACAGCTTAATGTAGTAGATTGAGCATATAACTTTTATTCTGTATTTAAACATGTTACAGTTATTTTACAATCTAGGAGGAGATTATTATGACATATACATTACCAGAATTAACTTATGCATTTAATGCATTAGAACCACACATTGATGAAATGACAATGAAAATTCATCATGGTAAACATCACAATGCTTATGTAAACAACTTAAATACTGCGATTGAAAAACACCCTGAATTCTTTGAAAAAACAATTGAAGAATTAGTAAGCAACTTAGATGTATTACCAGAAGATATTCGTCAAGCTGTTAGAAATAATGGTGGAGGACATGCAAATCACACATTATTTTGGAGTATTATGAGTCCAAATGGTGGTGGTTTACCAAAAGGTCAGTTAAAAGAAGACATTGAAAAAACATTTGGATCATTTGAAGCATTTAAAGAAGCATTCAATAATGCTGCAAAAACAAGATTTGGTTCAGGATGGGCTTGGTTAACGGTAGATAATGGTACTTTAAAAGTAGAATCTACACCAAACCAAGATACTCCACTTTCAAGTGGTCGTACACCAATTTTAGGTTTAGATGTTTGGGAACATGCTTACTACTTAAAATACCAAAACTTACGTCCAAGTTATGTAGAAGCATTCTGGAATGTAATCAATTGGGATGAAGTTGAAAAACGTTATTTGGCTACAAAATAAAACGGTTATTAGTTAACCGTTTTTATTTAGTTCTCTTTGTTTTTGTTTGTACATCTCTTTACGCTGTGCCTTGATTTTACTACGAATTTCTTGTTGACGCTGTTTTTGTTTAATACGCTTAACTTCTTCCGCTTTTTTCTTTTTATAACCAGGTTTTACTTTTTCATTTTTACGAGTAATCTTTTTCGCTATTTCTTTCTCTAAGACATCTTTCTTTACTACCTTTTTAAATCCATAAGGTTTCAATTTTGTCCATACTTCATTTTTATAACTATAATGTAGAAACTCTATTCCTTGTTTCATCAATTCTTTGATGGATGCATCATCTTGTTCTTTATATAAAGCAAAACAAATACCATGCTTCCCTGCTCGACCACAACGACCGGCACGATGAATATAAAATTCTAAGTTGTTTGGAAAACCTAATGATACTACATGCGTAATCGCTTCAATATCAATACCACGTGAAGCAATATCACTGGCAATAATATAACTATGTTGATTGTTTTGAAGTTGTTTCATCGCTTGTTTACGAGCTCTGGCTGAAAGCCCACCATGTAGTTCCAAGACAGGCAATCCATTGCTTCTTAATAAACTTGCACATTCACTAGCTTGTTGACGTGTATTTGCGAAAACTAAACATACATAAGGAATAAAGCCATCTACAATGCTTAATAATGTTTCTTGATATGATTTGTGTTTACAATTAATTAAACGATGTTCAATATTTGGATTCATATCTTTAGAATCTTCAATTTTGATGGTTTGTGGATGTGTCATATATTTCTTTAAAAATGGCTTTAATTCTTGTGGTATGGTTGCTGAAAAACACATCATTGTTAAATCTTTCATTCTTGATGCAATCGCATCAACATCCTCTAAAAAGCCATATTCTAACGTCATATCTGCTTCATCGACAACCAAAATATTCGCAGTATCTACACGCAATACATCTTGATCTAAAAATAAGTCTTTTATTCTTCCTGGTGTTCCAATGACAATATGCGGTTGTTTTTTTATAGACTCACTCATCTTATCACGAGCAATACCACCTGTGATTAACTTAATGTTTAAGCGATTATCTGCCTTCTCCATTAACTTTGCACGTTGATAAATCTGCATAGCTAACTCACGAGTTGGTGCTGTAATAACCGCTTGAATCTTTTGTACCGTTGGATCAATTTTTTCCATTAACGGTATTAAAAAAGCATGAGTCTTACCGGTACCTGTATTTGAAATGGCGATGATGTCTTTATGCTTCAACGCCATTTTAATTGTTGCATGCTGTATTGGTGTAGCTTCTACAAAATCATTTAATGCAATAAATTTAAGGGTAGTCTCTGATAATGGATATTGTTTAAATTTCATTCTATTTACCTCATTACTATTATACTTGAAAACCTTAAAAATGAAAAACTATGTTAGAATAAATAAGGAGGTTTGTTATGCAGATTATTAAAATTAGTCCTCGTGGTTATTGCAAAGGTGTTGTAAATGCCATAAACATTGCCAAGAAAACAGCGATGGAACATCCAAATGAAAAAATTTATATTTTAGGTATGATTGTACATAATAAATATGTAACAGAAGCCTTAAATTTATATAATATAAAAACCATTGAATCTAAGGGGAAAACCCGTCTAGAATTACTCGATCTCATTGATGAAGGAATTGTTATTTTTACTGCCCATGGTATTAGTCAACAAGTTAAAGAGAAGGCGTTAAGCAAAGGTTTAACCTGTGTAGATGCTTCATGTATTGATGTACAAACTACCCAAGAAAAAGTCAAGGAAAAACTACAGGAAGGCTATGATGTTATCTATATTGGTTCATTAAACCATCCTGAAGCAGAAGCCATTACATCCATTAGTAATAGAGTGCATCTAATTACGAAACCTACCGAAGTAGATGCTTTGCATCTTTCCAATCCTCTTATTTATGTAACCAATCAAACAACCATGTCCTTTATTGAAATTGGTGTGATTTTTAAACGTATTGAAGAAAAATATCCACAAGTCTACATCGAAGAAGAATTATGTAGTGCAACTCGATTGAGGCAACAAGCACTTATTAAGAATAAAGCTTTAGATTTGTTATATGTTGTAGGTGATCCAAGTAGTAACAATTCGAATAAACTTAAAGATATTGCTGCTTTGCATGGAACAAAAAACGTACGTTTAATCGAAACAGCAAAAGAAATCAAGTTGGAAGATTTGAATGTAGAAACTGTTGGTATTACAGCTGGAGCAAGCACTCCTACTTATCTTACAAATCAAGTAATACAAGTTTTAGAAAAGTATGCAAAAGATGGTATACTAGAAGTACCTGAAATAGAACTTTCAAAAATATTATAGGAGGAATTTATGGAAAATTTTAACTTACCGTTTCAAAACTATTTTAAAGATTTATGTAAAATCCCTCGTGGTTCAAGCAATGAACAAGCAGTGTCTGATTATCTTGTAACATTTGCCAAGAAACATAATTTACGTTATGTACAAGATAAAACATTGAATGTAGTCATTTACAAAGAAGCTTCTGCAGGATATGAAACGCATAAGCCTGTCGCTTTGCAAGCTCACATTGACATGGTAAATGAAAAAACAGCTTCAAGTACTTTTGACTTCGATAAAGACGAACTTCAACTTTATGTGGAAGATGGCTTTTTAAAAGCAAAAGATACAACTTTAGGAGCAGATAATGGTGTAGGTGTAAGTTACATGCTCGCTATTCTTGCGGATACTTCTTTAAAACATCCTAAATTAACTTGTATCTTTACAGTGGAAGAAGAAACAACAATGTTAGGGGCATTTGAATTAGATGCATCGCTTATTGAAGCGGAACAATTAATTAATTTAGACTCTGAAGAAGATGATACTTCTACATGTGCCAGTGCCGGAGGTACGGATGTCTTTGTTACTCGTACTTTACATTATCGTACAAACCCTTATAAACATCATTTTACATTAAGTATTGATGGATTAAGCGGTGGTCATTCTGGTGCTGATATTCATAAAGAAAAAGGAAATTCATTAAAACTTACAGCTCGTATCTTATACTATTTATCAAGATCTTATGAGATTTGCTTAAGTAACTTCCAAGGCGGTAGTAAAGTCAATGCCATTCCACGAAGTGCAGTTGCATCATTTGGAAGTAATGAACCGTTTGAAATCATAAAAGAAAAAGTAACTCATTTATTTGCAGACATCAAAAAGGAAATCGAATATACAGAACCTAATTTTACATTTCATCTTGAAGAAACTCCATCAAACGATGTTATTGCCCTTTCTGAAAGTAATGACTTACTAAAATTACTTTATTTATTCCCTAATGGTATGCGTAATCGTAATTTACAATTAGATGGTTTAACAAGTGCAAGTGAAAATGTTGGAATTCTTACAATGCAGGAAGAAGTTAAAATTTCAGCTGCATTAAGAGGTAGCTTAAATAGCTTAGTTGTAAACTTAGCTTTAGAAATTGAAACATTAGCGAATATTCTTTCTTTCAATTTTAAAGAAGACAACTGGTATCCGGCTTGGGACTACTTAGAACACAGTCCTTTAAGAGATACCTTAGAAAAAGTATATTTCCAACTAAATAACGAAAAAATGCATATCGTTCCAATCCACGCCGGATTAGAATGTGGTATTTTCAAAAATAAAAAACCTAGTTTAGATATTATTACAATGGGACCAAACATCTATGATGTGCATAGCCCAAATGAGAAATTAGATGTAGCTTCTTCTGTAAAAACATATCACTTACTTACAAATTTATTAGAAAACCTATAAATAAAGAAGGATGACTCAGTCATCCTTTAATTTTTTTAATTCTTCTTCTTTTAAACTTCGATATTCTCCTAAACTTAAGTTTGGATCAAGCTGTAAGTCCTTAATCCTTAC
>JAUMYM010000027.1 GCA_030528645.1 Erysipelotrichaceae bacterium | reverse complement strand
CTTTTTTCGTTACTGTTTTCTTTGTTGTAGCTTTTTTTGTATCAGTCTTTTTTGCAACCGGTTTTTTTGTTACTTCTTTTTTAGGAGTGACTGTTTTTTTAGTTGTAGTTTTCTTTGCAGCTTCTTTTTTCACGACTGTTTTCTTTTCAGCTACTTTTTTAGTAGGCTCTTTCTTGACAGTTTCTTTCTTTACAACTGGTTTTTTAGTAGGTGCTTCTTTTTTTGCTACAGTTTTTTTCGCAACTGTTTTTTTCTCAGTAGCCCCTTTGTTTGTTGCTTTTTTCATAGAAATTCCTCCACTATTTTTGTTATTCTATATAAACATTCTAGTATAATTATTTTACAATGTAAAATACTATTATTAATTTAAAGCCTATTTTTAGGGCTTTTTTACATTTTTTGAATCATTTTATATAAAAAATAAATAAAATTATTCGTAATTTTAATTTACAAATAACCCATTATGTTATAAAATAAATTCATCCCTGGATGGCGGAATTGGTAGACGCAAACGACTCAAACTCGTTCGGAGAAATCCATATCGGTTCAAGTCCGATTCTAGGGACCATTTAATAAAATCAAACAGCATAAACATGTAAAAGTCCTTATTAATAAAGGACTTTTTTATTGTTAAGATTTCATTTATAGCTTACACTGTTTATAATTTTATCAAAAACATCCAACTTTAATTTAAATATTTTGTTTATAACCTACTTCTTTGGATGATCTGGATTTAAATAACTTGAATGTGTATTGAGCTTAACGAAGAAATACATACTGAAAAATGCACAAATCAAAAGGACAGCAGCTAACTCAAGTTGTTTATTGATAGCGCTAAAGATGGCACCAATCAAAAGCACTACAAATACAGCAAGCAACACATACATTTTCTTATCCTTAATTACCATATTATCTTTAACCTACCTTTCTTTACACTATCATTATATCACAATAAAAAACTTTTAAAATATGTATTTCATTGAATAATATATATATATATATGATATTATATAATTAAGAAAAAAATAACTTATTTGGAAAGGAGCTTTTATGTTTAAAAAATATGTATTAACAGCACTTTCTCTACTTTTATTAACAAGCTGTAGCAATATAAAAAACAATGAATCTATATATCTATCAATCGCAGCATATGATAGAGATTCTTTGACTATGTATACCTTTGATATTGACACAAAGCAGCTAAAAAAATATGAAACTGTTAAAACAACAAACGTTGATCAAGCTGCCATCATCGATCCTGATGTACAAACCATTTATTATTCTGATCGTAATTTATTAGGAGATAAAACAGAATTTCGTTATCATGATGGTGATAATATATACAGTTATAACTATAAAAAACAAATAACCACTAAACTTACCGATGGAACTAGATTTTTGAAACTGGAAGATCAATTATTGATTCCAATTCAAGGATTTGTAACCTATGATTTACCTCAACATGAACCAACTAACTTTAAACTAGATCCAGATATCTTCTTTGTAACTTATAATATAAATCCAATTACCAAAGAGTTTGTCACAACCGCCATTTCATATACAGAAAGCATTCAAAAACGTCAGCAATATGAGACAACCAATCTGTATGAAAACACTAAAAATAAACTCTACACCTACAAAGATGGCAAATTGCAATATATAACAGAGACTAAACCTGGAAACATTAAAACCATTGCAATAAATGATTCCTATATCATTTACCATTTGTTTGATGAAACCATCGATGGTAAAGAAACGTATAGTCAGCAATATGTTCAATTTGATGGCTTCTTAACTTATAATCGTTTGACCCACGAAACGACATCAGGCATTTTAAATGTAAATGACCCAAACATTAATCAACTACTTTATCTTTCAAAAGATCAAACTTACTTGATTTGTACGTATAAAAAAAATACAAACAATAGTAATCATGAACTTGTTAAATATAACTTAAACGATCAAACCTATGAAGTGTTATTAACATTAAATAAAAATCTTTTAAATAGCTACATGGCTGTAATAAAAAAATAGTTTATACATTGGTATAAACTATTTTTAAATGTTAAGTAGTGTTAAAACATGTAAAATACACAAAATAATCATGGACACTATAATACTAAATCTTGAAAAAAAGAGTTTCAACAAATAGGTAGTTGCCGGTTCTTTCTTGATAATAATATGATTACTCTTCTTTAAGATAAAGAAATAAATCATGCATAAATACACACATAAAATAGCTAAAGGTATCCCCCAACTATATTGACTTGGGATAAGACCTACTCCATATACAAACATATTATAAATACTATGTATTACAATCGTTGGTAAAATACTCTTATATCTTAATGTAATTAAGATTAACGATGCACTAAAAATCATAGCTGGTATCATTTGTGAAATATGTGATTGTGCAAGTGCATACATAATTGAGATAGCAATCAATGCAAAACGATTACCAAAACGACCTAACCCTCTTAATAAGACACCTCGAAAAAAATATTCTTCCAAAAATGGTGATACAATAAGCAATATAAATACATGTAAAAAATTAAAACTTTGAACTTGCCTAAAATCAAAGCCAACCGGTGATAAGATATGAATTTTAAAATCAAAGATGCTTGAAAAAATAATCAAACTAAATGTTGCAAAAAAACTTAATCCAATCGTCATCGATTCATAAGCTAAAAACGAAGATACTTTCATCGTTGTTTTACGAATAAAATCCTTTGTAGGTATCTCTAACTTCATTTGAATAATTAAACTTGCAAATAACGTAGTTAACGACATTACAATAAGATAAAAAGACAAGATTAAGTATTCTATTTTATATTTTGGTAACCACTCCAATAGCATCTTTACAATTTGATCTTGATTCATAAACAACAAACAAAGAACTACACTATATAAAAGAATGCTGATACCAACAATAAAAAATTCTTTTTTACATTCATCAGGAGTTATAATAATTTTTTTTCCATCTGCCATAGTTTCACTTCCTTTAATAATTATTGCATTTATTAATAGTGTTTGCAAATAGATAAAGATGTGAAATTTCGTTATAATAGTTCAGAGGTGATTTTTATGTTAGTCGTAAATCAAATAAAATGTAGTCTAGAACAAACCAATCAATTAAAACAAAGGATTGCTTTAAAGTTAAAAGCACCCCTTGAAGATATTTTGCACTATGAAATTTTAAAAGAATCGATTGATGCCAGAAAGGAAGTAATCATTGTTTATAGCTGCCTTGTAAACATCAAGCATGAACAACGTTATCTAAGCAAACAAGATGTCAGTTTGTATCATCCAGAAGTATTTTCTATTCCTAACGCTTTAAAGGAAACTTCACCCATTGTAATCGGATTTGGACCTTCTGGTATGTTTGCAGCCTTAACCCTTGCACAAAGTGGATTAAAACCCATTATTTTTGAACGAGGAAGTCGTGTAGAAAAACGTTTAGAAGATGTCGAAAAACTATGGAAAGATGGTATTATAAATCCGGAATCGAACGTTCAATTTGGAGAAGGTGGTGCAGGAACCTTCTCAGATGGAAAATTAACCACTCGTAGTAAAGACTTACGTATTCATCATATTTTTGAAATGTTTATTGAGCATGGTGCAAAAGAAGAAATTCGCTACAAACAACACCCTCATATTGGAACTGATTGTCTTGTAGATATTGTACGTAATATACGAAATCATATTATAGAGCTAGGAGGAACCTTTTATTTTGATACCAAGGTGGAATCCTTACTGATTGAAAAAGAAACTTGTATTGGTATATGTGCAAATGGAAAGAACTACTATAGTAACTATGTGGTATTAGCTATTGGTCATAGTGCATACGATACATTAAAGTCCATCTATACAGATCAAGTATATATGGAAGCAAAAGACTTTGCAGTAGGTGTAAGAGTAGAGCATCCTCAACAAATGATTGATAAGAATCAATATAAACAATACTTTAAACACCCTCTTTTAAAAGCGAGTGAATATCGTTTAACGTATCAAGCAAGTAATGAAAGAGGTGTTTATTCTTTCTGTATGTGTCCTGGAGGTTATGTTGTCGCAAGCAATAGTAATCATGGAGAAATTGTTACAAATGGTATGAGTAAATCCAAACGAGATCATGTATATGCAAACAGTGCTATTTTGGTACAAGTTAAAAAAGAAGACTATTATAAAAGCAGTGTCTTAGATGGCATTGATTATTTAAAGAAGATAGAACAACAAGCTTATCTTTTAGGTGGAAGTAATTATTATGCTCCTTGTTGTAACATCAAAGACTTTGTATATGATACAAATACCCCTCTGATTTTCAAACCAACCTACTTACCCGGTGTAAAACAAATAGATATGCACACCTTATTTTCAACATCCATCTTATTATCATTAAAAGAATCTATGCTTCATTTCGATAAAAAGATTCCCGGATTTATTGAACAGGGTGTTATGATTGCCCCTGAAACACGTTCAAGTAGTGTAGTACGCATTTTAAGAAACGAACAACTACAAAGCCTTAATACAAAACAGTTATATCCTTGTGGTGAAGGTGCAGGTTATGCTGGAGGAATTACCTCAAGTGCTTTAGATGGCTTAAAAGTCGCTATTGCCATTATTGAAGATATTAACAAAGGAGTAAAACAATGAAAGTAAAAATCAAAATCATACATTTATTATTCTTAGTTATTGGATTATCCATGGTATTTGGATATTTGGGAAGCTATCTAGCACTACAACTTCACCATAAACCAGTCGTAATTCCTATCTCACATACTTCCAATATGCCACAAATATCTACCAACAGTATTCAAGACATTGTACGTAAAGCTAGTCAAAGTGTTGTAGAAATCAAAGCGAAAACAAACAATAACTATTATACATCCAATGGCAGCGGTGTAATTGTAAGTATGGATGGCTATATCGCCACAAACAACCATGTAGTAGAGCATACTACTGACGTTGTAGTTAAACTGTATAATGGTGAACAATATGATGCAACTATCATCGCAACAGACCCTAAAACAGATCTAGCTGTTCTTAAAATTGACAAAACAGACCTTATAGCAGCAAGCTTTGCTGATTCTGGAAATTTAGCTGTGGGAGACTTTGCAATGGCAATTGGAAATCCTTTGGGTACATTAGGTGGAACAGTAACCGACGGTATTATTAGCGCCCTAGATCGTGAGCTCATTCTTGAAAATGAGCCTATGAATTTACTTCAAACAAATGCCCAAATCAATCAAGGAAACTCTGGTGGTGGATTATTTAACGCCAATGGGGAATTAATTGGTATTGTAGTAGCGAAAACAACCGGAAAGGGCATAGAAGGAATTGGCTATGCTATCCCTAGCAATGATGCCCTTGAAATCATTGAACAGCTTATTGAAAAAGGCTATGTTGCAAATCGACCAACCATTGGTGTGCGCTTAAAAACATTAAATCTTCAACAAGAACAAGCATTATTCATTACTGAGGTTTTTCCAAATTCAGCTGCAAGTGAAGCAGGTTTACAAGTAAATGATCAAATTATCAAGTTTAATAATCAACCTATTCGTAATTATTTAGACTTACGCTTTTCCATCCGTGATTTAAAAATAAACGATACTGTAGAGGTGATTGTACTCCGTGATAACAAGGAAGTTATACTACAGCTCACGCTAAAAGAAGCTACAAAATAAATTTAAAACAGTCAGGAATTATTTTCCTGACTGTTTTATTATAAATGATTTGAAATTCATATCATCGAAGTTTTTTATAACTCAAATTCATCTTGTATTTTTTGTATTACATTTTTTAGTAATAATTTATTTAATTGATATTTCATAAAATCTTCATCAACTGAAATAGAAAGTAAATTAGTGTTAATTAATTTTTGAATATGAAAAGAAACGTTAGCCGGTGTAATACTTAGCTTTTCAGCAATCTCTTTCTTCTTTAAATTTGTTTGTATCATCAACTTTAATACATCATATCGAATCGGATCCGATAATGCCTTCATTGCCATGAATAATAATTCTTCTTTATCTTGTAAAGAACGATTCATAAATAAATGTGCTCTGGAAAATAAAAATAAATCTATATTTGGATTTGTTTGATCTTCCTTAATAGATGCTACAATTCTAGGATTTAAAGATGATAAAACAAAAACACGTACATGTTTATTACTGAATTGATTGATATTAAAAGCCGAATCTTTAAATAGTTCATATATATCTAAATTATCTATCATATCATCTATTTCTCTTTCATACGTTTTATAATAAGGAATATACTTTGGTAAAATCTCTTGATATAAACTTACTATTTCTTCTATAACTTTAGGTAAATGATAATAGGACCAATAAATATTCCATTTTTCTTTTTCATCTTCAATTTCATC
>JAUMYM010000010.1 GCA_030528645.1 Erysipelotrichaceae bacterium | reverse complement strand
AGGTCCAACAACAGAAGAATTGTTAACAGAAATCTTAGCTACATTAAAAGACAAACAATAAAATGGGGTAACCCATTTTTTATTATAATGCTTGAATTATTTTGATAGGTATGTTATAAATATAGCGGTCATTTATCAAGAGTGGTTTAGAGGGTTAGCTCGTAGATCACACCAACCTGCAACTGTAAGGTGGTACAACTAACATGGATAAGGAAGAATGAAAAATAAAGACACTCTTTCTTAGAGTGTCTTTTTGATAGCTGACTAGGAAAGAGGAGTGTATGAAATATTTTTTTACAAGTGAATCAGTAACCAGTGGACATCCGGATAAGATATGTGACTGGGTAAGTGATCATATTTTGGATGAGGCTTTAAGACAAGATCCAAACAGCAAAATGGCAGTAGAGTGTACGATTAAAGATGACTTTATCTTAATCTATGGAGAAGCCAATACAAAAGCAAACATTGATTATGCACAAATTGCAAAAGATGTATTAAAAAAGATAGGTTATGAAGAAGAGTATGAAGTATTGGTGAAAGTGAATAAGCAATCCAATGAGATTTACAATGCAGTAAATCATGAAGGTATGAGTGCTGGAGATCAAGGGATTATGTTTGGTTATGCAAGTAATGAAACAGAGGACTTTATGCCACTTGCGATTGATTTAGCTCACAAGCTAGCAAAACGTTTAGAAGAAGTGCGTCGTTTAAATCCAATGTTAAAACCGGATGGAAAAACACAAGTAACTGTGGAATATGAAGATGGCGTTGTCCAACGTGTAGATACCGTGGTTGTTTCATGTCAACATGATGCTAAGATTTCACAAGCGGAATTAAAAGAAATCATTATTAAAGAAGTGATTAATGAAGTGATTCCGGATGTGTATTTAGATGCACAAAGCAAGTTCTACATCAATCCATCCGGATCATTTGTTTTAGGTGGTTCTTTTGGAGATAGTGGGACAACAGGACGAAAAATTGTAGTGGATAGCTATGGTGGCTATTGTCCAATTGGTGGTGGATGTTTTAGTAGTAAAGATCCATCGAAAGTAGACCGTAGTGCTGCGTATTATTGTCGTTATGTTGCGAAAAACATTGTTGCATCTAATCTTGCAAGTAAATTAGCGATTCAAGTCTCTTATGCGATTGGTATGGCAAATCCATTGTCTATCAATGTAGAAACATTTAATACAGGTAAAGTTTCAAACGAAGAAATTATTCGTATTATCAATGAAAACTTTGATTTCAGTGTTTCTAATATTATTAAAGAGCTTGATTTATTAAAACCGATTTATGCTTCTACAACAAACTATGGACACTTTGGTAAAAAAGAATTACCTTGGGAACGTATTATTGAACTAAAAAAATAGAACCTATGGTTCTATTTTTAGTTGAGCTATTTTATAAATACCTTGATGTTTTAAGAAAATGATTTGATAGGTAAAGGTTTTCGTATCATTTTTAGTGACATAATCAAAGGTAACATGAGCCATCATGCTATCCTCACTTTGTTTTAAAATGTCACTGAAGTAGATATGTTCAAGATGACCTTTTTCTAAGGTTTGTAGTTGTGGATAACCCTCTTTGACTTGGTTTAAAAAGGCAGAGTCTGGAATACTGATGCTATAAAGTGGTTTATCCCAGTTTTTATTAATTATGACACTGTGAAAGACTTCAATGGCATTGATAAATAAATCGTGTAAACCGGTATTGGTTTCCAATTTGCCGATATAAATCTTGGGTTCATCAAGGTCTTTTAAGAAAGTATAGCCATTTGGTAAGGCAATATTTGGTGTCTTGGATAAGGTTTCAATTGTATATTGCAGTATAGTAGGTGCATTATCAACCTCTAATCCTTCAAAATTAGTGGCTGTGATTTCTTTTGGCTTGACATCATCTATTCCATAATCATTGATAGTAAAGGATACATTTGGTAAAGATTCAATGTAGGTTGTTACTTCATTTTCTAAAAGTGTAGCTACAAGATAGTGGTCGTTATAGGATTTTACCATTACCTGACTCACTACTTCATTGTTTTGGTATAGTGTATAACGATAGCCATCTTCGTAGACTTGTTGATCTTTGATTTTTAACGTCTTGATATTGATGTTTTGATATATCTTGCTTAAGGCATCACTTAATTCTTGTTGACTTGAATGATTGTGATATAGATAGATAGAATTTTGATAGATTTGATCAAATGTATTGTTTTGTATCTCGTGTATGTATTGTTTAATGGCATACTCTGGACTTTGAAGTTCTTTTTCTCTTTGTTGTCTTTGATAAATTAGAAAACTAAAGATAACCATGAGTGCCACAATGAAAGTACATAGACTAATTAATATGGTTTTAAATGCTTTGTTTTTCATAATACCCCTTTTCTAAAAGTTATTATATAACATTATATTATTTTGTTTAACTTTTTCATAAATTTTTTTATAATAAGATAGGGGTCTATATATGATTATTGAAAATCAATATGCGAAAGTAGAAATAGGCTTATTGGGAGCGAATGTTTTGAGTTTTTGCTTAAAACAAGATGGTTATGAACGTATGTGGCAAGGAGATGCGACATTTTGGTCAGGGCGCAATCCAATCTTATTTCCAACGATTGGTTCTACCGCAAGCAAAAGCTATCGTTTAGATGGTAAACAATATACAATTGGAAATCATGGGTTTGCGCGTCATAGCGTGTTTGAATTGGTATCGCATAAGGAAGATGAAGTTATCTTATTATTAAAGGAAAATGAGGAGACGTTAAAACAGTATCCTTATCGCTTTCATTTGTATGTTCATTATCGTTTAATCGATAAAAAATTAGAGATTTCATATCGTGTTGAAAATACCAATGATGTAGATATGTATTTTACATTTGGTTTGCATCCGGCATTTATGTGTCCGATTGATCCAAATGAGCGTTTTGAAGATTATTGGATTGAATATCATGGTTTATATAACGTTGAAAGGAGACCTTTAACTTATAAAGAGTATACCAATAATCAATCGGTAATGTTCTTTCATCAAGATAGCCCATATTATGTATTAACCAATGGCAAGCATGGTGTTAAAGTATCTTCCAATGGGTATCGTAATGTGATTCTTTGGAGTAAAGAGAATGCACCATTTATTTGCATAGAACCATGGCATGGTTTTAAAGGAGAAGATCATTTAGAGTTTCAAGAGTTTCCGGGTATGATGACTTTAGGAGCTTCTAGAAGTTATTTAACTTCTTATAGTATAGAAATTATTTAAAAGGAGGAAAAGATGTTTAGTGTTATTGTTGTAAAAGATTATCAAGAATTAAGTCAAAAAGCATTTGAAGTAGTAAAAGGAGTTTTAAAGGAAAAAGAAGCTCCGGTTTTAGGATTAGCCACTGGTTCAAGTCCGCTTGGTTTATATCAAGCGATGATTGATGACCATAAAAAGAATCAAACAGATTATTCAAAGGTAATTACATTCAACTTAGATGAATATGTTGGGTTACCAAGAGAACATCAAGAATCATATTATACGTTTATGCATCATAATTTATTTAATCATTTAAATATAAAAGAGGAACATGTACATTTACCAAGTGGATTAGGTGATTTAGAAGAAAATAGCAAAGCATATGAAGCATTAATGGCAAACTATCAAATTGACTTACAATTATTAGGGATTGGTTCAAATGGACACATTGGTTTTAATGAACCGGGTACACCCTTTGATTCTTTGACACATGTTGTGACATTAAAGGAGTCAACACGTAAAGATAATGCACGTTTCTTTGAACCGTTAAAGGAAGAAGTACCAACGCATGCGATTACAATGGGAATACAAAGTGTATTAAAGGCCAAGAAGATCTTATTGATTGCTTCTGGTAAAAACAAAGCTCAGGCTATTTACAACATGCTAAAGGGACCTGTAACCCTAGAACATCCAGCATCGGTATTACAAAATCATCCGGATGTGATTGTAATTGTCGATGAGGAAGCAGCTAGTTTGCTTTAGGGCATTTGCTTTGCACAAGAAAAGAAATTCATTTATAATGAAGACAGTATTAAAGGAGAATAAAAATGGAAATTATTAACAAAACACAATTTGAAGAAGTAACAAAAGAAGGCGTAGTATTAGTAGATTTCTTTGCGACTTGGTGTGGACCTTGTAAAATGTTAGGACCTGTATTAGAAGGTTTATCAAAAGAAATGACAGAAGCTAAATTCTATAAAGTGGATGTCGATCAAGAAAATGAATTAGCAGCTAAATATGGCATTATGTCAATTCCTACTTTATTATTATTTAAAGATGGACAAGTTGTGAATCGTGTTGCTGGCTTCCAAGCAAAAGCAGAAATCGAAAAATTTGTTAGATCAGCACTTTAATCGATAACATAGGCAATCCTTAAGGGGTTGTCTTTTTGTTTGGTTTTGCTAAACTTTTTGTTTAATAGTACTTGCATTTTGAAAAATTTTTTATATAATAAAATAGGTTTAACAAAAAGTAACATAAAGTTTACCAATACTAAACAAGGAGGGTGTTATGGAAATCGGAAATAAAATTAAACAACTACGTATCCAGAATAATTTAACACTAGAAGAATTAGCTAGTCGGACCGAACTTACAAAGGGATTTTTATCACAGGTCGAACGTGATTTAACATCTCCTTCCATTACAACCTTACAGGATATTGTAGAAGCGTTAGGATTAAATTTAGAACAGTTTTTTAAAGAAGAGCGTCAAGAAAAGATTGTCTTTAAAAAAGAAGATTATTTTATTGATCAAAGAGAAGATTGTATTATTAATTGGATTGTTCCTAATGCCCAAAAAAATGAAATGGAACCCATTTTAATCGAATTAAAGTCGCATGGAAATTCCTTTGTAGTGAATCCACATGAAGGAGAAGAATTTGGGTATGTATTAGAAGGAAAAATTGTTATTGAAAATCTAGAGAAGAAACAAACTAGTGTGGTGAAAAAAGGAGAGACGTTCTATATGAAGGGTGATTTCCAACACCAATTGGTAAATCCTGCTAGTCAAAGTGCGAAGGTATTGTGGATTTGCACACCACCAATATTTTAAGGAGTGCGTATGAAAAAGTTAATACAATTTAAAAATATAGTAAAACAATTTGATGGACAAGTGGTTTTAAAGGGCATTAATTTAGATATTTATGAAAATGAGTTTGTAACATTACTTGGACCTTCCGGTTGTGGGAAAACAACATTATTGCGTATATTGGGTGGATTCTTAGAACAAGATGAAGGGCAAGTGATTTTTGATGGAGAAGATATTACCAATACGCCTGCCTATAAGCGTGATATTAATACTGTGTTTCAAAAGTATGCATTGTTTCCTCATTTGAATGTATATGACAATATTGCTTTTGGATTAAAACTTAAGAAGATTTCAAAAGATATTATTGAGCAAAAAGTAAATCGTATGTTATCACTTGTAGGTTTAGAAGGCTATGGAAAACGTGATGTAACACAGTTATCCGGTGGTCAACAACAACGTGTAGCAATTGCACGAGCATTGGTGAATGAACCTGGTGTCTTACTGCTGGATGAACCATTAGGGGCTTTGGATTTAAAATTACGTAAAGAAATGCAGTTAGAGCTTAAAAAGATTCAAAAAGAAGTAGGAATTACTTTTATCTTTGTTACCCATGATCAAGAAGAAGCTTTAACGATGTCGGATAAGATTGTCGTGATGAAAAATGGTGAAATTCAACAAATTGGATCTCCGGAAGAAATTTACAATGAACCGGAAAATGAGTATGTTGCCCGTTTTATTGGAGAGAGTAATATCATTGATGGAAAAATGATTCAGGATTATGTTGTTGAATTTGATGAGAAAAAATACGATTGTGTAGATTTTGGTTTTAAAGAAAACGAAGAAGTCGATATTGTAATTCGTCCGGAAGATATTGATATTGTGGCTCGTAATCATGGATTATTAAATGGTGAAGTTAAGTCTGTATTATTTAAGGGTGTGCATTATGAAATTATCGTAGAAACTGTTTCAGGGACATCAAAGACGGTAACGATGCATGTTTTAGGCAATAAAGATATTGTAAATGATGCAGCCAAAGAAAAGATTAGTGCCAGTGATTTCTACTTAGATTTAGAGGATGTAGATTCTTTAAACAATAGTGAAGTCATTGCTCGTGCTAATGCACAGGCTTGGGATTTTGATAATGAAGATATTTCTATTAGTAAAGTGAGTTACAACGTTTTAAATGCCAAAGGACAATATCCATGTACATTTACAACAGCAAATGGTACAAGTATTACCATTACTATTACGGTTGTAGAGCCGGTATATACAGAAGATGTAAATAACGAAGAAGCAGTACAAGCATTTGATTTTTATAAGACTGTAGATGAAATTAAAGAAAGTATTGCGTTAGATACCGATTTAAAACGTTGGGCAAATGCAACGGCATGGTCATTGGAAGATGATTCACGCGTTGAAATTTGGGATGTAAAGTATGATTTTGATGAAGAAAATATTGTGGAAGGGGATTATAAAATTACCTTTGCAACAAAAGGACGTGAATTCAAAATACATACGACAGATTATGTCGAAGTGAATGCGAAGGTTGGTTTAAAATTCTCGAAAGAAGATATTCATGTTATGAGTAAGATGGGTTTTTAAGATGAAGGGATTTAGAAGGCTGGTATATCCATACGTTGGATGGATAAGTATATTCATTGTAGTACCAATGCTTATGATTATCTTATATGCATTTACTACAAAGGGTAATTCGGTATTGACATTGCAATTTACATTTTCCAATTTTACACGTTTCTTTGAAGACTCGATTTTTCCAAACGTATTAGTACGCTCTTTACGTCTAGCGTTTTTTACAACAGTTGCTTGTATTATATTGGGTTATCCTTGTGCTTATTTTATTTCAAAGCTCAATGTAAGTAAGCGTAACATGATGATTTTATTAATTACATTTCCAATGTGGACAAATATGTTGGTGCGTACATATGCATGGCGTGGTTTGTTATTAAATATGCCAATTAGTAACGAATTAAAAGTATATATTGGTATGATATATAACTTTATTCCATTTATGATTTTGCAGGTATATACATCCTTAGCGAAAATGGATCAAAGCTTACTTTCGGCAAGTGCTGATTTAGGTGCCAATCGCTTTCAGACGTTTTTAAAAGTAACCTTACCGTTATCACTTCCAGGGGTGATTACAGGGATTACTTTAGTTTTTTTACCGGCAGTCTCAAGCTTCTTTATTCCAAAGTTATTGGGTGGAGGAGATTATGTCTTGATTGGTAATTTGATTGAACATTATTTTGTATCAACAGGAGATTGGAACTTTGGCAGTGCGATTTCCTTGATTATGGCGTTTGTTATTTTAGCTTCAATGTACTTAACGAAAAAGTTAGATAAAGATGTTAAGGAGGCGAAATAATGAAAAGAGGAAATAGTATTTTTGCCAAAGCGTATTTAGTGCTTGCGTTAATCTTTTTCTATGCACCAATTCTTTATGTTGTGGTGTTTAGTTTTAATGAGTCAAAGTCATTAACAAACTTTACCGGCTTTTCCTTACAGTGGTATGAAAAGATGTTTGAAAATCGTACGATGATGGAAGCCTTATATTTTACAATTGTGATTGCTTTGATTGCAACAGTGGTTTCAACGATTGTAGGAACCATTACGGCGATTGGTTTAAGTAAATCAAGACGCATTGTAAAAGAGTTTGTAACACAGGTAAATAACTTACCGATGATGAATCCGGAAATTGTCACGGCAATTGGATTTATGTTGTTCTTTTCATCTTTTATGATTGAAACAGGATTTATGACATTATTGATTGCGCATATTGTGTTTTGTATTCCATATGTAATGTTATCCATCATTCCAAAATTAAGACAGCTTGATGAAAACTTAGCTGAAGCGGCATTAGATTTAGGTTGTACCCCGATGCAGGCGTTAACAAAAGTAATCATTCCACAAATTATGCCGGGTATTATTTCAGGAGCATTGATTGCTTTTACGATGTCATTTGATGACTTTGTAATTTCATACTTTACAACAGGTCCTGGAGTGAATAATATATCTATATATGTTTATACAATGTATAAACGTATTAATCCAAGTATTAATGCATTATCAAGTATTATCATTTTCGTAATTACAATTGTGTTAATTATTGTAAATGTAGTACCGTTGATTAAAGAAAGAGGGAGAAAGAAATATGAAGAAAGTGTTTAAAGTAGCAATTTTAAGTATTCTTGCATTTGCGATGGTTGCTTGTAGTAAGAAAGATTCAACAACTGTTGTATTTGATGCAAAAGAGAAATTTGGTTGTAATGTATTAAATTTCTATAACTGGGGAGAATACATTGGTGAACATGTAATCTCAAACTTTGAAAAAGCATACAATGCTAAAGTGAATTATTCATTGTTTGATTCAAATGAAGCTATGTATACAAAACTATTAGGTGGTAATAGCTATGATATTATTATTCCTTCAGATTATACAATTGAGCGTATGATTAAAGAAGATTTATTATTAAAATTAGATTTAACAAAAATTCCTAACATGTCATTAATTGCTGATGAAGTAAAGAATTTACCATACGATCCAAATAATGACTATGCAATTCCATATATGTGGGGTTCAGTAGGAATTGTTTATAACAAAGAAAAGATTGATTCTGCAAAAGTAGAAGAATTAGGTTATAACATTTTTTTAGATGAATCATTAAAAGATCGTGCGTTCTTATATGATTCAGAACGTGATTCATTTATGATGGCATTTAAAGCATTGGGATATTCTATGAATACAGAAAATGAAGAAGAAATTGAAGCTGCATATCAATGGTTATTAAAAGTGAATGATACAATTAATCCGGCTTATGTAACCGATGAAGTGATTGATGCAATGGCAAATGGTGAAAAAGACATTGCGGTTGTTTATAGTGGAGATGCCGCTTACATCTTATCGGAAAACGAAGATATGGCGTATAGTATGCCAAAGGGTGGAACAAACATGTGGATTGATGGCATGGTAATTCCAAAGAATGCACAATGTCCGGATTTAGCTCATGAATTTTTAAATTATATGTTATCTTATGAAGCGGCAAAAGATAACTCATTAACAGTTGGTTATACTTCAAGTAACAAACAAGTTGTTGAAGAATTAAGCAGTGAAGGTGGTCAATATTTTGGCAATGAAGCATATTTACCAAGAAGTAACTATGAATTAGATGAAGTATTCCAATATAAAGAGCTATTAAAAGAAAAATTAGCTGCTTTATGGATTAAAGTAAAAAATAAATAGTCGTATGGATGTCTGAAAGGACATCCATTTTCTTTTTCAATACGTTTTTAGAGGTAAATAGGTAATGAAGAAAATAGAAGTAAAAAAACATTTAATTTTTTAAAAATAATACTTGCATTTTGTTTCTTGTTTTGATAATATTATAAAGCACAGCAAGGAAAGTGGTTCCTTAGCCAAGTGGTAAGGCAATAGACTGCAACTCTGTGATCATCAGTTCAAATCTGATAGGAACCTCCAAAATGGGGATGTGGCGGAATAGGTAGACGCATCGGACTTAAAATCCGGTGATGGAAACATCGTAAGGGTTCAAGTCCCTTCATCCCCACCATTTTGTTAAAAGAATCTTTGAGGAAAAGATTTTTTTATTTACTGTGTTTTGATGACAAAAATTATTTTGATTAATTTACAAAAATAACTTGCAATAACGATTAAAATTTGTTATCATAATTAAGCACTGTTAACTAGTGTATGTGCGCCCATAGCTCAACTGGATAGAGCGTTTGACTACGGATCAAAAGGTTGCGGGTTCAAGTCCTACTGGGCGCGCCATTTAATTTAACGGGATGTAGCACAGCTTGGTAGTGCACTTGATTTGGGATCAAGGGGTCGCAGGTTCAAATCCTGTCATCCCGACCAGTTAAATTAAGCTGGCGAGGTAGCTTAGTTGGCTAGAGCGTTCGGTTCATACCCGGAAGGTCGTGGGTTCGAGTCCCACCCTCGCTACCATTTTAGTGAGGACCCTTAGCTCAGTTGGTCAGAGCTACCGGCTCATAACCGGTTGGTCGTAGGTTCGAGTCCTACAGGGTCCACCAATCAATTGACAAATTATGGAGGAATACCCAAGTGGTTGAAGGGTCCGGTCTTGAAAACCGGTAGGTCGGGAAACTGGCGCCTGGGTTCGAATCCCAGTTCCTCCGCCATTCAATTTATGTAACGTTGGTTACACAATATCGCGAGGTAGAGCAGCCTGGTAGCTCGTCGGGCTCATAACCCGGAGGTCGTTGGTTCAAATCCTTCCCTCGCAACCAATGGTCCTGTAGCTCAGTCGGTAGAGCAAAGGACTGAAAATCCTTGTGTCGCTGGTTCGATTCCGGCCGGGACCACCATTGGTAGAAAATGCACTAGATAAATTCTAGTGTTTTTTATTTGTAAAATACTAGGTTATCCTTGACATTGTGATAGGTTTCATGTAATGTTGATGTATCGATGAAAAAGAGTAGTAATCTAAGTGACATAAAAGCGAGTCTTGTGTGGTGGAAGAAGATATGGTGATTAGATGAAACGAGCTTTGGAGATCCTGCTGTATGAAAGTAAGGTAGGCGTAACTTTGCGTTAAAAAAGAGGTGGTCAGTTTTATACTGGCAATTAGAGTGGTACCGCGGTTTTTCGTCTCTTTGTAAAAAGAGATTTTTTTTTGTTGATTAACTGAATTTAATTTGTTATTATTATAAGGAAGATGCGCCCATAGCTCAACTGGATAGAGCGTTTGACTACGGATCAAAAGGTTGCGGGTTCAAGTCCTACTGGGCGCGCCAATAGTAAATTAAACTGTTAATCATATTAACAGTTTTTATTTTATATGGAGGGTAAGATGAGTAAAATTGATCAAAAATTAAAAACAAATATTAAAGATGCCGTTTTAAAACTATATCAAGTAGAAGATGATTCTTTAATTATGGTAGAAATCCCTAAGGATAATACCAATGGCGATTATTCTACAAATATTGCAATGCGTTTAGCCAAAGTATGTAAGAAGGCACCGGCAGTGATTGCAAATGAAATCAAGGCTGAGTTAGAACAAACGGTAGAAGACTTAGATAAGATTGAAATTGCAGGTCCTGGTTTTATTAACTTCTGGATGAAGAAAGAATCATTAGCTGCTGTCATTAACACTGTTATTAATGAAGGTAGCGATTATGGCAAAAATAACACAGGTGATGGCTTACGTATTTTAGTAGAATACGTAAGTGCGAATCCAACAGGAAACTTACATTTAGGTCATGCTCGTGGTGCTGCTTGGGGCGATTGTATCTGTCGTTTATTAATGAAGAGTGGGTATGATTGTTTAAGAGAGTACTACATCAATGATGCCGGAGCACAAATGATTAATTTAGGTAAATCGGTTTATGCTCGTTATGCTGAATATTTTGGAGTACATGTAGACATTCCGGAAGATGGTTACATGGGACAAGATGTCAAAGAAATCGGTATTGAACTTGCTAAAGAGCTTGGAGATGTTTGGTTACACAAAGAAGAAGGACGTATTGAATTCTTTAAGGAAGCCGGACGTAATAAAGAATTGGAAAAAATCAAAGAAGATCTAGATTACTACCGTTGTGATTTTGATTCTTGGGTAAGTGAGCAAGGTCTTTACGATGATGGTCGTGTGGATGAAATCATTGAACGCATGAATAAAATGGGCTTAACATATGAAGAAGATGGTGCTTTATGGTTTAAGTCAACAAAATGGGGCGATGATAAAGATCGTGTATTGCGTAAAGCAGATGGCACATTAACATACTTAACACCGGATATTGCAAATCACATGTATAAATTTGAACGTGGTTATACAAAATTAGTAAATCTTTGGGGTGCAGATCACCATGGGTATATTCCTCGTATGGTGGCAGCCATCCAAGCTTGTGGTTATGGTCCAAAAGATTTAGAAGTAGATATTATTCAAATGGTTCGTCTTGTTGAAAACGGTGCGGAAGTGAAGATGAGTAAGCGTACAGGGAATGCCATTACTATTCGTGAATTATGCGATGATATCGGTATTGATGCAGCTCGTTATTTCTTTGTAAGTCGTGCGGTAGATACCCATTTAGATTTTGATTTAGGCTTAGCTCGTAAAAAGACAAATGAGAATCCGGTGTACTATGCTCAATATGCACATGCTCGTATCTGTTCCATTTTAAGACAAGCTGGTGAATTTAAACCACTTGAAAAATATGATTTATTAACTAGTGAAAAAGAAGTTGATTTATTAAAGTATATCAATGAATTTGTTGGTGTAGTTGGTGATGCTGCAGCTACACGTTCTCCAAATAAGATTTGTAATTACATTCAAAAATTAGCGAGCTATTTCCATAGTTTCTATGGGGCTCATAAAATCATGGATGCAAGTAATCCGGAACTAACAAATCAACGTTTAGGCTTGTTAGTTGCGACTAAGATTACATTAGCAAATGCCTTAGATTTAGTAGGGATTAGTGCGCCTGAAAAGATGTAAACGACCGTTTTGGTCGTTTTTTATCTAAATTTACAATAAAATTTTATGTTTTTGACCTACAACTACATGAATTGAAGTTTAAAATAGATGTATGAACTATGTGGTGTGAGAATTCGGCCGTTACTTACATCATGTCATAAAAAAAGAAAAGGAGATCGAAATGACAAAAATTCATGTAACAAGTGAAATTAAACCACTTAAAAAAGTATTACTACACAGACCTGGAGAAGAATTATTAAACTTAACTCCAACAACTTTATCAGAATTATTATTTGATGATATTCCTGACTTAGTAAAAGCGCAAGAAGAACATGATCGTTTTGCTCAAATTTTAAGAGATAACGGTGTAGAAGTTGTATATTTAGAAGACTTGATGGCAGAAACATTAGATGCTCATCCTGAAATTAAAGAACAATTTTTAGATCAATTCATTACTGAAGGTGATATTCACACTGAAACATATCATAAGATTTTAAAAGATTACTTTAATACATTTACTAACAATAAAGATTTAGTTTTAAAAACTATGGCAGGTGTTACATTTGCTGAATTAGGTGATATTAAAACAAACTTCTTAGTAGATAAGATTGATAAAGAATCTTACTTATTATTAAACCCAATGCCTAACTTATACTTCACTCGTGACCCATTCTCAAGTGTAGGTAATGGTGCGGTAATTAATAGAATGTATTCTGTAACAAGAAATCGTGAAACAATTTATGCAGATTACATCTTTAGATTCCACCCTGAATATGCAGGAAAAGTACCTGATTTATATGGCCGTAACAACAAATTCCATATTGAAGGTGGAGACGTATTAAACGTTAATGAAAAATTATTATTCATTGGTATTTCTCAAAGAACACAAGCAGATGCGATTCAAGCATTAGCAATGAAAATGTTCTATGAAAATCCGGAAAATAAGATTGAAACTATCTTAGCATTTAACATTCCTAATAATAGAGCGATGATGCACTTAGATACAGTGTTTACTCAAATTGACCATGATGCATTTACATATCATCCGGGAATCATGGGTACATTACAAGTATTTGCAATTACTGCAGATCGTGAAAATCATGATGTTAAAATTGAAGAACATGATGGTGAGTTAAGTGAAATCTTAGCTAAATTCATGGGCTTAGATAAAGTTAGATTATTTGCATGTGGAGCTGGAGATCCAATTGCTGCTGAAAGAGAACAATGGAACGATGGTTCAAATACATTAACAATTGCTCCAGGTAAGATTGTTGTTTACAAACGCAACTATGTTACAAATAAATACTTAAAAGAAAATGGCTTTGAAGTATTAGAATTAGATGCAGATAACTTATGTGTTGGTCGTGGTGGACCTCGTTGTATGAGTATGCCACTTGTACGTGAAGACTAAGTAAATTGACAGAAAGAAGAGGATAAAAAATATGCCAGTAAATTTACAAGGACGCAGTTTATTAGCTTTAGCAGATTATACACCTGAAGAAATTAATTATTTAATTGATTTAAGTGAACAGTTTAAAAAACTTAAACTTGCTCGTACTCCTCACCGTTATTTAGAGGGTAAAAACATTGTGTTGTTGTTTGAAAAAACATCAACTCGTACTCGTTGCTCATTTGAAGTAGCTGGTATGGACTTAGGTATGGGTGTTACATACTTAGATCCAGGTTCTAGCCAAATGGGTAAAAAAGAGTCTATTGAAGATACTGCTAAAGTATTAGGTCGTTTCTATGATGGTATTGAATATCGTGGGTTTGATCAAAAACA
Source organism: Erysipelotrichaceae bacterium (assembly GCA_030528645.1). Classification (GTDB taxonomy): domain Bacteria; phylum Bacillota_I; class Bacilli_A; order Erysipelotrichales; family Erysipelotrichaceae; genus RQZE01. The sequence continues at coordinate 32,677 of JAUMYM010000010.1, read as the reverse complement.
AGTAGAAGCTCTAGCAAAATATTCTGGAGTTCCTGTTTGGAATGGTTTAACTGATGATTTCCACCCTACACAAATGATTGCTGATATGTTAACAATCAAAGAAAACTTCGGTCGTCTAAAAGGCTTAAAGTTTGTATTTATGGGTGATTGCCGTAATAACGTTTCTAACTCATTAATGGTTGTTTGTGCTAAATTAGGGTTAGATTATGTTGGTTGTGGTCCAAAAGAATTATGGGCTGATCCAAAATTAGTTGAAAGAGCAAAAGAATTTGCAAAACTACATGGAACAAAAGTTGAATTTACTGAAAATGTTTCTGAAGCAGTAAAGGGTGCTCATGCAATCTATACAGATATTTGGGTATCAATGGGTGAACCTGATTCAGTTTGGGAAGAAAGAATTAAATTATTAAGTCCTTATAAAGTGACTCAAAACGTAATTGATCAAGCAGATAAAGATGTTATCTTCTTACACTGTTTACCATCATTCCATGACTTAAATACAACAATCGGGAAAGAAATTCATGCTAAATTTGGTGATAAGTATGACTTAAATGGCATGGAAGTAAGCGATGATGTATTCTTAGGTAAACACAGTCGTGTGTTTGATGAAGCAGAAAACCGTATGCATACAATTAAAGCTTGTATGTATGCTACATTAAAGTAGAAAAGAGTCGCTATGGAAAGAAAGAGATTAGTAATCGCCTTAGGAGGAAATGCGTTAGGTAATTCTCCAGAAGAACAATTAGAATTAGTAAAAGAAACTGCAAAAACAATTGTAGATTTGGCAGAAGAATATGATGTAATTATTGGTCATGGAAATGGTCCACAAGTAGGTATGATCAATAATGCAATGGAGTTTTCATCACTGAATGGTGGTAAAACTCCATACATGCCATTTCCAGAATGTGGTGCAATGTCTCAAGGATATATTGGTTATCATTTAACACAATCTATTCAAAGAGAACTTGCAAAACGTAAGGTTGCAAAAGAAGTTGCTTGTGTAGTAACACAAGTAGTTGTAGATCCTCAAGATCCGGCTTTTGCAAAACCAACAAAACCAATTGGATCATTTTTAACAAAAGAAGAAGCTGAAAAAACAGCTGCTGAAAAAGGATTCATCTTTGTTGAGGATGCTGGACGTGGCTATCGTCGTGTCGTTCCAAGTCCAAAACCTACAAAGATTGTTGAATTAAAAGTAGTTGAACAACTTGTAAGCTTAGGTGATATTGTAATCACAGTTGGTGGTGGCGGTATCCCGGTTGTAGAAACGGAAGATGGCTTAAAAGGTGTTGCAGCCGTTATTGATAAAGACCGTTCTAGCGCAAAACTTGCTTTAGATGTTAAGGCAGATATGTTAGTAATCCTAACAGCAGTAGATCGTGTATGCATTAATTACAATAAACCTAATCAGGAATCACTAGCTGAAATGAACGTTGAGCAAGCTAAACAATATATTGGTGAAGGACACTTTGCTCCAGGGTCTATGTTACCTAAAGTGGAAGCTTGTCTTGAGTTTGTAGAAGCTACTAGCAATGGGGTTGCGTTAATTACTTCATTGCAAAGAGCAAAAGCAGCTTTAAGTGGTGAAACAGGAACTATTATAAAGAAGTAAGCTAAAGGAGGAAGGGTATGGCTACTCAAAAGAAAAAGAAATCATCTCTATCTGCCTTTTCAATCTTGATTTTAGTAATGGGTGTTATTTGCTTAATTTCACTATTACTAAATGGTCAAGCAATTGATCCGGCAATTGGAGGTGAAGTTGCAGCGGTAACTGGTGCAAAACTTTCAGATTTTATTATGGCAATTCCAAATGGATTTAAAGATGCTTCAGATTTAATTATCTTCATCTTAGCAATCGGTGGATTCATTGGTATTGTTATGAAAACTGGAGCATTAGAAGCAGGGGTATATCATTTAGTTAAGAAATTAAAAGGAAAAGAAGAAGTATTAATCGTTGTATTAATGATTCTATTCTCAGCTGGTGGTACAACTTATGGTATGGCAGAAGAAACAATCGGTTTCTATGCGTTAATTACAACAGCAATGGTTGCAGCAGGATTTGACTCAATTGTTGCGGTTGGTACAGTACTATTAGGAGCTGGTACTGGGGTGTTAGGTTCTACAATTAACCCATTTGCAACAGGTGCAGCAATGGCTGCCTTATCAAGCTCAGGGGTTGAACCGAATCCAACATTAATTATGATTTTAGGAGCAATTTTATGGGTTACTAGTACATTCATCGCAATCTTATTTGTATTAAGTTATGCGAAGAAAGTAAAACGTGATAAAGGTTCTACAATCTTGTCATTACAAGAACAAGAAGTAATGCATGAACATTTCTCAAAAAATGAAAACAGAGATTTAGAATTCACTTCAAAACACAGACTAGTGTTAACAATCTTTGCTTTAACATTCGTATTAATGATCGTATCATTAATCTACTACCAAGACATTATCTTTGGTGGTAATGAAGAAGCATACTTAGCAGCATTTGGTTGGTCAGATGCATTAACTGGTACTCCACTTGGTTGGTGGTACTTCATGGATCTTGCAGCATTATTCATCATCGCTTCTGTTTTAGTAGCATTAGTTGCAAGAATGAGTGAAAAAGAATTTATTGATAACTTCATGGCTGGTGCAGCTGATTTATTATCAGTAGCATTAATTATTGCAACAGCTAGAGGTATTACAATTGTAATGAACGCTACACACATGGATTTATATATCTTGGATGTAAGTTCTAAATTATTACAAGGTGTTCCGGGCTTTATCTTTGCACCAATGTCATACATTGTATACTTAGTATTAAGCTTCTTAGTGCCATCTACTTCAGGATTAGCTGGATTATCAATGCCGGTTATGGGTGGATTAGCAAACACATTAGGCTTCAATGCTAGTGTTATGATTATGATCTTCAGTGCTGGTTCAGGTTTAATCAACTTATTCACACCAACTTCAGGTGTTGTAATGGGTGGTATTGGAGCAGCTAAGATTGAATACTCAACATACTTAAAATGGGTAATGAAGTTATTATTTGTTATCGCTATTGCAAATATCATTATCTTATCAATTGCAATGATGGTTGCATAAGTTCATTAAGTATTGATTATAAAAGTTAACTCAGATGAGTTAACTTTTTTTGTTTCAGTAAGAAATTAAGATGTATTTTCTTGAAATATAAAGGATTTATGCTAAAATTTACATTAGAAAATAAACTTCAATGTTTATAAAGGTGAACAATAATGATAGTTAGCAAGATACAAACAAGTTATTCATCTGTCATAAATCCAACTAAGATTTGTAGTTTTGAAATAGAATTTATCGATGCTCCAACCATTACATTGATTCATAGTTCAGCTCGTTTTTTATATTTGAAAAAAGGAAAAGGTACCATTTCTGTAAATGGTATTGAATATAAAATTGTAGAAAATTGTATGATTGCCATTATTCCTTGGGATGTAACGAAGATTACTGAAGTGGAAGAGCCTTTAGAATTTTATAAAATTATTTATAATTCCAATTTTATCAATGGTTATTTAAGAACCATTTATAATCCAACAAGTAGTAAAATTAGTATCTTTAAAGATATTAGTAATCATCCTGTTACTTTGTTTATGGAAAAAGAAGCGGATAAAATTTTAGAGTGCATTATGGATTTGAAAGATGAATGTGGTAGTGAAGGAATTGAATCAGCATTTGAATCCAATGCTTTATCCAATACATATATTATTTCTCTTTTAATTCGGATGATGGTTATCTTTTTAAGGATGAGCAAGCAAAATTATATTTCTATTGCAGCAAATAAAGAATTAAATGATATCAATGATATTTTTAGGTATATTTACTCGCATCTTCAAGAAAAAATTACGTTAGAAAAACTATCTAAGATTTTCTTCATGAGTGAATCGACTATTTATAATCATTTACAGTTAAATTTAGGGTTTACGTTTAATGAATTATTAAATGAAATGCGTATCACGAAATCATTGGATTTATTGATGTATTCTGATATGAGTTTACAAGAAATTTCAGAAACGGTTGGTTATGCCGATGCATCCCATTTTATTCGAAGTTTTGTAAGTAAACATAATGTTACTCCTAAAGAATATCGTAAGGCTTATCAAAATACCGATGAGATCATCCGGAAAAAGGAAGAGAGTATAGCCTTTAAAGTACTGGAATATATCGGAACACACTTTTTAAATGATAAGTTTAATGCGATTTCTACAGCGAAGCATTTTAATATTAATGTTACCGATTTAAATTATATTATTATGTTTCAAATGGAAAAAACCTTTGATGATTATGTGGAATGGTTACGCATTTCAAAAGCTTGTGAACTTTTAATTACAACGGATTTGGCAATTACTGATATCGCTATTGAGGTTGGTTATAATACAACAAGAACGTTTCAAAGGGCATTTACACGCATAAGAAAAGTGTCACCTGGACACTTTCGACGTACGGTTGCCTATCAAAGTATTGATGGAACCATTATTGAAAAAGAAAAATAATTAATAGTTGTTTTCTACAAGAGGTCTTAGAACTAAATCTTGAATACAGCCATCATTTGGCATTTCAAGAACATTTTGAATTGCCTTTGCGACTGTTGTTGGATTAAGATAATCCAATCGTTCTATGGCTCTAAAGTTAGTGTTGGTACCTCCTGGATAGATGTTTGTAACAAAAACGTTATATTCTTTGATTTCTTTTGTTAAGGCTTTTGAGAATGCTTCAAAGGCTTTTTTACTTGCGGTATATCCGGACATTGTTACATTATCAAATAAACAGCATGTGCTAAGGACATTAATGATATGTCCTTTTTTATTTTGTATCATTTCTTTGGCAAATTCTTGCATTAAAATAAGTGGACTAATGCAGTTTAGCTGCATCATATAGTTAAATTCATCAATATTTTGGTGTATAACCATTTCTTTTTTAACATTTGCTCCGGCATTGTTGATTAAAATATCTACTTTATGTTGTTCTTTAATCGTTTGAATACATTGATATAATTCTTGTTGATTGGTTAGATCAAATGTGTAATCAATAATCAACGGACATTCTTCTTTTAACTTTTTCATCTTTTCTACATTACGACCTAAGGCAATAATTTTATAGTCTTTATATAGTTGATGTACTAAGGCTTTTCCAATGCCATCACTGCTACCTGTAATTACAATTGTTTTCATAAATCCTCCTTAGTTCTATTATAAGATAAATCTTAAAATATGGTATAATATTCAAGGTTAGAGGTGAATAACATGAAGCAGCGTATTGAAGAATTAAGAGAACAAATCCATAAATATAATTATCAATATCATGTTTTAGATAAACCAACCATTCCTGATAGTGAATATGATAAATTGCTACATGAATTAATTGCGTTGGAAAAAGAATATCCTCAATATGATGATCCATCAAGTCCAACCAGAAAAATTGGTGGAAGTGTATCAAGTCAGTTCCATAAAGTGATACATAAACGTGCAATGTTATCGCTAGGTAATGTATTTAGTTATGAAGAATTACGTGTTTGGGCTTATAAAATTACAAGTATATATCCTAAGGTAGAGTTTTGTGTAGAGTGTAAGATTGATGGTTTAGCGATGTCTGTTACCTATCTAGATGGAAGTTTTCATCAAGCTGTTACTAGAGGAGATGGTACGGAAGGAGAAGATGTTACAAATAATGTAGTAACCATTAAATCCATTCCTTTAAAGATTCCATATCTAAAAGAATTGGAAGTACGTGGTGAAGTCTATATGCCAAAAAAGAGTTTTGTCAAAACGAATCAAGCTCGAGTTTTAAATGGTGAAGAAGAATTTGCTAATCCACGTAATGCGGCAGCCGGATCTATAAGACAATTAGATTCTAAGGTGGTAGCTTCAAGGGGTCTGGATGCTTTTTGGTATTATTTACCACAGGGTTTGAGTTTAAATCAACCTACGCATTATGATTCTTTAATGTGGTTAAAAGCTTTAGGGTTTAAAATAAATCCATTAACGAAACTATGTAGCTCGATTGAAGATGTAGTAAGTTATATTGAAGAGTTATCTTTATTGCGAGAACAACTAGATTATGAAATTGATGGAGTTGTGATTAAAGTAAATGATTTTACGTTGCAGGAAACCTTGGGTTATACCGAGAAAGCTCCAAAATGGGCAGTTGCGTATAAGTTTCCGGCTGTAGAGGTGGTAACAACGTTAGAAGATATCTTTTTAACGGTAGGTCGTACAGGGAAAATTACACCAAATGCGAAGCTTACACCAGTGAAGGTGGCTGGGACAACGGTTAGTTATGCAACGTTACATAATGAAGATTATATTAAAGAGAGAGATATTCGTATTTTTGATAAAGTGGTTATTCGAAAAGCGGGCGAAATTATTCCTGAAGTGGTAAGTAGTATTAAAGATATGCGTAGTGAACAATGTGTACCATATGTATTTTCATTACAGTGTCCAACTTGCAATCATCAATTGGTTCGTTATCCAGATGAAGCTGCTCACTACTGTATCAACAATGATTGTCCTTCTCGTATTGTAGAGGCAATTGCGCATTTTGCCAGTCGAGATGCGATGAATATTGATGGCTTAGGTATTAAACGTGTAGAACAATTTTATCAATTAGGTTTTATTAAAACTTTTGCAGATATTTATTTTTTACATCGTTATCGAAATGAAATCATTGAGATACCAAAGTTTGGTCTTAAAAGCTATGAAAATCTTATACAAGCTATTGAAAAAAGCAAAGAAAATTCATTGGAGCGTTTATTGTTTGGTTTAGGGATACGTCAAGTTGGTGCTAAAGCGAGTAAAATCTTAGCGGAAACATTTCACTTTATGCAGACAATTATGGAAGTAAATCAAGAAGATTTAAGTGCGATTAGAGACATTGGTCCAATTACAAGTAAGTCCATTGTTGAATTCTTTAAGGATTCTAATAATCGTAAACTGATAGATACGTTTCATGAATGCGGTTTGAATATGCAATATAAAGGAGAAGCAAAGAAAACATCTATCTTTACAAATAAAACAGTTGTTGTAACAGGAACATTAAGCAGTTGGTCTCGTAAGGAAATTACTGATTTTCTATACTCTATGGGTGCTAATGTGGCAGGGAGTGTTTCAAAGAAAACCGATTATTTAATTTATGGTAAAGATAGTGGTAGTAAGCTTGATAAAGCTATACAGCTTCATGTTAAAACGTTGAGTGAAGAAGAATTCTTGAAGGTGATAAATGATGCGTAAATGGATATTAATGATAATAATTTCGCTTGTGCTAACGGCATGTAGTCCTAAAAAAAGTGAAAATCAAACTTTATTAATTAAGAGTTATTCAAGTGAAGAGTATGCGGTCATCATTCCTTATGAATTAAGTGATGCTCGTAGTTGGCATGGGAAGTATTCATCGAAGTTAGATAATATGGTGATACCAAAGGGTTTAAAAGATCATGCGAAGAAGTATTTTCCTGTCAATGAGTATTATTTATCGGAAGGAATTTTGATGTATGATGATGTTTTAATGTTACAAAAGCGTGAATCGGATGAGAATCCTTATGCTTTAAATCCTAAAAGTGGTCCATTTGAAATTAGTGATGTGTTAACTTTGGATAGTCCTTATATCGTAAGTGATATTGTAGATCTTGCGTTTATTAAAGATGATCAATCTTTAAAATTAGAAGGTTTAGCTGTGGCAGTTATTTTGAATAGTCATATTGAACAGGGTAGTGAGCAGGAGGATTATATTCTAAGTGATGAGTTGTTGTATGAATTTGGCACCTTTATTGGTCGTCGTTTAGAGCAATATTTACGTACACTACCTCATGTTGGGACACATTTACCAATTTATATTTCTTTATATGTTGCAGAAGGGCAGTCCAGTTATGTTTCAGGGCGTTTCATTGGTGAAGGATTCTTTGAAAATCGTAAAGGTCAGTTTAAGAAAATCAATGAGAAATGGGTTATTTTCCCAAGTGATGAAGCGTTAAAGACAGATGGCTTAATCCATTCTAATATTAGTAGTATGAAGCATGCGATTAATCAATTTCTACCGGAAAATGTATCGTTTGTGGCAAAAGGTAAATATCTTGATCATGAATGTGTGTATTTAAAAATAGATATTGATGCTCAAGCAAAGGGATATACAGAAATTTATGCTTTAGCACAGTATGTAAAACAGTTGGCACAGGTATTTGAAAATAGTAATTTGGATTTAGTGATTAATATTAAGAGTAATGGTGAGATTGCTTTTACGATTAAAAAGAAAATCAATAGTAATAAGTTAGAGATGTTAGATATTAGTTAGGAGAATAATGATGGATAATAAAGATGCATTGTATTTTAAAAAGTTAGCGAAGCAGTTAATGTTTGAATTAAATGATCAAGAAGCAAGTGAAATGGTTCAAGAATTTGAAGAGTTTAATCATTTGTTAGTGCACTTAGCTTCGATTGATACCACTGGTGTTGAAGAAATGATTTATCCTTTTGAAGAGCCTGTTACGTATTTAAGAGAGGATGAATTAATCCATGTGATTACTCAGCAAGAGGCTTTAAGTAATGTTTCAAATAGTCAACAAGGACATTTTGTAGTTCCTAAGGTGGTGAAATAATGAATATCATAGAAATGTTAAAAGATGGAAATTATCAAAAGCATGTTGTAGATGCGTATGAATTGGCATTAAAGGTACAGCCTAATATAAATGCAGTGGTAACGTTTATTGACCCTTGTAAACAATTAGAAGAAGTAAAAGATGGTAAATTAAAAGGGATTCCTGTTGCTTTAAAGGATAATGTCAATACGAAAGGGATTAAAACAACCGCATCAAGTAAGATTTTAGAAAATTACATTCCTGTATATGATGCAACAATTGTAAAAAAATTAAAAGATGCTGGAGCTGTGATAATTGCCAAAACCAGCATGGATGAACTTGCAATGGGTGGAACAAACCTATCAGCGGCAACAGGTCCTGTGTATAATCCTTATGATGTAACAAGAATTTCAGGAGGGTCAAGTGGTGGTTCTGCAGCGATTGTGGCAAGTGGTGTGGTGCCTTTGGCGATTGGTAGTGATACCGGGGATTCTATTCGTAAGCCGGCTTCGTTTTGTGGTGTTGTTGGAGTTAAGCCTACTTATGGGCGTATTTCTCGTTATGGTATTATTCCTTATGCATCAAGTTTAGATCATGTTGGTTATTTTACAAGAAATGTTAAGGATGCAGCCCTTGCACTTGAGGTATTAGCCGGTTGTGATCCAATGGATGCTACAAGCAGTCAAAGAGAAGTACCTGAGTATTCTAAATTAATAAATAGCGACATTACAGGTAAAAAAGTGATTGTCTTTAAAAATGTTTTGAATCACATGAATAATGAAGAAACACTTGTATTATTTCAACGTGTTATTGATGGATTAAAGGAGAAAGGTGCTATTGTTAAAGAAGTAACCTTTAATGAAGAATTAATGAAGGCTATTTTACCTACGTATCATGTGATTGCGAATTGTGAAGCTACAGCGAATCATTCTAACCTGGATGGAATTCGTTTTGGAAATAAACAAGAAGGTAGTGATACGTTTGAAATTATGTGTAATACACGTAGTCAAGGATTAAGTAGTAGTATACGTAAACGTTTTGTAATTGGTTCTTATGCATTATTTGAAGAGAATCAAGAGAAATATTTAAAACAAGCACAACGTGTACGTCGTATGATTGTTGAAGAAGTTGCAAGCTACTTAAAGGATGCTGATGTTTTGATTGCTCCTGCGAGTAATGATGCTGCTCCTAAGATGGAAGATGTACTAGCCAAACATGTCGAAGAAGATTTGGTGGCAGAAAATCACATGGTTTTTGCAAACTTCTCTGGTTATCCTTCTATGACATTACCAATGGGATATATTCATCAACATTTACCGGTAGGAGTTAATATTACGGCAAATGCGTTTAAAGAAGTGGATATGTTTTCAATAGGAAGTGTGATTGAAGAGATTACAGGCTTAAAAGATACTTATATGGAGGTTAAATAATGGAATACGATGTAGTGATTGGGATTGAAATTCACTGTGAATTAAAAACAAAATCTAAGATGTTTTCAGCTGGTTTAACTTCTTTTGGAAAACAAGCCAATACTTGTGTAAATGAAATTGATTTAGGACATCCTGGAACACTTCCAACGGTGAATAAAGAGGCTGTTAAAAAGGCACTTCAAGCTTGTATTGCATTGCATTTACAAATTGATTCTTTAGTGAAGTTTGATCGTAAAAATTATTATTATTCAGATCTACCTAAGGGTTTTCAAATTACACAACAGTTTCATCCATTAGGAAGACATGGATATATAACTATTCATGTAGATGGACAAAGTAAGCGCATCGGAATTAATCGTATTCATATGGAAGAAGATACAGCGAAACAATATCATTTAGATGAAGTTACTTTAATTGATTATAATCGTGCAGGAACTCCATTAATAGAAATTGTATCAGAGCCGGATATGACAAGTGGGAAAGAAGCTGCTGCTTATGTAGAGGCATTAAGACAAACATTATATTATCTTGGTGTTAGTGATGTAAAGATGGAAGAAGGATCGCTTCGTTGTGATGTAAATGTTTCATTAAAGCCAAAAGGATCTAGTGTTTTTGGAGTTAAAAATGAAATTAAGAACTTGAATTCTATTAGTAATGTTGAAAAAGCGATTGATTATGAAATTAAGCGTCAAAAGGATATTTTAAATGCAGGTGGAGTAATTGAACAGGCTACCAGACGTTATGATGAGGCAACTAAAACAACTGTGTTAATGCGTAAAAAAGAGGGTTCTGTGGATTATAAATTCTTTCCTGAACCAAATATTTTACCAATACAGTTAGATCCTAAATGGATTGAAGAAATTACAAATCATTTAGGTGAATTACCGAATGCTCGTAAAGAACGTTTTATGAAGGATTATGGCTTAAGTGAATATGATGCGATGCTATTGATTGATAATAAAGAATTAGGTGAATATTATCAAGAAGTAATGAAGACTTGTACGAATCCTAAGCTTGCGGCAAACTGGGTAATTGGTGATTTACAAGCCATATTGTCAAAGAATAATTTAACCATTCAGACAACTTGCATACCAAGTGTTTCATTAGCTAAGTTGGTTAATATGATTGAAGATAAGACGATATCCGGAAAACAAGCGAAAGAAGTGTTTGAACTAATGGCTCAAGGAAAAGATCCGAAAGTCATTGTAAAAGAAAAAGGTATGAAACAAGTAAGTGATGAAGCAAGTATTTTAGCCATGATTAATGAAGTGTTAGATGAAAATCAACAGTCGATTACGGATTATAAAAATGGTAAAGATCGTGCGATTGGCTTTTTAGTTGGTCAAGTGATGAAGAAAAGTAAAGGGCAAGCAAATCCGGCTATGACAAATGCACTTGTCTTACAAGAAATTGCTAAGCGATAACTACTTTTAAAATGATTGAAATCTTGATAGAATAATAGTGTTGGGAGTGATGATATGTCGCAAACGAAAAAAAGTAAACCAAAAATGCGAAGAAGTAAAGTGCGTATCTTTATCTTCGTTGGTATTTTAATTATATTGATACCTTTTATTATCTTAGGAGTTATTTTAATTCAAGCATCTATGTCTACAGGGAAACCTATTTTAGGTGATCGTTTTAAAAATGATTTAAATCCTGCGATTACAAGCGAGCAGTTAAAAGAAATATCAACAAAAATTAAAGGTCAAAGTAATGTAGATAGTGTCGATGTAAGTCTTAAAACAGCTACATTACGAGTATATGTCGATGTTAGTGATACAAGTAGTGAACAACAAGTAATGGATATGTCGAAAAGTGCATATCAAGATGTTATAAGTATCTTGGATGTCAATACATATTTTACACAGCATGATGGAAAAGAAATGTATGACATAGAAATTCATGCTTATAACCAAGATAAAAATACAGAAGAAAACTTCATTTATGTTATTACAAATAAGAATTCTAGTATGGAAAAAGAACATTCACAAGTTGTATCGAAAGCCTTAGATCCAGAATTAGCACAACAATTACGTGATGATGTTATAGAGCGTGAAAACAAGAAGAAACAAAAAGCAACAGAGCCTACGGACTTAGAAGTACAAGGACAAGAGACTGAAGAGTCTACCACAACAAATCCATAAGGAAATAAGAAATAAAACTTCAATCTGAAGTTTTATTTTTGTATAATACAAGTATGAAAAAGAATGAAGAATTATTATTAGAGTGTATAGATGTTACCTATGATGCCTTTGGAGTTTGTAAAGAAGGCACTTTTACTGTATATGTAAAAGATTTATTAATAGGAGAAGTCGCACTGGTAAAAATTCTATCTGTAAAAAAGAATTATGCTTTTGGTAAAGTTATAGAGTTAAAACAAGCCTCTGAGTATCGTATTGTTCCTTTATGCAGTGTAAATGGAAAATGTGGGGGTTGTCAATACGGACATATTCGTTATGAATATCAATTGTTTTTAAAGAAAAAACGAGTTCAGGATTGCTTTAGAACCATTGGGAAAATGGATGTTGAGGTTAAAGATGTTATTGGTATGGAAGAGCCATATAAGTATCGTAATAAGGTCCAAGTTCCACTACAGTATGAAGAGGAATTAAGGATGGGATTTTATCGTAATCATAGTAATGACATTGTTTCTTTTGATTACTGTATGGTACAAAGTGATTTATCCAATGCGATTATCCAATACTTAAAAGAACTGCTAAAGGAATTTAGGGAAAGTAGAAAAATAAAGCATATCTTGATTAAACATGGATTTACAACTAATGAAATTATGCTTGTTTTTATTGTAAAAGAAGAAATTCATTTAGAGAAGATAATAGATTCAATAACAAAACAATTTAAAGAAATTAAGTCAGTAATATTAAATATTAATCCGCGTAAAGATAATGTCATTATGGGAGAAGAAGAAAAACTATTATGGAATCAAGATTATATTATTGATGAATTGGATGGGTTAAAGTTTAAAATATCAAGTAAATCTTTTTATCAAATTAATCCGCTACAGACAGTCAAATTATATCGTCAAGCTATTAAGCAGTGTAATGTTAGTAATCATGATGTATGTGTTGATTTATATTGTGGAACAGGTACGATAGGGATGTTTCTGGCATTGAAGGCAAAGTATGTATATGGAATTGAAATCGTAGAAGATGCGGTGAAAGATGCAAAGTACAATGCCAAGATGAATGGTATTGAAAATATTGAGTTTTTATGTGGAGATGCCGGAGTAGTAAGTAAAGAGTTACTTAAGAAAGATAAAATTGATATTGTGGTAGTTGATCCACCACGTAAGGGATTATCGAAAGAGGCGATTGATACTGTTGTCGCTATGAAGCCAAAAAAGGTGGTGTATGTTTCTTGTGATCCTTCAACACTTGCAAGAGATTGCAAAGTCTTTGAAGAGTTAAACTACAAGGTAGAAGATGTACAGCCTGTGGATATGTTTCCATTTACAAGCCACGTGGAGACGGTGGTGTTGTTGCAAAGAATTAATCAATTAAATAATTGAAACAATATATAATTTTAAAAATATTTATCTTTTTTGTTAATATGAATAAGGAGGAATTAAAATGTCAAATGAAATAAAAAGCATTTATAAAGAAATGAATTTACAAGAAATTACAGAAGGTATTATTTTTGATGCACGACAAAATATTGAGATTGGAAATGCTTTAAGTATACCAATTACAGAATTATCGTCACTTGGATCATTAGTTTCATCAATCGTTCCAACAGTAAACAAAGTGATGGATAAAGATACAAGTTCATTTGACGGGCTATACCGTATCGCAAACTTTGATTTTGGAGACACATTAAAAATTCGTAAACAAGGAAATTTTTGGACATTTTTAAAAAAAGCAAATGGAACGTCAGTTTATGCTCAATTACAATCTGTTGAACCATCTAGTTTAATGCCCAAATGTGATCTTCCAATAAGTCCTACAACGGTTATGATGGCAGCCACATTATATTCTATTTCTGTAAAAGTTGAGGAAATAGCAGAATTACAAAAAGAAATTCTGTCTTTCTTAGAAATGGAAAAAGAATCTGAAATTGAAGCAGACTTAGAAACTTTAATGAATTTAGTGAACAAATATAAATTTAATTTGGAAAATGAGCATTTTATTACAAGTAATCATAAGATGGTTTTAGATATTCAAAGAACTGCAAGAAAAAATATGAATATGTATCAAAAAAAGGTTAATGAGGCCATAAAACAAAATAAATGGATTGTAAATGAAGGAAAATTAAATTCTTCATTTAAAGAACTGGAAAAGAATTTTAAATATTATAGACTTTCTCTATATACATATTCTTTTGCCTCAATGGTTGAAATTATGCTAAGTGGTAACTTTTCGGAAGAATATATTTTGGGGATAAAAGATGAAATTAAGATTTTTTCTTCCACATATCGAGATTTATTCAGTAAGTGCTCAATTTATTTGGAGAAAATGAGTAGTTCAGCTTTGGATTTAAAAGTGATGAAAAATCTTGGTAAAGCAGGGCAATTTGTTGGTAATTTTATTGGTAAAATACCCGTAGTAAAAGATGGTGTAGTTGATGATTTCTTGCAAAATAGTGGGGATAAACTTCAAGAAGGAGTAATAAATAAGGAAAGAAATATTATTCTAGAATTTGCTAATATCAGTAATCCTAATACATATATTTTTGTTGAAAAAATGGAAGATATGATACGAATTTATAACTACACATCAGGTATTTGTTTTGATAAAGAGAACATCTATCTTCTAAATGATTAAAAAGACATCTGTTCTGTTGAACAAATGTCTTTTTTGTTATTCTTTATTGAAATAAATCATTTAAGGCTTCTGCCATCGTAGGGTGTGTAAAGATTTGTTCTTTTAATACCGTGTAATCAGCATTCAGTTTCATGGCTGTAGCGATAATATTAATAACTTCATGTGATTCTTCGGCAAAGATGGTAGCTCCTAAGATTTTGTTTGTTTTACGATCTACAATAGCTTTGTATAGTCCAGTTTGATTGCCAATGATTTTTGCTTTCGGGATCATACTTACTGGTAACTTAAATACTTGAATATCATATCCTTTGCTTAAAGCCTCTTTTTCTGTTAATCCTACTTTTGATAGTGTTGGATTTAAGAAGACTGAAGTAGGAATAACGGCTCTATCTTTTGTAGAATAAGAAGTATTTCCTTGTAAGAAATTACGTACAATTCTAAAGTCATCTAAAGAAATATAAGTAAAGTTTAAGCCTCCATTCACATCACCCATAGCGAAGATATGCTCTTTATTTGTTTGAAGAAATTCATTGACGGCAATGCTTCCTCTTTCTGTAAGGGTTACTCCGGCATTTTCAAGATTTAAAGCTTTGATATTTGGTCTTCTTCCTGTTGAGACTAAAATATAATCTTGTTGTATTTGTAATTTTTCATCATTTACTTCATACGTAATTGTAGTTGTTTCTGCTTCTTCTACGTGTAAGACTTTAGCATCTAAAATCAAAGTGATTCCAAGTGCTTGTAAACTTTTCAACACCTCTGAAGCTACATCTTCATCTTCACGTTCTAAAAATTTCGAAGCAGTATCTAAAATAGTTACTTGACTACCATATTCCGCATACGTTTTTGCAAATTCTAATCCGATAAAACCTCCACCAATGATGGTTAGTTTTTTTGGTAATACTTCTAAATCCATCAATTCATCACTTGTTAAGATGTGATTTGAAATCGTTAATCCTTCAATTTTAGGAATAAATGGTGTTGAGCCTGTATTGATAAAAATACGGTCAGCTTTAAATATTTTTTCTTCATTATTATGAGTTACAAGAATTGTATGTTCATCTAGAAAACTAGCTGTGCCATCTACAATTTCAACCTGTTTTACAGCATCTAGTTTATTGTAATTGGCTTTGTTTAATAACGATACTAAGTTCTTTTTTTCTGTTACAGATTGTAAGTAATAAGTGCCTTGTGCTTCTTGGTTAAATTGTTTGCGATGAGCATTGAGGGACAGTTTTTTAGAAGGAATACATCCAACATTGATACAAGTTCCTCCATACATGGTGTTAGAACGTTCTACTAAAACGGTTTTTTGTCCTTGTTTTCCCAAATAAACAGCTAGTGTTTTTCCTGCTTTTCCAAATCCTATAATGAGATTATCTACTTTTTGCATATACATGTCCTTTCTTTTATCGTGCTAGTAATAATTTATCATATTTTATTTTAAAAATCTTTTTTGTGCTAAAGAATTTGTTTGTGAAAGAAGGAAAAGCTGTCATATAACAGCTTTTCTTAGATTATTCTGTAGGTTGTGTTATGGTATCTTCTACCGGTGAAGATTCATTCGTCGCTTCTGCTGTTTCTTCTGTATCACTAGAAGGTGGCAAAGTTTCTGTTTCTGTATTCGTATTTGTTTCTTCTGCCGTTGTTTCTGGAGCTTCTGTGGATTCACTCTCTGAGTTTTTGTTTTCTGTATCTTCCGTTACTTCGATAGAAGGATTTCCTTCTTCTGTTGGATTTAGTGTCTCTTCTAATGTAGTTGAAGGAGTAACACTTGTATTGTCAGTAGCATCCGGTGTAGCTGGTGTTTCTAGTTCTTCCGTTGGTTTTTCTACTTTTGGATCTCCAACAAAGTCTTTAGGTAATTTAGAAACATCAGGAAGTTCAATCGGCATTAGTAATTTACTCATTTCTCTTACGAAGTCATCGATTCGTCTGCGATAGTTTGAGTTTTTAAATTTAAAGTAATTAGGATATGCACTAAGGTCATCTATTGTGTATTCTTCTTCTATTAATAAGTTTTTATTTAATTTAATATTTAAGTCGACTAATGTTGTTACATTTGTTGACATGCCAAAGAAGAACTTATCGGTAACTTCATTTAATGTTTTGGCGATTTCATCTTTTAAACTTGGTGCTACTTTAGGATCTTCAAACTGTTCGGTTAAGTACTTTACATAACCTAATCCGACAATAGCTATGCGTCCATCAAAACGTGTATATTCTTTCATTTTATAAGTGTATTCATATAATTTTTCTTTTTCATTTGAATTCATATTTACTTCAGCGATGAAGACTTCTTTATCAATGAATAACTTTTTAAAGAAATAATCATTTTTTAATGAAATAGTTTGTAGTAAGTCTTGATACATCTTTACTGTTTCAGCATCACTATCATCTGCGATAATATCTGTTTTTTTGTTTGTTAAGTATACATCTTCAAAATTTTGTAAAATATTTAAATAGCCTTCGGTTGAATTCGCTTTTAATTTTTTAAGTAAATATTCAAATTCCTCTAAAAGACGCATCACTCTACGATTTTCAAGACGATCTGTATATTTTTTGTTTACTGCTTGTTTTAGTTGGTTTACTTTATCTAAGACGGTTTGTTCGTTTAGTTCGCCTTGAACATAGGTTCCACTTAAAGAAGGTTTCTTATTTTGCATATAGGCTTCATATCCACCTTCAGTTAAAATGTTTACAAAGTGATCATGGTTACCGTGAGGTAAGACAAAGCGATTTTTTCTTACAATCATATTAGGAACCGGAATTTGACTGCGATATGCCACACTGATTAATTCATTTTCAAAATCTAGTTCAGGAATCCCTGTTTTTTCTGGGATATAGAATAACTTTCTAGATACAAAGAATGGATGAATGTGGGTAGGGTCATATTCATGAGAAGGGTCGTTAAAACTAAAGTAACTATCACTTACACGAATGGCTTCCAATTTTACTCCATATGCTTTGGCAATGTATTCAACTTCTTCTTTTAATTGTTTACTTTGAATTTGATCATAATATAGACCATCTAACCCTCTAGCACGTACTTCATCAAATTTCTTTTCACGTATAAAGGTATCGTAGAGTTCTCTTGAAAGTACATATTCTACATTATTTACCCATACATGGATATGATCTTTATGATCAATTACTTTATCGAAAAGCTCTGACTTATGAACAATAGGTGTTACTTTATTTTCTGTATGAACAATAGATTCACTTGTATGGTTCGAAGTGTTTGATGATGAAGAAGGATCTATATAAGATACCCCTTCTGAACCATCACTATAAACTAAGTGCCAATGGTCACCGTGTTTATACCAAGATACTACTGTTTTTCCACTTTTACTACTTGCTTGTGTAGTGATTACTTCTGTGGTTTCTGTTGCGTTTAAGAAAGCTTCTTTTGGGAAAATCTTTCTAGGATCTTTTGAAGTAATCATAGTATCTCCATTACTTAAAGTAATGTGCCAATGATCTCCATGTTGGTAATAACTTGCGATAGAACCTGTAACATCCGGTTTCTTTCCTGTTGTTTCTTTTGCAGTTTCTTTGGTTTCGCTCGTTTCTTTTTTTACTTCTTTGGTTTCTTTGGCTTGAGCTTTTTCCACTGTTGTTGGTTGTGTTTCTGAAGTGGTAGATGTTGTTTTCTTTTGACCACATGAAGTTAAAATAAGTATAAATGTTAAAAGAATTAGGCTACTAAATTTCAATTTATGCATGCTTGTTTTACCTTTCTATGACTGTGTTAAGTTATAATATGAAAATGATTTTCATATTTGTACCTATTAATCCTATAAGGATATGGTCATCTTGTCAATAAAAAAGATAAATTTTATGAACTTTATGGAATTTATATGAATGAAATAACGGTTGTATTAAATAAATAAGTTAGAATGATGTATAATACAAATAGCAGATATAGGACATATTAATAATGGAAAAGGAGAAGTGTTATGGGTTTATTTGGCTTTGGAAAGAAAAAAGAATGGGATATTGATCGTTCAAACAACAATAAAAATAAGTTGCGTATCTTATTTAATAGTGTTGTTGAAGATGGTAATACTTGGAAGGTTGTTTATGGTTATGGTTTAAATATTAAAAATAGCAATTATATTATTGCTCGTAAAACAACCTATGAATATACAAGTTTAATCATCGGTTATCGTGAAAGTGATATGAGTATTGCTCTGGTGCAAACAACACCCGAATTAGAGGGTTGTAGTGAGGCAAGCTTTTTTAGAAAAGATGGAATTAAAAAGGCTAAAATTTCCACAGGTATGTATACCATCTTTCATCAAGGTGGCTTAATGGCAGGTTATACTCAATTTGCAACGTTAGAGGGAAATGATGAGAAATTTCTAGCTTATGTGTATCAACCGGAGGAGTACAAGGAGTTTGATGATTTCTTTAAGAAATTTTCTGGTAAATAGTACAAGCAGTGAAATATCATAGATAAAAGTAAATGAAAGATAGAAGGATGTATCGTTTATTTTTTTAAGCAATAAAAATAAATAATAATAAAATTATGAAACATTTTCATATAAGAAAATATTTCTTTATATTTTTTTATTGTTCTTGAATGTAACATTTACATATTGTAATATGGTACATGTGATGAAATAGAGGGTGGTAAAAATGAAAAAAATAATTGTGTATTCTAAATCAAATTGTATGCAGTGTAATTTCACGAAAAAGTTTTTGAAAGAACACAACGTTGATTTTGAAGAAAGAGATGTAGAAGCATCTAAGGATGCTTTACAAGAGGTGTTAAGTTTAGGTTTTCAATCACTTCCTGTGATTGTGGCAGATGGTTATGATGCCTTTACTGGTTTTAGACCAGATATGTTAGATCAAATTGTGAAGTAAGAAGTTAACGCTTCACTTTTTTATAAGTACTATAAGTGAGGAACTATGAAAGTAGTATATATGTCCTTAACAGGGCAAACGAGAAAATTTATTAAGAAATTGCAGGCAGATGCGATTGAAATTAGTCGCTTAAGTGAGAAATTTGAAATTGGCGAACCATACATTATGATTGTGCCAACGTATGATTATCAAGTTACCTGTATCATGGATCAATTTGTTGATTTTGGTAATAATATACAGTATTTACGTGGTGTATGTGGTAGTGGTAATCGTAACTTTAATGATTTATTTTGTTTCTCTGCCAAAGATTTAGCGAAGAAGTATCATGTTCCATTGCTTCATTGTTTTGAATTTCATGGAAGTGATTATGATGTAGATAGAATAAAAGATGAGGTGAATAAAATTGGATAACCCAAAACAAGTGGTAAAGTCACAGAATGTGACATACTTTGAACTAAACAACGAATTGAATCGTCCGGTTGATGGAAAGATTCCTTTGCATAAGGATAAGGAAGCAGTGCGTGCTTTTTTCTTAGAACATGTCAATCCAGATACAGTATTTTTCTATACGCTTGATGAGAAGTTAGATTATTTAATGGATAATGATTTCATTGAACGAGAATTTATAGAAAAATATGATCGTAACTTTGTAAAGTATTTATTACAAAAAACATATGAGAAGAAATTTCGTTTTAAGTCATTTATGGCTGCCTTTAAATTTTATAAGCAATATGCCCTTAAGACGAATGATAATCAACGTTATTTAGAGCGTTTTGAAGATCGTATTGTATTTAATGCATTATATCTGGCAAATGGAGATGAAAAATTTGCGGAAGATCTTGCAGAAGAATTAATTACTCAACGCTATCAACCTGCAACACCAACATTTTTAAATGCAGGGCGTAAACGTCGTGGGGAGTTTGTTTCTTGTTTCTTGATTCAAGCAACAGATGATATGAATAGTATTGGTAGAACCATTAACTCTGCATTACAACTTTCAAGAATTGGTGGAGGTGTAGGGGTTACTTTATCGAATATTCGTGCTGCTGGAGATCCTATTAAGAAGATAGAAAATGCATCGAGCGGTGTTGTTCCGGTTATGAAACTGTTAGAAGATAGTTTTAGTTATTCCAACCAATTAGGACAACGTAACGGAGCAGGGGCAGTGTATTTAAATGTCTTCCATCCGGATATCGTATCATTTTTATCAACGAAGAAAGAAAATGCGGATGAAAAAATACGTGTTAAAACACTATCATTGGGTTTAATTGTACCGGATAAGTTTTATGAACTAGTAAAAAACGATGATATGATGTATCTGTTTAGTCCATATGATGTACAACGTGTATATCATGTACCATTTTCTTATGTGGATATTACAAAAGAATATGACAAGATGGTAAATAATCCGGAGATTAAAAAATCAAAGATTCATGCTCGTGATTTAGAGAATGAAATTAGCAAATTACAACAAGAATCTGGTTATCCATATATCGTTAATATTGATACTGCTAATAGAACAAATCCAATTGATGGAAAAATTATTATGAGTAATTTATGTTCGGAAATCTTACAGGTACAAACGCCATCTATCATTAATGATGCCCAAGAATATGAAGTGTTAGGAACGGATATCAGTTGTAATCTTGGCTCAACAAATATTGTTAATCTTATGAAGTCACCGGATTTTGAAAAGTCAGTGGAAATTGCGGTTAGAGCGTTGACTTTTGTTACAGATAGTTCAAGTATCAATGCTGTATTGCCTGTAAAACATGGCAATGAATCTGCACATACGATTGGATTGGGAGCAATGGGTCTTCATACCTTCTTTGCGTTAAATCAAATGGAGTATGGGGATGAAGAGTCATTAGAGTTTACCGATGTTTATTTTAGAGTGTTAAATTATTATACGTTAAAAGCAAGTAACAAGATTGCAAAAGAGCGTAATAAAACATTTGTGAATTTTGAAAAATCAAAATATTATACAGGAGAGTATTTTGATAAGTATATTCAAGAGGATTTTGTAATTAAGTCTAGCAAAGTAAATGACTTGTTTAAGAATATTAAAGTTCCAACCTCAAGTGATTGGGAAGCGTTAAAACAAGAGGTTAAGACGTATGGTTTATATCATCAAAACCGTATGGCAATTGCTCCTACTGGATCAATTAGCTATGTAAATGAGACAAGTGCAAGTTTACATCCAATTACAAGACTCATTGAAGAGCGTCAAGAGAAAAAGACAGGTAAGACCTATTATCCTGCTCCTTACTTATCAAATGAAACGATGCCATACTATAAGTCTGCGTATGATATTGATATGCGTAAAGTGATTGATGTTTATGCAGCCGCTCAAAAGCACATTGATCAAGGTATGAGTTTAACATTATTTATGCGTAGTGATTTGCCTGCTGGCTTATATGAATGGAAGAATAATCGTACAAGTAAGCTTACAACAAGAGATTTAAATATATTAAGAAATTATGCTTGGCACAAAGGCATTAAGTCTATTTATTATGTTCGTACTTTTACAGAGAATAATGATGAAATCGGTAGTAATGCTTGTGAAAGCTGTTCAATTTAAGGTGGTGTAACAATGTGTGATAATTATATTGCGGTTAACTGGAATAATATCGAAGATATGATTGATAAGTTAACTTGGGAAAAGCTGACAGAACAATTTTGGTTGGATACACGTATTCCGTTGTCAAATGATTTAGATGATTGGAGAACATTATCCGCAATGGAACAAGATATGGTTGCGAAGGTATTTGGTGGTTTAACATTATTAGATACCCTACAATCACAAGATGGTGTGGATGCGATTCGTAAAGATGTTCGTAGTCAACATGAAGAGGCTGTGTTAAATAATATTCAATTTATGGAGTCTGTACATGCGAAAAGTTATTCTTCGATTTTCAGTACATTGAATACGAAGGCTGAAATTGAAGAGATTTTTGCTTGGGTTAATTCGAATGAATTGTTACAATGGAAGGCTAAACGCATTAATGAAGTATATCAAAATGGTTCTGCCTTACAACGTAAAGCAATCAGTGTTATGTTAGAGTCTTTCTTATTCTATTCCGGGTTTTATGCACCATTGTGGTATCTTGGAAATAATAAATTAGCTAATGTTGCTGAAATTATTAAGCTTATTTTAAGAGATGAATCCGTACATGGAACATACATTGGTTATAAGTTTCAGTTAGGTTATAATCAGTTAAGTCAACAAGAACAAGAAGAATTAAAGAATTGGGTATTTGAAACAATTTTTGATTTATATACGAATGAAACAAAGTTTACACAAGAAATCTATGATAAAGTAGGTTGGAGTGAAAAGGTAAAGGTGTTTATTCGTTATAATGCGAATAAGGCATTAGCAAATCTAGGTTTTGATCCATTGTTTCCGGATACGGCTGAAGATGTTGATCCAATTGTTATGAATGGTATTTCTACTGGAACAAGTAATCATGATTTCTTCTCGCAAGTAGGAAATGGTTATTTGCTAGGAGCAGTAGAGGCGATGGATGATGAAGATTATATTAAGTGGATGCCTAAATAAAAAGTACTAACGATAGTACTTAAAGATTAAAGTTTAATAATGTAAAATGAGTGCCGTTATATTCAAGCTCGTGAATGGAGTTGTTAGGAATATGACGGTATTTTTTATATTGGTCATCACTACATAGGATGTCTTTAGATGGAATTAGGTTTTCGAATTGTAAGAAGTGTTTGATGCATCCACCATGACTTACTACAACGATGGTTTCATGTTTGTGTTGCTGGTAGCACTCCAGTAAAAATTCTTTGATGCGTTTATGTACTTGTTGTTCAGTTTCGATGGTTTTACCTAATTCAGTTTTTAAAGATGCATAGTAATCTTGAAAATAATAGCCT
The DNA here is from genome assembly GCA_030528645.1 of Erysipelotrichaceae bacterium. Classification (GTDB taxonomy): domain Bacteria; phylum Bacillota_I; class Bacilli_A; order Erysipelotrichales; family Erysipelotrichaceae; genus RQZE01. The sequence continues at coordinate 9,116 of JAUMYM010000010.1, read as the reverse complement.
TCTAATTGTCCAAAGGAGCGTTCCATAATGCGTACATCTTGTTGAATTGTTAGGTGTTTATGTTTGGAGTGAGCTAACATTAAGCATCCTGTTTGATAGGCTCTTGATAATTGACTACTGTAGGCAGCAACGATATTAAAGGCATTGAGTTTACGACCTTGTTGTGTTGAAGTTTCAATACCATGTTGATTTAAAGGAATATCGGTTATTCCTTGTACTCTACATTGTTTATTCCAGTCTGTTTCTCCATGTCTTATAAATAAAATTTTCATAACTACCTCCATATTTTTTTACTTAATCATTATAGCATTGAATGCTAAAATACAGAATTTGAATGTAAGTAAAAATAATATAACTTGCTTTTAAAAAATAGAATATCTATAATTCAGCTTATAGGAGAAAAATTATGAAGATATTGAAACGATTGCTGATTGGTTTTATTGTTTTATCTGTAATTGCAGTTACAGGACTTACTTTATTATTACAACGTTCTCTTCCAAAAACAAAAGGTCAAATGCAACTTATCGGTCTTACTGATACCGTTGAAGTGATTCGTGATCAAAAAGGTATTCCTACAATTATTGCGCAAAATGAAAGTGATTTATATAAAGCTCAAGGGTTTATACAAGCTCAAGATCGTTTGTTTCAAATGGACTTAGCAAGAAGACAAGCATCAGGGAGATTGTCAGAAATCTTTGGGGAAGTGGCACTTGAAAATGATAAAAAGTTTTTGATTTTCTCATTACGTATGGCGGCTGAGAAGTCTTATGAGATTTATAGTCCGGAAGCGAAACAAGTGTTGCAAGATTATGCTGATGGTGTTAATGCATACATTGATTATGCGATTAAGAATCATCGTTTGCCGTATGAATTTTTACTTTTAGGTTATAAGCCGGAACCTTGGACACCGATTGATTCTTTAACAATTGGTAAATACATGGCTTATGATTTAGGGGGACATTGGAGTTATCAAGCCTTCAATAACTGGACATTAAATACGCTTGGGGAAACTGTGTTTAAAGAAATGAATAGCATCGCGATTGAGCAAGATGATGATATTGATGACATTATTCGTTACAATCAACAAGCAACGCTTCGCATTGATCAAAAGGCTATGACATATGAAACGCCTCATCTAGATAATGGAAGTAATAACTGGGTTGTTTCCGGTTTAAAGACAGAATCAGGCAAGCCTTTATTAGCGGATGATCCACATCTATCTTTATCAACTCCATCTATTTGGTATCAAATGACGTTACAAGCACCAACGCTACATGTCTCTGGGGTAATTTTTGCAGGTATTCCTGGGATTATCTTGGGACATAATGAAGAAGTTGCTTGGGGTGTAACAAATTATGGACCAGATGTACAAGATTTATACATTGAAAAACAAAATCCAGATAACAAATATGAATTTGAATATGATGGTTCATATTATCAAGCAGATGTAAAAGATTATAAACTTAAAGTAAAAGGAAAAGATCCTATTTCTTTTGAAGTTATTTATACTAAGAATGGACCTATTATCAATGATTTATTGCAAGTAAAACATCCTGAAACAAAAGAAACAAAAGCGCTTGAAACAGATCAATTATTTTCTATGCGTTGGACAGCGTTTGAAGCAACCAAAGAATTAGAAGCTATTTTAATGATTAATAAGGCAAGTAATTGGCAAGAATTTGAGAAAGGTTTAGAAGAATTTAAAGTACCAGCTCAAAACTTTGTTTTTGCAGATCAAAAGGGAAATATTGCTTTTAAAGCCAATGGAATTATTCCAATTAGAAAGAAGGGAAATGGAGTTTTACCGGTACCGGGTTATTTAAGTGAATATGCATGGAGTGGATATATTCCATTTGAAACTCTTCCAAAGATTGAAAATCCTGAAAGTGGCTTTATCGCTACTGCCAATACGAATACAACACCTGATTATCCGTATTTTGTATCTAATGTTTGGGCACAACCTTATCGTAAGCAACGTATTGATGAAGTGTTAAGTGAAACGAAAAAGTTTACGTATCAAGATATGCAAGCATTACAAATGGATGTAGAAAATCTGTATGCTCGTGAGTTTTTAAAAGATATGCTAAAGCATACTAATGTATCTGAAGAAGAACAAGAAGTCATTGCCATTTTAGAGAATTGGAATTTACAAGATGACAAAGATCTTGCAGCTCCATTGATTTTTCATACATGGATGATGAAACTACGAGAAGTAACCTATCGTCCTTGGATGGATGAGTACGTGTATCACTTTATGCCACATAAAGAACATTATACGGATGAACTGTTACGAAAAGCTTTCCGTAATGAATCATTAGAAGTTTTTCATAAACAAGGTGGGATTGAAGAGGTACTAACGGCTAGTTTAAAAGAAACGATTTCAACTTTAAAACAAAAGTATGGAAAAAATGTTCAGGCTTGGAAATGGGGCGATGGACATAAATTATTATTTAAGAATAGTTTATCAGCAGCATCACCAATTTTGGCTTATTTATTAAATCCAAAGACACATCCAATTAGTGGTTCTAAGATTACGGTACAAGCTGCAAGTCAAAATGAAAAAGGGATTGTAGATCATGGAGCAAGTTGGCGCTTTGTCTATGACTTTATGGATAATGCAGCGTATCATATCGTTGGTCCTGGTCAAAGCGGACACTTTATGTCTAAGTATTATAAAAATCAAATTAAAAATTGGGTGGATGGTACATACACAAAACAATCTTTCCAAGAGGAAGCAGTTGGTTCAAAATTAACATTAAAACCATAAAAAAGAGAAATCAAAGGATTTCTCTTTTCATTTTATAATGATACCTTTTTCTTTTAAATTGTTTAAACACTCTAGTTTATAATGTTGATTATGTTCCGGATAAATGGGATAGGTTTGTGGAAGTTCATGGATGTTTTGTAAGGATGTACATTGTTTTCCTCGATATAAAGGATTCATCCATATGTCATCTGGATGATAGCCTCTAAGTTTCATTTCTTCCATTACTTTTTTATGATATTGATAAAGCTTATAAAAAGGATATTGAAAAATATAATTTATTGTCGCGTGTTTTTTCTTCCATCCATTGCCTCTTAAGGAACAACATTCTCGATGTTGACCTAGTAATTGTTGGTATGGTAATTTTGAAATTAAATCTTCATGCCAAAGTCTCATAGTAATCCTTTCATATTCGTTTATTCATAATCTTAAAGTCACCACAATAGAGTCAAGAAGTATTGTTCTTTGAGTTTTAGAAATAGTGTGATTGTTTTTTCAGTAATTTGTTATGAAAATTATAACATGATATATTTTGTAAATAAAATAATCAAATAGATTGATATATTATAATATTATAATATAATAATATAAAGGAGAGTAATAAAATGGAAAGAGAAGAATTGATTAAGAAAGCTGAACTTTTAAAGGCAATTGCTAATCCGGTAAGACTTTGTTTAATTACAAAGTTAATGCATATTGATGAAGCAAATGTTACGTATTTTACAAATTGTATGGAAGTAAGTCAGTCTTGTGTAAGTCAGCATTTGGCGAAACTTCGATCATTAAATATTCTGGGTTATCGAAAAGATGGGCAGAATGTATATTACTTTTTAAAAGATGAAACGGTAAAAAAGATAGTTAGAGCTTTGTATATGGAGGAGAAACATGGCTAAAAAAATTATTGTTGTCGGTGGGGTTGCAGGTGGAGCAACAGCCATATCAAGATTGCGCAGATTGGATGAAGATGCTCAAATTCTTTTACTTGAAAAAGGAGAGTATGTATCCTTTGCAAACTGTGGATTACCTTATTACATAGGAAATACCATTAAACAACGTGATGCATTGTTTGTATCAAATATTCAATCTATTGAAGGAAAATATGGCGTAGAAATACGTAATTTTAGTGAAGTAATTCGTATTGATGAAGCAAATAAACAAGTAATCATTAAAGATCACAAAAAGAATCAAGAGTATGCAGAATCTTATGATACGTTATTACTTTCAACAGGTTCCTATCCGTTTGTTCCAACGATGGAAGGATTAGAGAATGAAAATGTCTTTACTTTATGGAATATCCCGGATACGGATAAGATTTATCATTTTATTCAAGAATATCAACCTAAAAAAGCGATAGTTGCCGGTGGAGGTTTTATTGGTATTGAAATGGCAGAAAACTTAGCTCATCGTGGCATTTCTGTTACTCTTGTAGAGTTTGCTGATCAAATTCTAGCTCCATTGGATAAGGATATGGCTAAACTTGTAGAAAACCATGTTAAAAAACAACAAGTGGATCTACGTTTAAATACTGGTTTAAAGGCGATTGTAAATCAAGGAAAACAAGTGTTACTTACAGATGGTACAACATTAGATACGGATATGATTTTACTTTCGATTGGTGTAAGACCAAATACTGCCTTTTTAAAGGATACATGCATTGCCTTAAATGCTAGAGGTGGTGTTATTGTAAATGAAAAGATGCAAACAAGTAATCCTGATATCTATGCTGTAGGGGATATGATTGAAGTAACAAATAAAGTGAATGATTTAAAGACAATGATTCCACTAGCGGGGATTGCTAATAAACAGGGAAGAGCTGTTGCAGCAAACATCTTGGGTAAAAAAGAAGAAACGTTTGATGGAGCAATTGGAACAAGCATTGTAAAAGTCTTTGATTTAACGGTTGCAGCAACAGGAGAAAATGAAAAGAGCTTAAAGAATCGTAATTTAACTTTATGGAAAGATTATGGTATTGCGATGATACATCCAATGTCACATGCAGGTTATTATCCCAATGCTTTGTCTATGACATTGAAACTTGTGTTTTCGTTAAGTGATGGAAGAATATTGGGGGCTCAAATTGTAGGTTATGATGGTGTAGATAAACGCATAGATACGATTGCTACAAGTATGCACTTTAAAGCAACGATCTATGATTTAACAAAGTTAGAACTTGCTTATGCTCCACCATTTTCATCAGCGAAAGATCCGGTAAATATGGTTGGTTACTATGCGACAAATATCTTTGAAGGGTTAACAAATCCAATTACGTATGAGGAATGGATAAATAAAAAAGATCAATATGTATTGGTTGATGTTCGTGAAGATGCTGAAACAGCCAATGGTATTGTGGATAATGCGGTATGCATCCCTTTAACAAGACTAAGAAAAGAATATACAAAGCTAGATAAGAATAGTGAAATTGTTGTTTATTGTGCAGTTGGATTAAGAGGATATTTAGCAGAACGTATCTTAAAACAAAAAGGGTATAAAGTGCGTAATCTAATTGGTGGTTTTAAGTCTTATAACGAACTTAAATCACAAGAAGTAAAGACTATGCCTATTGAACAAGATAAACTTGTTGTTGCTAAGGAAGAAACAAAGGTTACATCGATTGATCTTTGTGGTTTGTGTTGTCCAGGACCAATTGTTAATGTTGGTAAAAAGATGATGGAACTTAAAGATGGAGAAATTCTACATGTAAAATCCAGTGATCCAGGTTTTGCAAGAGACATTGAAAGTTGGTGTCTAAATACAGGAAATGAGTTGCTTTCAAGAAAAGAAACAAAGGGGATTTGGGAAGTGGAGCTTTTAAAGAAAAGTACTTGTAATCATGTAACGTGTAGCACTACCGGTAAAGAGAAAACAATGATTGTTTTTGATGGAGATTTAGATAAAGCTATGGCAGCCTTTATTATTGCAAATGGTGCATTGGCTATGGGAAATAAAGTAAATATGTTTTTTACGTTTTGGGGTCTAAATATTTTAAGAAAACATGAAAAAGTAAATGTTAAAAAGGACATGATTTCTAATATGTTTGGTTTTATGATGCCTAAGGGAAGTCGTAAGCTAGGTTTATCAAAGATGAATTTTGCAGGTGCCGGTTCATTAATGATGAAACAAGTCATGAAGAAGAAAGGTGTTTCTTCATTAGAAGAATTAATCCAAGAAGCAATAGCGAATGGAGTTAAAATTGTAGCTTGTCAAATGTCTATGGATGTAATGGGAATCACAAAAGAAGAACTTATTGATGGAGTAGAAATTGGTGGAGTTGCGACGATGTTACATGATAGTGACAATTCTAATATGAATTTATTTATTTAATATGTAAAAGTGAGTGCTACTTAGGTGGTAGTCACTTTTATTTTCCAATTTTTAATGCTTTATAAAATACATGCTATAATGATAATTAGGTAGCTACAATCAAAATAGAAAGTGAAATACATATATGCTTAAACGATTGCACTGTTATTTTTCCGTTATGTTTCCTATCTTACCTAGACTATTTTTAGGTCTTATTGTATTTAATGAAATTTATTTTTTAGTGTTATTAAATTATGGTATCACTAGCTTTCATATTGGGTTGCAAGAGCTAATAGGGGCATATACCATTTTTGCGTTTTATATGTGGCTTAGAATTGCAGATGATTTTAAAGATTATGAATTAGATAAACGATTGTTTAAAGAGCGTCCTTTACCAAGTGGTAAGGTTAAAAAGTCTGATTTAATTTTTGTATGTTCCATTGTGTTACTCGTATCAGTAATATTAAACGCTATGTACATGAATAATTTTATATTCTTTGTGGTATTACATATCTATGGGTATTTAATGAGTAAGTGGTTTTTTAAGAAAAATAAAATACAATCAAGTTTGCCATTGGCTTTAATTACACATAATCCAGTTCAAATATTTGTAAATATTTATGTTATATCTTTTACATGTATCAAGTATCAACTACACCCATTTTCACTTACAACATGTTTAGTGGCGTTTACTTTGTATTTTCCATCGTTGATATGGGAGTTAAGTCGCAAAATTAGAGCACCACAAGAAGAAACGGAGTATGTAACCTACTCTAAGTTATTTGGTTATAAAAAGATGATTATTCTGGTATTGATTTTAACGATTGTTGATATTGTAACCAATATTATTTTAGTGTGGAATTTAAATAAAATTATGGTTGGTTTATTTGTCTTGTTAGTTTCATGGATGACGTATAAGTTTGTAGAATATTACCGTAATCCAAATCGTTATCGTATCGTTATGAAAGTAGAGACTTATACGTATATTCAAGAAACAATGATGTTATTAACGGTAGTTATCTTTTTACTTAGAGGTAAAATATAATGAAGCACTATCATTTACAAGCAATGCAACAAGCAGGGATTTGCATACCTAGCTTTGTTGTGGTTGATTTTGATGAAGTGATACAGAATCAAGAGGTTTTACAAGAAGATCTTAAACGTTTTGTGGCTGAAAAGCATCCAGATTTAAATGTATGGAGTACTTTATTGCAAAAACGTCTTTTAGAGGGGTACAAGGCTAAGACTATAGATGTTGTATATCAAAAGGTGGCAGTACGCTCAAGTTGTAATGTCGAAGATGGTAAAAGTGATAGTTTTGCAGGTGTATTTGAATCTTTTTTAAATGTTGATCCTAACGATATTGAAACTTTTATCATCCAGTGTCTACAATCGCTTTACAGTGTAAAAGCCCTTGAGTATATGATGTTAAAAGAGATTGATGTAAGAAACGTGAAAATGCATGTGATAATTCAGACGATGGTTGATGCTGAATATTCAGGTATTTGTTTTTCTTCTAATCCTATTGGTATTTTAAATGAAGCAGTTATTACGGTTGCAAAAGGACTTGGAGATGATGTTGTTTTAGATAAAGTGGAAACGACTTCTTATTATTACAATCTTTATGATCAGGTATATTACTATGATGGTTTTGAAGATCTTTTAACGAAAGATATGATTTTAAAAATCATTCATGAGATAAAGAGGATTCAAGAGGCATTAAAGTTAAAGTATGTTGATGTTGAGTTCTGTTTTAAAGAAAATCAATTATACATCTTACAAGCTAGACCGATTACTTCTATATCTGATGAAACCATTTATATTCTAGATAATAGTAATATCGTTGAAAGTTATCCGGGTATTTCTCTTCCTTTAACAGATAGCTTTGCTCGTTTGATTTACACCGGTGTTTTCAAAGGGGTATCTAAACGTATATTGAAAGATGATAAACTTAGTGAAAAGTTTAATGATGTCTACTCTAATATGGTGAGCAGTATGAATGGGCGTATGTATTATCAAATTCATAATTGGTATAAACTATTACAGTTTTTACCGATGAGTCATAAAATCATACCTGTTTGGCAGGAAATGTTGGGTGTAAAGAGTAAGGATTATCCTTTAAAGGATTTACAGTTACCATGGATAAGTAAAGCTAAGACGTATTTTCATTTTTTATATGAATTATTCAAAACACCAAAGGCAATGAAGAAGTTGGATACAACGTTTCAAACTATATATCAATCGTTTCAAAAACAAAATTTAGAAAAGTTATCTTTAGCGGAGTTAAAAGTATTGTTTGATGATATTAAAGAACAGTTACTTGAGTATTGGGATATTACCCTTTTAAATGATATGTATGCGTTTATTTTCACGGGTTTATTAAAGAGACGTTTAAAGAAAAAATATCCGGATCAATACAATGAAAAAGTTGTTTCTTTTATTTCAGGTATTAGTCAGATAGAAAGTTTAAAGCCTATTCAATCTTTAGTTAAATTAGCTATTTTGAAACATGAACAACATGTAGATTTCTTTTCCCATTATCAAGAGTACTTAGCTTTCTATGGCGATCGATGTATCGAAGAATTAAAGTTAGAAAGTGTTACGTTTAAAGTAAATCCGAAGCTATTGGATGAAAAGATAGAAGACTATTGTAAAGATATGGATAAGTTATATGCATTAGAAAAACAATTAGCAAGACAAGAAGTAAGTAAGCCTAAAGGAATGTTTGCAAAAAGAGCACTTTTAGGTATTGAATATCGTGAGAAATCAAGATTAAATCGTACACGTATATTTGGGATGGTACGTGCTATTTGTTTATCTTTTGCACAAAAATTACAAGCGTTAAATATCATTGAAAAAAAAGAAGACATCTTTTATTTATCTTTGCAGGAAATGTTTGATTTAATTACAAATCAAGAAGATAAGAAACACATCATACAACAGCGAAAAGACATGTATGAGCGCTATAAACAACTACCATCGTATTCTCGATTAATTTTGACGGATTTACATGTTTCAAAGACCTTTAAATCCATACATAGTCATGTAGTTT
>JAUMYM010000009.1 GCA_030528645.1 Erysipelotrichaceae bacterium | reverse complement strand
TTATACTGGATAACGCTCTCTATTTTTTATTTACTGGGTCTCACATCTATTGTATTTATACATATTTTGAAGCACATTGTAGAATAATTTCTTGCTATTTAAGAGAAGTTGTGCTATTATATTATAGCTATTAAGCATCAGTATTCCGCTAACTGTATTGTTATGAGTGCTTGATTATCGTTGAAGAAGGAGAGAAATATGAATTTAAATTTAGTAAATGAAATTACAAAAGATCAATTACGTACTGATTTACCAGAAATTCGTGCTGGTTATACAGTAAGAGTTGATGTAAGAATCAAAGAAGGAGATAAATCTCGTATCCAAGGATTTGAAGGTCTAGTTATTAAAGTACAAGGATCAGGGATTGGACAAACATTTACAGTTCGTAAATTAAGTTCTGGTATTGGGGTTGAAAGAACTTTCCCAATGCATTCACCAGTAATTGACAAAATTACCGTAACACGCAAAGGTAAAGTTAGAAGAGCAAAATTATTTTACTTACGTGGATTATCTGGTAAAGCGTCTCGTATTAAAGAAATTCGTAAATAAAGCCGGAACATCCGGCTTTTATTTTTGGAGGTTAAGATGAATAAACGTATTTTAAAAGAAATCTTTGATTTAGCGAAAACAGTAATTATCTGTTTTATTTTAGTATTATTAATCACTACTTATATCTTTAAGCCTATACGTGTATCTGGTAATTCCATGTATCCAACTTTAAAAAATAATTACTTAGGTATCAGTAATATTTTAAGCTTAAAGTTAGATGGTCTAAAGCGTTTTGACATTGTTACCGTTTATCTAGAAAATAAGGGTGAATATCTAGTGAAACGTGTGATTGGTTTACCAAATGAAATAGTACGTTATACAGATAATAAATTGTATATCAATGATGTATATGTAGATGAAGTATTTTTAAATACACCCTTTGCAAAACATAATAATCTCTATACAGAAGATTTTACATATGTTTTAGGTCAAGATGAATACTTTTTAATGGGGGATAATCGTAATAACTCAAGTGATTCAAGGTATTATGGTCCATTTAAATTAAAGGATATTAAAAGTAAAGACATTTTTACTGTTTTTCCATTAAATAGTTTTGGAACAAAAGAGTAAAGAGGTTAGATAAGGAGGTCTTAAAATGGAAGGAAAAACAAATCTTAAAGCGAATATTAACTGGTTTCCAGGGCATATGACAAAAGCGATGCGTGAAATGGAAAAGAATTTAAAATTGGTTGATATGGTCATTGAATTAAGAGATTGTCGTATTCCATTAGCAAGTGCCAATCCGATGTTAGATAAGCTTTTACATCAGAAACCAAGATTAATTATATTAACTAAGAAAGATAAAGGCCAAATGGAATACATTACTCAATGGATAGAGTATTTAAGTAATGATGTAACAAAAGTCATTGCGATTGATAGTTTAAGTGAAAATGTAGTCCATAAGATTGTACATGCATGTTTGAGTGTGATGGAAGAGAAAATCAACCGATGGGTTCGTAAAGGGATGAAACCTCGTGCCATTCGTTGTATGGTGGTAGGAATACCGAATGTTGGTAAAAGTACCTTGATTAATAAAATTGCGAAAAAGAAGATTACAGCTGTCAGTGATCGTCCGGGAGTAACTAGATCTTTACAGTGGGTAAAACTGAATAAAGATATTGAATTATTAGATACACCTGGGGTCTTATGGCCAAAGTTTGAAGATCTTAATGTCGGTTATTATTTGGCTTTAGTAGGTAGTATTAATGATCAAGTATTACCTTTAATGGATGTCTGTCTATTTGCGCTTGATATTTTGGTGAAAGAGTATCCAGAGCGTTTAAGGGAGCGTTATGATATAGATCTAAGTGGTGATTTGACGACTATTTTTGAAAAAATAGGACGTAATAAAAATTGGTTGATGGCAAATAATCAAGTGGATGTTCAAAGAACGATGATGATGTTTTTAAATGACATTCGTGATGATAAACTAGGGCCAATTACATGGGAGAAAGTACATGGAAACAGAGAATCGATATGAACTGGAAGCTTGGTCAAACAATCAACTTGTTTTAGGGATTGATGAAGCAGGTAGAGGTCCTTTAGCAGGGCCATTAGTGGTAGCGGGTGTAATTTTTCCTATTGGTTATGTTAATAAAGAAATCTATGATTCAAAGAAATTAAGTGCTAAAAAGCGCCTTAAGCTTTTTGAGGAAATTAAAAAAGATGCTCTTGCATATACCATTAAAATTGTAGATGTAGAAGAAATTGATCGTTTGAATATTTATCAAGCAACTTTGCATGCTACCAAAGAAATAGCGTTGCAGTTACAGGCAGATGTCATTTTAACCGATGCAATGCCTTTAAAAGAGTATAATAATGCGATTAGTTTAATTAAGGGTGATCAAAAAAGTATCAGTATTGCAGCCGGAAGTATTTTAGCGAAAGTAACACGTGATCAAATTATGGATGACTATGGTGAGTCTTATCCGGAATATGGATTTAAACAACATAAGGGGTATGCAACTGCAAAACATTTAGAAGCAATTCAACAGTATGGAGTTTTACCAATTCATCGTAAAAGTTATAAGCCAATTTCGAATTACTTTGCTTTAAAACTTGATTTATAATTTAGATAAATAAAGTCTTATTTCTATAATAAAGTAGGAGGGCTTTATGACAATTCGTGATTTATTAGTCCATTATGCTATAAAACATAAAGGAGATTATTTTAAAATTATATCGGCAATTAATAAAAAAGAGCCTGTTGATTATTTATTAACATCAAAACAAACGTTAACTATTTTGGATGAGCAGTATCCAAAGGCTTTAAGAAACTTAAAGTATCCTCCCTTAGTGTTATTTTATAAGGGAAATGTAGAGTTATTAAATAATCAAACGTGTGGAATAATAGGCTCACGTAGTGTATGTGATTATGCAAGTAAAATGGTTCACTGTGTTACTGAGGAATTAAAAAAGAAATATACGATTGTTTCCGGATTAGCGAAAGGGATTGATGCCTTAGCGCATCAAAATTCTTTAACAAATCAAACAATTGGAGTGATTGGTTGTGGGATAGATACCATTTATCCTTTAGAAAATAAAGAATTATATGAAATGATGGAGCATAAACATCTTATTCTTAGTGAGTATCCTGAACAAGTTGCCCCATTAAAACATCACTTTCCTTGGCGTAATCGTATTATTGCAGCCTTGAGTAATTTTCTGGTCGTGGTAAGTGCTGAGCAAAGAAGTGGAACTCTTACAACGGTAAATGCAGCTTTAGATTTATCGAAAGATGTATATGTTATTCCTTATCCTAATGATAATATTTATGGAAAAGGATGTAATCAACTTATTAAAGAAGGTGCACATTTATTGATGTTGGAAGATGTTAAATTTTTGTAATCTATTTGATAAAATAAACATAGTATGGCAATATTATTAAATAAGTAGTTGAGGTAGGAATGTAAAATGAAAAATCTGGTTATTGTAGAATCTCCTTCGAAATCAAAAACAATTGAAAAATATCTTGGTAAGGACTTTGAAGTCGTATCATCAGTTGGTCATATTCGAGATCTTGCGATTAAAGGAAAAGATGGACTAGGGGTAGATATTGAAAATAAATTTACTCCCACTTATATTGTTAATAAAGATAAAAAAGAAGTTGTAAAAGAATTAAAAAAGAAAATTAAGAAGGCGGATATGGTTTATCTTGCAACTGACCCGGATCGCGAAGGAGAGGCAATTTCTTGGCACATTGCAAATGAATTTGAATTAGATTTAGATCTTCATAATCGTGTTGTTTTTAATGAAATTACAAAAGATGCGGTTTTAGATGCCTTTAAGCATCCTAGAAGTATTGATATGGGTTTAGTTCGTTCTCAAGAGACACGACGTATTTTAGATCGTATCATTGGTTTTAAATTGTCAAAATTACTCAAAAATAAAATTCGTAGTAAGTCAGCAGGTCGGGTACAATCGGTTGCTTTAAAGATGATATGTGATCGTGAAAAAGAAATTGCGGCATTTATTCCGGAGGAATATTGGAGTATTATGGCGCATTTTCAACAAGAGGATATTCCATTTACAGCTAGTTTAGTTAAGATTAATAATAAAAAAGCTGTAATTTCTAATGAAGATCAAGCCAATGAAATTTATCAAAAAGCATTACATGAGTATACAATTTCTAGTGTTAATAAAAAAGTAAAACTACGTGAGCCACGCTTACCATTTATTACATCAACACTTCAACAAGAAGCTTCGAATAAGCTTGGGTTTAGCCCTAAAAAAACAATGACGATTGCTCAAAAACTTTATGAAGGAATTGATTTAAAAAATCAAACACAGGGGTTAATTACGTATATGCGTACAGATTCTACTCGTTTAAGTAAGGTTTTTGTAGATAGTGCGAAAGACTATATTTTACATGAATATGGAAAAGAATATGTTGGTCATTACAAAGTGAAAAATGATGAAGGTTCTCAAGATGCCCATGAAGCAATACGACCTACCAACATTGAATTAACACCGGAGAGTGTAAAGCAATATTTAACACCTGAACAATATAAGTTGTATCGTTTTATTTATTATCGAGCATTAGCTTCTTTGATGGCTTCTGCACGTAATCATACGGTTAATGTTTTATTAAATGTTGAAGAATTACAATTTAGTGCAAATGGTAGTCAACTTGTCTTTGATGGGTTTTTAAAGGTATATGATGAATACGACCATAGCAAAGATGTTATTTTACCAACGTTAGAAGAAAAAGAAGTATTAAAGGCTAAAAAGGTTGAAAAAAATCAACACTTTACAGAACCTCCATCTCGTTATACTGAGGCAAAACTGATTAAAGAGATGGAAGAGGATGGGATTGGTAGACCATCAACATATTCAACGATTATTGATACCATTCAATTACGTGGTTATGTGGAATTAAAGAAAGCATCGGAAACTGGGAAAGTAAAATATTTCTTCCCAACAGAACAAGGTGTATTAACGGATGAAAAGCTCGGTCAGTTTTTTGATTCTATTATTAATGTAAAATATACGGCTAATATGGAAGAACAATTAGATGAAATTGCATTAAATCATTTAGACAGTGTATCTTCTTTACAAGCATTTTATGATAAATTTGAACCTTTGTTACTTCAGGCGTATGAAAACATGGAGAAAAAAGAGTTAGAGAAGACTGGGGATTTATGTCCATTGTGTAGTCAAGAACTTGTATTCCGTCAAGGTCGTTATGGAAAGTTTATCAGTTGTATTGCGTATCCGGAATGTAAGTACACAGCTAAAATTGAGAATCCGAATAAAGAAGAACCGGAAAAAACAGGAAAATTGTGTCCTGAGTGTAATAGTGAACTATTAAAACGTAAGAGTCGTTTTGGTAATTATTTTTTAGGATGTAGTAATTTCCCTAAGTGTCGCTATATTGAAAATATAGAAGGTGAAAAAAGACCGTTTACAAAAAAGAAAACAACAAAGAGTAAGAAAACATCAAAAAAGGCGGTAAAGAAAAAAGATGAATAGAGTAAAAATTGTAGGTGCAGGTCTCGCTGGAGTGGAAGCAGCCTATCAATTAGCAAAAAGAGGTATACAGGTTGACCTTTATGAAATGCGTCCTACAAAGTCTACATTGGCGCATAAAACAGAGTATTTTGCAGAATTGGTGTGTTCAAATTCATTGCGTAGCAATCAACTTACCAATGCGGTAGGAATTTTAAAAGAAGAAATGCGTATGCTTGACTCGATTATTATGAAAGCAGCAGATGCATGTAGTGTTCCAAGTGGCTCAAGTCTATCGGTGGATCGTGAAGGATTTGCTAAGATGGTTACACAACTTATCAAAGAGCATCCCAATATACGTGTCATTCACCAAGAAGTTACTGAGATTTTTGATGGACCAACGATTATTGCAAGTGGTCCTTTAACAAGTGATACCTTAAGTGAAAAAATCAAAGATTTAGTACAACAGGAGTCATTATATTTTTACGATGCTGCAGCACCAATTATTGAAAAAAGCAGTATCAATATGGACATTGCTTATTATAAGTCACGTTATGATCATGAAAATAAAGGTGATTATATTAATTGTCCAATGAATCAAGAACAATTCTTTGCATTTTATCAAGAATTAATCAAAGCACAAACAATACAATTAAAAGAATTTGAAAAAGAAATATATTTTGAAGGATGTATGCCATTTGAAGAAATTGCAAGACGTGGCTATAAAACATTGTTGTTTGGACCTATGAAGCCGGTTGGATTAGAAAAAACCAAAGAGGATAAGCGTCCTTATGCTGTAGTGCAACTTCGACAAGATGATGCGATTGCTTCATTATATAATGTGGTTGGGTTTCAAACACATTTAACATTCAAGGAACAAAAAAGAATTTTACAAATGATACCTGGATTGGAAAACTGTAATATTGTTCGCTATGGTGTAATGCATCGTAATACGTATTTAAATGCACCTAAGGTATTAAAAGCAACGTATCAGTTTATCCAACGTGATGATTTATTTTTTGCCGGTCAAATGACAGGGGTGGAAGGCTATATCGAATCAGCAGCTTCCGGGTTATTGGCTGGTATTAATATGGCTCGTTTTCTATTAAAAAAAGAGTTAATACATTTACCAAGTACCTGTATGATGGGTGCTATGGCAAATTACATTACAACAGCAAGTAAAAGCAATTTTCAGCCAATGAATGCAAATTTCGGTATCTTTGCTTTAGTAGATTCATATGAAAAGCATAATAAAAAGGATGCTTATTGGCCGCAAGCATCTAGAGTGATTAAAGAATACTTTTATGAAGAATTATGAGTATCGTGATTTGTTTTTAAAACATTTAGCAGTATCCAATACATCATCGGATAAGACAAACGATAGTTATTTTCGTGATATAACACGTTTTTTAGATTTTATGGATACAAAATCAATTTTTGATGTTAATAAAGAAGATGTCTTTGCATATACACAGTGCTTAAGAAGCGGAAGTATTACAAGAGGGATTATCTCAAATCGTACTTTTGCCAGAAGTATGGCTTGTTTGCGATCTTTTTATCGTTTTTTAATCGACAAAAAATTAGTTGAAGAAAATCCATT
Source organism: Erysipelotrichaceae bacterium (assembly GCA_030528645.1). Classification (GTDB taxonomy): domain Bacteria; phylum Bacillota_I; class Bacilli_A; order Erysipelotrichales; family Erysipelotrichaceae; genus RQZE01. The sequence continues at coordinate 43,535 of JAUMYM010000009.1, read as the reverse complement.
CATTCTTTATAAAAATCCAAAAGTAACAAAGAAGCTACCTGAGTATCTGGTTTTTGATGATGTGATTACATTATTTGATTCATTTAATTTAAAGGATCCCATTGATGTAAGAAATCGTTTTATTACTGAAATTATCTATGCTTGCGGTTTACGTGTTTCAGAATGTACAAATCTTAAATATTCAGATTTTGATTTCCAGGAAGCATGTTTAAGTGTAATCGGTAAAGGAAAGAAATATCGATATGTACCTTTTTATCCAAGAATAAAGCAATTAGTAAAATTATATATGGATGTATATTATCATGCAATAAATGATAAAGAAGAATATTTAATAGTGAATCAAAAGGGTAAGAAAATTTCTTCTCGCTTCATACAAGATATGTTAAAAAAACAAGGGATAAAAGCAGGTCTTACTATGAATGTTCATCCGCACATGTTAAGGCATTCGTTTGCAACCCACTTGTTGAATAATGGTGCAGATTTGCGAAGTGTGCAAGAATTACTTGGACACAGTCTTTTAAGTACAACGCAGATTTATACCCATTTATCAAAAGAGCATCTTAAAACCATTGTTGAAAATTATCATCCAAGAAAGAAGTAAAGCTTCTTTTTTTGTTGAATATAGTGGTATAGTATGATATATTATTAAGTGGCATAAAATGCCAAATACACACACTATGAATTCATTGGTTCCGTGCTCAATTGAGTTACTAATGTTAGAAATAGTGGAGGAAACAAACGGAAAGAGAGGAAAAATTAATGTCAGTTGTTTCAATGCGTAAATTATTAGAAAGTGGGGTTCATTTTGGTCATCAAACTCGCAGATGGAATCCAAAAGCAAAACCATTTATCTACACAGCAAAAAATGGTGTATACATCATTGATTTAGCAAAAACACAAGTAGAATTAGAAAAAGCTTACAATGCAATGAAAGATATTGCAGAAAAGGGCGGTAAAGTATTGTTTATCGGAACAAAAAAACAAGCACAAGAAATCGTGTTAAATGAAGCATTACGTTCTGGTTCATTCTATGCAAACCAAAGATGGTTAGGTGGTACTTTAACAAACTTTAGAACAATCCAAAAAAGAATTAAACGCTTATTAGAAATTGAAGAAATGGAAGCTACAGGTACTATTAATGTATATCCTAAAAAAGAAGTGGTATTAATCAGAAAAGAAGCTTCTAGACTTGAAAATTTCTTAGGTGGTATTAAAGAAATGAAAAAACTTCCTGATGCAGTTGTTGTAATCGATCCAATGGAAGAACACAACGCAGTTGCAGAGGCTAAAAAATTAGGTATTCCTGTATTTGGTTTAGTAGATACAAACTGCGATCCTGCGGTTGTAGATTATCCAATTCCTGCAAATGATGATGCAGTAAAATCAATTCGTTTAATCTGTTCAGTATTAGCAGATGCGATTGTTGAAGTTAAAGGTGGTCTATTACAAGATGCATATCAAGAAGATGCAGAAGCAGAAGATATTACAATGTCAGATGTAATCATCAATGTTGAAAAAGTTCATGAAGAAAATGAAAGACGTCGTAAAGCACGTAATGAAGAAAGAAAACCTCGTCAAGGTGGACGTGTTTCAGAAAGAAGAACTTTTGTTAAACGTGATGAAGTAGCAACAGAAGCAACGGAAGAGAAAAAAGAAGAAGTAAAAGCTGAAGGTAGTGAAGAAGTGGTTGAAAAACCAAAAAGAGTTAGAAAACCTAAAGTAGAAGCTACTGTTGAGAAAAAAGATGAAAGTGAGGCTGAATAAGGATGATTACTGCCGCTTTAGTTAAACAATTAAGAGAAGTTACAGGCGCTGGAATGATGGACTGTAAAAAAGCTTTAACAGAAACAAATGGTGATATGGAAAAAGCTGTTGACTGGTTACGTGAAAAAGGAATTGCGAAAGCTGCAAAAAAAGCAGGTCGTATTGCTGCTGAAGGTTTATCACGTGTTCTAGTGAATGGAAATAAAGCTGTTTTAGTTGAAGTAAACTCAGAAACAGATTTCGTAGCGAAAAATGAACAATTCTTAGCTTTACTTGATAAAGTAACGACAACTATTTTAAATAGTAATGCAAAAACTTTAGAAGAAGCATTAGCCTTAGAAGTAGATGGTTCTAATTTAGATGCATTGTTAGTAAATGCAACAGCTACCATTGGAGAGAAAATCACGTTACGTCGTTTTGAATTAATTGAAAAAGATGCAAATGATACATTTGGTGCTTATATTCACATGGGTGGTAAAATTTCTTCTTTAGTTGTGCTTGAAGGTACAACAAGTGAAGAAGTAGCAAAAGATATGGCAATGCAAGTTGCATCAATGTCTCCACAATTCGTTTCACGTGACTATATGCCGTCTGATTTCATTGAACATGAACGTGGCATTCAACTTGAAATTGCAAAAAATGACCCTGCAAATGCTGGTAAGCCAGAAGGTATTATCGAACGTATGGTTGAAGGACGTTTAAGTAAGTCGTTGCAAGATATTTCTTTAGTAGATCAACCTTATTTTAAAGACAATGATTTAAAATGTGGTCAATTCTTAAAAAATAACAATACAGCTGTAAAATCGTTTGTTCGTTATGCAGTTGGTGAAGGTATTGAGAAAAAAGAAGAAAACTTTGCAGATGAAGTTGCAAGTATTGTAGGTAAATAGTTATTTTAAAAGGGCATTTTTTGCCCTTTTTCTAAAAATAAGGAGGCATTATGAAATATAAAAGAGTATTACTAAAACTAAGTGGAGAAGCATTAGCCGGAAATGGCAACAATTTTGATCCAAACATATTAAAAGAGTTAGCTCTAACAATTAAAAAAGTACATGAGCTTGATATTGAAATTGCCATTGTTGTTGGTGGTGGAAACTTTATTCGTGGAAAATTTGCTGAAAGCTTAGGAATTGATCGTGTTCAAGGGGATTATATGGGAATGTTAGCGACCATGATTAATGCATTGGCAATACAAAGTGCTTTAGAACAAATTGATGTTCCAACTCGAGTTATGAGTGCGATTGATATGCCGAAAGTCACAGAACAATTCATTGTTCGTCGTGCCAATCGTCACTTAGAGAAAAAACGTGTGGTAATCTTTGGTGCTGGTACAGGTAGTCCATTCTTCTCAACGGATACAACTGCTGCATTGCGTGCCTCTGAAATTAAAGCGGATGTAATTTTGATGGCTAAAAACGGTGTAGATGGTGTCTATAGTGCAGATCCAAAAACACATTTAGATGCCTTTAAGTTTGATGAAATTACTTATATGGATTTGATTAAAAATGGCTTAGCTGTTATGGATACAACTGCAACAAGCTTATGTAATGACAATAACATCGATTTAGTAGTATTTAATATGAATCATATGGAAAATATTTTAAAGGCTGCTAAAGGTGAAGTTATAGGTACTGTAGTAAAGAAGGAGAAATAATATGAAACAATTTTTAGATTTATGCGCTGAAAAAATGCAAAAAGTTACAGAACAATTTTCTGAACATTTAAATACAGTAAGAACAGGTCGTGCCAATCCAGGATTATTAAATGATATTGAAGTGGATTACTATGGCATGATGACACCAATCAATCAATTAAGTTCGATTACTGTAAGTGAAGGGAAAACATTGGTAATTAAACCGTTTGATTCACAAAGCTTAAAAGACATTGAAAAAGCCATCAATGCTTCAAACTTAGGTTTACCTCCTCAATCAGATGGTACAGTGATTCGTATTACAGTTCCATCGCTTACAGAAGAAACACGTAAGGAATTAGTAAAGAAAGTAAATAAGCATGCGGAAGAAGCTAAAGTTGCGATTCGTAATGTTCGTCGTGATGTAAATGAGCTTGTTAAAAAAGATGATACATTAACAGAAGATTTAGAGAAAGATTGTTTAGATAAAATTCAAAAAGAAACAGATAAATTTATCGCTAAAGTAGATGAAATCGCAAAAGCGAAAGATGCTGAAATTATGACTATTTAAAATCATGTAATTATACATGATTTTTTTATGTAGAAGCATATTTTTGTTGGGTAAAGTTAATAATATGCTAAAATAGTTATATTGAGGTGTAAGATGGAAAAAATACGTCATATAGCAATTATCATGGATGGAAATGGCCGATGGGCAAAATCACAAAATAAGATGCGAACATTTGGTCATTTAAAAGGTACAGATAATGTTAGAAATATAGCGATTGCTGCTAATGATCAAGGAGTAGAAGTATTAACTTTATATGCTTTTTCAACAGAAAATTGGAAGCGACCTAAAGATGAAGTAAGTTATCTCATGAAACTACCTGCTTTATTTTTTAATAAATTTATGGCTGAATTAATGGAAAAGAATATTCGAATTATGATGATGGGTGAAATGGATCAGATACCAAAAGAAACAGCTCAAATTTTAATGAAAGCTATGGAACAAACAAAGAATAATACAGGTATGATTTTAAATTTTGCGATGAATTATGGTTCTAGAAGAGAAATGATTTTAGCAGTGAATCATATACTAAAAGATGCAAAAGAAGGAAAACTTGAAACTGTAGATGAAGAACGATTCGAGCAATATTTAATGACATCTAAGTTTCCACCTTTGGATTTATTAATTCGTACAAGTGGAGAATATCGTATTTCAAACTTTTTATTATGGCAATTGGCTTATGCTGAACTTATGTTTGTAGATTTGCCATGGCCTGAATTTGATGAACAACAGTTTTTAAAGTGCCTTGAAGACTTTTACAAACGCAATCGTAGGTTTGGAGGTATCTAGTTATGAAACAAAGAATTATGGTCGCATTACTTTTAATTCTTCTGGTTTTTCCACCCCTATATTTTGGAGGTTTTTTACTACATCTATTGGTAGCTGCTTTTATATTCATTGGGTGTTATGAGTTTATTTCATTGCGAAAATATAATTTTAATATAGTGTTATATGCCATTATGCTGATTGCGTTTTGTTGTCTAAACTTTTTTAAAGTACAGTATCAAATATTAACTCTAATCTCTTTTATTCTAATTTTATTTTTACTTGCCTTGTTTGATGAAACAGTAGGATATGAAGATGTCACTGGTGTATTTACAATGACAATGTTATTTTATTTTGCAGTTGCATCTATTTATAAAATTTATAGTTATGGTGGGTTATTGATGATTTATGTTGCGATTGCAAATTATGCAACAGATAGTGGTGCTTATTTTGCAGGATCTTTTTTTGGTAAACATAAGTTAATTGAACGTATTTCACCAAAGAAAACAGTAGAAGGTTTTATTGGTGGATGGTTATTTAGTTTTATAGTTTCGTTTGCCTATGCATATTTTGTAATACCACACTTTTTTCCACTGCATTTCTATTTGATTACATCCTTTTTAATTCCCTTGGTTGCTCAAGTAGGAGATTTGGCTTTTTCACTAATGAAACGTCATTATGGTAAAAAAGATTTTGGTACTATCTTTTTAAGTCATGGTGGAGCTTTAGATCGAATTGATTCCTTATTGTTTACCTTAGTATTCTTCTTTGGTGTATTAATGGTGATTGCATGAAGAAAATTGTCTTATTAGGAGCAAGTGGATCCATTGGTTTGCAAACGATTGATGTATGCATACATCATAAAGAATCTTTTGAAATTGTAGGTTTAAGTGTTGGACATAATATTGAAGTCTTAAAAGATATATTAACAAAGGTATCCGTGTCATACGTATGTACGGCACAATATCACAAGGAACTCATAGAAGAATATCCTAATATTCACTTTTTTCATGGTGATGAAGGATTATTACAGTTAGTTTCTTTATCTTATGATGTATTAGTGAATGCTTTAGTTGGCTTTGTAGGCTTACTTCCTACTTTAAAAGCGATTGAATTAAAAAAAGACATAGCGATAGCGAATAAAGAAACATTGGTTGTTGCAGGTAAGTTTGTAAGTGAGGCTGCAAAGAAACATAAGGTTCAATTACTGCCAATTGATTCCGAACATTCAGCTATTTGGCAATGCTTAAAAGGCAATGATAGAAAAGAGATAAGTAAATTAATCATCACAGCCAGTGGAGGCTCTTTTCGAGATAAAACACGTGAAGAGTTAAAAAATGTTACGGTGAAAGAAGCTTTAAAACATCCAAATTGGAATATGGGTGCAAAAATTACGATTGATAGTGCAACGATGATGAATAAGGGATTTGAAGTAATCGAAGCACACTGGTTATTTGATATACCATTTGAAGATATTGAAGTTGTTATGCATCCTGAAAGCATTATACATTCAATGGTACAATTTAAGGACCATAGTGTACTTGCACAATTAGGTCTTGCAGATATGCGTCTACCTATCCAATATGCACTTACTTACCCAAATCGTTTGGAAGTGTATAATAGTGAGGCTTTAGATTTAAAGAAGATAGGGAGTTTGCATTTTAAAGAATTAAGTTTTAAACGTTTTCCGTTGTTAAAGTTAGCATATGAAGTTGGAAAAAAACAAGGAACGTTACCTGCAGTTTTGAATGCGGCTAATGAGGAAGCCAATGCATTATTTTTAAAAGGTAAAATACGTTTCTTAGATATTGAAGATTTCGTTATGGATGCATGTAAAGATGTATGGTTTAAACAAGATCCAAATTTAGAAGATATTTTAAAAGCCGATGCTTTAGCAAGAGAATATGTAAGAAGAAAAATAGAGGGTTTAAAATGAGTTTTATTTATTTTATAGTTTTAATTTCAATTATTGTTACGGTGCATGAATTAGGACATTTATTAGCTGCCAAAAAGTTTGGGGTATATTGTCATGAGTTTTCGATTGGGATTGGACCAAAACTCTTTAGTAAAAAGTTTAAAGAGACAACATATAGTATTCGTCTTCTTCCCATTGGTGGATTTGTGGCAATGGCTGGAGATAATGAAAATGCTTTAGAAACCAAAGTAGAAGTCAATGTACCATTTCATAGAACACTGCCAGGTATCAAGACATATCAAAAAATCATTATTATGCTTGCTGGTGTCATGATGAATTTCATATTATCTATTTTTGTTGTTATGAGTCTTTTAATTGTCAATAAAGTTCACATTAAAGCACCACTACCGATTGTAGATGAGGTAGTTGCTGGAAGTGTAGCAAGTGAAGTTGGATTTTTAAAAGGTGATAAAATCTTAAAAGTAGAATTAGAAAATGGTGTTGTCATCAAACCGAAAAATGGTACGGAGATGGTAGCGTTTTTAGCTTCAGAAAGTGGCCTTAGAACATATACGGTGTTACGCGATCAACAAGAAATAACGATAAACGTTACACCAACCTACAGCATGGAAACGGAAACTTATGTAGTTGGTATACGTTTAGTTCCAGGAGAAAAAGTTAAGGTGACGATATTGAATGCCTTTGGTTATACGATGGAGTATTTATTGGATAATGCTAATTTAATTTTTAAAGCGATTGGGCAATTATTTTTAGGGCGTGGATTACAGAATTTATCTGGTCCAGTGGGTATATATAATGCAACAGCGAAGGCTTCTAATTTAGGCTTTACAAGTTTTTTATCAATGCTTGCATTAATATCATTAAACATAGGTATTGCAAACTTACTTCCTCTTCCTATTTTAGATGGAGGTCGAGTAGTTATCACGTTATTAGAATCGATATTTAAAAAACCAATAAACAAAAAAATTGAGATGGCTTTAATGAGTATTAGTATGATATTATTATTGATGTTGGTTATTTATTCAACCTATCGTGATATTATTCGATTATCTTAGGAGGATCTATGATGAATGCAATAAAGTATGTTATTTTTGGGGTTATTATTGGTGTATCTAATGTAATACCAGGGGTAAGTGGCGGTACAATGGCCATCATTTTAAACATTTATGATAAATTAATGGAGCTGGTAACATTAAATATTTCAGTGATTAAAAAGAATTTAACGTTTATTATACCATTGTTATTAGGAGTTGCAGTAGGAATTGTCGGCTTTAGTAAGTTAATGAAACTTGCCCTACAATATTATCCAACTCAAACCTTTTTCAGCTTCATTGGTATTGTTATAGGTAGTTTACCTTTAATTTTCCATAAGGCGAAACAACAGGAATCCATACAAACAAAAGGGTACATCGCTTTTATATGTGCCTTAGGGATTATGATTGCTTTATCGTTTGCAAATGGAGATAAAGAAAGTGCAAAAGAATTAATCAAATATACATCATTGAATCTAACATCGTTCATCGTTATTTTCTTATCGATGGCGATTGCTGCTGCTACAATGATTGTTCCTGGTATCAGTGGTTCTTTGATTTTGATTATCATTGGAACGTATGGAACTGTTTATGGATATATCATTGCTGAGTTTTATATTCCATTATTGATTCCTGCAGGTTTAGGTGCAATTTTTGGTTTAATTGGTGGTGCTAAATTGATTAAGTATATGCTTCATAAGTATCATCAATTGACATATTGTATTATTTTGGGATTACTGATTGGTTCTCTTTTTGAATTATATAAACAAAGTGGTATAATAGTAGCGTTAAATACTACATTTATCACTTCTTTCATCATGATGATTTTACTTATGGGTATGGTGTATTATTTTTCAAAACAAGAAATAAAGAGAGATACTATTGGAGGGTAAAATGAAAATTTTAGTTACAGGTGGTACAGGTTATATTGGTTCTCATACTTGTGTGGAATTAATAAAAAGTGGACATGAAGTTGTAATTGTAGATAATTTATATAATTCATCAATTACAGTATTAGATGCAATTGAACATATTACAAAGGTAAAACCTACATTTTATCAGGTGGATATTTTAGATAAAATTGCTTTAAATCAAGTGTTTGTAGAACATAAATTTGATGCGGTTATTCATTTTGCAGGTTATAAAGCAGTTGGAGAATCTGTAAGTATTCCTCTAACGTATTATCAAAATAATGTAGCCGGATCTTTAAATCTGTATGAAATTATGAAGAAACACAATGTTAAGAAGTTAGTCTTTTCTTCTAGTGCAACGGTATATGGTGATCCACATACAGTGCCAATTAAAGAAGATTTTCCATTAAGTACAACAAATCCGTATGGTACAACTAAATTATTTAATGAAATGATTTTGCAAGATTTATATAAATCAGATCCTACTTGGTCAATTGCACTATTAAGATATTTTAATCCAATTGGGGCACATGAATCAGGTTTAATTGGTGAAGTACCAAATGGTATACCAAATAATTTACTTCCATACATTGCGCAAACAGCCGTAGGTATTCGTGACTATTTAAGAGTATTTGGTGATGATTACGATACCGTGGATGGTACTGGTGTTCGTGATTACATCCATGTTGTAGATTTAGCTCAAGGACATGTGAAAGCTTGTGAATATGTCATTGATCATGAATCTATTGAAGCCTTTAACCTTGGAACAGGAAAGGGATATTCTGTACTTCAATTGAAGAATGCCTTTGAAAAAGCGAGTGGCAAAGAAGTTCCATTTAAGATTGTAGAACGTCGACCGGGTGATATTGCAACATGCTATGCAGATCCTACTAAGGCATTTAAGTTACTAGGATTTAAAGCAGAATGTGATGTGGATCAAATGTGTAAGGATAGTTGGAATTTTCAAAAAAGCTTAAAGTAAGCTCTTAGAATATAAGGGCTTTTTTTATAAATACCTGCTCTATTTGAGTGAGAATGTGATAGAATTATTATGGAGATTTAATATGAAAAATTTAACTAAAAAATTAAAAGTATTTGTTGTTATATTAGGGATATTAGTGCTTGCTAGTACAGCCTATTTATTTAAAATAAGCTTTTTTAAGAGTCCGATGAAAGAGGAGGTAAAGTTGCCTGAACAAGGTAATTTGCAAAAACCGGAAAAAAGTAAAGATTTAGATAAACTTTTAGTGGATTTAATAGACTATAAAGTGTATAAGTTTGATGATATTGACTTTAAATTTGTAATCGCTAAAATTCGTGTTAAAGCCGATGATGGTTCTATTAATGTTTCTTTGTCAAACTTTAGAACAAGTGAAGGAATCTTATTAGATCAAGTAGATGCTTATGTACAACAATTGGAAAATAAGCAGTATTTTTTAGGAAAGCAAAATGTTTGGTTTGAATTAATATCGACGGATTCAAGTTATTTAGCGAATATATTTATTCCGGTAAAAGATGGTAGTCAAAAAGATCTTACAGTGGATGTTAATTTAGGTGAAAAGAAACAATTGAAGTTTGATTTAACAAAAACAACATCAGATAGCAAATTGTTGAAATATGTTGCGGATGATGTTATTTCGGATGGTAAAACATATCAAATGAAGGTTTCCAAAGCGTATGATATTACAGGAGAAGAATTTACGGTTACTTTTGAGGATGGTTATAGTGAAGAATATGTAGTGCCATCAACATCACAAATCTACAGCTTTGACATTGAAGCGGTATCGTTGTGGGGGGATGAACTTGTAATTGAAAGTGCCCGTTATGTAACGGATACAAATGAAGTATTTGAAGCATTACCGATTAATATTCAAAGTAATAAGTATGTGAATTTAATAGGTTTAAAAATTACAGATAAGTCAATGGGTTCTTTGTTTTTTATGACGTTAAATCCAAGTAAAAATCCAATTACACGTAAAGGAACACTTCATTTAAAAATTAAGGGACAAACAAATGAGATTATCATCAATGTAGATTTGTAGAAAGGGGATTGTATGAAAACGTTTATAAAAGGTATCTTGTTATTGAGCTTAGTGCTTGCTTCAATTCCTATTTTTGTAGCTGATGTACATGCAAATCAAATTGGTTGTAGTAATTACGAAGTAGCTTGGATTAATGATTCTGGTGGCTTTGATACAGTCGCTTGTTTTAATAGTTTTGATGTTGCTCGAAATAAAATGAACGAATTACAAGGAGATCATGTTGTTCGTCATCATGCTTCGGGTAGTCCAAGTAAGATTATTGCGATGGTATCAGGTCTTGCTTATGCATATTCGTGGCGTATTAATCAAGTTACATTAAATATTTATGATAATCCAAATTTAAGCGGTACATCTACGTATGTTGCCTTGCATTATCCTTTAGAACAGGCATCAACGTACTCTTATAATGGTAAGGGTGATGGTGTTGTTGCAATGAACTTTGGCGGTTTTAAAGGCTATGCACGTTTATATGGAGTTGATTTAGTACCGGAAAAATACTTGCGTACAGATATTCCATTATATTTAGGTGGACATAAAAATCATCGTTTAAATAGTGGAGTTAAACCGGAAGATCCATTTTTAATGCAAGTAGGACAACCATACTATACAATAGAACAAAATGGTAATTACCGTGATGTAGTTCTTCATTACTTTTTTGGTTGGTCAAAAAACGGTGGATATAATCATCGTTCTTTAGTAGTTGGTCCAGCAAGTGATTGGATGAGTGTTGGAAGTCGATATTACAGTGCGGATGGAATTCATTTCTATTCTGATCGTTCTTATAGTAATCTGGTTGGCACTTATTATAATTATTATCAATATTTATCAGCTCGTTCAAAGACGAATCTACCTGCGGAAGCATTCAATAAGTTTTTAACAGAAGCAAAAGGGATTACTCAAAAAACAACCAAAGGGCAAAATTATTATAGTTTAAAGGCAAATCAATCTACGTTATGGGATGAAGGAGCAACGTTTATTGAAGCTCAAAATAATTACGGTGTTAATGCATTATTGCTATTTGCTCATGCGATTCATGAATCTGGATATGGACGAAGTAATTTAGCTGTTTCTAAATTTAATTTATTTGGTTGGAATGCAGTGGATTCTAATGTTGGGGCAGCCAATACGTTTCATTCGATTCGTGATGGTATTTTAGAAATGGCGGCAATCCATATTCGTGGATATATGGATGTGGATGATCCACGTAGTTTTGGTAGTCATTATGGAAATAAAGGTTCAGGTTTTGGGGTGAAATATGCCTCAGATCCATATTGGGGTGCTTCAATCAGCTCGATTGCTTATCGTATGGATAAGGTCTATAACAATTACAATGGTAATTTATCCGATTATAATCAATATTCTGTTGCACTAGTCAATAAACCTACAAATTTCTATTTGGATGCTAGTGGTGTAAACCGTAAATATGATAGTTTAAATCGTTCTGGTTATCAGTTTGTTTATACAGTAAATGTAAATGAAAATTTGGGAGCATTTTCTAAAGTGCAATCAAGTAATGCGATTAATCCGGATGGTTCTTTGATTTTACATAAAAACTTTAGAGGTGTAAAAACAAATTATAATTTTGATTTAAGTCAAGTGTATGCAAGAAGTAGTGATTTAAAATATATCAATGCACCGAAGGCAGAATCAAATGTAGGAAAAGTTCCTACAGCAGAGTATGTCTTTGATTTATCAAAATTGACATTTGAAAATAACCAAATTGTTTTTGATGGAAAAGGTTATCGTCCAGGTATTCATGTAAGTGAGGAAAATAAAATTATTCATGAATTATATTTTATCAATGATTATTACGAAGAAACTAAATATGATGCTGTAACAACAATAAAAGATAAAGAAGTTGCAAGTTTTAATAAATCTTTAAATTTACAAGATATTAAAGAGGGTAAATATACTTTCAAGATTAAAACAAATTATTCTAAATATACAGAGTATAATGAAGAAACATATTTAAATTACAGTGGTGATTTACCTAAGGCTATTACGTTGAATCAAATGAAATACGAACTTACTAAAGATGATCAACGTGTTTACTTAACCGTAAGTAAAGAAGCACCTAAGCCACCTGTAGTAAACGAACCAAAACAGCCAGAAGTGAAAAAGGTATATAATGTTTTACTTACAAAGTATGAGTTTCATGATACCGGTAAACTGACACTACGAGGTGTAGCGATGGTAGAAGGATTAAATCATGACCAAGTAAAGCATCAAGTTGAAGTGTATGATTTATTTGAAAATCGTGTTACTCATACCTTTGATTTACAAAGCCATACAGGTGATTATAATCTTAGTGATGGCTTCAAGGATGGTTTTAATTATGATTTAGGATGGTTTGAAGGAACCATTGATACTACTACCTTTGAAAAAGGAAATTATAAATTTAATTTAATCACAACAATTCAAGAAGAACGTTTTAGTAAGTCATTGTTTGCTTCAAGACAGGTAAAGGAATTACTTGGACAAAGTATCAATGAAAGATATTATTCATTAAGAAAAGAAAAAGGGTATTCAAATCGTTTTGAATTGCTTATTGATGATCAATTTGTAGCAGGTGATAAGACAGCATTACCATCTATAAGAGAAAGTTACTTATATGTAAGTGGTATAAAATTTAATGCTGATACTAATACATTAACATTAGCTGGGACAAGTTTTATATGGAATGTAGATGCTGCAAATGTAAAATATAAATTGTATTTAATGAATAAAGATACAAATGAAATGAAAATGTTTGATACAGAAGCTATCAGTAGTTTAACAGAGTTTCCTTCATGGAAACATTCAGAAAACATTACATCTTCTTATAACTATGATACATCGTGGTTTAGTTTTGATTTACCATTAGATCAGTTAGATGGTGGACGTTACTATGCTGTATTACGTATTGAAAATGGTAGCTTAATTGATTATATTGATTTACGTTCATCTTCATCAAAAATAAACATAAATCAACCATCTATTAAAGTAGAACGCATTAAGCATAATAAAAACATACTGGAGTTTACCGTAACAAAATAAAAAGGGTTGTATCATAGGATACAATCCTTTATTTTATTTGAGTAAATCATACACTTCTTGTAACGATATCGTAGAATTTTCAGAATATTGTATTACAAAGTCATTTTTTTCATAGCGTGGTATGATGTGAAAGTGAATATGAAAGACAGTTTGTCCTGCCATTTCTTCATTGTTTTGAATGATATTAATACCTTTACAACCTGTTTTATTTTTGATATGTTTACTTACTTTTTGAATAGATGAAATTAAACTGTGTAAAGTAGGTTGGTCAACATCATAAATTGTGTCATAGTGTTTTTTCGGTATGACTAATGTATGTCCAAACGTAGAGGGTGAAATGTCTAAAAAGGCTAAAGTGGATTCATCTTCGTAGATGATATGGCTTGGAATTTCTCGCTGAATAATTTTACAAAAAATACACATAAGATAAGACCTCCTTAAAATATAAAGCATATCAATACACATTCATTATATAATATGTTAAGATAATAAAAAATAGGAGGAAGAAAATGAGTTTATTAGATAAAGAATTAATTGACTTTAAATTAGAAGCTTATCACAACAATGAATTTAAAACAATAACAAAAAAAGATATTGAAGGAAAATGGGCAGTGTTCTTCTTTTATCCTGCAGATTTCACTTTTGTTTGTCCAACAGAATTAGAAGACTTAGCAGAAAAATACGATACAATCAAAGATATGGGTGTAGAAGTATTCTCTGTAAGTACAGATACACACTTCGTTCATGCGGCATGGCACAATGAGTCATCAGCAGTTGGAAAAGTGAAATTCCCAATGATTGGTGATCCAACAGCTGTATTAGGTAAATTCTTTGATGTATATAACAGTGAATCAGGTTTAACAGGTAGAGGTACGTACTTAATTAACCCTGAAGGTAAAGTTGTTTTATATGAAGTAAATGCGGATGGTGTAGGACGTAATAGTGATGAATTAGTTCGTAAAATTCAAGCAGCTCAATTTGTTGCGAAAAACGGTGTTGTATGTCCTGCGAAATGGAAACCAGGATCTGATACATTAAATCCAGGTTTAGATTTAATTGGTAAAATCTAGTTCAAATATTGATACCTCTAACTGTAATAGATAGGGGTATTTTTTTACATAAAAAGGATGTTTCTTATAAACATCCTTTTTAGTATTTTATTACTTTATTTTTTATTGTTAATTTCTTTTTGATTTAAATAGGTTGGATATGATTCTTTAAATTGTTGATAAATATCAATGTCATATAATGTAAAGTTATATTTTTTAAAGTAATAACTTAAAGCAGATTGTACGACTTCTTGATCATGTGCAATGGATTCAATGAATTCATCTTTATAGGTTGTAGGATCAACTGAAGTTATATTTACAAGATAATATTTTGTATTTTCAGCATCAATTAATACTTCTGATAAACCTGCTGTTTCTGCCTTATCTAAATAAAATTTAACAGGACTGGCTAAAAGAGATTTTGAAGTATAAATTAGTTCATCAGGATTACTTGATGAATTCATTTGACTTGCGATCTCTTTAAAGTCTTTTCCTTCTGTTAATGCAACATAAGCATTTTGGGCTGTATCTAAGTTGTCAAAAGTCATCAGTTGAGCTTTTTTAGGTAAATAACTATCAAGATATGTTTGTAGATTTTCATTTAAGTATGTATTATTTAATTCTTGTACTTGCAGTTGTTGAAGAATTGTGTTTTTTACAAATTCTTCTTCAGAAGTATATCCATAGCTTGAAATAATACTAGAGAAATTATCGCCATATAATTTTTTAATATTTTCTAATTCACCAAGTGCTTTTTCCATCAATGCATCATTGTTTGTAATTTCTTTTTCAATAAAGTAGTCAGTAGCTTCTTCGATGATGTAAAATGATGATCCAGAGTTCTTTAATGTTTGATAGATTTCACCTTTTGTAATCTTAGTGTTTCCAACCGTTAGTAATTCATCGTTGGCAAATGAGATATTTGCACTAACATTTTTCCCACATCCACTTAATATAAGTAATGAAGTTAATAGTATTGTTAACTTTTTCATCGTTATTCTCCTATTCCCATATGTTTCTTTAAAGCTGTTTCTAATTCTTCATTTGCAAAAGTAATATTTAATTCTTGTGCTTTATTCCAGACAGCTTTTGATGCAATGGTTGGATCATTGTTAATCATTGCGTTATAAAATTGTTCTTGCTGTTTTAATTCTTCAAGTTCGGTTGAATCTACTTTAATGATGTGATAACCAAATTCACTTAAGACTAAATCACTTACTTCACCTTGGTTTAATGCTAGTGCAGCATCTTTAAATGGTGTTACAAATTGAGTTGTGACATCCATGTAGCCTAATGATCCACCATTTGCAGCACTTCCATCTTGAGAGTACTCTGTTGCGACTTTTGTAAAGTCTTCACCGTTTGCTAGGGCAGTTTGGACAGATTGTACTAATGCAAGTTCTTCTTCTGTTGGATTTGCTGGATCTGCAAGTTTAATTAGAATGTGACTTACCATACGTGGCTTAAATGCTTCATTAAATGCTGGATATACTTCATCAATATGAGTATTAACATAGTCTTCAATCAGTTGGTTAAACTTTAATGAAACGGTGTAATATTGAGGTAAATCTTTCAGTGATGTATAACCTAAGTTTTTTAATTGAGATACAATATAAGCTTCATAGTGTTCTGCCCCATAACTTTGAATTGCTCTTTGGATTAAATCATCTGATAAGTGTTGTGCTTGCTCTTTGATTTCATCCGTTGTTTCTACACCTTGGTCAATCACTGCTTTTTGAAGAGCGTTATACACACGTTCCACTCCATATTTTTCATATAGTACTTCATACATTTCATCGGCTGTTGAAACCTTATCACCAATTGTATAAATAACATCTTTGCCATCTACTTTTTTTCCTTGCAGGTAGTTAAACTCACCGGCAGATATTTTTTCGTGTACGAAATAGCCTAAAATTGTTACTAAACAAAGTGCAATTACTCCAACAAACCAGTAATTTTTAATCAATCCTTTGTTGTCTTTCATTTTGTTCCTCCTTATATAAAGCAATGATAATTATAAGTTATTTTATCTATTATTGCAATTTAGATGTAATAAAGTGCGTTATAATTAGTATAAGATAAGTTATGTGTTATAATGGTTCAGAATTGTGGAGGTAATTAAATGGGAACTTTAGATATTAGAAATCTATATGTTGAAATAGAAGGTCGTGAAATCTTAAAAGGAATAGATTTAACGATTAAAGACAAAGAAATTCATGCCTTAATGGGTCCAAATGGTAATGGGAAATCAACATTACTAGCAGCTATTATGGGTCATCCTAAATATGTGGTTACAAATGGTACGATTACATTTGATGGTCAAGATGTTTTAAGTATGAGTGTTGATGAAAGAAGCAAAGCTGGTTTATTTTTAGCGATGCAATATCCTGCAGAAATTACAGGTGTAACAAATAGTGATTTTTTACGTGCATGTTTAAATGCTCGTAGTGAAGAGCCAATTCCATTGTTCCAATTTATTAAGGAAATGGAAAGTAATATCAAAAAATTAAATATGAAAAAAGATTTAGCTCATCGTTTCTTAAATGAAGGTTTTTCAGGTGGAGAACGTAAACGTAATGAGATTTTACAAATGCGTATGTTAAAACCATCGATTGCAATGTTAGATGAAATTGATAGTGGACTTGATGTGGATGCGATTAAAGTGGTATCATCTGGTTTAGATGAAATGGTAAAAGAAAGCAATATGGGTCTTTTGGTTGTGTCTCACTATAAACGTTTTTATCAATTAATTAAACCAACACATGCACATGTTATTGTTGATGGTAAGATTGTGGCTCAAGGTGATTATGAATTGGTAAATAAAATTGATGGTGAGGGCTATGATTGGTTATATAAAGAATTAAAGATTAAGCCTAAAACCGAAACTCGTCCAATTGTATACTCTTTAGGAAGCTGTGCTGTAAATAAAGGTGTAAAATAATGGAAGAAACATTAGTGTTGAAGCCTGGATTTAATACATATACCATTGATACGAAAGAAGATTTAAAATTATCAATTGTTGGGCATGGAATGGATAGTTCATTATATGTATTAATTAAAAGTGCTAAAAAAATTAGTTTGCATACATTATTTTCGGATGGAAATTATCATATTTTATATTGGAATGATTGTGATTTTGATGTAGAGATAAACGAAGTAAATGAATTAAAAGAAAATAGTGTTGTTAAGGTGGCGTTTGGACAATTATCCATGGGTAATGTCATTTATGATAGTAAAAGTGTTTTAGAGCGTCCAAATAGCACGTTGCATTTAAAAACAGCTACTTTAAATAATAATGATAAGTCATATCGCATTGAGTGTATGAATAGTAATGTAAATACACATGTAGAAATGGAAAATCACTGTATTAATACGGAAAAGGGTGTCTTTGCATTAGAGGCAATTGGTAATATTATGAAAGGAAGTAAAGGAGCTACTAATTTTCAAACTAGCCGTTGTTTGACGTTTGGTGATATTAAAAAAGCCAATATTAGTCCTTTACTATTGATTGATGAAAATGATTTACAAGCTTCTCATGCAGCTTCCGTTGGGCAAATTGATGAAAATCAAATGTATTATTTACAATCAAGAGGATTAACGTATAAAGAAGCAACCAATTTAATTACGATTGGATATTTAACACCAATTGTTGATTTTATTGATGATGAGCAATTAAAAGAATTATTGAAAACAAAAATAGAAGATAAGGTGAATGCATTATGCTTGATTTAACGAACATTCGTAATGAGTTTCCAATGCTAAAGAAAGATAATTTAGTTTATTTTGATAATGCAGCAACGACATTTAAACCTTATAAGGTGATAAATGCAGTTATGGATTACTATGAAAATTGTTCTGTTAATGTTCACCGAGGAGACTATGATTTGTCTTTTCAAGTTTCAAACCAATTTGATCAAGCAAGAGAAGCAGTAGCGAAGTTTTTAAATGCGACAAGTAGAGAAATTGTTTTTACAAGTGGAGCGAGTTCTTCATTGAATCTTGTTGCCTATGGATATGGACAAAAGTATTTAAAAGAAGGCGATGTTATTTTATCAACAGAGGCAGAACATGCAAGTAATATTTTACCTTGGTTTAAGGTAAGTGAAGTTACAAAGGCCAAAATAGAATATGTTCCATTAAATGAGGAAGGTATTTTAAGTGTTGAAAACTTTAAGAAAGCGATGCATGATAAGGTCAAAGTTGTTACTTTAGCTCAAGTTTCTAATGTATTAGGGCATAAAGTACCAATGAAAGAAATTTGTAAGATTGCACATAGTTATGGTGCTATTGTTGTTGTGGATGGAGCACAATCTGTTCCTCATTTAAAAATTGATGTTCAAGATTTAGATGTTGATTTTTTAGCTTTTAGTGCTCATAAAATGTGTGGTCCAACAGGGGTTGGTGTATTATATGGTAAATATGATTTACTGCAAGCAACAGATCCATTTTTATTGGGTGGTGGTTCTAATGCTCGTTTTGATATCTGTGGGAATATTTTATTAAAGAATGCTCCTTATAAATTCGAGGCAGGTACTCCAGCAATTGAAGGGGTATTGGGTTTAAAAGCGGCTGTTGAATATTTAATGGATATTGGTATGGAACATATTGAAGAATATGAAAAAGAGTTAAATCGATATTTTATTGAAAAACTTCGTCCGTTAGAGCATGTTGTGATTTATAATCCATCTGGCACTTGTGGCATTGTTACTTTTAATGTGAAAGGAATCTTTGCTCAAGATGTTGCCAGTTATTTAAGTAGTAAAGGTTTTGCTATTCGTGCAGGAAATCATTGTGCAAAAATTTTAATAGATGTCATTCAAGCATCAGAAACATTACGTGCTAGTGTCTATTTTTATAATACGAAAGAAGAAATTGATGCGTTTATTCAAGTGTTGAGTGAAATTACACTTGAAAAATGTATCGCAGTTGTAATCTAGGAGAGTACTATGACATATTTTGATCAAAATTTAATGAGAGCTATTATTATGGATCATTATACAAATCCACGCAATAAAAAACTAGTGGAAGATGAAAGCTATAAGACAAAGCATATGGCAAGTGAATCATGTATTGATGATATTTATGTACAAAGTAAAATTGAAGATGGTGTGATTAAGGATTTGCGTTTTGATGGAGTAGCTTGTACGATTTCAACAAGTTCTACTTCTATTATGACTGCATTATTAAAAAACAAAGACATCAAACAAGCAAAACACATCATTGCACAATATCGTGCGATGTTAAATGAATTGGATTATGATAGTGAGCTTTTAGAAGAAGCAAATTGCTTTTGTAATTTATCAAAACAAGCCAATCGCATTAAATGTGGATTGATTGGTGTCAATGCGATTAGTGAATTAATCGAAGAAAGTGAGGTGTCAAATGACGAATAATAAGAATGAAGAATTTTTAAATAGCCAGCTAGAGTATAAATATGGATTTAAAGATGAGGTAGAAAGTGTTTATCAAACAGACAAAGGCTTAAATGAAGAAGTCATTAAAGCAATTTCTGCTAAGAAACAAGAACCTCAATGGATGTTAGAGTTTCGTTTGGATTCTTACCATAAGTTTAAAGCTATGCCCCAACCTAATTTTGGTCCAACTTTGGATATCGATTTTGATGAGTTTACTTACTACATTAAGTCAAGTGATAAATCAGAGTCTTCTTGGGATGATGTACCGGAAACGATTAAGAATACGTTTGATAAATTAGGGATTCCGGAAGCTGAACAAAAATTTTTAGCTGGTGTATCTACACAATATGAATCTGAAGTGGTGTACCACAATATGCTAAAGGAAGTGGAAGATAAGGGTGTTATCTTTTTAGATACGGATAGTGCGTTAAAACAATATCCGGAATTGTTTAAAGAGTATTTTGCAACGGTGGTAAGTAATCAAGATAATAAGTATGCAGCATTAAATAGTGCGGTTTGGTCTGGCGGTTCATTTATTTATGTACCAAAAGGTGTTAAGTTAGATAAGCCTTTACAGTCTTATTTTAGAATTAACTCTGAACAAATGGGTCAATTTGAACGAACTTTAATCATTGTGGATGAGGGTGCTGATGTACATTATGTAGAAGGTTGTACAGCTCCTGTTTATTCTAAGGATTCTTTACATGCTGCAGTTGTTGAAATTATTGTCAAAGAAAATGCGAAATGTCGTTATAGTACAGTACAAAACTGGTCAAATAATATTTTGAATTTAGTAACGAAGCGTGCAGTTGTAGATGCTTATGGTACAATGGAGTGGATTGATGGAAATATTGGTTCTTCTATTACGATGAAGTATCCTGCATGTATCTTAAAAGGAGAATATGCGAAAGGGATTACTATTTCGATTGCAGTTGCAGGTAAAAATCAAATTTTAGATGCAGGAGCTAAGATGATTCATCTAGCACCATACACAACCAGTACCATTGTTTCAAAATCGGTAGCGCGTAATGGTGGTGAAGTAGATTACCGTGGATTGGTGTATCATGGTAAAGATGCCTATAAAGCAAAAAGTAAAATTGAGTGTGATACTTTAATTTTAGATGGTATTAGTAAATCAGATACCTTACCAATTAATGAAACTGTAAATAGTCATAGTACCATTGAACATGAAGCAACGGTTTCTAAGATTTCAGAAGAACAATTGTTTTATTTAATGTCACGTGGTTTAGATGAAGAAACCGCAACAGATATGATTGTTATGGGCTTCTTAGAGCCATTTACACGTGAGCTTCCAATGGAATATGCAGTTGAGTTAAACCAATTGTTAAAACTTGATATGGAGGGTTCTGTTGGATAAAGCATCGATTCGTAAATCTAAGATGTCTTTAAGAAGAGCTTTGTCAAAAGAGGATAAAGCTCTTTTTGATATGAATATCTTTAAACAAGCCATTACATATATAAAACCAAGTGATGTTGTGGGTGTATATGTTAGTAGGATGGATGAGGTAGATACGTTTTTGCTTATAGATTATCTTTTAAAGCAGAGTATTCGGGTGGCTGTTCCAAAAGTTGTTGGTCAAGATTTAATCTTTTATGAAATTACAGATGTCAATCAACTGGAAGAAGGTTATTTTCATCTTTTAGAACCTACTACTAAGGTAGTAGTGGATAATATCTCGATTATGTTTGTACCTATGCTTGCTTATGATCAATATAATCATCGTATAGGATATGGAAAAGGATTTTATGATCGATATTTTGCAAATCATTCATGTCTTAAAATAGGATTAGCTTATGATTTTTATTTTGTAGATTTTATTGAAACCAATGAAACTGATGTAAAGTTAGATGTTATAATTGTTAATAAGAGGTAGCGTCATGTATCTAGTTGAAGTTTGGATTAGTCATCCTGTTTTTAAAATTGATCAAACGTATACATATAGTTGTAAACAAGAAGTTCATGTTGGTTGTCGTGTGCTTGTTTCTTTTCATAAGCAAACGTTGGTTGGATTTGTTAACCAAGTACAACAAGTTGATGTTTTACCAATCCTAGAATATGAAATAAAAGAAATATATCAGGTAATGGATGAAAGACCAATTTTAAATGAAGAATTAATGGCTTTAGGAAAATGGATGGCGCAAACAACCATTAGTCCTACTATTGCGTGTTATCAAGCTATGTTACCTAGCAGTATTAAACCATCAAATCGTAAGCAAAAAATCGTTATGAAAACGATGGTGAAGTGTAATAAAGACTTTGATACCACTTCTTTAAAAGAGGATATAAGAGAATTTTTATATACATTTAAAGAGCCAATGCTTTTAAGTGAAGCTAGAAAGATTAGTCTAAGTCGTGTAAATCGTTTGCTAAGGTTAAATGCTTTAATAAAATATGAAGTCAATTACAGGAAGAATACTTTTCAGGCACAGGGCACTTTAAAAACATTAACCACAAATCAACAGGCGTGTTATAAAGAGATTATGGAAACGCATCATACTACATATGTATTGCATGGAATTACAGGCAGTGGAAAAACGGAAGTGTATTTGCATTTGGCATATCAAGCTGTAAAACAAGGGAAGCAAGTATTAATTTTAGTACCTGAAATAGCACTTACGACTATGATGATACAAAGAGTAACTGCGATTTTTGGAGATAATGTTGCTATTTATCATTCAGGCTTAAATAATAGTGAGAAATATCAACAGTATCAATTGGTTATGAATAAAGAAGTTTCAGTTGTTGTGGGAACTCGTTCAAGTATTTTTATGCCGTTTGATCAGCTTGGCTTTATAATTTTAGATGAAGCTCATGACGCTTCTTATAAACAAGATAAAGTGCCTTGCTATAACACCATTGACATTGCAATAAAACGTAATGAATACTTTAAAGGGAAAGTAATCTTAGCCAGTGCAACACCCTTGATTGATACGTATGCCAAAGCAATAAAAAAGGTATATCATTTGGTATCTTTAAATCAAAGAATTAATGAACAAATGCCTGTAGTAAAGCTGATTGATATGCAAAAAAGTATGAAAGAAGATCATAAAGCTATCTTATCTAAACCACTTTTACAGGCAATAAAAGAAACCTTAGCGAAACAACAACAAATTATTATTTTATTAAATCGACGAGGTTATACCACTTTATATCAATGTAGTAGTTGCCAACATGTGATTATGTGTGATTGTTGTGATGTTGTGATGAGTTATCATCGTAGTGATGATTGTTTGAAATGTCATGTTTGTGGGTTAACTAAACCATTACCGCAAACTTGTCCTAGTTGTGGTTATCATAAATTTTCAACGTATGGTTATGGAACTCAAAAAGTAGAAGAGCTGTTACATACATTGTTTCCGGAAGCTAGAGTTTTAAGGATGGATCAAGATACGACCGGACATAAAAATAGTCATTTTCATATGTTAAATGCTTTCGAGAAGCAAGAATATGACATTTTATTAGGTACTCAAATGATTGCAAAAGGCTTAGATTTTCCTAATGTATCATTGGTAGGTATTTTAAATGCAGATGCAGGTTTGAATCGCTTAGATTATCGTAGTGTGGAGACAACCTTTGATTTAATTGTTCAAGCAAGTGGTCGTAGTGGTCGTAGTCATACCAAGGGAAGTGTTATGGTACAGGTATTCCATGCAGATCATTATGCAATTCAATGTGCCATTAAAAATGATTATCCATCTTTCTTTGTGCAAGAAATGAAGTTTCGTCATTTAGGACAATATCCACCATATACTTACTTTATTGCTATATATATTAGTGATATTTATGATCATGTTGCATTAGAGTCGTTACAGTATTTACTTTCATTATTTGAACAATGCTCCTTTGAACGTCTAGGTCCTAGTAAAATCTTAAAGTTAGTGAATTATCATCGCTATCGTTTTATTATTAAAGGCAAAGATTTACAAGCAATGCAAAAAGAAGTATATGAAATTATTAAATTATATTTTGATAAGAAAGGAAAAAGTAATATTAGGGTTGATGTGAATCCGTATTATTTAGATTAATATGAGTCAAAGAGAAATAGCTTATCAATTACTACAAGAAATAATGCTTGATGGAAAGTATAGTAATCTTATTATGCGTCAAGCATTAATGAAGGTAGATTCAGTAAAACGTGGATATATTAGTGAAGTTGTTTATGGGGTATTAAGAAATTATCGTTATCTAAGATATCAATGGATGGATTTAGTGAAACATAAACCGAAAAATAAAATTGCGATTTTAATCGATATGGCAATTTATTTATTGTTATATACCAATGATCCGGATTATGCGGTTGTTAATGATGCATGTACATTAGCTAAGAATCAAAAAGGATTTGTCAATGCTGTATTAAGGGCATTTTTAGCACGTAAAGAAAAACAATTACACTTAGATTCTTTTGAACATCTTGGTATTTATTACTCGCTTCCTTCGTGGGTTGTTGCAATGTGGCATAAACAATATGGAAGTGAAACTACACAAAAAATATTGGAATCTAAACTAAAAAAAGCAACTATGTTTTATCGTTTGAATACTGGTTATACCATTCAAGATATTAAACATTTAGATGTCAAACAAATCGATGATACTTGTTTTACAAGTAAACATAATTTGGTACATAGCAAAGAATTTATTCATCATGTTTTTGATATACAAGATTATGGAAGTCAACAAATTGTAAAATTACTTCAAGTAAATAAACACCAAGATGTTTTAGATGCATGTAGTGCTCCTGGTAGTAAAACCGTTCAAATTGCCTCAGCGTTAGGGCATACAGGAAGTCTTATTGCTTGTGATATACATTTGCATCGTTTACAACTGGTACAAGAAAAAATGCAAAGTTATGGCTTTTTGAATCTTCAATATCAAGTATGTGATACAAGTACAGTAAGTTTTGATAAAGTCTTTGATCGTATTTTGTTAGATGTACCATGTAGTGGTTTAGGGACATTGAGTCATAAATGTGAAATTGCAATGCGTATACAACCGGAAACCATTGATGAATTGGTTGCATTACAGGCAAAGATTTTAGAAAATATTACTAAGTATGTAAAGGTCAATGGTTATTTTGTATATAGTACCTGTACATTAAATAAGAAAGAAAATGAAAAACAAATAGAACACTTTTTATCAAAACATGAAGATTTTAAATTAATTCAACAACGCACCATCTTTCCTTTTGAGTTTGATAGTGATGGTTTTTATATGGCTTTATGTCAAAGAATAAAATAGTGTGGTAAAATATTTAGGGTGAAGATATGAAAACAATGTATGATTTTACATTAGAACAATTAGAGGGATTTGTTGTTGATACTTTAGGTTTAAAGAAGTATCGTGCTAAACAAATCTTTTCGTGGTTATATAAAAAACGTGTAGTAGAGTTTGATACGATGAGTGATGTTGATCATAAAACATTAGGCTATTTCAAACAAGAATTTATTATAGATCCGCTTATACTTGTAAAAAAACAAGAAAGTAAAGATGGTACGATTAAATATCTGTTTAAGCTTCAAGATGGTGCTTTAATTGAAACAGTTTTAATGAGTTTTAGTTATGGTAAAAGCGTATGTGTAACATCTCAGGTTGGTTGTAATATGGGATGTAAGTTTTGTGCCAGTGGTTTATTGAAGAAACAAAGAAACTTAACAGCTGGTGAAATTGTTGCACAGATTATGTATGTACAACGTTATTTAGATGAAAAAGAAGAACGTGTAAGTAATATTGTTGTTATGGGGACGGGGGAACCGTTTGATAATTATGATCATGTGATGAACTTTTGTCGTATTGTTAATCATGACTTAGGTTTAGCAATAGGTGCTCGACATATTACGATTTCAACTTGTGGTATTGTTCCTAAAATTAGACAATTTGCAAAAGAAAAGACCCAGTTTAATTTGGCAATTTCTTTGCATGCGGCTAATGATGCACTTCGTAGTGAATTAATGCCTATTAATCAATGTTATAATTTAAAGGAACTTATAAGTGCATTAAAAGAATATAGTACTTTAAATAATCGTCGTATTACATTTGAATATATTTTGTTAAAAGATGTAAATGATTCAAAAGAAGATGCAAAACAATTAGCAAAATTAATTTCAGGCATGAATGCCTATGTCAATTTAATACCGTATAATGCAGTAAGTGAACATGGTTATCAAGGTGTGAGTGATATCGAAGCTTTAAGGTTTTATGATACTTTAATGAAACTGAATGTAAAAGCAACTCTACGTGCAAGACAAGGGGATGACATTGATGCTGCTTGCGGACAGTTGCGTGCAAATTATAAAAATGGAGAACAAACGTGAAGTGTTTTGGAGCAACCGATAAGGGATTTCTACGTAAAATGAATCAAGACAGTTATATCATTGCCTATAATGAAGTAGGCGATGTTTTAGCTGCGGTTGCGGATGGTATCGGTGGTGGTAATTATGGAGAAATTGCCTCCCAAGAAAGTATTAATTATTTAGCTCAAGTCTTTCAGGTGCATCGTGGTTTTAAGGATGACATTGATATTGAGTCTTTTTTAAATTATCACATTCGTAAGGCAAATGAATTGGTATATGTATTATCAACTACATCAAAAAAATATCAAGGTATGGGAACAACACTTACAGGTATTTTAATTACCAAACATGCACATTATATCTTCAATATTGGGGATAGTCGTGTTTATGGTGTCAAACATCATCAACTTCATCAATTAACCAATGATCATAATTTATATAATGAACTGTTAAGAAGTGGAAAGGTAACTCCAAAAGAGGCATGTATGCATCCTAAGGCAAAATCGATTACTAATGCTTTAGGAATATGGGCAAGTGTAAATATAGACTTAATGAAATTGAATACACATTATGATGTATATTTGATATGCAGTGATGGCTTATTTGGATATGTTGATGAACAATATATTTTAAATATTTTAGTAGAGAATGAACCGGTTTCAAATAAAGGAAAGAAATTAATGCATCTAGCCCTTGCAGCTGGTGGATACGATAACATTACTGAAATTTTAATACAAATGGAGAAAGGAGCACAAGATGAGTAGAGTGATTGCAAATCGATATGTCTTACTAAAACATATTGGTAGTGGTGGTATGGCAGATGTATATTTTGCCAATGATATGGTTTTAAATCGTGAAGTGGCGATTAAAATCTTACGTGGAGAACTAACGAGTGATCCGGTATCTATTTTACGTTTTAAACAAGAAGCTTGTGCATCAAGTTCTTTAATTCATCCAAACATTGTTGAAATATATGATGTAGGTCAAGATCAAGATAAAAGTTTTATCGTTATGGAATATGTTAAAGGAAAAACCTTGAAACAGCTTATCAACGATCGTGGTGCGCTTTTAAAAGAAGAAGCGGTTCATATTATTAAACAGTTGACAAATGCTTTAATTGAAGCACATCGTAATGGTGTTATTCATCGTGACATTAAACCTCAAAACGTATTGGTGAAAGATGATGGTACAATCAAGGTCGTAGATTTTGGGATTGCTCTTGCAAATGATGCCCTACAATTGACACAGACAGATTCGGTTATGGGTTCTGTACATTACTTGGCCCCGGAGTTGGCTCGTGGTGAAAATGCTACGGCACAATCAGATTTATATGCTTTAGGTATTGTGTTTTATGAATTGTTGACAGGGAAAGTTCCATTTAGTGGAGAACAAGCTGTTAGTGTTGCTATATCGCACATGCAGAATCAAATGCCTTCTGTACGAGATATTAATCCAAGTGTTCCACAATCCATTGATAATATCATTCAAAAGGCATGTGCTAAAAATAGATTGCATCGTTATGCAAATGGACATGAATTATTACAAGATTTAAATAGTTGTTTCGATACCAAGCGCGCTAGTGAAGGGAAATATAAACCTCAAGCACCGGAAGAAAATTATACAAAAGTGATTAGTAAGGTTGCGGATTCTAAACCGGTTGAACCTCAAGTAAAAAAAGCTACTGTACATAAAAAGAAAGAAAAGAGTTATGCTGGTTATGTGATGATTTCTTTAGCAAGTATAGTTGTTGTATTGATGTGTGTATTTCTTTTATATGTTTCCGGTGTCATTGGTAAACAAAATAAAACGGTCAAGGTACCCAATATACTTAATTTAACTGTTGAGCAGGCAAGTGAGGTTTTATTAGAATCTGGTTTAGATTTAGATCGTCAAAATATTAAACGTATTTTAACCAATGATGTTGAAAAGGGACTAATTATTGAAGTAACTCCGGATGTAGATACTGCTGTCAATAAAGGGAGTCGTGTTACAATCGTAGTAAGTAGTGGTATTTATTCGGTTATGAATGATTATACTCATCAAAATATTGATGAGGCGATTAAAGATGTAACGACACGTTATCCAAATGTGCGAGTTATTTCTGTTCCTATGGAAAATAATGAAGTAAAGGCAGGTACGATTATTGCTCAAGAGCTTCTGCTACCAAATGAAAAGTTTGATGGTAATAAAATCAGTGAAATGCGTTTTGTTTATGCAAGCTATAAAACATTTGTAATTCCATTTAATATTGTTGGTATGGATGTCATACAAGCAAAAGAGTTATTAGAGTCAATGGGTGCAGAAGTTGTTTTGAGTCAATTAGATACAAGCGAGATGACACAGGATCAAATTGATAATCTAAAAGTAAATGTAGTCATTGAAACATTACCTGTAAGTGGAGTTGCTTATACTCAAAGTGAAGGGAATACAATTACGTTGTATTATTATTAAAGTATGATAGCGCAAGTAATTAAAATTGTTTCCAATCAATATACTTTGGAAACACAAGATAAGAAAAATATTGAAGCCTTTGCTTTAGGAAAATTACGCTTAGACAAGTCTCCTAAAGTTGGAGATTATGTAGAATATGAAGAGTATGAACAAAAATATGGGATTACAAAGATTTTACCTCGTAAAACAGATTTAATACGTCCACAGATTGCAAATGTAGATCAAGCTCTCATTGTAATGTCAGCTTTGGAGCCAGAGTTTTCGATTAGTTTAGTTGACCGTATTTGTGTATTGATTCATTTTGCTAATATTA
Source organism: Erysipelotrichaceae bacterium (assembly GCA_030528645.1). Taxonomy (GTDB): domain Bacteria; phylum Bacillota_I; class Bacilli_A; order Erysipelotrichales; family Erysipelotrichaceae; genus RQZE01. The sequence goes on along the minus strand of JAUMYM010000009.1, from coordinate 14,316 downwards.
CACCTATTATATGTGTAACAAAATTAGATTTGGTTAATAAGAATCATCCAATCTATGACATTATCAAAGAATATCAAGATGCAGGTTATACAGTGTTATGTAATGGTAATGATGCTTTAGATGTTCGTTTTGATACGATTTTTAAAGATAAAATTACTGTGTTAACAGGACAAAGCGGTGTTGGAAAATCTTCATTATTAAATAGCTTAAATCCAGAGTTTAAACTACAAACACAGGATATATCAAAAGCCTTAGGTAGAGGAAAACATACAACAAGACATGTAGAATTGTTTAAAATTCATGGAGGATATGTGGCAGACACACCTGGATTTTCTTCCCTTGATTTTTCTTATATGGAAGAGGAAGATTTAGTACAATCCATTCTGGAATTTAAACCTTATATAGGTAAATGTAAATTCAATGACTGTAAACATGAACATGAGCCAGGTTGTGCGATTAAACAAGCTATTTTAGACAATAAAATTTCAAAACATCGTTATCAAAGTTATTTAGAGATAAAAAAAATAATAAATGATAGGAGAAAAAAGATATGACAATTATTGCACCTTCTGTATTATCCCTTGATTACGCTAATGTTAATGTACAAATGGAACAAGTAGAACAGTCGAAAGCGAAATGGATTCATTTTGATGTTATGGATGGTCATTTTGTACCAAATTTAAGTTTTGGTCCTGATGTTTTAAAAGGTTTACGTAAACTTTCAACAAAAATTTTTGATGTTCATATTATGGTAAGTAATCCAAGATATTTTGCTGAAGTATTTTCTAAGTTAAACATTGATTATTTAACCTTTCATTATGAAGTTTGTACGCATCAAGAAATTTCAGAAATCATTAATTTTTTAAAAAGTAAACAAGTAAAAGTAGGTCTTTCTATTAAACCATCTACGAAGGTTGAAATGATTTTGCCATATTTATCGATGATTGATTTGGTGTTGGTTATGAGTGTTGAACCTGGTTTTGGTGGACAAGCTTTTGATGTTACCGCTTTAGATAAAATTAAGTATTTAAGAGAAGTTATTGATAAACATAATTATTCTTGTTTAATTGAAGTAGATGGTGGTATTAATGCAGAAACTGGAAAACAGTGTGTGGATTGTGGAGCGGATGTCTTGGTTGCGGGTAGCTATATATTCAAAGGGGATATTGTTGAAAGAGTGAATTCACTGCTATGAAGTGTACATTAGTTTTATCTGATATCGGTCATTTTAAAGATGTAGTAAAGCCGTTAATCGGTGTAGATAAAGGTGCATATTTACTAGCTTCCAAGGGGATACACATGCAGTATGCCATTGGTGATTTTGATTCTGTAAGTCAAGAAGAAATGAAACAAATTGAGCAGTATTGTGATAGTATTATTTACTTACCCAATGAAAAGGATGAAACAGATACGTTAGCGGCTATTCGTTATTTAAAGAAGCTTGGCTATAAAGAGTTTAAAATTATAGGAGCCATCTATAATCGTATTGATCATAGTTATGCTAATTTATTGTTAATGATGGATAATGAAATTGATGTTACGTTGTATAATGTTTCAAGTATCATTACGGCTTCTAGTAAAACGGTTTCTATTTCTAACGAATATCAATATGTTTCGATTTTTGCCTTAGTGGATAGTAATCTTTCTCTAAGTGGCTTTAAGTATGATCTAGATCACTATGATTTGGATGTTGGAGATAGTATAGGTATTTCAAATGAGGTAGTCCATTCAGAAGCAACCATAAACATCCATTGTGGTAAAGTAATGATTATGCAAGTAAATGAATAAAGAGATTGTGAGTACAATCTCTTTTAAATAAAAAAAGAGGTTAGAACCTCTTGTTTTTAAGCAACAACTTGATTAGCCTTTTTTAATGTTTTTAAAGCGCGGGCAGAAATACGGACAACTTGTGGTTTACCATCCACCATAACTTTAACTTTTTGTAAATTGACATTCCATTTTCTTCTTGTTGCATGAAGTGAGTGTGAACGTTTATTACCTGATAAGGCCTTTTTACCGGTGATAGCGCATTTTCTTGACATACCGTAAACCCCCTTTCTTTCAATTTCAGTGCTTGTTAAATATAACATGGTTAAACTAAAATTGCAAGTAATTTTAATGATTTTCATCGAATAATTGTTATTTAGGCTTTTTAAAGATTTTTGATTATGATATTATATAAGTGTTTTAAAGAGGTAATTTGGTTATGGATAAACAAATATTTGCAGCTTTAGAAATTGCGGATGGAGAAATCCGATTAGTGATAGGTGAATTTTTTAATACTCGCTTCAATGTTATTAAAGTGGAACGAGTTTTAACTTCCGGAATTGAAGGTATTAATATTGTAGATAGTAAGGACGTTATGATTGCGATTAAAAAAGCAGTGAACAATGCTTCTAAATTAATCGGTGCTAAAATCCAACGTGTTTTACTAGCGATTCCTTCTTTAGACATGGTTCGTAAGCCATTAAAGATTACAGTTCCAATTCCAGGCGCTGTATCAAAAAGTGATATTAACAAAGCATTAAAAAAAGCTATGGAAACAGAAATCAGCGAAGATTTGGCTTTGATTAATGCAGTATGTGTGAAATATACATGTAATGGTATTTCAACAAGACGTATGCCAATTAATGAGTTTTGTAATTCGTTAACCGTAGATATTGATTTGTTATGTGCAAACAAAGAGTTAGCGTTTAGTTATGTAAGTTTAGTAGAACGAAGCGGATTAGAAATTATTGATATTTGTTTAGACTTGTTTGCAATTAGTAAGGAAGCAGCGTTGTTTGAGCAAACAGTAGATCATAATTTGATTATTTTAAAGATGGAACGTCAAGTAACTACGTTAGGATTATTATCAAAAGGTAAGTTAATTAGTAGTGAAGTACTAAATGTTGGTTTACATAATCTTATTGGTAAGTTGGCGGATGAAACACAGCTACCTATACCAATCTGTTCTCGTTTAATTAAGTATAATTGTCGTTTTAACAGTGATAAACATTTAGATAGTCCTTCTTATATTTGGGCTAATAATGGACAGACAAAGACATTATCTGAACAAGAAATTTATACAATGGTAGCTAAGGAAGCAGAGTATTTGGTGGAAGAGATTTATAAAGCGGCGGAACCTACTTTAAAGGATGATAAGATTAGTGTTATTATTACCGGTGAAGGTGCTGAACTTCAAGGATTTAAACAATTGATTCGTAAAAAACTAGATGTAAATGTGAAACATTATATTCCTGAAACATTGGGAGTGCGAAATGGTTCTCTATCTACGGTGTTGGGTTTATTTTATAACTATAAAGATCAGCTTGCGATTTTAAATAACAGTGCAGTTAGTATAGATTTATTACAATTTAATCAAACAATACAAATAAAAAAAGATAAGCAAGAGGACAATTCATTTACTGGACGATTAAAAGGAATCTTGTTTGATAACAAGAAGAAGGAGGAACATTAGATGACAAATTTAAATTACAATCAAATAGCTCGAATTAAAGTGTTTGGTATTGGTGGTGCTGGATGTAATGCCGTAAATCGTATGGTGGATGAAGGTGTTCAAGGTGTAGAATTTTATGTTGCAAATACGGATTTACAAGTATTAAATGTATCTAGTGCAACAAATAAGATTATTTTAGGTGCTGAAATTACAAAAGGTTTAGGTGCAGGAGGTGATCCTGAAACTGGTCGTCGTGCTGCAATTGAATCGGAAGAAGAAATTCGTCAAGCGATGGCTGGTGCCGACATGATTTTCTTGGCAGCTGGTTTAGGTGGTGGAACGGGTACAGGTGCTTCGCCGTTATTTGCGAAGATTGCAAAAGAAATGGGTGCGTTAACCGTTGGTATTGTTACTAAGCCATTTACCTTTGAAGGTCGTAAACGTTTAGAAGCGGCTACAAATGGTCTTGAACAGTTAAAAGAAAATGTGGATTCATTGATTATTGTTTCTAATAATCAATTATTACAAGTTATTGGTCGTATTCCATTCCAAGAAGCATTTAAAGAAGCGGATAATGTATTACGTCAAGGGGTTCAAACAATTACGGACTTAATTGCAGTTCCTGCATTAATCAACTTGGATTTTGCGGATGTTAAAACGGTTATGGAAGGACAAGGTAGTGCTTTAATTGGTATTGGTATGGCTCAAGGTGATAACAAAGCGCAAGAAGCTGCAGCTAAAGCAATTTTATCGCCATTGTTAGAAGCCCAAATTTCAGGAGCAAAATCTGCAATTATTAATGTTACAGGCGGGGCAAGTATATCTATTTATGATGCTAGTGATGCGGTAGATTACATTCGTGATGCAGCTGGTGGAGATGTAGATATTATCTTTGGGGTTGCGATCAATGAAAATGTGGGAGATTCTATCATTGTTACCGTTATCGCTACTGGTTTTGATTTACAACCACAAAAAACGAAAACCGCAACTTCTTATAACAAAAATCAACGTCGTACACCGGTAGAAACAAAGCCGGTGGAAGATACGATTACGGTTGTCGAAGAAGATGATGATACAGAAGGATCTGTTCCAGGTTTCTTTAGAAGAAGAACATAAAAGCACAAATGTGCTTTTTTCATTAAAAAAGATTGACATATAATTTTAGTGTGTTATCATTGAATTCATAAAGACAGTGAAAAGAAAAGTAGTTATTTAAAAGTATTACAGAGAATCCTGCATGCTGAGAAGGGATATATGGATAAATAATGAACATGGTCTTGGAGTTGCATACCGAAGGGAGACCTTAGGCTATGACGCATTCGCCCGTTAAAGCGATAAAGTATAGTATCTTTGTACTTGATAAGATTCAAATTGTGAAGTTTGAATGAATAAAGGTGGTAACGCGAAATAATCTCTCGCCCTTTGCATAGGGTGAGTTTTTTATTTTTAGGAGGGTTTTATGATTGAGTTAAAAAATGTAAGTAAGGTTTATCATACACCAAATCTGGTTATACATGCCGTTGACAATGTAAGTTTAACGATAAAGGATCATGAAATTTTTGGTATTATTGGCTTTTCAGGAGCTGGTAAAAGTACAGTGATTCGTTTAATCAATCAATTAGAAACACAAACAAGTGGTGAAGTCTATATTGATGGTGTAAATATGAAAGAACTATCATTAAAACAGCTAGCTAAAAAACGTATTAAAATTGGTATGATTTTTCAACATTTTAATTTAATGTGGTCTAAGACTGTATTTCAAAATATTGAACTGGCATTAGAAATTGCGAATGTGAAAAAAGAAGATCGTAAAGAAAAAGTCATGAAGCTGATTCAACTGGTTGGTTTAACCGGTAAAGAATATAGCTATCCAAGTCAATTAAGTGGAGGACAAAAACAACGTGTGGGTATTGCTAGAGCCTTAGCGAATGATCCGGATATCTTATTGTGTGATGAGGCAACCAGTGCTTTAGATCCTCAGACAACGTTTGCTATTTTAGATTTATTAAATGACATTAATCATAAATTAGGTATCACCATTGTAATGATTACTCATCAAATGGAAGTTGTATCAAAAATATGTCATCGTGTTGCGGTGATGAGTGAAGGAAAGGTGATTGAAGAGGGAAGTGTTCAAGATATTTTCCAACATCCCAAACATGAAGTAACAAAGGTATTTGTAAGTAGTGTGTCATCTGCAAGTGAAGTATCTGATTTAATGACATCTTTAAAAAAGATGTATCCGACAGGTCATATCATTCGTTTGAATTTTACAGGTGATATTTCCAATAAGGCAATTTTGGCAAATGTGATGAAACATACCGGAGTTGAAATCAGTATTATTAATGCAAATATTACAAGTAGTCAACAGGGTCCGATTGGTATCTTATATTGTCATATTACAGAAGCATTTTGTAATCAATTGGATGTTGTGGTGAATCATTTAAAACAGGAAGGGGTTATTGTAGAGGTATTATAGTATGAGTACAAAAATAGAACAAATTGTAAAAGCATTACAAGAAACTTTATTTATGACCTTTGCTTCTTTGTTGTTTACGGTAATCTTTGGTATTATGATTGGTATTTTACTTTATATTACGCAAAGTAAAGGGTTATATCAATGTAAGGTGATAAATCGTATTGTGGATTTAATTGTTAATATCTTACGTTCCATACCATTTATTATCTTGATGATTCTTGTAGTACCACTTGCTAAAATGCTTACCGGTTCACTACTTGGAGCAAAGGCTGCCATTCCAAGTTTAGTAATTGCAGCATCGCCATTTTATGCTCGGATGTGTATCATTGCATTTAATGAAGTGAATAAAGGTACTATTGAAGCTTGTAAAGCGATGGGTGCCAGTAATTTTGAAATTATATATAAAGTGTTAATTCCTGAAAGTTTACCGGCATTAATAAGTGGCGTTAGTCTTACAGCTATTTCTTTGGTAAGCTATACAGCAATGGCAGGAGCCATTGGTTCGGGAGGTCTTGGTAACTTAGCCTATTTATATGGCTCGGTGCGAAGAGATGAAGTTGTATTATTTATATCGACCATATTAATTGTAATTATTGTCTTTGTGATACAATTTATTGGAGATTATATTGTAATGAAAATTGATAAACGTTAAAGGAGAAAAATATGAAAAAAATATTAATTAGTTTATTAGCAATCGGTTTATTTTTAACAGGGTGTAGTTCTAAAAATGCAAAAAAAGAAGAAAGCAAGCAAGAAGTGATTAAAATTTCAGCTACATTAGAGCCACATGCAACAATTTTAGAAGAAGCAGATAAAATTCTACAAGAAAAATATAATATTAAGTTAGATATTATAATTTTAGATGATTATTATATTTTTAATAAATCGTTAAGTGAAAATGAAGTAGATGCAAATTTTTTCCAACATGTACCATTTTTTGAAAATGAAGTTGTAACAAATGGATATGATATTGTAAATGCTGGTGGTATTCATATTGAGCCATTTGGTTTATATTCAAAGTCAATTCAATCAATTGATGAAGTAAAAGAAAATGATCGTATTGTTATTTCAAATAGTGTTGCTGATTATGGACGCATTTTAAGTATTTTAAAAGAAGCTGGTTTAATTACTTTAAAAGATGGATTTAATCCAACCAATGCAACGTTAGATGACATTGCTGAAAATCCAAAGAATTTAAAATTTGTTGAAATTAAGCCCGAATTACTTGTGACAGCTTTAAATGCAAATGAAGGAGTTTTGGTTGCGATCAATGGTAACTATGCAATTACAGGTGGTTTAAATCCTGTTAAAGATGCATTGGTGTTAGAACAAGCAGATCAAAATAATCCGTATGTAAATATTGTGGCAGTGAAAAAGGGTCGTGAAAATGAAGAGAAACTTGTTAAATTAATTGAAGTATTAAAGTCTGAAGAAATTAAACAGTTTATTTTAAATAAATTTAGTGATGGTTCTGTAATTCCGGCACAATAAAATCCTAGTAATAGGATTTTTTTGTAATAAATTAAATTTATGGTATAATTAAAAATATTTGAAAGGAAGTGTGTTGTGTTGGACGATTTGCCGATATCCTGTTATTTCAAGGATAGTTTATTATTATCTATCAATGTTTTAAAGCTAAGAGGTGATAATAATGAATAGTAATCAAAGCACAATTAGTATTGTTTTAATTGGTTTGGTGTTATTGTCTGGCTTTTTTTCGGCTACTGAAACTGCGTATTCTAGCTTAAATCGTATTAAAATTAAATCATTAGCGAATAATGGAAATAAAAAAGCAATTAAAACATTAAAAATATATGATAATTACTCAAAGTTAATTACATCTTTATTAATTGGAAATAATGTTGTAAATATTATTGCTGCTTCTTTAGCGACAATTTTATTTACAAATTATTTTAATCAAGATACAGCTTTAACGGTATCTACTTTAGTAATGACTTTAGTTGTATTAATTTTTGGGGAAATTACACCTAAGAATCTAGCGAAAAAATATGATGAATCATGGGCAATGGCTGTTGTGGATATTGTATCTTTTTGTATATTTATACTTTCTCCTGTTATTTATATTTTTGAACAATGGAATAAGTTTATTAATATGATATTCAAAGTAGAAGAGGATCAAAGTATGACAAGTGATGAGCTTGTAACAATTGTGGAAGAAGCTCAAAATGATGGAGAACTAGAGGAACATCAATCGGACTTAATTGTTGCGGCTATTGAGTTTAATGAGATGGAAGTAAAAGAAGTATTAACGCCAAGGGTAGATGTTGTAGCGATTGATACTACTATGTCGATTGAACAAATTGAAAAATTATTTCGTGAAAATAACTTTTCACGTTTGCCTGTTTATGAAAAAACCATTGATAATATTGTAGGTGTTTTACATCAAAAAGACTTTTATTATCTATACTATACCAAAAGTAAAGCTAGTATTCGTCAACTTGTAAAACCTGTGCAATATACTTCACCACATGTAAAAGTAAGTTATTTATTAAGACAATTGCAAAATAGTAAAAGTCATCTTGCGATTGTTTTAGATGAATATGGCGGTACTTTGGGAATCATTACGATGGAAGATATTTTAGAAGAACTTGTCGGCGAGATTTATGATGAGCATGATGAAATTATTGAGTATTATAAAAAGCTTAATGAGAATACGTTCTTAGTAAATTGTGAAGTGGATATTGATGATATGTTTGAATATTTTCATTTAAAACTGGAAGAGGATTTTGATTTTATTACTGCCAGTGGATGGGTGATTAGTATTTTAGGAGATATTCCAACAATAGGTATGCAGTTTGAATATAAGCACTTAAGTGTAACTGTTACAGATGCAGATAAGCGTAAGGTGAAAGAAATTAAAGTGGTTGTAAATAAGGAACAAGAAGAAGTAGATAGTGAAGTTAAAAAAATCAATTAGTAAACATATCCTTTAGAAAAGATGAAGGGATTTATTTATAAAAGAGATTGCAATTTTATAAAAGTATGTTAGAATTTAGTAAAGGTCCTTTAAAATAATCCAGAGAGGTTGTTAAGGTAGTAAATATAACTGGTTTTTTTATGGGGCGTAGTGTAGCCCCTTTTATATTTTACAAGGACTAAGAAGGAGGAAAATATGTCACAAGTCGTCGATTTAAAACTTCAAGTTCATGAAAAGCCAAGTAAATTGCAATGGTTGTTGTTGTCATTTCAACATGTCTTTGCGATGTTTGGTGCTACAGTTCTAGTTCCGATTTTAACGGGCTATCCAGTTTCAGTTGCTTTATTTGCTTCGGGTATAGGTACAATTATTTATAATGTGATTACACGCTTTAAAGTTCCGGTGTATTTAGGTTCTTCGTTTGCTTATATTGTAGCAGTTAATATTGCAGTTGCTGCTATGGGTGGAGAATACGGTGCTGCTCAAACGGGTTTAATTTTAGTTGGTATTATTTATTTTGTGGTTGCATTAATTGTAAATGCAATTGGTAAGGGATGGATTGATCGTTTATTGCCTCCAATTGTGATTGGTCCAATGATTGCAGTAATTGGATTAGGTTTAGCTTCGATTGCAGTAGGAAATGCTGGATTTGTAGAAGGTGGAGATTGGAAACACATGCTTGTTGCTATCTTTACGTTTCTGGTTACAGCCTTTATTTCAACAAAAGCAAAAGGATTCTTTAAAATCATTCCTTTCTTGTGTGGAATTGCCTTAGGTTATTTGTTTGCAGTTGTATTAAAGATTGTAGATTTTGATCCTGTTAAGACTGTCATTGCATCTCAACATTATCTAGCTTTACCGGATTTTATTCTGCCATTTAGCACAAACGGTGTTTTTAAAGAATATAGATTATATTTTGGTCCTGAGACATGGGCAATCTTACCGGTTGCGTTAGTAACCATTGCTGAACATATTGGAGATCATACTGTATTAGGTAAGGTATGTGGTAAGAATTTCTTAAAAGATCCCGGTTTGAATAAAACATTGATGGGAGATGGTATTGCAACTTCTGTATCTGCATTTTTAGGTGGACCTGCCAATACAACGTATGGTGAAAATACAGGAGTAATCGGTTTAACAAAAATTGCTTCTGTCTATGTAACGTTTGGAGCAGCATGTATCGCTATCGTATTATCTTGTATTCCGTTGATTTCGGCTGTCATTTCGACCATTCCTAAGAGTGTATTAGGTGGTATGAGTATTATGTTGTATGGAGTTATCGCATCCAATGGATTACGTGTATTGGTTGATAATAACATTGATTTTGCAAAACAAAAGAATTTAATTATCGCAAGTGCAATGTTGGTTATTGGTTTAGGTGGGGCATTATTACCATTAGGTAATTTTGTTACGCTATCTGGAACTGCATTATCGGCAACCGTAGGGATTTTATTAAACCTTATTTTACCGAATGAAAAATAAATCTCTGTAACTAGCAAGCTAATGAAAAAAGGTATTTAATGTCGTTATGACTTTTAAATACCTTTATTTTTTGTTAAAATTTAATAGGTGATTACATGCAACAATATTTTGCAGATAAAGTATTACAGCTTCATGAATTGTACTTATTTAACCAAGAGGATAGTAAGCACATTCAACAAGTGATGCGCATGAAAATGGATAGTGTCGTTCGCATTGTTGATAGCCATCAACAATGTTTTTATGCAAGTATTCAATATCAAGAGCATAAGGTTTATGGATATATCAAAGAAAAAGTTGAAGTAGACAGTGAATTACCGATAAAAGTAACTATATATCAAGGTTTAATTAAAAAGGAAGCTTGGGATTATTTCTTACAAAAAGCAACTGAACTAGGTGTTTCCAGTATTGTTCCATTGATTTCTAAGCGTTGTGTTGTTAAGGTCAATGATAAAAAAGATCAAAAGATACAGCGTTTTCAAAAGATATGTCAACAAGCTAGTGAACAATCTAAGCGTATACTTATACCTACAGTATGTGAGTATATGCATGTAAAAGAGATTCCTTTTGAACCTACAAAGGTAAATATTATTGCGTATGAAGATCATTTAAAAGTATCCAAATCACTAAACGATGTTGTTTGTAAAGATAAAGATATTAATTTAGTTATTGGTCCAGAGGGTGGTTTTGAGTTGCAAGAGGTGAATGAGCTTATTGCAAAGGGGTATCAAGTAGTAACATTAGGAAAGAGAATATTAAGGGCTGAAACCGCATCGTTGTATGCATTGAGTGTAATCAGTAGTTTGGTAGAAACGTATGAATAAAATTATAACAATTATTAATAAATATCATAAGTCAATATTAAAAGATAAAGAAGTTAAACGAAATATTAAGGTCATTGAAACAGAATTAGCTAAATATAAATTCAAGTTTAAAATAAAAAATGACTTGGATTATTTTAAAGCGTATATTATGTATCAAGGGATTATCAACAAAAGTATTATTGAAGATTTATACGAAGAAAATCGTTTTGCGATGTTAGATATATGGGATACCTTAGATTATAATCAAAAAAATGCATTTAGTAAGCAAGCAATCATGAAAAGAAGTGACTTAATAAAATCATTTACGTATAATAATGTAACGATTTTAGTACCTTTTTTTGATGAATTAATTAATAAACTTTACAAAGATGAAATTGCAGTTCGTGAATTGCCTCAATTTTTTAAATTATCGAATGATTTTAAAGAATTAGCGCAGGATATCAATCAATATTTTCCAAATGTGTATCTAAGTGATTTTTTAAATACTATTAATATTGGTGTTCTAAAAGAATATGCAATTGTGTTTGCGCAGGAAAATAAGCATTTATATATTTTAAATCAAGAAGGATATACATGTCTTTTTTATGATGGTGATTTAAAATATGCATTTGAATTTGTTCGTTTATATCTTGAAAAAGATGTAGTTGGAATGATTGATTATATTCAAGAATATCAACTTTATAATGAGAAGATACGAAACAAATTAATGAAGTATCGAAAAAAAGTAGTTAAATAGGTGGAATATGGAAAAAAAGAAATATGCGATTGCGACATTGGGATGCAAAGTGAATACCTTTGAAGCAGAAAGTATTAATGAAGCTATGAAGGAACGTGGCTTTATTGAAGTGGATTTTAAAGAGTATGCAGATATTTATATTGTTTTTACATGTGCAGTAACGAATACAGCTGCTAGTAAGTCTCGACAAAAAGTCAGTCAAGCCAATCACTGTAATCCGGATGCAATTATTTGTGTAGTTGGATGTTATGTTCAAATTAATGCTGATAAGTTACAAGAAGATGAACGTATTGATATTTTAGTTGGATCAAGTGGTAAGTATATGATTCCAGATTTAATACAACGTGCGTTTGAAGAGCGTAATAAAATTGTACATGTCAATAATGTGTTAAAGGATGTAAAATTTGATTTACTTCCAATTAATATGTTTAATCATCATACAAGGGCATTTTTAAAGATACAGGATGGATGTAATCAGTATTGTAGCTTTTGTATTATTCCTTATGCTAGAGGAAAAGAGCGTAGTTTAGATGCTGATGAAGTGATTCATCAAGCAAGACAGTTAGCGGAAAATCATCATGAAATTGTTTTAAGTGGTATTCATACAGGAAGATATGGTATCAATAGTGAAGTAGACTTAACAACGCTGATTAAACGTATTTTAAAAGAAGTATCGATTGCTCGTATACGTATCTCTTCCATTGAGGTAACTGAGATTACAGATGAATTTATTGATTTAATGGCAAATAATAATCGTTTGTGTAAACATCTGCATATACCAATTCAATCAGGAAGTGATGCAGTATTAAAGCGAATGCATCGACCATATACGATTGCGATGTTTAAAGATAAAGTAAAAGAAATTAGAAAAAAGATTCCTTCCATTTCGATTAGCACTGATTTAATTGTCGGTTTTCCAGATGAAACAGATCAAGAATTTGTGGAGTCAATGGATACGATGAAAGAGTTAAAATTAAGTTTTATGCACGTGTTTCCGTATAGTGCTAAAGATGGTACCATCGCAAGTAAAATTAAACCAATAGTATCTAGTCAAGAAAAGAAGCATCGTGTTTCTATTGCAAATAGTGTATCTATGCGTTTGTATTATGCGTATATGACAAGTTTTGTCAATCAAGAGGTTGATGTATTAATTGAAAAAAGTGATGAGACAAGTGCATCTGGATATACTTCTCAATATGTAAAAGTAATTGTAGATACTCCAGTTACAAGCAATAAAATCGTTAAAGTAGTATGTACACATTTTAAAGATGATACGTTACATGGAAAGGTGGTCGAAGAAAATGTTGTTGAACCAATTGTTTGAGGATGCACCAAGTATTGAAATACAACAATTGATGATTGATAGTCGTCAAAAGTGTAAAGATGCCATTTTCTTTTGTTTAAAAGGATTAGAAAATGATGGACATCATTATATTGATATGGCAATTCAAAATGGAGCTAAAGTAATTGTATATAGTGATGATATTACAAAAAAAGAAGATGTTATTTATATTAAAGTGAATGATGTAACGAAGGCCTTAAATGTCATCTGTAATAAGTTTTATCAATATCCTAGTCAAAAGTTAAAAATGTATGGTGTAACAGGTACAAATGGAAAAAGTAGTGTTACAACACTGATTCGTAATATTTTAAATCCATATCAAAAGTGTGGGTATATTGGCACCATATCTATTGAATATGGGAATGTAAAACTTCCACCATTACTAACGACACCCAATGTTGTAGATTTACAATACTACTTAGATGCAATGGTGAAGGATGATGTGAAGGCTTGTGCATTAGAAGTTAGTAGCATTGGTATAGAACAAAAGCGTGTGGATGGTATTCATTTTGATGTGTGTGTCTATACAAACTTAACTCATGATCATTTAGATTATCATGGTACCATTGAAGATTATTTTCATGCAAAAAAGAAATTATTTGATATGATGCATCCGAATAGTTATGCCATTATTAATATTGATGATCCTTATGCATTAAAAATGGTAGAGGATTGTCATGCTAATATCGTTACTTATGGTATTAATCATGTAGCTGATTATCAAGCATGTAATATTCAATTGATGGCTGATAAAACAGTATTAACGTTAAAAGTGAATCAACAAGAATATCGTATTGAAACGAATTTAGTTGCTTTGTTTAATGTCTATAATTTATTGGCAGCGATTAGTGCCTTACATAAAACAGGTCTTTCTATGGATTTAATTATTCAACAGCTTACTCAGTTAAAACAAATTGAAGGGCGTATGGAAAAGGTAGTTTTGGGACAACCATTTAATGTCATTGTTGATTTTGCACATACACCGGATGGTATTGAAAAAGTTATGAAATATGCACAAGAAATTACACCGAAAGAACGACGTATTATTGCAGTGTTTGGTTCAGCAGGGAAACGTGATT
>JAUMYM010000008.1 GCA_030528645.1 Erysipelotrichaceae bacterium | reverse complement strand
TCAGCAGGGAAACGTGATTTTAAAAAACGTATTATGTTTGGTCAATTGGCAGATAAATATTGTGACATGATTATTTTGACTGAAGATGATCCTCGTGATGAAGATGTGTTTCAAATTGCACAAGAAATTGCTGAGGGAATTAAAAAGAAAAATCATATCATTATTGAAGATCGTTATAATGCGATACGTCAAGCCATTGAAATGGCAACTGCAAATGATACCATTTTAATCTTGGGTAAAGGGGATGAAGCCTTTATCTATCGTGAGTTTGGTCGAGAAGAGTATCGAGGTGACCAAAATGTTGCGAAAGATATGATTAAGCGTTACTATTTTAAAGAAGAAATTAATTAGAGAGGGATAGTATGAAATTAAATAAATACATTGATCACACATTATTAAAACAAGATGCTACAAAAGAATTATTTACAAAGCTATGTCAAGAAGCAAAGGACTATGATTTTAAAACAGTATGTGTAAATCCATCATGGATTTCATATTGTAAAGAATGTTTAAAAGGTTCTGATGTACAAGTATGTACAGTCATTGGATTTCCTTTAGGCGCTTCTACAACTGAGGCAAAGGCATTTGAAGCTAAGGATGCTGTTTTAAAAGGGGCAGATGAAGTAGATATGGTATTAAACATTGGTGCTTTAAAAGATAGAGATTATGAAACAGTTGTCAATGATATTAAAGCTGTTAAAGAAGCGATTCAAGATAAAGTGTTAAAAGTTATCATTGAAACATGTTTATTAAGTGAAGAAGAAAAGATTTTAGCTTGTAAAGCGGTCAGTGAAGCAAAGGCTGAATTTATTAAAACAAGTACAGGCTTTTCTAAGGCTGGAGCGACTGTGGAAGATGTGGCTTTATTGAAACAACATGTTGCACAAGGAGTATTAGTAAAAGCGGCTGGTGGAGTACGTTGCTATGAAGATCTTATAAAAATGATTGATGCGGGTGCCAGTCGTATTGGTACAAGTAGTGGTGTTGCTTTATTGAAAAATGAAGAAGTAAAACAAGGTTACTAATTATGAGAATGATGCTGATAGGTACAGGGGCAGTAGGTCAGTGTATCTTAAAGATTTTACTGAAGAGAGATCCAAATGCAAGTTGGTTTAAATTTGCTTTGTTGTGTGATATTGATGAAGAAAAAGCAATGAAGATTGCTGCTGGGGATGCTCGTTTTAAAGGTTGTTATTTAGACAGTCGTAAGGAAGAAGATATTCTTGCTTTCATTAAAGCGTATGACATTGACTTTGTTATGGATGCTTCAGCGCCATTTTTAGCAGATATTATTTTTGATGCTGCATTTAAAGCGAAAGTAAATTATGCCAATATGGGTACATGGTCAATTCCAAAGGAGAAACCAAAGTTTGGTTTAGGGATTGAGCATAGTTATAAGCGTATTATGACAAAGTATAACTTTGATCAACATGAAAAATGGCAAGAAGCTGGTTTATTAGCAACCATTTGTTTAGGTATTGATCCTGGTGTGGTTAATGTATTTGCTAAATATGCAGCATTATATGAATTTGATGAACTTTATGAAATTCATGTTAAAGATGGTAATAACTTATATATTCCAAATAGTGACCCAAATCAAATTAGTTTTGGCTTTAATGTATGGACAGTCTTAGATGAAGTAATGAATCCCAATGTAGAGTATGATGAAAGTAAAGGTGGCTTTATTGTGGAAGATGCTTTTGCTGGTTTAGAAACATTTAAGATGCCGGAGGATGTGGGTGAAAATACCTTAGTAAAAGTTGAGCATGAAGAAGTAATGTGTTTTGTTCGTTATTTAAAACCTTATGGACTTAAAAAAGCGACATTTAAAATAGCTTTGGATGATAATTTAATTCAAGCCTTAAAAGTATTAGATCAATTAGGTTTACGTAGTATTGAGCCAGTCAATGTAAATGGTGTAAGTGTAATTCCACGTGATGTTGTTGCTGCTGTAGCACCGCAACCAACAGATTTAGGAAGTGAAATGTTTGGTAAGATGTGTGTTGGCATTCACTGTATAGGTATAAAAGATTCTAAATCAAAAGAAATATTTATCTATCAACCATTTGATAATCAAGCATCAATGAAACAATGGAATATGCAAGCTGTTGTAGCTCAAACCGGATTTGGAGCTGCCTTAGCGATTGAATTATTAGCTAAAAAAGTATGGAAGGCTACAGGAGTTCATTCTTTAGAACATTTTGATCCTCTTCCATATTTAAAGTTGATGGAAGAAACAGGTTTTGTCTATAAAATTGTAAATCTTGTATAAATTTTTATAAAAATGTATCGAATTTATCTTTGTTCTATTGCATTTTTACTATATACTCTGTATAATTAAACTGTTATTTAAAGGGGGTGTCAAAATGCCAAGAGTAGTACTTAAAGAAAATGAAGTATTAGATGATGCTTTACGTCGTTTTAAACGTCAAGTTTCTCGCAATGGGACCCTTGCTGAAGCTCGTAAGAGAGAGTTCTATGTAAAACCAGGTGTTCGTCGTAAACTTAAGTCTGAAGCTGCAAGAAAAGCACGTCGTTCAAAATAAGAATCTTATTGGTAAGCCTTTGCTTACCTTTTATTTTTGCATTATAATTCTAGTAGGAGGAATTTTATGTTTAAAAGTATTAAATTAGATTTAGATTATAATGATGTAATGCTTTTTGCTGGAAGTATGGATAAGCATATTCGTTTATTAAGTAATTTATTTAATGTACAACTAGAATTAAAAAACTCAGAGTTACTTATCCATAGCCAAGATAATCAGTTGATTAATCAAATTACAAAAGCTGTATATAAGATTGTTGATGTTATTAAAGATAAACATAGTTTAGATAGTAGAGATGTTATTTACTATAGCCGTAGTGTTTTAAATAATAGTAATGTTGATCCTAGCAAGTTTAATACTAAAGTAGTAGGAAGAAGTATCACCGGTAAAGTGATTTATCCTAAAACCTTAGGACAATATGCATTGGTAGAGGCATTAAATAATTATGATATTGTCTTTACGATAGGTCCGGCAGGAACCGGAAAGACATATTTATCGGTGGTTTATGCTGTAAATGCATTAAAAAAAGGAGATATTAAACGTATTATTCTAACAAGACCTGCCGTTGAAGCTGGAGAAAATCTAGGTTTTTTACCGGGAGATTTAAAAGAAAAAATAGATCCTTATCTTAGACCTATTTATGATGCTTTATATGACTGTCTGGGACAAGAACAAACTGAAAAAATGATTGAAAAGGGTGTAATCGAAATTGCCCCACTTGCATATATGCGAGGTAGAACATTAGACGATGCGTATGTCATTTTAGATGAGGCACAGAATACTACAAAAGTACAAATGAAAATGTTTTTAACTCGTCTTGGATTTAATTCTAAAATGATTGTAAATGGAGATTTAACACAGATTGATTTATCAAATAATTTTATTTGTGGTTTAAAAGAAGCATGTAATGTTTTATCGACCATTGAAGACATTAAATTCATCTATTTAACAAGTGATGATGTAGTGCGTCATCCGTTAGTACAAAAAATTATTGAAGCTTATGATAAGTATTAGGAGGTATCATGAACAGTAATACATTTAATATTATCTTGATTGCTGCGCTGATTACATTAGATATATTTCTAATTAAAAGTTTTATCAATCAGTTAAAATATGTTAAAATCACAGTTTCTAAGTTTGATAAGATGCGAGTGGTATTTCTTATTTCAGGTGTATTGTGTTTTATTTCTATCTTTTTAAGTTCAGATGTCTATGAATATGTAAGAAGCATTATTTTAACCTTTTCCATCTTTATGTTTGCTTTTACATTTGATGGTATAGGTCCTAAGGGAATTGTCATTACAGGTCGTTTTATTAAGTTTGAAGATATTTCCGGTTATGATTATACGTTAGATGAAAAGCATTTGGCTCTTTATTTTGAATATCTGGATGATAGATCTTCTACCATAAAAGAAAGTATAAAATTTCCTAAGAAAGATAGTAATCAAGTATTTGATATTTTAAATGAACGTATGACAAAAAAACATCGTCGTTTAAAAAAATAGCTTTAATTTCTTGTCTTTTAATGATATGATACATGTGAAAAGGAGAATTGCGATGTTTCTTGATGTTCGAAAATCTACTTTTTCAAAAACTTATCAATAATAGGTGTGTTTTAAGCACCTATTTTTTATTTTATTTTGTATAAATGTTGTATGATAGCCAACAGGTTTCTACCTTACCGCTATAAGGGTAAGACTACAAAATTGTTTTTGTAGTGGACATGGCTTAATGTCTTTTTTATTTTAAGGAGGAGAAAAAAATGACAAATACGCTAGTTTCAGTAATTATGGGTTCAAAAAGTGATTATGGGTGTGTCAAACATACCTGTGATTTGCTTCAACAATTTGGTATTGGATATGAAGTCAAGGTACTAAGTGCACATAGAACACTGGAAGAAACTTTGAGCTATGTAAAAGGCTTGAAACAGCAAGGAGTGAAACTTGTGATTGCTGCAGCTGGAGGAGCAGCCCATTTACCTGGTGTAATTGCAGGAGCGACTACTTTACCGGTGATTGGTATTCCTATTAAATCAAGTGCTTTACAAGGTTTAGATTCTTTATTGTCCATTGTACAAATGCCATCAGGTGTACCGGTAGCAACGGTATCCATTGGTGATGCAGGGGCAAAAAATGCGGCTATTTTAGCATTAACCATCTTAGGTAGCTTTGATGATACTTACCATGCAAAATTACAAGAATATAAAGAAACAATGCGTAAACAAGTACTAAGTGTGGAACTGGATCATGAATAAGCGTATTTTTGTAAAAAAAAGAAGTGGTTTTGATGTTGCAACAAAAGAATTATTGCATCACTTACGCATACATTTTAATTTGCGTGTAAGAAGCATTGATGTTTATGTCATTTATGATGTATTTGATATTGATGAGGATGCATTTGCATATGCACAAAAACATATTTTTACGGAAGTAATGGTAGATGAAGCATTTGAAAATGTAAAGTTAGATAATAAGTCTTTTATTGCGTATGAGCCAATCCCAGGACAATATGATCAACGTGCAGATAGTGCACTTTCTTGTCTGCGTCTATACCAACCAAATACCAAAGCACGTGTTACTTCTGGGACATTAGTTGTCTTTGACAGTGTTTTAGAAGAAGATACCCTTCATAAAATACAAAAATACTTGATTAATCCCATTGAATCAGTAAAAAAAGATTTGACGGTTTTATATTATGATCAAAATGTCGAAGTTACACCGTTAAAGGAATATACCCATTTTCTTTTGTTAAATGAAGAAGAGTTAGATAACTTTTTGAAAAATGAACATTTAGCGATGAGTTTAGAAGATTTAAAAATGATCCAAGAGTATTTTCGCTTAGAAAAGCGTATACCAACCGAAACAGAATTAAAGGTATTAGATACGTATTGGTCAGATCATTGTCGACATACAACCTTTCAAACCATTTTAGATTCGATTACATTTACAACGGATCATTTTAAAGAAGAACTAGAAAAGGCATTTCAATTATATATATCGTTAAAGAATCAAACATCAAGTAAAGAAAAACCTATTACATTGATGGATATGGCAACGATTAATGCAAGGTATTTAAGAAGTAAAGGGCAATTGCAGGATGTAGAAATTAGTGATGAAATTAATGCTTGTAGTGTTTATGTAGATGTAGATCACAATGGTATAGATGAAAAATGGTTAGTAATGTTTAAAAATGAAACACACAATCATCCAACTGAAATAGAACCCTTTGGTGGAGCAAGTACGTGTATTGGTGGGGCTATTAGAGATCCGTTGAGTGGACGTAGCTATGTATATCAGGCAGCACGTATTTCAGGATGTGGAAATGTGTTAGAAAAAATTGAACAGACCCTACCGTTTAAGTTACCACAAAGCATTATTAGTAAAAAAGCAACCCAAGGTTATAGTAGTTATGGCAATCAAATAGGTTTGGCAACTTCGTTTGTTAAGGAAATCTATCACGATTCCTATGTGGCAAAGCATCTAGAATTAGGTGCTGTAGTTGGTGCAGTGAAAGCGGAACATGTAAAACGTTTAAAACCGGTTAGTGGAGATGTCGTTATTTTACTTGGTGGTAAAACCGGTCGAGATGGGATTGGTGGAGCAACAGGTTCTAGCAAACAACATACGGAACAATCCCTAGTAAAATCTGCCAGTGAGGTACAAAAAGGAAATGCGGTGGAACAACGTAAAATACAGCGTTTCATGCGTAATCCTAAGGCCACACTTTTAATAAAGAAATGTAACGATTTTGGAGCAGGTGGTGTAAGTGTAGCCATTGCTGAATTAGCGGATGGTTTAGTGATTGATTTAGATAGCATCAAGGTAAAATATGCTGGATTAAATGCGATGGAGCTTGCTATTAGTGAATCACAAGAGCGTATGGCTGTAGTAGTAAGCAGTGAAGATGCTGAAACATTTATAAAAATTGCCAATGAAGAAAACTTAGATGCTTACATAGTTGCAAAGGTGATAGAAGAACCACGTTTGATTATGTTAAAGAATCAACAAGAAGTTGTAAACTTATCACGTGAATTTATTAATACAAATGGATATCAACAAAAGGTAAAGGTTGAGGTTGCAACCATTGGTATATCTAATCCATTTACACCAATTGAACTTACTAAAACAAATATATTAACGATGTTATCAGATTTAAATGTATGTAATCAAAAAGGTTTAGTGGAACACTTTGATAGTACGATTGGTTCATCAACGGTTTTAATGCCGTATGGTGGGAAACATCAAGCAACCAAGACACAAGCTTCAGTAAGTAAAATTCCAATGTTAGATGGAAAAACATCAACATGTACAATCTTGACATATGGATTTAATCCTAAGATTAGTGAATATTCAACTTATCTGATGAGTCAGTATGCAATATTGGATTCGATAGCTAAAACAATTGCAGTTGGTGGTAATCTTAAGTCCATTCACTTCTCATTCCAAGAATACTTTCGAAGACTGACAACACCTAGCAAGTGGGGATTAGTCGTTGAAACATTATTGGGGGCGATTAAAGTCCTTGATTTCTTTTCTAAAGCGGCGATTGGTGGTAAAGATAGTATGTCCGGTACCTATCAACATCTAGATGTTGTTTCTACATTTGTTTCATTTGCTTGTAGTAATGCAAAGATAGATACTATTATTTCACCGGAGTTTAAACGAGTTGGAAACTATATCTCGCTTATCAAACCGAATATCAGTTCAGATGGTTTTCCTGATTTAACAAGCTATAGAACTAACTTTCAGTTAGTAGAAAGCCTTATTGCATCCAAGGTGATTAAGAGCGCTTATGTGGTAGAAGATGGTGGTATTGCTTCTGCACTCTTTCATATGAGTTTTGGAAATGGTTTTACATTTGAATTAAATACAAAAGAAGAGTTGTTAAGTTTACTTCCGGGATGTTTTGTTGTAGAAAGTGAAGAAATAATTGATGATGCCATTTTAATTGGTAGAGTAAGTGATGATGTATATCGTATTAATGAAATAGAATTGACGAAACATGAGGTATTAAATCACTTTAATAAGCCATTAAAAATGTTATATCCACTTCATGTTTTACCTAGTCATAAACAAGTGGAAACCATTTCTTATAAAACAGATAAGATATTTAAAGCAAAACAACAATATGATGAAGTTTCAGTCTTAATACCGGTCTTCTTTGGTACAAACTGTGAGTATGATATGGCACGTGCCTTTGAAGAAGAAGGAGCTAAAACAACAATCTATGTGTTTAAGAATTATCAAGAAGATGCTATTTTCAAATCGATTGATGAATTTGTTACTTTGATTGGAAAAAGCCAGATATTAGCTTTGGCAGGAGGATTTTCAGCAGGAGATGAACCGGATGGAAGTGCTAAATTCATTGTTAATATTTTAAGAAATGAAAAAGTCAAAGAAGCCATTGATGCCTTTTTAGCTAGAGAAGGTTTAATACTAGGCATTTGTAATGGATTTCAAGCTTTAATTAAATCTGGATTATTGCCTTATGGTAAGATTACGGATTTAACCAAGGAGGATGCAACTTTATTTAAAAATGATATTCATCGTCATGTATCATGTATTGCAAAAACGAAGGTATCTTCGAATAATAGCCCGTGGTTAAGTATGGAAGAAGTGGATCGTATAGATGTTATTCCAATAAGTCATGGCGAGGGAAAATTTGTATGTAGTGAAGAACTACTTCAAGCATTAATCAAGAATGGTCAAATTGCTTATCAATATGTTGATGATCAAGGGCAAGCTACAATGGATAAAGAACACAACTTCAATGGTTCTATGTTTGCAATTGAGGGAATCATTTCTCCATGTGGTCAAATTCTTGGGAAAATGGGACATAGTGAACGTTATACAGATGGATTATATAAAAATATTGTAGGTAATAAAAAACAAAGTATTTTTAAAAATGGAGTAGCGTTTTTTAAGAAGGAGAATAAACATGAGTGATAACTATGCAAAATCGGGTGTAAATTTACAAGCAGGTTACGATGCCGTAGAACGTATAAAAAAACACATTGAGAAAACAAAAATACCGGGTGTTTTAGGCGATATCGGTTCTTTTGGTGGTTTATTTGATCTTGGTTCTCTACAGTATAAGCATCCAATTCTAGTGTCTTCGACAGATGGTGTAGGTACAAAACTTAAAATTGCCATTGAACAAAATAAACACAATACTATCGGTATTGATGCTGTAGCAATGTGTGTAAATGATATTTTGGCTTTAGGCGCTAAACCATTATTTCTCTTGGATTATATTGCAGTAGGTAAAAATAATCCAATTCAAATTGAGGAAATTGTAAGTGGAGTAGCTAATGGTTGTCTACAAAGTATGTGTGCACTAATTGGTGGAGAAACGGCTGAAATGCCGGATATGTATCAAGAAAATGATTATGATATTGCCGCTTTTTCTGTAGGTATTGTTGAAAAAGAACGCATACTGGATGGTAGTAAGGTTGAAGTTGGTAATGTCGTAATCGGTTTACCTTCTAGTGGTTTACATTCTAATGGGTATTCTTTGGTAAGAAAGATTTTATTTAAAGATCATCATTTTCATTTAGATGAGTATTTTCCGGAATTAAATAATACGTTAGCCAATGCCTTGCTGACACCAACAAAAATCTATGTAAAGCCGGTATTAGCTGTGTTAAATGAAGTGGATGTTTGTGGAATTGCCCATATTACAGGTGGTGGTTTTTATGAAAACATGCCTCGATCATTAAAGGAAAATCAAGGCATTGAAATCAAACGTAATTCTTATCCAATCCCATGTATTTTTAAATTTTTACAACAACTTTCTAAAATGAGTGATGAAGAAATGCATAATGTCTTTAATATGGGGATTGGAATGATTTTGATTGTAAAAAAAGAAGATGTAAATAAAACCATGCAGATTCTCATTAACAATAATGAAAATGCTTATATCATCGGAAAAGTAAGTGATAAGCTAGGTGTTCATTTCTATGATTAATATAGCTATATTTGCTTCGGGAACAGGAAGTAATTTTGAGGCGATTGATAAGCAGATTGAATCTGGCTATTTAAAAGCTGAGATTAAACTCGTAGTATCGGATTGCTTGAATGCACCAGTGATTGAAAAAGCTAAACAACGAAATATTGAAGTCTTTTCTTTTCATCCTAAAGAGTATCAAACGAAAAGAGAGTATGAAAAAAAGATTAAAGAAAAATGTATGGCATTAAAAATTGACTATATTGTTTTGGCAGGTTATATGCGCATGATTGGAGAAGAATTATTAAACGCATATCCTAGAAAAATCATTAATATTCATCCATCGCTATTACCATCGTTTAAAGGAAAAGGTGCTATTGAACAAGCGTTGGATTATGGTGTAAAAGTAACAGGAGTTACCATTCATTTTATAGATCAGAATATGGATGAAGGAGAAATTATTGCACAATATCCATTAAATATTGAACATAAAAGCAAAGACGAAGTGATACAAGCCATTCATGCGATTGAACATGAATTCTATAGTAAAACATTGAAGAAAATTTGGGAGGATGGTTATGAAAAAAGCACTAATTAGTGTAAGTGATAAAACACATATTGTTGAATTTGCAAAAGGGTTACATGCATGTGGTTATCAGATTATTTCAACCGGTGGAACGTATGCCTTACTAAAAAAAGAGAATATCGATGTTATAAAAATTGAAGATGTAACTGCTTTTCCAGAAATACTGGATGGTCGTGTAAAAACATTACATCCTACTATTTTTGCAGGTTTATTAGCATTAAAGGATAATGTAGAACATCAAGATACATTAAAGAATCTTAATATTGATCAAATTGATTTAGTTTGTGTTAATTTATATCCTTTTAAAGAAACCATTGCGAAAGAAAATGTGACTTTACAGGAGGCAATTGAAAACATTGATATTGGTGGTCCAAGTATGTTAAGGGCAGCTTGTAAGAATTATCAACGTGTCACTGTTATTCATGATGTAAATGACTATGAATTGGTTTTAAAAGAAATTCAACAGTATGGAGATACTTTATTAGAAACTCGTTTAGAGTTAGCAGTTAAGGTTTTTGCATATACAAGTTATTATGATAGCTTAATTACAAGATATTTAAGTACATTTACAAATAAAGATTATTATCCTAAAGTGTTTGCTTATGAAAAAGGACAATCATTACGATATGGTGAAAATCCTCATCAAAAGGCGTATTTTTTAAAGAATGATGATTGCTTAGGTTATAGTATTGCAAATAGTAAACAATTACATGGTAAAGAGTTATCGTATAATAATTTGCAAGATGCACAAGCTGCATTAAATGTCATTGAAGAATTTCATGGAGATATTGCTTGTGTAGCCCTTAAGCATACGAATCCATGTGGTGTTGCTTTAGGTAGTACCGTTTTAGAAGCTTATACAAAAGCTTATGAAAGTGATCCGATTAGTATTTTTGGTGGTATTGTGGCATTTAATCAAATCGTAGATAAGGATGTTGCTCAAAAACTACATGAATTATTTATTGAAATAGTACTGGCACCAGAATTTACTCAGGAAGCACTAGCTATTTTAACAGCTAAGAAAAATATTCGTCTTATGACGTACTTACCAAAATGTAGTGGTTCCTATCAAAAAGTGACTGGATTAAAGGGTGGATTGTTAGTTCAAGATAGTGATGATGTGAATCGTTATGAGCTTACAACCGTTACGCATGCCCAAGCTAGTAAACAAGAATTGAATGATTTATTATTTGCTTATAAGGTGTGTAAACATGTAAAATCCAATGCAATCGTAATAGCAAAGAATCTACAAACCATTGGTGTAGGTGCAGGACAAATGAATCGTATACAAGCAGCAAGCATTGCCTTAAAACAAGCTGGTAAACTATCTATAAATGCAGTAATGGCTTCAGATGCGTTTTTTCCAATGGATGATACAGTACAATTAGCTAGTACTTATGGCATTAAGGCTATTATGCAACCAGGTGGTTCTATTAAGGATCAAGATTCAATTGATCAATGTAATAAACATAACATCGCTATGATATTTACGAAAGTACGTCACTTTTTACATTAGTATGAAAAAGATATTAGTGATTGGTAGTGGTGGTCGAGAACATGCTTTATGTTATAAATTTAAACAAAGTAAGCATGTAAGCCAAGTATTTGTAGCTCCAGGAAATCCTGGAATGAGCGATGTGGCTACAATGGTAAATCTTGATGTTTTGGATTTTGAAGGATTGGTTGACTTTGTAAAGGAACATAGCATTGATTTAACCTTTGTTGGTCCAGAATTACCACTTACAAAAGGAATTGTTGATTATTTTAAGAAACATAACTTACGAATTTTTGGTCCGGATGCTTACTGTGCTCAATTAGAAGGTTCAAAAGTCTTTAGTAAGCATTTGATGGAACAGTTTCATATTCCAACTGCAAAATTTGAGTGCTTTTATGAGTTTGAGGCGGCTATTGATTTCTTAAAGAAACAAACATTTCCTATTGTAATTAAGGCGGATGGTTTAGCAAGTGGAAAGGGCGTTATTATTGCTCAAGATTATCAAGAGGCTTATCAAACAATTGAAGATATGATGAAACATGATAAATTTGCAAGTTCAGGTCATAAACTAGTAATCGAAGAATTTTTAGAGGGACAAGAATTTTCTTTGTTGGCTTTTGTTCATGAACATACCATTATTCCCATGCAGTTAGCTCAAGATTATAAGAAGGTGCATGATGGTAATCATGGCTTGAATACAGGTGGCATGGGAAGTTATACACCTTGTGATCATATTTCAAAAGAAGTGTATCAACAAGCAATCGATCAAATTGTAAAGCCCATTGTATATGGTTTAGCCTCTTTAAATCATCCTTATACTGGTATTCTATATGCAGGTTGTATGCTTACAAAACAAGGAGTAAAAACCATAGAATACAATGTTCGATTTGGAGATCCTGAAACGGAAGTGTTATTGTTAGCTTTAGAAAGTGATTTATTTGAAGTTATAGATGCTGTGTTAAATAAACAAGAATATAGCTTACAATGGTCAAAACAATACTATGTAGGAGTGGTATTAGCGAGTCTTGGTTATCCGGAAACACTTAAAACTGGAGGTCGTATTGATGGCTTAGAAAAAGTACAAACACCGCTTTTTCATATGGGAAGTAAGAAAGTAGGTCATCAGTTTTATAATGATAAAGGGCGTGTTTTATTTGTGACAGGTAGTGGGGATACTTTAAAGGAAGCTTCTAAAAATGCTTATCAGGAAGTTTCTAAGATTAAATGTGAATATTTATTTTATCGTAAGGATATTGCAAAAGATATATAGAAAAAATAAAATACGTAACTTACGTATTTTATTTTTATGGATTGTGATAGAATCATTGTTAGGAGGTATGTTTATGTTATTTAAAGATTTTAAATATGAAAGACCAGATTTTGAAGAAATAAATACCAAAGCGAATGCTCTTTTAGATACGTTAGAAGTGTGTGATAATGCTCAAGAATTTATTTCATTATTTCATCAAATCAATCAAATTCGTAATGATGTATCGACAATGTCAGTATTATCAAGTATACGTCATACGATTGATACAAGTGATGAATTTTATAATGCTGAAAATGATTATTGGGATGAATATGCTCCCTTATATGCAGTCATTGATAATCGTTTAAGTAAGATTGCCTTATCGAAACCATATCGTGAAGAATTGTTAAAAGAGATACCTAGTACGTATTTTCAACTAGCAGAGTGTGCTGTAAAGTCGTTTGATGAAAGAATTATTCCGCTTTTACAGCAAGAAAATAAATTAACATCACAATATAGTAAGTTAAAAGCATCAGCTCGTATTGAATTTGATGGAGAAATCTTAAATTTATCACAAATTTCAGCGAAGGGTGAATCTATGGATCGTGATGTTCGTAAACGTGCATTTGATGCAAATGTTGCATGGTATGAAGAACATGAAGCGGAATTTGATCGTATTTATGATGAATTGGTTCACTTAAGAGATCAAATTGCCAAAGAATTAGGATATGATAATTTCATTGAATTGGGATATTATCGCATGAGTCGCTTGGATTATAATGCTGATATGGTAAGTGTATATCGTAGGGAAATTTTAAATCATGTTACACCAACCGTAGCCAAGTTTATTGAGCGTCAAAAGAAACGTTTAGGTTATTCTGAATTAATGTACTATGATTTTTCAGTTAAGTTTAAAACAGGAAATCCTACTCCAAAGGGAAGCTATGATGAATTGATAGAAGCATGTAAAACGATGTATCATGAAATGAGTCCTGAAACAAAAGAATTTATTGATATATTAATTCAACAAGAGTTATGGGATTTAAAAAACCGTCCTAATAAAGCAGGTGGGGGATATTGTACTTCGTTAGCTAATTATAAAGTTCCATTTATCTTTGCTAATTTCAATGGTACAAGTCATGATGTTGATGTATTGACGCATGAAGCTGGACATGCATTTCAAGCATATATGTCACGCGATATTACAACGCCTGAATGTTTATGGCCGACGTATGAATCGTGTGAAATTCATTCTATGTCAATGGAGTTTTTTGCATGGCCATGGATGAAGTCTTTCTTTAAAGAAGATACTGAAAAATATTATTTCCATCATATTAGTGGTGCTATTTCCTTTTTACCTTATGGAGTTTTAGTAGATCATTTCCAACATGAAGTATATAAACATGTTGATTATACTCCAAAACAACGCAAGGAAGTATGGCGTAATTTAGAGAAACAGTATTTACCATGGAAGCAATATAAAGAAGATACATTATTTGAAAAAGGTGGTTTCTGGTTTCAACAAGGGCATATTTTTGAAAGTCCATTCTATTATATTGACTATACTCTCGCTCAAGTATGTGCCTTGCAATTCTGGTTAAAAATGCAAAATAAAGATGTAGATGCTTGGAATGATTATGTTCGATTGTGTAAAGCAGGTGGGACGAAGTCATTTACGCAGCTTGTAGAATTAGCAAATCTTAAATCTCCTTTTAAAGAAGGATGCTTAGTTGATGTTATTACAACGGCAAATACATTCTTAGATCGTATTGATGATACAAAATTATAGGCTATGATTTCATAGCCTTTTTTGTGTTAAAACGTAAACGATAAGTACACTTTTGACAAAGTGATTCTATCACTTGATGGTTATGAAAGCCTTTCACCATACTTACATAACGTTTACTTGCAAGAATATCATTCATGTCTTGTTGAAAGATGTTTCCAAAGTTGATTTGCCCACCTTCATCCATACAACAAGCCGTTACTTGTCCGTTGGATAATATCGCAAGCATTTCTTTGGCACCTAAACAATAACCAATGTGACTTTGATCTTCATCCAGCATGCTTGGCCATTGCCAAATGGAATCTAAATGAACATATACTTTATCTTGTATTTGGAAACTGTTTGGTTTTTTGGTTGGTTGAAAAAAGAAGTGATGCTGTAGTTTTTGGTATAAGTAAGAGGATTGTTTTTGTAACTGATTATAATTCCAGAAACGTAGCTCAAGATATTGATTGCTTGGTTTTTGTTCAATAAGAGAACTTAATGTTTTGAAGTAATCTTCTAAACCTATGGAACTATAATCTATGGCTTGCAAAGAAATGGCTAGTTTACGTATGCTAGGATGTTGCATAAGCATAAGATGTTTATGTAGTAGTGTTCCATTGGTTGTTAGATGTACATAAAACTTCATGTTATAAGCTAAATCTAAAAATTCTTTTAGTTGCGGATGCATTAAAGGTTCTCCTTGAACATGCAAGTAAATATAGGATGTATAAGGTTTAATTTGATTTAAAATACGTTTAAATTCTTTAAGTGTTAAAAAATGTGCATTACGATGATTTTTTTTACAGAAGGCACAACTTAAGTTACATACATTGGTAATTTCAATATAAATTCGTTTTATCATACTGACATTATAGTATAAAAAAACTAGCTTTAGTAGCTAGTATTATTCTTCTTGATTCCCGGTGATATTCCAAAGATGAACTTGTTTTTGATTGGTTAATGCTTTGACTAGATTTTTTTTGGCACTAGGATAGTGTTTATAAATGTATTGCAACATTTCTTTGGCATCTTGACGTTTAGTGAATCCATCGTTTGGACAAGTGCTTTTTACAATAGGAATGTTTAAGTGTTGACAAGCATTACGTATATCTTGTTCACAAAGATAACTAAATGGTCGTATAAACGTGACTTGTGAGTCTGTTAAATACATTTTTGGATCAAAGGTTGCTAGTCGTCCACCATAAATGGCATTCATAATCAAGGTTTCAATGGCATCATCACTATGATGTGCAAATGCGACCTTATTACATTGTAATTCTTTGGCTGCTTTAATAACAGCTCCTTTTTTTAACTTTGAACAAAGTGAACATTGTAGTTTATCTTCTTTTAAGTGTAGTTTTAAAATATCGTATATTTGGCTAGGGATGTGATGAAGTTCAATGTTTTTTTCTTTAAAAAATTGATCATGGTTTGTAAAATCCATCCCGTCAAAGCCCATAGAAATATGTATACCAATTACTTTAAAGTGTTTATTGTAGGCTAATTTACATAATTTTTGATATTCTGCCATTGCAAGTAGTAAAAGGGTAGAGTCTTTTCCACCACTTACTCCAATGGCAATACAGTCATTTTCTTGAATTAATTCAAAATCTTCGTCGGCTTTTTTGATTGCGCCTAATATTTTTTTAATTGTCATAGATACTCCTTGCACTTCAATATTATAGCACGATGTTGTATAATGTAACTTAGGTAAAAATTATGAATGGAATCTTATATATTAATAAGCCTGCCGGCTATACATCGATGGATGTTATATCAATTTTACGTCGTTATTTAAAAATTAAGGCGATTGGTCAAACAGGGACCTTAGATTACAATGCAACGGGTGTTTTAATTGTATTAGTTGGAAAAGCAACAAAGTTAAGTCAATTTTTAGTGAAGCAAAGAAAAGAGTATATTGCTACTTTAAGATTAGGGATAAAAACGGATACAGGAGATATTTGGGGTAATGTCATAGAAGAAAAAAAGGAAGTACCTAGTTTTCATGATGAAGTACTTCAAGAAGTTTTAGATTCTTTTTTAGGTGTTTCTATGCAGGTGCCTCCTATGATGAGTGCGATTAAAGTAAAGGGACAAAAATTATATGAGTTGTATCATAAAGGGATTGAAGTTCAGCGTAAAGAACGTCCAATAGAGATTTATGATATAAAATTATTAAGAAATCAAGAGACCATTGAGTTTAAAGTTTGTGTTTCAAGTGGAACATATATTCGTACCTTATGTGAAGACATTGCTTGTAGATTAGGAACCATTGGAACTATGCAAAGTTTGTTACGTAGCCAAGTTGGTCATGTTTCTTTACAACAATGTGTGTCTTTAAGTGATGTGGAATGTGGTAATTATCAATTACATAATGGATATGATGTCTTAAGTATGATGTATACCATGATTGAATATAACAACATACAAGATGTTTATCATGGTAAGAAAATTAAGTTGGATTGTATGGATGATGTGGTGATGATTACCTTTGAAAAGGAAGTTATTGCAGCTTATCAAAGAAAAGAAGATGGGTACTACCATTGTTTAAGAGGGTTATGGTAAATGGAAATATTTCATTTAGATTTAAATAATAAAGATTGTTTAAATGTAGAAGTTGCTGCTTGTATTGGATATTTTGATGGTTTACATTTAGGACATCAAGCATTGATTTCAAAAGCAAAGGAAGTTGCTAAGGAAAAAACAATTGCAAGTGCATTGATTACCTTTGATTTAGATCCTTGGATTATTATCAAGAAGATGTGTCAATATAAGTACTTAACTACTTATCAAAAGCGTATAGAAATGATTGAAAAGTTTGGGATAGAGTTTCTTATTGTCTTGCATTTTGATGAAGCAATGGCAAAACTAACTTATCAAGAATTTAATCTATTATTAAAAGAGAGATTGCATATTGATACAATAATATGTGGTTTTGATTTTCATTATGGACACCAAGGAAAAGGGGATGTTTCAACTTTATCTAGTTTCTTTCCAACGATTATGATTGAAGAAATTAAAGATACAGGCGAAAAAATTTCTTCAACAAGAATCAGTCATTGTCTAAAGCAAGGTGATGTAAAACAAGCAAATCGTTTGTTGAATTATTATTATCATGTCGATGGTTTAGTTGTGAAAGGAAAACAGAAGGGTCGTATGATAGGATTTCCAACTTGTAATTTAGCCATTGATCATAAACTTCTATTGCCAAAACCTGGTGTATATTTAGGTTATGTCAAACATGCTAATACGATGTATAAAGCCATGATTAATATTGGTCATAATCCAACGTTTAATTTATCCCTTACTCCTTCGGTCGAAGTGTATATTTTAGATTTTTCTCAATATATTTATGATCAAATTATTACAGTGTATTTTAATGAATATTTACGTGATGAATATAAATTTGAAAGTGTAGAAGCTTTGATTGAACAGTTAAAAAAAGATGAAGTTCAAGCGTTAAAGCAAAGTGTGTATCATGAATAAAGAATTTAAAGAAATTATGCAAGATTTATTGCAAGAAGAATATCCTCAGTATCTTGAAAGTTTAAAGAATCCACCTTTTAAAGGATTGCGTGTTAATACATTAAAAGTAACGGTAGAAAGATTTAAAGAACTTTTTGAACATTCATTAAAGCCATCTTTATTTGCATCTAATGGATTTTATATCAATCCACAACTAAAGCTTGGTAAACATCCTTTGCATATTGCAGGTTTATTTTATCTTCAAGAGCCAAGTGCTAGTAGTGCTGTGACGATTTTAAAGCCGAAACAAGATTCTATTGTAGTAGATTTATGTAGTGCTCCAGGTGGAAAAAGTGGTCAAATTGCAGAATACTTAGCCCATA
The DNA here is from genome assembly GCA_030528645.1 of Erysipelotrichaceae bacterium. Lineage (GTDB taxonomy): Bacteria > Bacillota_I > Bacilli_A > Erysipelotrichales > Erysipelotrichaceae > RQZE01. Next base: position 32,446 of record JAUMYM010000008.1, on the reverse strand, counting down.
CAGGATGGCTTATCAGTAATGAAATCGATTATAAGCGTTGTCAAGTTTTAGTCAGTAATTTAGAACGCTTGGGGGTTAGTAATGCGATTGTGACCAACACCACAACTTCAAATTTAGCAAAGGTTCTAAAGGGTTGTGCCGATTATATTTTGGTGGATGCGCCATGTTCCGGTGAAGGGATGTTTAAAAAAGAGGAAGAAGCCTTAAAACAATGGAGTTATGAGTATACCCTTACTTGTAGTAAGCGACAGATAGATATTTTAGAAGATGCGTATACGATGTTAAAAAAAGATGGTATTTTAGTCTATTCAACTTGTACATATAATTTAAATGAAAATGAAAAAGTTATAGAAGCGTTTTTAAAACAACATCCAGATATGCAACTTGTAGATCCCAAAGTTGATTTTGGTCGTAAAGGGTATCCAATCAAAGGTATTTCTGCAAATCATACACGACGTATTTTTCCAATGGATGAAGGAGAAGGGCATTTTATCTGTCGATTACAAAAAATGAAGGATACAGGATACAAAGCTCTTGAATATCTTAAAAGTGAGTCTATTGATCCATGTGTTAAATCCTTTTTTAAGGATAATTTTATAGATTTTGATTTATATATTTATCAATTTAAACAATTCGTTTATGTAAGTAAAGAAAAATTATTAGATTTAAAAGTTCCAACTTTAGCAAAGGCAGTTATAGCGGGTGAGGTTAAAAATCATCGTTTTATTCCACATCATCATTTATATACCAATGCTTTACTAAAAGAAAAGCACAAGCAGTATTACGAGTTAAGCTTTGTTGAGTTTCAACAATATGTACAAGGGTTAACGATTGCCAGTGACATAAAGGGATATGTAGCTATGAGATATTTAGGACATATAGTTGGTTATGCTAAGGGAGATGGAATATATTTAAAAAATAAATTTCCAAAAGGATTGAGGATATAGGTGATTATATGAAACTTTCCATGTTTGATTTAATTGATGAAACCATACAAGAGTTAAGCAATCATAAACCGACGTATTCTTATGTATTAAAACGTATTTATGATATGCTTTCAAATCATTTTCAACAACATGAACACTACATTACAATTCATAGTCGTATTAAAGGAGAAGATAGTTTAAAAGAAAAAATTATTCGTAATAAATTTTACATGAACTATCAATCCAGTCGTGATATTTTAGATAATCTAAGTGATTTAATCGGTGTAAATATTATTTGTCGTTTTATTAGTGATGAAGATACTACCTATCATCAGTTACAAGAATTATTTGATGAACATGGCTATTGTAAACAAGATGAGAACTTATATGTGAATTTTAAAGATTTGCAACCTAAATTACAGCGTAATGGTCATTTGGTATATCGTATAGATGGGTATTATATGTTTCACGGTTCTAAGATTAATTGTGAGTTGCAGATTAAATCATTGATACGTAACTTTTATAATGAAATTGAACATCAAATTGTATATAAGAATTATAATTTTGTATTATATAATTCATTTATTAAAAATGTATTACAGTCGATACATGAAAACTTAACTATTATTGATAATCAATTAAAAATGATCTTTGAACAGATTCAAAATGAAAACAAACATAATATGTTAGGATTAAATAATGATGGAATTAAGTTATTTTTAGCCCAATCCATTAATCATTTATATACTTCAAAAAGTATTGCATCCCTAGGAGTCAGTGTTGATTTTAAAAAAAGTAGTGGTTTTTTAAGTCAATTTATTTATATTCATGATTTTCTTTCGGCAAGTGAACCACAAGTTAAATTAGTAGAATATTTGGAGCGTTTTAATTTATTATCGATTGAAGAGTTAGATTTTAAAGAAACCATTATTTATCAACCCTTTAAAACAAACAATGCATTTATTAATATATTGTTGGAATATTTTGATTCTGTAATAAATTATGATTTTGATTGGCATATTTTCTTTGTTATGTTGTTTGTAATACGTGAACAAGAAATAGAGAATAATTTAATTGCATTTGCACAATTATTATATGATTTATTATTACAACCAAAATGGTTTAAAACGTTATTTGTGCATCTTCCAAATTGCATAAGGATTGAAGAATCCATTATAATGAACATAGCGACTTCTTTAGTAATGTGCAATCGTATTGATATTATTTATGAAGAAAATCTATTAGCTATGATGGACATTATTAAAAGTAATGTAGAAGATTTACATTTAAAGAAGAAGATTGATGATGAAGATCTTGAACAATGTAATACGCGCATTAGAAATAGTATTATAAAAATGTTTTAAGAATGTTATAATTTTAAGGGAGGACATTTATGGCACAAGAATATATTTTATTAAATAAAAAAGATGAAAAAAGTATTGTTGCATTAAGTAAAGGAGTATTTGAAGCAATTACAAAGATTTCTATTGATGAATTTGATGGCGTTTATCTAGTAGATCGTAAGCAGGTAAAATCCATTCATTGTAAAATTAAGGATAATAAATTATCTTTGGTTATTGATGTAAAGTTTAAATATGGAGTAAATGTAAATCGTATTAGTACTCGTTTACAAAGTAAAGTTCATGAAGCAATTTTGAATATGACTGGATTAAATTGTCATGTGGTAAACATACGTATTAATGGTTTTGTATTTGATCATTTGAAATAAGGTAGTTGCATGTATTCAGATAGTAAATTAATTCAACAAGCTCAAGGTTTAAATTTTAATAATTGGTTTAATGTTGTATTGGGTCCAATCGCTATTTTATTCTTAACCGGCATTATGCAGATATTTTTACTACCGATAAATAGATATTTAGTATCAATGACCAATCATCCTGACTTGGCTTTATTTTTAGATTTATACTTATTTATACCTATGATTTTATCTATATTTCTTTGGACAAAATATGTAGAAAGAAGACCGATTAGTAGTTTAGGTTTAAAACCAAAGCGATTCTTTCCAGCATATTTTAAAGGAGTATGGATTGGCTTAGGATTGTTTTTTCTGTTAACGGTTATTCTGGTTGTGACAAATCATGCCGGCAGTGATTTTAAACTTCATCTTTCAGCATTTCCGGCTGTATTCTTACTGTTTTTTGCTTGGAGCATTCAGGGTAGTGCGGAAGAGATTTTTTCAAGAGGATGGCAGCTTCAAACATTAGCAATTAAATTTAATGTCGTTGTAGGTCTAGTTGCGTCTTCAAGTTTTTTTGCTTTATTGCATTTTGCTAATCCAAATGTCAATGTCATAGCGATTCTAAATTTAATTTTATTTAGTTTGTTTATCGGTCTTTATGCCTTACTACAGGGTGATATAGTAGGAGCATGTGGGATTCATGTTGCGTGGAATTATGCACAGGGCAGTATATTTGGTTTTCATGTGAGTGGAATGAATGCTTCTAGTTCTTTAATGAAGTTTCATCCGGTTGGAAACAGTTTGTATTCAGGAGGCTCTTTTGGTCCGGAAGCTAGTATTTTTACAACCATACTATTTAGCAGTCTTATTATCTATTTTATATATAAGGCTTATAGAAAAAAGAAAAAGGCGTAAGCCTTTTATTTTTTATGATATAGTTTTTTAGATTGATAAATTGGGTCTTGTGTTAAATGCATACCTAATTTTTTTAATGTTGCGACATCGACTTCAGGTAAGATGACTGTAGAGTGAATCTCACAAAATTTTAGTTTATCCAGTTGTTTTAATGCCTTTAGTGAATATTCATTGGTTGTCGAAGATACCGCTAAAGCAATTAAGATTTCATCAGGATGTAAACGTGGATTATTGTTACCTAAGTTGTTTACTTTTAATTTTTGAATTGGCTCAATAACGTTTGGTGCAATAACCACTTGTTGATCATCGATGTTTGCAAGATGTTTTAAAGCATTTAAAATACAAGCACTTACTGCTCCTAATAAAGAAGAAGTTTTTCCGGTAATAATGGTTCCATCATTTAATTCAATCGCACAACAAGGTGTATTTGTTAATTCATATTTTGCTTTGGCTGCTAAAGTGACCTTGCGGAATGTAGAATCAATACGGGCTTGATTCATAATCAATTCAATTTTTTCAACTTCTTCTTTTGATGTTAAGTCCTTGCGATGATTTACAAGGGCATGGTAATATCGACGTATGATTTCATTGTTGCTGGCATAACGAGCATTTTCATCATCACTGATACAAAAGCCAATCATATTTACTCCCATATCTGTAGGTGATTTATAAGGAGAAGTTCCAAGAATTTTTTCAAATAAAGTATTTAAAACAGGAAACACTTCAACATCACGATTATAATTCACTGCTGTTTGATTGTAAGCTTCAAGATGGAATGGGTCAATCATATTTACATCATTTAGGTTCGCCGTTGCAGCTTCATAAGCTAAATTTACAGGATGTTTTAAAGGTAAATTCCAAATGGGGAAGGTTTCAAATTTAGCATAACCTGCTTTAATGCCTTTTTGATGATCATGATACAACTGAGATAGACAAGTAGCCATCTTTCCACTACCAGGTCCTGGGGCAGTAATAACAATTAATTCTCTTGTTGTTTCAATGTATTCATTTTTCCCATAACCTTCTTCTGAAATGATATAGGCAACATTGCTTGGATAATTTACGATAGGGTAGTGAAGGACAACGTTTACATCTAAGCTTTCTAATTTATTCTTAAATTGTAGTGCCAGTGGTTGATTGTTATATTGTGCAATAACAACGGAACCGACATATAAATCAATGGCACGAAAGGCATCAATCAAACGAATGACATCTTGATCATAGGTAATGTTTAAATCACCTCGAACTTTATTTTTTTCAATATCATTTGCATTGATAACGATTACCATTTCAACACGCTCTTTTAATTTTAACAGCATTTTTACTTTTGAATCTGGTTGAAAGCCTGGTAATACTCTTGATGCATGAAAGTCATCAAATAGTTTACCGCCAAATTCTAGATATAATTTATTACCAAATTGTTTAATACGTTCTTCAATTTTCTCGGATTGTAGTTTAATATATAAATCATGATCAAAAGCAAGTTTATGCATAGCCATTCTCCTTAAGTACATATCGCTTTTAATTATAACAAATGGAGCTTTATATTTCTATATGTGAGAAATGATTTTAGACGTTGACTTTTGAAGAAATCTATGATAGATTTATTGAGTAATAAAAAGATGTGGAAAGTAGAAGTACCTCTTCTCACCTGATGTCTTAAGACTTGGGTCTGTGCTACTGTATGATTCGGAAGCTAGAAGTAGGTATTTTATATGCCTACTTTTTATATGATGGAGGTGTCAAGTATTACACGTAAAAACAATGCTGAAGAGCTAGTAAATGAAAACATCCGCTTCAAAGAAGTCTTAGTCATTGGACCAAATGGAGAACAACTTGGAATTATGTTGCGCAGGGAAGCTTTGGAAAAAGCTTATGAACATGAATTAGATTTATTCTGTGTTGCACCAAATGGCAATCCACCGGTTTGTAAGATTTTAGACTATGGTAAACACCGTTTTGAAGCTCAAAAGAAAGCGAAAGAAGCGAAAAGAAACCAACATGTAACCGAGGTCAAACCATTGCGTTTGTCTCCAGTTATTGATACACATGACTTTGAGACAAAATTAAATCAAGCTCGTAAATGGCTGGAAGCAGGTATGAAAGTAAAAGTCGATATGCGTTTTAGAGGTCGTTTAATTACTCGTGTTGAAGTCGGTAAAAAAGTTATGAATAACTTTATGGAAGGGTTAAAAGAGCTTTCTAGTGTGGAAAAAGCTCCAGTATTAGAAGGTAATACAATGTCAGTGGTATTGACACCTAAAAAGAAATAGGAGGATAAATTATGCCAAAAATGAAAACTAAAAAGACATTGGCTAAACGTGTTAAAGTAACAGGTTCTGGTCAATTAAAGAGAGGTCATGCTTATACTTCTCACTTCGCTGCAAATAAAACACACAAACAAAAAGTTAATTTAAGAAAGTCTACGCTTGTTTCAAAATCAGATTACAAACGTATTAAATTATTATTACAAGGTTAATAGGGAGGTTTAAGAAATGCCAAGAGTAAAAGGTTCAACACCAACACGTCATAGACGTAAAAAAGTATTAAAGTTAGCAAAAGGGTATTTTGGTTCTAAACACTTACTATACCGTACTGCTCATGAACAAGTAATGCGTTCATTAAGATATTCATACATTGGACGTAAACAAACAAAGAGAGAAATGCGTAAATTATGGATTGCTCGTATTAATGCAGCTGCAAGAATGCACGATATTAGCTATTCAAAATTAATGCATGGTTTAAAACTTGCAAATGTAAGTGTAAATCGTAAAATGTTATCAGAAATTGCAATTCATGATCAACAAGGCTTCAAACAAATCGTTGAAACTGCAAAAAAAGCATTAGCTTAAGGACTTTTTAGTCCTTTTTATTTGCTTTTTCATGAAATTTCATATACAATAAAAAGGTAATCAAGGAGTGGGATACCACTCCTTATATTATTGTTTAAGGAGAAATTATGGATTTAAACTTAAAAATTAAGGAATTAATTAGCCCGGTTTTAATGCAATATGAAGTAGAATTATATGACATTCAACTTAAAAATCTAAAACGTAGTAAAATTTTAGAAATTTCGATTATGAAAAAAGAAGGATCTATTGATATTGACACTTGCATGAAAGTAAGTGAAGACATATCACAACTTCTTGATACAGTAGATGTCATTGATGGAGAGTATATGCTTGAAGTATGCTCAGCTGGTGCAGAGCGTGTGTTAAGAAATCTTGATGAAGTAAAGAGTGCAATGAACCATCCTATCTATGTAAAATTTAAAAAACCGATTTTAAAGAATAAACTAGAGTTATTGGCTGAATTGCAAAGTGTAGAAGATGAAGTTTTAACCGTAATTTATAAAGAAAAAGCTGTGTCAAAGAAAGTTTCGTTTGCTTATAATGAAATAGAAATGATTCGTTTGGCAGTTAAATTTTAAAGGAGAGAGGATTATGAGTTCGCAAATTAAATTTAAAGAGCTTTTAAAAGCAATGCAATTAATTGAAGATGATCGTAAAATTGATCAGGATACAGTTGTATCTGCTTTAAAAGAAGCCATTGCAAAGGCATATCGTAAACATGTAGATATTCCAGATGTTCAAGTATTGGTTTTAATTGATGAGAAAAAAGGTACAATTAAAGCCATGCATCAAAAAACAGTTGTAGAAGAAGTAGAAGATGATTTTTTAGAAATTTCCTTGCAAGCAGCAAAAGCCATCGATCCAAATGTTGAACTTGGTTCAACTGTTTCAACAGATGAAGTTAATATCACAGAATTTGGTCGTGCAGCTGCCTTACTTGCTAAAAATGTTATGAAGCAGAAAATTCGTGAAGCGGAAAAACAATCTGTATATGACGAATATATTGATATGATTGATGAAATGATGACTGGTTTAATTGAATCGGTAGAAGAACGTTTTGTGGTAGTAAACTTAGGTAAGACATTAGCCTTAATGCCAAAGAGCGCTCAAATTCCTGGGGAGTATTATCGTGAAGGTGAAAAAATCAAAGTCATTATTACAGAGTGTAATAAAGAAACAAAGGGTGCTCAAGTTTTAGTTTCACGTAGTGAAGCTAGTCTAGTGAAACGTTTGTTTGAAAAAGAAGTTCCAGAAATCTTCGAAGGGATTGTTGAAATTAAAGCGATTGCACGTGATGCTGGAGAACGTACAAAAATGGCTGTATACTCAAAAAATAGTGAAGTTGATCCAATTGGGGCATGTATTGGTCCAAGAGGTAGCCGTGTTCAAGTTGTTATCGAAGAGTTAAAAGGTGAAAAGATTGATATTTTTGAATGGTCAGATAATTTAGCTGATTTAATTAAAAATGCGTTAGCTCCTGCTACAATTTTAGCGGTATTTAAGGCAGATGATGCAAAAGGGATTACAGTTGTAGTAGAAGATAATCAATTGTCTTTAGCAATCGGTAAAAAAGGGAAGAATGCTCGTCTGGCAGTGAAATTATGTGGAACAAAAATTGATATTAAAACACGTAGTGAAATTGAAGAATTAGGCATTGATATGGAAGCGAAAGTATTTGAGTTCATGGCTTTACAAGAAAAAATACGTCGTGAAAAAGTTCAAGCAAAATTAGATGAAATTAAAGATGAGTTAGAAGTTATTGAAGATATTGTAGAAGATACAACTTCAACTATTGAAGAGGTAATCCAAGAAGATGTTGTTGAAACGGTAACGGAAGAATCTCTTGATGAAACAGTAGAAGATTATGTAGAACCTGTTGAAGAAATTGTTAAAGTGGAAGAAGTAAAAGAAGTAGAAAAAGAAATTGTTGAAGTAGAAAAACCTGTTAAGGTAAAGAAAGAATTAAAACCTCGTAGCGAATATGTATCTAAATTTGAGCGTTTGGCTGAAGTATCAAAACCAGTTGCAGAAAAGAAAAAAGATCATCGTCGTAAAAATAAAGAGGAAGAAGAGCGTCGTTTAAGAGCAAAAGATCTTAAAAAAGATAAAGATTATGAAATCAAGATTGAGTATTCAGAAGAAGAATTAGAAGAAATCAAACGTTTAGAAGATATGGAAAATTCTAAGTGGGATGATTATCTAGATTATGATGATTATGATGAATACTATGATGAGGAAATGTAATGTATGAAAAAGATTCCGATGCGTAAATGTGTTGCGACCAATCAACAATTCCCTAAGAAGGAATTGATTCGTATTGTAAAAACACCTACTGGAGAATTAAAGGTAGATTTAACTGGTAAGTTAAATGGCAAAGGAGCCTATATTCAAAATAATCTTGACGCTTTAAATATTGCAATAAAAAAAGGATGCATTAATCGGGCATTGGATGTTGTATTAACAGAAGAAGTAATTGAGGAATTAAAGAGTATTATACGAAATGGATCAACTGTTTAATTTATTGGGTCTTGCAAAAAGGGCTGGAAAAATTGTTTTAGGACAAACAGCTTTAGATGCAATTCTTAAAAAGAAAGTACATTTGTTATTTATTGCAAACGATGCTTCAGACAATACAATAAAACGGTATACCGATAAAGCAAATAGCTATAAAATTGCATATAGTCTTGAGTTTAATAGTGAATATTTAAGTAATGCCATTGGTTCTTATAACAATATGGTCATTGGAATTACTGATGTAGGATTTGCTGATAGATTTAAAGAACTATTAAGAAAGAGGGTGTAATTATGGCAAAACAAGTAAGAAAAAGTGGAAATAAACGTCCACATAATAAGAATAACCATAGTAATTTCAATAGTAAGAAGGTAGAAGCAGTAACTCATATTACGTATCAAGAAGGTATTACAGTTAAAGAACTTGCAGAGTTAATGCATAAAAATGCCAGTGAAATTATTAAGTTATTATTTATGTTATCAAAGATGGTAACAATTAATACTTCATTAGATGATGAAACCATTCAATTAGTTTGTCTAGAGTATGGTATTGAATGTGAAAAAGAAGTAGTGAAAGAAGAAAATTCTCTTGAAGATGATATTATAGATGATCCAAAATTATTGAAGGAACGTCCACCAATTGTTACGATTATGGGACATGTTGACCATGGTAAAACAACATTGTTGGATGCCATTCGTAAAACAAAGGTTGTTGATGGTGAATTTGGTGGAATCACACAACATATTGGTGCTTACCAAGTCACTGTAAATGGTAAGAAAGTAACGTTTTTAGATACTCCAGGACACGAAGCTTTTACAGCAATGCGTGCTCGTGGGGCTAAAGTTACTGACTTGTGTATTATTGTGGTTGCTGCCGATGATGGTGTCATGCCTCAAACAAAAGAAGCAGTAGATCATGCAAAGGCTGCAAATGTTCCAATTATTGTGGCAGTAAATAAAATGGATAAGCCATCAGCAAATCCTGATCGTGTTATGAATGAAATGGCAGATTTAGGATTAATCCCGGAAGAATGGGGCGGAGAAACAAGCTTTGTAAAAATCAGTGCTAAAAAAGGTGAAGGTATTAAGGATATTTTAGAAAATATCTTAGTATTGGCAGAAGTAAGTGAAATTAAAGCAAATCCAAATCGTGCAGGTTATGGAACAGTTATTGAAGCAAAATTAGATAAAGGTAGAGGACCGGTAACAACGTTACTTGTTCAAAATGGTACCTTAAAAGCTGGAGATAGTTTAGTTGTTGGAGCTTGTTTTGGACGTGTTCGTAAGATGACAAATGATATGGGGATGGAAATTAAAACAGCTTTACCAGCAACTCCAGTTGAAATTATTGGGTTAAATGATATTCCGGTTGCAGGAGATGTCTTTAAAGTCTTTGATAGTGAAAAAGAGGCTCGTTTTGTAGCTGAAAAAAGAGCACAAGCTAAAATTGAACAAGAACGTAAGTCAACAAGTGCAATGTCTTTAGAAGATTTAGCTGCTCAAATTGAAGCAGGAGATGTAAAAGAAGTTCCACTTATCGTTAAAGCCGATGTTCAAGGTTCAGCAGAAGCTGTAAAAGCATCACTGGAAAAGATTGATGTAGATGGTGTGAAAGTTAATGTTATTCGTAGTACTGCAGGAGCGATTAGTGAATCTGATGTCATGCTTGCAAGTGCATCAAAAGCGGTTATTTATGGATTCAATGTACGTCCAGATGCAAATGTCCGTAAAAAAGCAGAAGAAGAAGGCGTTGAAATTCGATTACATAATATTATCTATAAAGCCATTGAAGAAATGGAATTAGCGATGAAGGGGATGCTTGCTCCGGTATATGAAGAAGTGGTAATTGGACAAGCGGAAGTTCGTCAAATCTATAAAGTATCAAAAGTTGGTACGATTGCTGGATGTATGGTTACGGATGGCAAACTTACAAAAGACTGTAATGTACGTTTAATTCGTAATGGTGTAGTTGCTTATACAGGTCGTTTAGGTTCCTTGAAACGTTTCCAAAATGATGCCAAAGAAGTAAGCGCTGGTTATGATTGTGGATTAACGATTGAAAATTATAATGATATTAAAGAAAGTGATATTGTTGAAGCATATATTGATCAACAAGTACCAGTGAAATAATGGCAGTACGTCAACATCGAGTAGCATCGATTATTAAAAAAGATATAAGTGAAATCATACAATTTGATTTAAAAGATCCAAATGTAGGATTTTGCACCATTACAGATGTCGAGGTAACCAATGACTATAGTTATGCTAAAATTTATGTATCTTTTATTGGCAAATATGAAAGAAAACAAGCTGGATTGAAGGCGTTAAATCATGCGAAAGGGTATATTCGTAGTCAACTTGGTTCAAAGTTAAGTATGCGTAAAGTTCCAGAATTAATTTTTGTTCTTGATGATTCGATTGAAAAAGGACAACTGATTGATTCCATTATTAGTCAAACAAAACAATAACATAAAGCCATATATAGGAATTCTATATATGGTTTTTATTTTTTAAGACATTGATTGCTGAGTGACTATAAAGGGATGAAGGAGGAATACTATGAGACAAATTATATGTCAACCACAACGTTTGGATGCTTCAGCATCCATCATCGATTCGTTAAATCAAGAATATCAACGACTATTCAATCAATTGTTTCAAGCGGTAGATACGATGCAAAACAATTGGAATGGAAAAGATAATCTTGCTTTTTCAAATCAAATTAAAGGATTTCATGATGACTTAAAACAATTAAGTAACATCATGACGCAGTACAGTGAATTTTTAAAGAATACGGCACGTGCATATCGTGAAACTCAAGATGAAATTTATAATCAAGCTAAGGCTTTAGTGAATTAGGAGGATATTATGGATGAAATTAAAATTACAATGGATGAAGTAAATAACTTAGCTTCCACCATTCGTAGTATCAACAACAATATGTATGAAGCATTGTTAAAGGTTAAAAAGGAAATGCAAGATTTAAGTCTCGTATGGATGAGTGAAGGTTCCGAAACGATTCGTAGTCGTTTTTCTAACTTTTCAAATGTATTTGAAGAAGATAAGGAAATCATAGAATCGTATGCAAAATTCTTAGAATTTACTGCAAATACATATTCAACAATTGAAACAACAATTAATTCAAATGCATCAAGTTTTTAAATTTAAGAAGTATTGTTTGTATTTTATAATCACCATATTGATTACTTGCTTAAGTGGTTGTAAACAAACAATACATCAAGATTTTATAACTGTTAGAGATTGGTTTACACTTATCAGTGATAACTTAAATATTAAAGATAACCAAAATGTACAAGAACAATTTCTTTCGTTAAAACATGATGAAGCCTATGATATTGTAGTTGCATTAAATAATTGGGGTGTTATTGAAGATATAGATACTTTTAAATTAGATGACTATCTTACAAGAGACTATTATTGCATAACTATAAAACGTTTAATTATCGATAATTATGAACCGTGCAAAGTAGTTCAAAATGAATCTGACTATGTGGAAGAGCAAGAAGCGACAAATGCGATTGCATTTATAAAAGAAAAATTAAATCATAAGGTATTTGAAGATCATTTTGAAATTGATTATAAAACAGATGTCATTGAGATTGAAGGAATTGTTAAAGATGAAAAAATTATCACGGATAAGACTGTTAGTCAAGGAGATGTTATTCAATATCAAAGTAATGATGGATACGTATTAAAAGAAGTTGTTGATGTTATTGAAAAAGAAGAATATTATGAACTTCAAATTAAAGATGTTGTATTGGAAGATGTTTTGAAAAATATGAAGTTATCGGGTAGTTTTGTATTAAATCTTGAAGATACAGATATTATTGATTTACATGATGTCAAAGAAACACTTAATATTCAAGATCTTGTGGAAAAGAATTATATTTCAACTCAAGTTAATAAGGTAAAAGAATTTGTATATAAAGATTTTAAAGTTAGTTATTCTATTCATAAAAATAAAATTCATGTATACGTTTCAAAGAAAGTGAATGGAAACTATAATCTATTTGGAGAACTGGATGTCTATGATATACAACCAAATTATGAATACAAAAATTTACAAAATGCATATTTTCGATTGGATTTTAAAACATTAAGTAGTTTTGGTTTAAATAGATCAAACTATATTGATGTATATAAACATCTACATAAAGATGTCAGTCAATTCTTTACAACAATTACAAAGTCGTTTCAAAAAGATAAAGAAATTACTGATATTACTATACCAATATTGAAATTAAAAGTTTCATTACCCAATGCTCCCATTGCTGATATGTATTTAACATTAAATCTTCATATTTATGCAAGTGGAAGAGTGGAATTAACTTTTGATACTAATAATCGTTATGGATTTGAAATAAAAGATGGTCATTTTCGTTTTCTAAATGATTTTGATGGTGATTTAGATTTTGTGTTAAAAGCGAGTTTTAATGGATATGTTGGATTGCAAGCTGCATTGAGGGTGCTTGGACAACCAATTATGGATATAGGTTTAAAAGCTGGTATAAAAGGATTAATACAGTCAACGATTCATATATTTGATACTAACAATCAAGTAAGCAGTGAACCAAGTGATTTACCAATGGACTATCTTGATGAGTTAAGTAAAAAGTATTCCAATATTCAGATTTGTGGAGATTTATCGTTACATTGGCTATTGAATATAACAGTCAACTCGCAAAATACATTGCTTGGACGTTTTAATTTAGGGAAAACGTTTGAACTTTTAGACGATAAACATCAAATTTTCAAAAACAAATACACACATTTAGAAAATTGGCTCTTTGTACCAAAGTGTACCGTTGAACATAAAACTAGTTTTAAACCGTTAGAAGTACCTTTATTAAATGCAAATAAAATCCTAGTAGATCGTTATAATTATTTAATCGTTAAAAATAAAAACGTAAGAATTCATATTAAAGGTTTACCAAGTAACTATCAAGTAAATGATTTGCTGTTTGAAAGTAAAGATCGTAAAGTAGCTGATGTCGATGAAAAAGGATTGATTACAGGCATAAATAAAGGAAGCACCATGATTACCATAAAAACCAAAGATCAAAAATATCACACAGCTTTAAGTGTATTAGTACAAGATGAAGTATCTACGTCTCATTGAAAATCAACATAAAACGGATGTTGCATTAATCGAAAAAGAAGGATTTAAAACTTCTTTTTCATTGATGAATGGAACAGTTGAAGTATATTATGACCAACAATTGATGATTCAATTATCACAACATTTAAACATCCAGTTAAAACAAAAATTACCATTTATTAAGTCAAAATATAAAATAGATTGCCAAGATATATACTATCCAATTACGATTGAAATCATCGACCTTCCAATGGAATATCATTACTATAAACATAGTGATGATATAGTGAAAAATAAATTACGATTATCTATTATAGATGGCTATCTACGCTCTAATGTGGAAGTATTTCTTAATGATGAATATACGAAAGAAGGATTATTAAAAAACTTTGATTATATCGATTTTAAATATTATAAAATTATTTACCATGACCAATTCATTGCATGTAATTTTTTCTGTGATTTAAAACCATATAAACCACAATATAATTTTCAATCTACCATAAATACAATCTCTTTTTTTAAGCACTATCGTAGATATGTGGAAGAGATGGAAACAACGATTACATTAAAAGAACCAATGCGTTATTTAGAGTATCATAAAAATCCTTTTGTAATACAAATGGGACCGGCTTTAACAATGTCATTGGCTTCTTTATCGGTAGGTGGACTTACTTTTTACAATGCATTATTGAATAGAAGAAAAATAATTGAAATTATACCTATGTTAATTCTACCGATTACCATGTTTATTAGTACCATACTGTGGAATCCACTACAACGCTATTTTGAACATAAAGGTGTTAAGAAACACAATCAAAAACGTAAGAAGCGTTATGTAGCCTATTTAGAAGCATTATTAAAAGAATATAAAAGTAAAACTAAAAATATCTTAAAGCAACGTATTGAAAATTATGCCAATATCAATGATATGCATGAAATGATTGTTAATCGTTTACCAACTTTATTTCAACGTTTACCGTCGCATAGTGATTTTTTAACTATTTCCTTAGGATTTGGACAATCAAAGGAAGAATATCATCTTAAGTATCCAAATACATTAATGGATGAAGATGAATTGCATTCTAGAATAGAATGGTTTAAAGAAAAACTGAGTAGGAATGAACATTCCATGTTTATACTAGATTTAAAAAAGTATAGGCATATTACTTTATGTTCCAAAAATGAATATATGTTTAAGTATATTTTATTGCAGTTGGTTTGCTATCATGGTTATGATGTTTTACAAATTATCGTATTATGTGATGCATTCTTTTTAAAAAGACATCCATATCTAAATACTATACCGTTTGTTAGGAATAAATATGCCCATTTTGTGTTTACATCACAACAAGAATATCAAGATAACTACATTTACATTCAAGACTTACCAACCATTGTTTTTGTTCAAAGTTGCAACTTTGAATATGATTTTTCACTTAAAAAGCTATCTTATGTCCATTTAGTAACTTCTAAAGAAAAAGTAAATATTCATAGTGAATGTATCATCTATAATGATCAATTTCATAATACTATTGTAATAAATGGTATGGAATATCAAACCAATATCTATGATTTAATTGATATTGATTTTAATACTTTAAATTTATATATCTCTAATACATATCTAAATCATAATGTAAAAGAAGGATGCTTATCGATATTGGATATTCAAGATCTTACTCAAATTGAAAGAAACTATCGATTAAATAAACCATATCATGGATTAAAAGCTAACCTTGGTAAGGTACAACATACTTTGTTTCAAATAGATTTACATGAAAAAGGTATGGGTCCCCATGGTTTGATTGCTGGTAGTACTGGAAGTGGAAAAAGTGAGTTGCTAATAACTTTAATTTTATCTTTGGCAATGAATTATCATCCAAGTGATGTGCAATTCATTATTATTGATTATAAAGGAGGAGGTATAAGTTTAGCGTTTGAAAATGATCAGTATGTATTACCTCATTTGGTTGGAAGTATATCGAATATTCAACCTGAACAAATACAAAGAAGTATATTGGCACTAAAGAAAGAAGTTCAATTACGTCAAGAAGCTTTTAAAAAAATGATTGATAGAACAAATGAGCCAGTGATGAATATCGATTTATATCAGCAATTGTATAAAGAAGAGTATGGGCTTATAAAATTATCACATTTAATTGTTGTGGCAGATGAGTTTGCTGAATTAAAAAAACAACAACCTGAATTTATTCATGATTTAATATCCATTTCAAGAATAGGTAGATCACTAGGAATACATTTATTACTTGCTACACAAAAACCAAGTGGTGTAGTGGATGATCAGATATGGTCTAATGCAAGATTTAAATTATGTTTAAAAGTGCAAACAGCTCAAGATTCTAAAGAGATGATAGAGTCTAATGTAGCTAGTATGATTAAACATCCCGGAGAATTTTATTTTCTTTGTGATCAGAAACTTAAGTTTGCCAAAGCAGCTCTAAGTACTATGAACATTGAAAATCCGAAGGATACTTTAAAAGTAGCGTTATTAAATTCTAGGTGTAGGATTGAAAAACAAAGTATTGCTGTACAAAAACCAATGAAAAAAGAAATTGATTGTATTATGCAAAGTATTATCAAGCATGCAAATCAATACAAGGCAAGATCAATCTGGCAAAAGCCTTTAACTGAACGTAATCAAGAAGAGCTAATACATAAATATCAATATGATGTAAAGAAATACGAGATCATTATGGGAGAAATTGATTATATTGATCAAGCAAAACAGGGGCTATTTATTCACGATTTAAAACAATACCCAATCACATTTATATTTTCTCTTTTTAAAGAATCTAGACATCGATGTATTGAAAACATTCTTACATCATTATCCATGTTTGATTATCGTGTTATCTTCATTGATTTTAATCGCTTTGGTATTGAAGACTATCTTGATTATCACATTTTATGGTTATACATTGATGGTTATCAAAAAGAATTGATACAAAGAGTGTTTCATTATTTGATGAATAATCAACAAGATACCCTAGTAATTATTAATGGGTATCATGTCTTTAAAGAATTATATCCACATCTACAAGAACTTCTTTTAAATATTATGGCAAATTATAGTATGTATGCTTTAAGGTTTATGATTTTTACAACCATTTCCTCTTCCATTTCTTTTAATATGTTTCAGCTTGCTTCTAAGTCTTATGTGATTGGTAAAAGTAATACCAATGAATTAATGGCAATCTATAATAAAGTAATTAAGACAACGCTAGAAAGTGAATTGGATGGCATTAACTATACAACAATGCCATATATCTTTAAGTTATGTAAACCATCTATCTTTAACTATCGAAAAAAAGATATTCCATTTACTTTAGAAATGCCCAAAACCATAACTATGAAATATGAAGATAATAAGCTACTTTTAGGTATTGATGAAATAACATTACAATCCATATACTTTGATTTTACAATGCAACCTATTCTAGTGATTTCAAGCCTATACGATGATTTACTTACAAAATATAAACGATTATTAAATAAGGTAACCAAGATAAAAATTATTGATCAATATCAAGAGATTACCAATTTAAAAGAACAACAAATCATACTTTTAAATCCATATGATTATAATAAATCCATATTAAAAAATAACTATTTTTGCTCTACGTTATTATGGTTAGGTGATGGTTATCAACAACAATTTACTTTTCATATACCTTATAAAGATTATGTGGAAGACAATCAAGGATTATATTGTTACAAGGGAAAAATAATTAAAATATGTTATGCAAATGAATACTATGATTTATGTAAAGATTAAATGTTTAAAAACAAATGATATATTTGAAACGTATTTAAGCATACATTTTTCTTTATCTGAAAATTTAAATGCTTTGAATACCCTTTTAGAAAGAGAAATATTTTCTAATAAGAACATCTATGTGGATGCAAGTTCTGGAGGTATTCTTAATCCTTACAGTAGTCTAAAAAAGCAAAATCTATATCAAGGTATGATTATTCATGTATACTAAAGATGTAACTAGGAGGTTATTATGAGTAAAATTTATGATGTAGTCATTATTGGAGCAGGTCCAGCGGGTATGAGTGCGGCAATTTATGCTAAGCGTGCTGGATTGTCTGTTGGTATGATTGAATATAGTGCACCGGGTGGAAAAATGGTGAAAACGGCTGAGATTTTAAACTATCCAAGTTTTACACAAATCAATGGTGTCGATTTATCGTTGAAGATGTTTGAGCAAGTACAAAATTTAGAAGTAGATTACTTATATGGTGAAGTGATTGATTTAAAAGATGGAAATATAAAAGAAATTATTTGTAAGGATGGTACAGTATATCAAGGGAAAGTTGTTATTGTGGCAACAGGGACAAATCCAAATCCTTTAAATATTCCTGGAGAAGATACGTTTATTAGTAAAGGGGTATCTTATTGTGCTATTTGTGATGGTTCGTTTTTTAAAAACAAAGTTGTTGCAGTAATTGGTGGAGGAAATTCTGCTTTAGAAGAATCTCTTTACTTAACCCAGTTTGTTGATAAATTGTACATTATTATTCGTAGAGATGTATTTCGTGCAGAAGCGATTATTCAAGAAAAAGTGTTAAAGCATCCAAAGATAGAAATTATACGCAATCATATTCCAATAGAAATCAAAGGGGATGATAAAGTAGATACTTTATGCATTCAAGATGTTCAAACAAAAGAAATTACAGAATTAAAAGTAGATGGTATTTTTCCATATATAGGAGCTACACCAAGTACCGCCTTTTTAAAACATTTAGATGTTTTAGATGATCGAGGATATATTGTAGTCAATGATAAGATGGAAACAACAATCCCGGGAATTTATGGTGCTGGCGATTGTAATGTGAAGCATTTAAGACAAATTGTAACTGCGGTTAACGATGGAGCAATTGCAGGACAAAATAGCTATCATTATTTAAACGATTAAAGATGACATTTTATAGTGCTTAATGTATAATCAAAATATGAAAAATAACCATATGAAAAAAGCCGTATGTACGATGATTCCAACGATAAAGGAGTACAAAGAAGGCTTAACGAAAAAAAGAAATGAATTACAACACTTATTTCATGGTGCAAATGTTGCACCATTTTTATCTATGGAAGATCCATATCATTATCGTTGTAAAGTAATTGCTTCTTTTGCAAAAGAGAAAGGAAAAGTCATAGCAGGTATTTATCAAGAAAATACTCATAAAGTAATAGCAGAAAAAGATACTTACATGCAAGACAAACAAGCAAATGCTATTTTAAAAACCATTGTGCAATATGCAAATGCATATAAGATTGAACCTTATAATGAAGATACCGGCTATGGTCTTTTAAGACATGTATTAATTCGAGTAGGAAAGTATTCAGATGAAATCTTAGTTTGTTTTATCTTGGCAAATTCTACATTTCCTTCAAGAAAAAACTTTGCTCAAAGTATTATGCAACAGCATCCTAATATAAAAACGATTACTTATAGTATCAATGCGAAACAGACATCGATTGTTTTAGGCAATAATGATAAAACGATAATTGGTCCTGGTTTTATCTATGATTATTTAGGTGATTTAAAGTTTCGTATTTCAAGTCGTTCTTTTTATCAAGTAAATCCGAAGCAAACAGAACGTTTATATAAAGTAGCTCTTGAAAAAGCAGATATTAAAAGCAGTGATAAAGTGTTGGATACCTATTGTGGTATAGGTACCATTACTTTATTCGCATCGAAACTGGCAAAGCATGTTATAGGTGTTGAATCAAATCCTGCTGCTATTGGTGATGCTATGTTTAATCAAAAAATAAATCAAATTACGAATGTCGAATTTATAAAAAAAGACGCCACTGTTTTTATGAATCAAATGGCGATGAAAAAAGAATTGTTCGATGTATTGATTATGGATCCTCCTAGAAGAGGTTCAACAAAAAGTTTTATACAGGCTGTAGGAAAGTTACAACCCAAGAAAGTGCTTTATATTTCATGTAATCCGAATACATTAAAACAAGACTTAAAAGAATTTAAAAAAGTTGGTTATGAGTATATAGAAGTAATACCGGTTGATATGTTTCCTTTTACAGATCATGTGGAGTGTATTGTTTTATTAACAAAGATAGAGAAGTAAGAAAATATAAGACATGTTACATTTAGTGAAAAGGCATAAACTATGTAACTCAAAATTATTGCAAGAGGATAATCCATTCTTTTTATTCTGAATGTCCAATAAGTGTCGATAGGTAAAAGCATACTTCACCTTTTGTTTTAAATGGAAGTTATTTGGATGTTTACTATATTGATTATTATACAAAAGAAGATTGTTAACTTTTTGTACATCTGATATTATCGGTGAAAATTCACTGGGAATATCAATGATGTATGAGGTGAAAGGAAAAACAGTATACGATTTACCTCAAGAATTAAAAGAGTAGGGTATGTATTTAGTAAAGACAAGATCTGAAATATAATGAATATTTAAATGATAAAGTTCATGACAGGTATTTAAATTATAGTAAAGAATACATATTGAGACAGGAAATCACTTTCCTGTTTTTAAATTGTACCAAATAGAAAAAATACCAGTGTTATGATATGATGAGGGTAGTAATAATATGGAGTGTTAGACTCTATCAAATTCAGTTTTATGAAACCAAGGTGAATGTATAATGATAAAGTTAAGACTATCAATAAATGATATCAATGAGTGTCAAATTGGTGATTTACCGGATAATGCTGTGAAAATAGAAACTTCTCATAGTGTGGAAGAAATGATGAAAAAGGCTACACCGATTGCAGTAATTCTATGTCTTTTGCTTTTTATAACGATGTTATGCAAAACGATTGCATGTAAAGAAATTGTATTTTCTCCAATATTTATTTTTATTGGTTTTGTCTTGGGTTACTTGTTGTTGATTGTTCATGAATGGTTACACGGAATTGTCTACCCTAAGGAAGCAAATGTAACCATCGGAAAACTCAAAGGAAAATTCATCTTTGTCGCGCTAGCATCCTATCCATTAAAACGAAATAGATTTATACTAATGTGTTTATTACCATTTATACTTGGTATCGTTCCGCTAATAATTTTTATAATAAGTCCTGCTGCGTGTAAAGAATGGAATGGATTGATATTTGGTATGGCATGCATGGGAATGGTATCACCATTTCCAGATGTGTATAATACTCTGATAGTGCTAAAAAATGTAAATAGAAATGAATCCGTAATGTTCTATAAAAATGATATGTATAAAGTATCATAAGAGTTCATTTTTGAGTGTAATCTATTTTAATATTTCAAAAAAGTTGAATATTTGTAAGTTAGAAAATTCAATTGACATTTAATTTAAATAGAATAAAAAGTTATCATGTAAAACTATGCGGAAATTCGCATGGAGATAGTAAAATCACAAAAAATAACAAGATAAAGGAGGTTTGTGAGATGGCTAAATTAGATGGAAAAGTTGCGTTGATTACTGGTGCAGCAGTTGGTCTTGGTGAAGGAATTTCTATCGCTTATGCAAAGTATGGTGCAAAACTAATCATGGTCGATTTATCGCCGGAAGTCGAAAAAACAGCAGATAGACTTCGCAAAGAGTATAATGCAAAAATTATCAGTGTTATTGCAGATGTAGCTAATCGTGAACAAATGGAAGATGCTGTAAAAAAAGGAATTGAAACCTTTGGTGAGATTAACATTGCTTGCTGTAATGCAGGCGTTTGTCGCTTGGCTCCTTTTGAAGAAATGGATGATGCTATGCGTGATTTCCATATTGATGTCAATATTAAAGGTGTATGGAACACGTGTAAAGCAGTCATTCCTTACATGCTAAAACAAGGGAAAGGAAATATTGTAATTGCTTCTTCTGTAACCGGAGACAT
The DNA here is from genome assembly GCA_030528645.1 of Erysipelotrichaceae bacterium. GTDB lineage: Bacteria > Bacillota_I > Bacilli_A > Erysipelotrichales > Erysipelotrichaceae > RQZE01. The sequence continues at coordinate 10,550 of JAUMYM010000008.1, read as the reverse complement.
TGTTGCTGATGCAGGTGAAGCTGCCTATGCCATGACAAAAGCGGCGTTAGTTGGTTTAACAAAGTGTCTGGCTGTTGAATATGCAAGTCGTAACATTCGTGTGAATTGTACTCAATTAGGTTATGCAAGAACTCCGATGGTTGAAAAAATGGCAATAGAATCTAACCCTGAAAATCCAGAATCAGCCATTGCAGGTATTGCAGCAGGTGTACCGATGAAACGTTTAGCGAAACCAATTGAAGTTGGAGAATTATTTGCATTTTTAGGAAGTGATGAATCAAGCTATATGACTGGTTCTCAAATTGTAATTGATGGAGGAAGCACGTTACCGGAAACTATGTCAATGGGAACAAATGAATGAAAATTAGTATTTAATACAAGAGTCGGATGGTCATATGGTCATCTGACTTTTTAGTAGTTTATGAATTATATGAATAGTGAAACATGTTTACATACACTTAGCAGATAAAAAATATAAAATAAAATAAATACGTATAAATTTTAAGGATATAGTTCGCTATAATAGAAATAGATTAAAATGTTTAGAAGTTAGAACATGAGATGAAAGGGATAAATATATGAATAAAAGTAAAAATTTTAATTTATTTCTTATGGATGGAGAAGTAACAGGTAGAATTAAATGTACATTATTAAATTGGACAGGCTTAGCTTACAAAATCCCACGATCACTTCTTGATAGTTGTAAAAAACGTCAAGATTTAAAACAAAGTGGTGTATATTTCTTATTTTTTAAAAATGAAGATGGACAAGATGAAGTATATATCGGGCAAGCAGGTGTTAGAAAAAATAAAGAAGGTATTTTATATCGAGTGTTGGAACATTTAAAAGATGAATTTTATTTTACAGATGTTGTGATACTGACTACACAAAATAACTCATTTGGACCAACTGAAATAAGCTTTCTTGAAAACAAATTTACGAATCTAGCAAAAGAAGCACAAAGATATATTGTAAAAAATGGTAATGAACCAAATCCGGGGAATGTCACAGAAGAAAAAGAATCTGAACTTGAAGACTTTGTAGAATATTCAAAGATGGTATTAGGGGTCTTGGGTTATAAAATCTTTGTACCACTAATTAATAATGAATTATCATCTATAACAGAAGAAATTTACAGTCTAAATAGTAAAACTAAAAAATCTGATCTTGTAATTAAGGCAAAATGCAAAAGAACAAATGAAGGTTTTGTTGTATTAAAGGATAGTATGATTGAAATGAATGATTCGGAAACTTTACCTAAATCAATAAAATTATTAAGAGATACTTTAAGAGAAAATAATGAAATTGTAAATGGCCGAATAATTAAAGATTATTTATTTAATAGTCCATCTTATGCTGCGATGTTTATTCTTGGAATGAGTAGAAATGGAAGAACAGAATGGAAGAATAAAGACGGACGTACTTTAAATGAATTAGATGAAATGTAACGTAAAGAAGTGGATTAGGTTGGATAATTACGTAACGAACTACTAAAAAATATACTTATAATAAGTATATTTTTTCTTTAGTATTATGCTTATCTTATTTTTATAGTAATTTTATTTGTTTTATCACTTAAATGACAAAATTGTCATTTTGATAAAATTGACATTGACTTTATTATGTACTAGTATAGTTTAGGAATTGAAACTAATTTACAGTTTAAAAAAATAATTAGGTTACAATACAATTCTAGAGGGAGAGAATATGAAAGTTCGAACAAATAAGATTGTTGGTTTTGTTATGTCATTAATACTAATAATGTCATCAATGATGCTTAGTTCTAAGGTTGAAGCAGCAGAAAAAATGTATGATGTTTTCATTAGTTCACTTGTAAAGGGAACAACTACAGAATTAGCGGGTGCAAAATTTAGCATTAAAGATGAAACAAATGCGAATGTGGTTTCATGGGATTCTACTGATGCTCCACATATTGCACACCTAAAATCAGGTAGATATACCTTGGTAGAAGATCAAGCTCCAAATGGATATCAAGCTGATGTTGCACAAATTGGATTTTGGGTTTTTGATGATGGTTCTGTAAGAATCATTGAAGGAGCATCTAGTTCTTTAGCACCAAATGCAACAATTAAATTTAATCATGTACTTGTTGGATTTGATGTAAGAATTAGTAATGTTTCAGAGGATAATACTACTGTAGAGCTTCCGGGCGTACAGTTGAATCTTTCAAAACAAAGTGGTGAATTTGTACGTCTTTGGACAAGTAGAGATGCGATGGAAGTAGTAAAATTATTTCCGGATAAATATCGTCTTTCGGTTCAACAAGGCTTACAAGGATATGAACCTGCTGTTGTTGTAGATTTTGAAGTAGCTCCAAATGGTGAGATTTATTCTCAAGTTGGTAGTTCAGCAATTCTTGTTGATCACGTACAAATGGTACATATCTTAAGTAAACACGATGTACGTATTAGTAAAGTTGCTCAAGGACAAACAACAGAATTAGAAAATGCCAAATTAACAGTAAAACAAATTACTGATGTTGAAACAGAGTTGGAAAGTTGGACAACAACAGCTACACAAAAAATATTAAAACTTGCTAAAGGGGTATATAAATTAGAAGAAACACAAGCTCCTGATGGTTATGATTTGGCTAAGGCGATTACATTTAGAGTAAATTTAGATGGAAGTGTTGAACTTAAACAAGATACACAATGGGTTGCTGTAGCTAATGCAACAGTTCAAATGACAAATACTCTAAAAAAACATGTCGTTATTATTAGTAGTTTAGAAGAAGGTAAACCTGTAGAATTACCTCAAGCACAGTTAGTTATTAAGAATAAAGATACGATGACGACTGTGGAAACATTTACAAGTACAAATGCTGAAAAAGAAGTCATGTTACTTCCGGGAATTTATGTAGTAGAAGAAACACAGGCTCCAGTTGGTTTTAATCAAGCTGCACCAGTTGAATTTATTGTAGGTCCGGATAGCTCTGTACATATTATTGTTGGTCAAAATGCCATTGAAGCATTTGATAAAAAAGTACAGATGATTCATACTTTAAAGAAATACGATGTTCACTTCAGTAGTGTCGCTAAAAATCAAAACAATGAACTTCAAAATGCGAAATTACGTGTTATAAGAAAAGATGGTGTTGTTTTAGATACATGGCAAACAACATCAATGGTGAAAACATTAAGTTTAGCACCAGAACAATATTTACTGGAAGAAGTAGAAGCTCCAAATGGATATACTTTAGCTGCTGCAATTGAATTTAGAGTAAATGTAGATGGAAGTGTTGAATGGAAAGAAAACAATCAATGGGTACCATTAGGAAATGGTACTGTTCAAATGATTCATAATCCAAAACCAAAAGTAAATCCTGCACCTGTTCCACAACCAAAACCAAAAGTTCATGTACAACCAATCGTAAATGAACAACCAAAAGTAACACCAAGTTTCCATATACCTAAAACGATGGATACTACTGATGTATTAATCTGGTTTACACTATTGTTTACTTCACTGTTTGCATTAGCAGTGGTTTTAAACATTCAAAAAGAAGTAAATAATTAAAACATTATGTGAGTCTTAAAACTAAGGTTCACTTTTTATAATGTAAAATCATTTTTATTTAGTTATTATATAAAAAATCATACATAGTTCTTATACATTTTTTTATGTTTTTATTTCCATATAATTTACTAAAATATACATATATACATTAATTGATAAATGATTGACATGTAATAATATCATAAATATAATAATTTATAGAATAGGTATTATACATATCAAGGGGGAATTGAAGTGAACATACAAAAAAAGCTTGCCGTTTTTATATTTGTTTTTGTGTTTTATGTTTCGACTTCGATAGGAAGATTTGTAGTTAAGGCGAATTTTCATTTCCGTGTAGAAGAAGGATTAGAACTTATAGCTAAAACGGGACGCATTGCTGAAGTAGTTATAATTGGGCTAAGTGAACCAGCTGAACTTGCTAGTATATTTCCGGTTGATGCACAACCAACAGTTCCGGCTGATCCACAACCAACAGTTCCGGTTAATCCACCAGCACCAATAGTAGATGAGGTTGATACATCAGAAGAAAATGTAATGGAAGATGTGGTTGTAGAATCAACTACAATTGTGGATATGTATAAAACTCCAAGTTTAAATGTTCCTAAAACAATGGATTCTACAAATATGATGAGTTTGTTTGCGATTACAGTTGTATCGATAATTGGTTTAATTTCGATTTTATATACGAAAAAAACAATAAAAGAATAAGTAACCATACAGATTGAATATCAATCTGTATTTTTTATGATTATTGATATAATAGAAGTATATAGAAGGAGTTAGAGTATGTATTTACTTGAATGGAGCAGTAAAAATACAAGACAATTGGTTGGTATGTTTGAAAGTATTGAACACGGTAGAACTTTTATGAAGAAAGTGCCGGGTTATCGTTATCATTGTATCGATGTAGATGGTGTACCTTTTGAAGAAGAAACAATTGAATATAGTAAACTACCTGATATTGAACTAATTAGCTATAATGGTTATCAAATACCGATTAGTCGTTTTTCTTTTGAAGAAGATATTATGGTTCTTTGGATACCGTTGGATTATCTAGATAGTGCGATTACTAAAAAGCGTGTTTCAATTGGATCTATTAAGGTAGATGCGTATTCCATTAATAATGAAGATGTAAAAAAATATATTGAAGAAAGAGAATTAAGATTTAAACAATGTAGAGATCAATTTACTGAATATGATTTTGAAGTTAGTCGAGAATGTTTTGGCTCTGAAGATGGGGAAGTAATCTTTGTGCGTAAAAAAGGACAGAAAGATCGTTGGCATTTCTTTACACATATGGATCCATTCTTTTTAGAAATGAACATTGAAGATGAAATAAAAGACTTTATTGAATCTTATGATTAAAGGTGCAAAAGCACTTTTCATTTTAAGAAATATGTTAGTTGACTCTAACAAACAAAGGGAGTAAAATTATTCGTTGTAGAACAATTATAAGGAGAAGGTAGATGCAACTATTCCATATGGATAAAAGGAGTGAAGAATCATTAAGATTTAATCCCTTAACGATTTTATTTATAAATATGTTGTTTCCTTTTTTAAATACTGTATTTGCTTCAAATAAAGCAATAGTATTTACGTTATTATTTTCCTTATCAATGTTGTTGATTGTAAGGAAATATCGTGTCTTTTTTAAGTCCATTGTTTATTTAGGTATATTTCTATGTATTTATTATATCGTTGTTTTTTATATCAAAAATTATGTTCTAGTTTCAACGATTACAATGATGATCCTATTTTTACCAAATTTTGTCTTAGCGTATTTACTGGTTAGTGAATATAATTCTTCTGAATTATTATCTGCTTTACAAGCCATTAAGTTACCAAAAATCTTTATCATTGGATTAACCGTCACTCTAAGATATATTCCTACTTTTAGACAGGAATTTAGAATCATTAAAGAAGCTATGAACATTCGAGGTGTAAAATTTTCAATACGCTATCCTTTGAGAACATATGAATATCTTTTAGTTCCACAATTATATCGATGCTTACATCTAAGTAATGAACTTACTGCTGCCGCCTTAACCAAAGGATTGGATTCACCTTCTAAACGTTCCAGTTTCTACCAAATGAAATGTACATGGTTGGATGTTGTTAGTCTTTGTGTTTTATCTGTAGGATTTGCCTTGATTATTGGAGGTATCGTATGAATAAAATTATTGAAATGAATCATTTACAGTTTGTATATGAAGATGGAACTTGTGCGTTAAAAAATATATGTTTTGATGTAGAACAAGGACAAGTAATCTTACTTGTAGGACGTAGTGGATGTGGTAAAAGTACTTTATTAAATATATTAAACGGTATAATTCCTGAAATTATTGAAGGGGATTTACAAGGTGAGTTAATCATAGATGGTCAAAAAAATACTAAGCTTTATCAACGGAGTAAAATTTTTGGCAATGTCTTTCAAAATCCTCGAAGTCAATTTTTTACGAATAATACAACATCCGAAATGGTCTTTGCGATGGAAAATCATGGTTTTTCTTATAAAGAGATGAAACAACGTTTAGAGGAAGTGGTAGAAGAGTATCAAATACAATCATTGTTAAATCGAAATATCTTTCATTTATCATCTGGTCAAAGACAACTTCTAGCTTTATTGAGTAGTCTTATGATGAAGCCTAAAGTGTTAATTTTTGATGAACCATCTGCTAATTTAGATTATGGAAATGCCATGCGATTAAAGAAGCAAATGTTAAGATTAAAACAGGAAGGAAAAACTATTTTTATAGCAGATCATCGTTATTATTACTTGGATGGTATTGTTGATAAGGTATTATTAATAGAAGATAAGCAATTATTCACATTTGATACATTAAGCGACTTTATGGCAAGTCCTTATTGCAAAAGAACATTTTATCTCTTTGATGATAGGTATCCGAAAAAGGATATTTATAAAGGAAATCAGATGATGATTGAAGTAAAAGGCTTAGGTTATAAACATATTCTTCAAGATTTACATATTAAGTTTTATAAGTATGAAGTTACTACTTTAATAGGTGTCAACGGTGTTGGTAAAACAACATTTGCAAGATTACTGTTAAAGCTATTAAAACCGGATCATGGAAGCATCACTACAAATCATCGTATGCTGTATGTTATGCAAGACGCTGATTTTCAATTATTTGGTTCTTCCGTATTAAAAGAATTGGAAATCACTTCTAAGAATCATAAGAAAAATGAAGAAGCTTTAAAATTATTAAATTTATGGCATTTAAAAGATCATCATCCTCAAACGTTATCTGGTGGAGAAAAGCAACGATTACAACTAGCCTTATGCTTTGTATGTCAAGAAGAAATTCTTATCTTAGATGAACCAACAAGTGGACTTGATAAAGAATCTATGGAACATGTCTTAGATATGCTTCAATTATTAAAGAAAGAAAAAACAATTATTTTAATATCTCATGATTATGAATTTATACGTAAAATAAGTGATCGTATCGTATATTTAAGTAATCAAAGTATAAAAGAAGATTTTTATTTAGAAGAAAATCATATAGAAACATTAAATACAATATATAAAGAAATGGAGAATTATTATGAATAAAACACTTAAAACAAAAGATTTAATATTAATTGCGTTACTTACGGCAGTTTATATTACCGTGTATTTCGTTACAATGTTACTTACCAATTTATTAGGAGCGTTGGGACATGCGATTAGTCCGGGTGTCAATGGTTTACTTGCTGGTACAATTATTTACTTTATGGCAAAAAAAGTAGGCAAATTTGGTCAATATACTATTTTTACCGGTTTATTAATGGGTGTCTTTTCATTAGTTGGTGGAGGATATTTACCTTGGATTCTTTCTTCATTAACAGCAGCAATACTTGCAGATTTCATTGCTTCTAGATCAAAACAGGTATCTACATTAAAAATAGCTATTGCTTCAGGTATTATGCATGTTGGTCAAGCCTTTGGGGCAATTATTCCTTCCTTGTTTTTCTTAGATAGTTATATTGAAACATGGGTGAATCGAAATCAAAAATATGAGGCAATGCTAGAATACGTAAAATATACAAGTGGTATGTGGGCAGTATGGTCTACAATTATTGTCTTTGCATTGGCGGTTGCTGGTGTGTATTTAGGTCATAGTATTTTGAAAAAACATATTAAGGATTAAGCATGGATACTATTTATCGCTTATTGCATTTTGCCAAAGAAAAAAAGAGTTACATGGTATTATCCTTACTCTTTTCAGGTTTAGCAACCTGTTTTTCTTTTATACCTTATTACTTTTTTTGGCAATTATTAAAAGAAATTACAGGAAATGCTGATCGTTTCATCATTCATCAACATTCTATTTCGATTTTTTTAACAACTGTTTTATATGCTTCGACATATATGGCTTCTTTAGTGTTTAGTCATTTATTTGCGTTTCGTTTAGAGACGAATATGAAAAAAAGTGGATTGGTTCATTTGTTGAATGCTTCTTTTACCTTCTTTGATACAAATCCTTCTGGTCGCACAAGAAAAATTATTGATGATAATAGTGCAAATACGCATACGATTATTGCACATATGTTACCAGATTCTATTAATGCCATTTTATTTCCGATAGGGGTAATCGTTTTATCGTTTCTTGCTGGTTGGCATATAGGAGTATTGGTATTACTTGCTATTTTCTTTGCGTTTCTATGTTTTAAATATATGTATGCACAAAAATCAATGATGCAAGAGTATTTAAAAGCGTTAGAAGATATTAATTCTGAAACCGTAGAATATGTGCGTGGAATACAGGTTATTAAAGTATTTGGCTTAGCTTTGAATTCTTTTGAAAAACTACGTAAATCCATTGAGCATTATGCAAATGTTGTTAATCGTCAATGTCAAATGTGTCGAACACCATTTATCTTATATCAATGTGGTATGATGAGCTTTAAAGCCTTGATTATTGTAATAGTTTATCCCGTATTAAAGAATCATCCTGCTACTGAAATCATAAGTTTAGTTGCTTTTTTCATGACATTTTCCGGATTGTTAAACAATGCATTTTTGAAAATAATGTTTTTTAGTAAGAACTATACCTTTGGTAAAGATGCGATTGATAAACTAGAAGATGTATTTCAACGCATGGAAATGAATAAATTAATGAGTGGAACTGTTACACAAATGAAAAATTATGATATTGAATTTAAAGATGTAAGTTTTGGTTATGAAAAAGATCTTAATGTGTTAACGAATTTTTCATTGCATTTACAAGCAGGTAAAACTTATGCTTTTGTTGGTTCTTCCGGTGGAGGAAAATCAACCATTGCAAAATTAATTTCTGGATTTTATCCCATTAAAAGTGGACAATTAACAATTGGTGACATTGCTATTCATGACTATAGTAGTGATACACTAGAAAGAAATATTGCCTTTGTTTTTCAAAATGCTAAACTATTTCATCGCAGTATTTATGAAAATGTAAAAATGGGTAATCCCAACGCCAGTTATGAAGAAGTGATGCACGCTCTTGAAGTTTCAATGTGTACAAGTATTTTAGATAAGTTTGATACACGTGAACAAACAATAATAGGTGCTAAAGGTGTTTATCTTTCAGGTGGAGAAATACAGCGTATTGCAATCGCAAGAGCGATTTTAAAAAATGCTCCAATCATTATTTTGGATGAGGCTAGTGCTGCAAGTGATCCTGAAAACGAATATGAAATGCAACGAGCTTTTTCAAGTTTAATTAAGGGGAAAACCGTTATTATGATAGCACATCGATTATCTTCAATTCGTAACGTAGATGAAATTATTGTTATTGATAATGGAAAAGTAATTGAACAAGGAAGTCATGAGGAATTAATGCAGAAACAACAAAAGTATTATCAATGTCAAAGACTATTTGCACAAGCAAATCAATGGAGGGTAAAAGAATGATAAAAAAAATAAAAACATATTTTGCCTTAACAGAAGAAGGTATGCGTAATACTTTGCATGCTGCGTTCTATTCTTTTTTAAAGTTCTTTACATTTATTCTGCCTGTTGTGTTGGTCTTTATGTTTTTAAATGATTTTAAAAATGGTGTATTAAAAAGTTTAACGATGTATATGTTTGTACTAACTGTTATGATGATTGCAATTTATTACATTTTAAAAAAAGAATATATTGCAACTTATGATACGACATATAAAGAAAGTGTTGCTTTAAGAAAAAATATTGCTAATACCTTTCAAAAACTACCATTAGCTTATTTTTCAAAACATAATCTATCTGATTTATCACAAACCATCATGATGGATGTCAATAACATGGAAATGGTGATTAGTCATGCCTTACCACAAGGAATAGGGTTTTTCTTCTTTTTTATAATCATCAGTTTTGGTTTAATACTTACACAACCACTAATGGGTTTGGCTGTAGTAGTTCCTATATGGTTTACAATTCTATTAGTTGTTTTGACTGGGAAAATTCAAACCATGGGGATTCGTAAATATTATGATACGTTACTTAAAAATGCTGCTAGTTTTCAAGAAGCTTTTGAATTACAACAAGAAATTAAGAGTTATTCTATGCAAGAAAGCATTCAAAAAGAAGTTTTTCATAAATTAGAAGAAAGTGAACGTATTCATATTAAAGGTGAATTTACAATGGCATTTATGTCATTTGCGTTTGGGTTGCTACCGTATCTAGCACCGGTTATTACCGCAATACTTGGTGCAGTATTGTTTTCAAAGGGTGAAATTGATGTGTTGTATTACATTGGTTATTTAATGTCTGCAACAACTATTTCTTCGCAATATGTAGCTGTCAATGAATATATCTTGATGATGTTATATTTTGAAGATTCCTTTAAACGATTACGTAATATTGCAAAAGAAACGATTCAGGAAGGCAATGATTATGCATTAAACCAGTTTGATATAGAAGTAAATCATGTTGGTTTTGCTTATAAAGATCATAAAGTCATAGATGATGTTAGTTTTAAAGCAAATCAAGGAGAAGTTGTGGCTTTAGTTGGTCCATCTGGCTGTGGGAAAACAACGTTATTACG
>JAUMYM010000007.1 GCA_030528645.1 Erysipelotrichaceae bacterium | reverse complement strand
TATACTGCTCTATTTTCTCTAAAAAAGTCTCACATCATTGACAAAGGTACATTATTCTACAATGTGCTTCAAAATAAAGTTTCCAAATCCAGAAGCATTGGCATCTTCGGCAATGTATTGGGCATAACTTTTTACTTCATCACTTGCATTATTCATCGCCACACCGCAACAATCCTTTAACATTTCAATGTCATTGCTTGCATCTCCAAAAGCTACTACTTGTTGCATATCAATATTTAATTTTTTACATAAATACGCAATTCCATAACTTTTTGATAAGTCCGGATGTACAAACTCCAACAATGTTTTTCCGGAAGAAAAAACACGATAGTGTGGATCTGGATGTTCTTTACTGTAACGCAGTACTTCTTCTAATAGTGTCTCTGGTAAAATTCCTAGAATTTTAGGATATGGTTTTTGAACATCTTTTTTATAATCAATGTATCGAGCGGTAAGCTTATGAGCTTCTAAACGACTTTCATACTCATAGATAGACTTATTTGTCCATAATTCATGTTGATTATAAAGACAGATAGCCATTGGAAATTGTCGATATTCTTCTTCAATTCTTAAGATGGTATCTACCGATAAAAAGTGAAAGCATTCCATTTTATCAGCATGTACATCATAAACCTCAGCACCATTTGAACCAATAATGTAATCGACATAACCTTCAATACCCCATTGTTTTAAGAAACGCGGTATTAAATGTGCTCCTCTTCCTGTTGCAATACCAAATTTAATGCCTGCTTCTTTTAACTTTTTAATTGCTTGTGCATTGATAGTACTACATTCTTTTTGATCATTTAATAATGTATCATCTAAATCTGTCATTACCAATTTAATTTGATTCCAATTCATCTTCAATCTCCTTTAGCAATAACCTTTCTTCTTTATTCAATTCTTTTTGTTCCAATAAATCCTTACGATGTAAGTACGTTGTACGTAAAGACTCTTTTAAACGATATTTACGTATATTTTCATGATGTCCGCTTAATAAAACATCTGGAACACATTGATTATCATAACAATAAGGCTTTGTATACTGTGGATATTCTAATAAACCGTTTTCAAACGATTCATCTAAATGACTTTCTTTTAAAATAACTCCTTCTACAAGACGTATACAAGCATCACTAATCATCATAGCGACTAATTCTCCACCGGTTAAAATAAAATCCCCAATACTTACTAATTGATCTACATATTGATTAATACGATAATCAATTCCTTCATAGTGTCCACAAATGATAATTAAATGGGATATATTAGAAACATATTGACGTGCTAATTGTTGTTTAAATCGCTCACCAATCGCACTTGTTAAAATCACATAACTATCCTTTGTTCTAATACTATTTAAGGCATCTAAGACAGGCTGAACTCTCATAATCATACCTGCACCACCACCATAAGGCGTATCATCTACATGTCCATGTTTTTCCTTAGTAAAATCTCGAATATTAATAATTTCAATACTCGCTTTTTCACTATTTAAGGCACGAGCAATAATAGATGATTGTTTAAAGCCTTCAAACATATCAGGAAATAACGTTAATATTGATATTCTCATAGTAAGCCCTCAATCACATGAATGTTGATCCTTCCTTCTTGTAAATTAACTTCTTTTACAAAAAATGGAACATTTGGAATGGAAATCACTTTTTGATTCGTTGTTAATACTTTAAGATTATTATGAGCAGGTAAAGATTCTACATCAATCACTTCCCCAATGCATTGATTTTCTTGATCATAACAACGTAAACCCACTAATTCAAACTTATAATACTGTCCTTTTGGAAGTTTATGTAGTTGTGATTTATGGATATATAATTGACACCCCTTGTATTTTTCAATTAAGTTAATATCTTCATATTGACTAAATAAGACATGAATAAGACCTTTATGATTGGTAACAGACTTTATGGTTAATTTTAAGTATTCATCTTGATATTTTAGATATAACTCTTTCCCTTTTGCAAATCGTTCTTCAGGAAAATCTGTAAACCCCTTTACTTTAACTTCCCCTTTAATACCAAAGGTATTAACAATCACTCCAATTAATAAATATTCCATAAAACCTCCAAAAAAAGGATGCACAGCATCCTAATATGATTCAAACTTAATCGTAATTTTCTTATCTACTGATGCTACTTTAAGCATTTGTCGAATCGCATTTGCCATCATACCTTGTCGACCAATTAAACGAGCAACATCTTCACTTTTTGCATACACATAAAGTAAAAGTTCTTTCTCATTTAAACTTTCCATTTGTTTTACAGATAAGCTATCTTGATCTTCAACCATTGGCTTTACTAAATTTAACAAAACCTTTTCTAAATCAATCATACTATTTTACTTTTTTTGCATCATGGAATTTTTTCATGATACCTTGTTGTGATAAGATATTACGAACTGTATCAGATGGTTGTGCACCATTTGACAACCATTTTAGTGTTAACTCTTCATTAACATGAATTGTTGCAGGGTTTGTCATAGGGTTATAAGTACCTACTACTTCAATTGAACGTCCATCTCTTGGAAAACGTGAATCAGCAGCAACAATACGGTAGAAAGGCGCCTTCTTAGCTCCCATTCTCTTTAAACGTAATTTAACAGCCATTTATATATTCCTCCTTAAACTTTTACTTAACTATAATACCATAAACATAATAAGAGTCAAGCTTTTTTACTTGACTCTAAAATTTGCGACCAAATTTATTTGGCATTGGGAATTTTCCACTAGGCACTTTTGGAGCTTTTCCACTTCGAACCATAGAAGATAATTGCTTCATCATTTGTTTCATTTTATCATATTGACCAATTAAACGATTTACATCCGCAACATTGGTTCCACTACCCTTGGCGATACGGTTCTTTCTAGATGCTCGTAGAATAGATGGATTCTCTTTTTCTTCTTGCGTCATACTTTGAATAATCGCTTTTGTCTTTTTCATTTGTTTACTTGCTTGATCTTCATCAATGCTTTTGGCAGCTTGGTTCATACCCGGAATCATTTTTAAGATATTACCAAATGATCCCATTTTCTCTACTTGTTGTAATTGAATCAACATATCATCTAATGTAAACTTACCTTCCATCATGCGATTTGCACTTTTTTCGCTGATTTCCAAGTCCATTTTTTCTTGGGCCTTTTCTACTAAGGTAACAATATCTCCCATTCCTAAAATACGATCTGCCATACGTTCAGGATAGAAAATATCCATTTCATCAATCTTTTCTCCGGTACCAACAAATTTTACAGGAACATTTGTAATTGCTTTAACAGATAAAACACCACCACCACGAGCATCTCCATCCATCTTCGTAACAACTAAACCGGTCACTTCCAACAATTCATGGAACTTAGAAGCCACATTAACAATGTCTTGACCAGTCATCGCATCAACTGTTAATAATATTTCACTTGGTTGAACATAAGCCTTAATGTCTTTTAGTTCATTCATTAATTCTTCATCAATATGCAAACGTCCTGCTGTATCAATAAACACAGTATCAAATCCATGTTGCTTTGCATACTCTAACCCTTGTTTTACTACTTCTAATGCCTTAAAACTTGGATCTAAGGCAAATACTTCAACATCAATTTGTTGTCCTAATACTTTTAATTGCTCAATCGCCGCTGGACGAATTACATCCGCAGCAATCATCAAAGGCTTGCGTTGCTGTTTCTTTTTAACGATATTGGCAATCTTTGCAGTACTTGTTGTTTTCCCAGTCCCTTGCAAACCAACCATCATAAAGATACTTAAGCCTTGTTTATAGTTTAGTTTTGATTCATTTTCCCCTAATAAACTTGCGATTTCATCACGAACAATCTTAACTACCAATTGTCCAGGATTAATCGATGTTAATACTTCTTGTCCACTTGCTTTTTCTTTTACTTTTTCCAAAAAACTCTTAACTACTTTATAATTGACATCCGCTTCTAAAAGAGCCATACGTATTTCACTTAACGTATCACTCATATTTTTTTCTGTTAATTTCCCTTTACCTGTAACATTTTTTAATGCTTTATTCAATTTATCTTGCAATGAATCAAATGCCATAAAATCACCTCTGTACTATAATACCATAAAAAAAGGTGCATAGCACCTCTAGTCAATGATTCTATTTACTTTTTCTGCAACAATTTCACAACCATAAAACAATGGACTATCTGCATCTTTTTGATAATTATGAGGTTGTAAACGTCCTTTAATCGATACCAACATATCTTTTTTTAACACTTCAGCATTTTCCTTAGCTAATTGCTTCCATAATAAAATTTTAAAATCATCTGTATCTCCTTCACTTTCTTCTTTCATATAATCCTTTTTCAACGAAAGAACAATATGTGATAACGAATAACCTTTTACCTCTTTTAATTCACCGACTGTTTTAATTTTTCCTACTAATACAACTTGATTCATTTTCCCTCCATGATTACTTGCATATATCATTGTAATCATTTCATTCACATAAACAACTATGCATATTGGTATAAAATGAATACTTTAGGATGTATTTATGTTTATTATCTTAAATAAAATACAAATTTATTTATCTTTACCAACAGATACTAATGAATACTGACTTAAATCTAGTGTTTCTAACACCTGTTTTAAGAAATCAATATCAATTTCATTAACAATATCAATCATTTCATCATAACTCACACCTTGCATCAACGCACGCAAGTAAGAAATTGCCATCACTTCAACATCATCAAAAATACCATAAAAACGTCCAAAATATCGATTCTTTAATTGCGTTAACAATTTATCATGAATCGTTATCTTTTTTAATTCATCGATAATAAATTGTTGAAAAGCCTCTACATTTTCTAATTCTGCAAAAAACATTAGCAACGCATATTCTTTTCCAAAATCAATTTCAGTACCAAAAAAATCATTAATACGTTTTTCATCAATCCATGTTTGATACTCTTCATTTAAAGTTGAAAAATGCATTTCCATAATCATTCTAATTGCCCATTCATACTTCGCTTTTTCATACAAAGACAAATTTTTATAATGCAACTTAAATACTAAGGCTACTTTAGAACTTTGAATATCCATAACAACATGTTTTTGCTTTAACACAACTTCTTTTGGTTCCAACGGTATATAAGGTTCAATATGCTTCTTGCTAAGAAACACTTTGGATGCTTGATTCTTTTTGATACTACTGATAATTTCCAAAGGATCATTTGGAGTAACCACCATAACTGTCATATTACTTGGATGATAATTCACTTTATAACATTCTTCTAATTCTTGTAAAGTAATTTGTTTTACACTTTCTTCATCTCCACCAATATCATATTTTAGTGGGTGATGTAAAAATAAGGATGTAAAAACTTCTTTAATTAATTTAAAATCAGGGTTTTGATCATACATTCTTAACTCTTGAATAATAATACCTTTTTCTTTTTCTACAGATTCTTCATCAATCGCTAGATTTTGTACAAAATCTAATAACAAATGAAGGGGTTTTTCCAACTCTTTTGAAGTTGTGGTAAAGTGATAAAAAGTTTCGTTATATGATGTAAACGCATTTACTTCACACCCCATAGAAGCAAAGGCATTAAATACATTATTTTCTTCATTTTCAAATAACTTATGTTCCAGAAAATGTGCAATACCCGGATTATGTTTAACAACATTACCATTTACCATTTGGCATACATCCAATGCTCCATATGGAGTAGCAAAAATACATGTACTTGTTTGAAAGTTTGGCTTATGAAAAACAATTACACGCAATCCATTGTCTAACGTTTCATGATAAGAGACTTCTTGAAAACATTCATGTATTACTTGTTTCATTGTCTTCCTCCTTTAAAAGATACACCATCTTAAGTTTTAAAGCTTCAAATACCTTTGATGCTTGCTCTTTTGTAACTTGATTAATTTTTTCAATTATATCAGGAATACTACGATCCTTATTTAATATACGATTAATGTAATTAAATTCTATAACTGAATATGCATCATCTTGCTGTAAACGAATGGTATTCATCAAAGAATTTTTACAATTTTCAAAAGTAGTATCTGCAAAGTCTTGATGTATAATTCTTTGATAACACATATCAATTAATCTCAACACTTCTTCACTAGACTTAGAATCAATACCAGTTGATACAAATACCAGCCCTTCAAAAGGAAGTACCTGTGAATAAATGGAATAACATAAACTTCGTTGTTCTCTTATCTCATCAAAGAGTAATGATGTCGCAAATTGTCCAAAAACAGCATTCGCTACTAATAATTGATAATATTCTTCTGTTGTATTTAAGATATTTGTATCATAGATACATACTAATGAGGATTGATTTATTTTTTTATATTCTTCCTTATAGATACATTGCTCTTTTGTTAAAGTATAAATAGATTGTATGGATTGAAAACGATCTTCTAAAACAAATAATCTAGAAACCACTTCTTTTACATACTCTTCCTCTACATCTCCTAAAACAAAAATATCTAATGCTTCTTTTTCAATCATATGCTGATATACTTCTTGAACTTGTTCAAATGTAACCTGCTTTAAAGCATCGATGGATGCTCGAATCGAATATGCAAAAGGATAATCTTGTCCCATGATACGTACCGCTTGATCTACCGCATAAGCCATAGGATTATCTAAACGACGACGTACATAATTTATCGCAAATTCTTTTGCTTCTAAAAACGTTTCTTTCGTTAACAATGGATGAAATAAAAATTCACGTATCATTTGTAATTGTTGTAGCAAATTATCCGTATTAGTAAAAGCTCCATTTAATACTTTGGTGATAAAGTGAAAGGCAAAACCTTTTCCATAACTTGATAAAGTAGCACTCATTTTAGCACCATATAAATAATCTTTTAAATTACTTACACTTTCCTTTGTGGGATACTTTAAACAACGATCACAAAGTATATTACTTAAAATAGCTTTGGCAGCATGATTTTCCTCTATTAAGTCATTATAAAAATTAAAACTCACTGTAACAAACTTAAACTTATCACTACGAATAATGTGTAGATGCACCTGTTCTTTTAATTTGATTACCATAACAGCCTCCATGTAAAAAGCAACATTGGATGTTGCTTATCGTTTACTCGAATCGTAAATTTCCCCACTTGCTTTTGGTCCAACTGACTTACTTGCAAATAAAACCAATACAATAATAGTAATAACATAAGGGAATAAACTAAAGAATTCGTTTGGTAGTTTTTGTAAATATGGTATTGCACTTGAATATAAACCTAATGTTTGTGCAAAACCAAAGAAAATACCTGCAAATAATACTCCCCAAGGATTCCATTTACCAAAGATTAATGTCGCAATCGCTACGAATCCTAATCCATGGATGGAACCTGCAAAATAGAAGGTAGATGTTGTTAACACTAATACAGCACCTGCAAAACCTGCAAACGCACCACTAGCTAATACACCAATCCAACGCATTTTCACAACGTTGATACCCATAGATGCTGAAGCTTGAGGAAATTCTCCACAAGAGCGAAGTCTTAAACCAAATGGTGTTTTAAATAAAATAAACCAAGAAACTACAACCAAGATAAAAGCGATATATGTAGTTGGATAAATACCTTCAAAGAACATTTTACCAATAACCGGTATTTCTTTTAAAATTGGTATCGACATCTTAGAGAATGTAGCACCTGTTGAATATGCTTCTGTTGATTTAGCATTAAAGATAATCTCACTTAAATAAATAGTTAAACCACCTGCAAATACATTTAGGGCAGTCCCTGAAATGGTTTGATCTGCTTTCATATGAATCGAAGCAAATGCATGAATCGATACTAACAATGCACCTGAAAAGATAGCAGCAATAGAAGCAATCCAAACTGCATTTGGTATCCCTTTTGAAGATAAAATTACTAATAAGGTAGCGGCAGTGAAACCTCCTACAGACATACAAGCTTCCAGAGCGATATTTACAATACCACTACGCTCAGAAAATAAACCACCTAATGCTGCAATAATTAATGGAGTCGAAAGCATCAAAGCGATTGGAAACATTTCAATAATTAATTTCATGCTTTTTTACCTCCTTTTAACTTTAATTTGAAGCCATCAAATTTATTTAACATTAAGATTACTCCATATTGTATCGCAACAAAGAAAATGATTGCTGCTTGAATTAATTGAGATATTTCTTTTGGTATATTAAATAATTGTAGATTGTTTCCACCTGACTTCAATAAAGCAAATAATAAACCAGATAACGCAATCCCTACGGCATTGGCAGCACCAACTAAAGCTACCGAGATACCATCAAATCCATAGTTATCAAACAATGTAAAGATACGACCATATTTAAATACGCCTAAAACGACAATTGCACCTGCAGCACCTGATAAAGCTCCGGCAATCATCATAGAATATACTGTATTACGTTTTACTTTCATTCCTGCAAAACGTGCAGCTTCACTATTGAAACCTGTAGCACGCAAGCTATATCCAAATGTTGTTTTTTCTAAAATAAACCAGTACATTACTAAGCACAAAATAACTAACAAAAAGCCATAATTAAACTGTGAGGCAGTCATATCTGTTACCTTAGGTAAAACAGCTGTAATCGGAAAAGCCACAGTGCGGGCATTGGTATTTGGATCAATTTCTAAAAAAGTACGAACCAAGTAATTTGAGAAAAATAAACCTATGTAATTTAACATAATACAAACAACTACTTCATTAATATTGTGATATGCCTTTAAAAATCCCGGAATAAATCCCCACAACGCCCCTGCCAGCATACCTACTACTAAACACAAAATAATATGTGGCACTAATGGCATATTAATCGTTAATGCAACAAAACTTGCAGCTGTTGAACCAACCATAAACTGTCCTTCTCCACCAATATTGAAAAGACCAGTACGATAAGCAAATCCAACCGATAAACCTGTTAGAATAATCGGCATTGCCTCTAATAACCAGTTAAACACATACATTAAGTTAATTGGCTTATCCGGTTTAGCTAAGTTATATCCTGTTAAAGAACGTATAAAAGCATATAACATATCCATAGGACTACGACCTGTAATTAATACTACAAGAAATCCTAAAAGCAAACCAAATACCACTGCTATTAAACTAATTTTTAATGCACTATGTTTTTTATTCATGACAATCACCTACCTTTTTGATTGATCCGGACATCATTAATCCGATTTCATTTTCATCCGTATCTTCTGCATTTACATAACCAGATAATTGTCCATCATAGATAACCGCAATTTTATCCGATAAATTTAAAATTTCATCTAACTCTAATGACACCAAAAGAACTGCAGCTCCTGCATCACGTTGAGCAACAATACGTGAATGAATGTATTCAATCGCACCTACATCTAGTCCTCTTGTAGGTTGCACAACAATCACTAATTTGGCATGACGATCTAATTCACGAGCAATAATCGCTTTCTGTTGATTCCCACCTGACATATCACGTGTTTTTGACTCTTTTCCTTGTCCAGAACGTACATCAAATTCTTTAATTAAGAAATCTGCATATTCATCAATTTTTTGAGGTTGAAGTATATGATTCACTGAAAAAGGACGATCCTTATAACAATGTATAATAAAATTTTCTTTTAATGGAAAATCTAAAACCAATCCATGTTTATGTCGATCTTCCGGTACATGAGCCATCCCCGCATCCAATCTTCCTTTTACGGATAAATTGGTTATATCTTGTCCATTTAAAAAGATTGATCCACTCTCAGATTTTGCAAGACCCGTAATCGCATAAACAAGCTCTGTTTGCCCATTTCCATCAATTCCTGCCAAACCAACAATTTCACCAGCACGAACATCCAAAGAAAAATCTTTCACGGCTCTTAAGCCCTTAAAATTATTACAATTTAAATTTTTAATACTTAAAACTATTTCTTTAGGTTGCGCTTTTTCTTTATGAACTGAAAAATTAACCTCACGACCAACCATCATTTCAGCCATTTGACGTTCTGTTGTATCTTTTACATCAATAGTTCCAATACACTTCCCTTTACGCAATACTGTACAATGATCAGCAACCTCTTTAATTTCCTTTAATTTATGTGTAATTAATAAAATAGTCTTCCCTTCTTTTACTAAATTACGCATAATAGACATTAACTCATGTATCTCCTGAGGTGTTAATACAGCTGTTGGCTCATCAAAAATTAATATATCTGAATTACGATACAGCATCTTTAAAATTTCTACACGTTGTTGCATCCCTACTGAAATGTTTTCAATTTTGGCATAAGGATCAACGTTTAATCCATATTTTTCAGATAACTTTGAAATTTTTTCAGCAGCTTTTTTAATATCAACGGTTCCATATTTTGTTTTAGGTTCCATCCCTAAAATAATATTTTCAGTAACTGTAAAACAATCTACAAGTTTAAAATGTTGATGCACCATACCAATTCCTAATGAATTAGCAATATTTGGATTACTAATGTGTACTTCTTTCCCATTCACTTTAATAATTCCACTTGTTGGTTGATATAAACCAAATAAAATTGACATGATTGTCGATTTTCCGGCGCCATTTTCTCCAAGTAATGCATGAACGGTATTCGCTTCTACTTGAATTGTAACATTATCATTGGCTCTAATTCCCGGAAAGTCTTTTGTGATGTTTAACATCTCAATTGCATATGCCATGAATGATCCTCCCTATTGTATTAATTATACTACAAATAGGTATTTTTTATTCAATGAAATTTACTAGAATCCACATAAAAAAGCCCTGTGCTTTGCTACAGGACTTTTACTTTATTTTTTTATAATGTTATTTAATTCTAGAATCATCTTTTACAGCTGTTTCACTAACTGTAACTTCACCATTAACAATCTTTTGTGTCCAAGCATCCACTTCTGCAACAACTTCAGGTGCTAAGTTTGGATTTTCTTTTGGAATACCAACACCACCATCTTTTAATGCATAAGTAACTACTCCACCTTTGAATGTACCATCAGCAATCGCTTTTACTGCATTATAAGAAGCAGTATCTACACGTTTTAACATAGATGTTAATACAGCTGATTTACCTTCATTACCATATTTTCCATATTCATATTGGTCAGTATCTACACCAATTACCCAAACATCTTCACCAGCTTGGCGACGTTCAGCAGCTTCTGCGATAACTCCATTACCAGTACCACCAGCTGCATGGTAAACAATGTATGCACCAGCATTGTATTGTTTTGCTGCTAATGTTTTACCTTTTTCAGGAGAACCGAAATCATCAGCGTTATCATAGAAGATTTCACATTCTGGATATACTGCCCAAACACCTTGTTGGTAACCAGCCCAGAATTTTTCCATTGTTACTGATTCTTGACCAATAACAAATCCTACTGCAGTTTTACCAGCATTTTTAGCTGTTAGACCAGCAGCAACCCCAACTAAGAATGATCCTTCATGTTCCGCAAATACGGCTTGTTGAAGATTTTCACCTTCTAACCAGTTAACATCAATAATCAATACTTTTTGTTCAGGATAAGATTTTACAACTTCACTTACAGCATCAGAAAATAAGAATCCTGCTGCCACTAATAAATCAACTTCTTCTTCTGCATAACTATTTAAGTTTGGTGTATAATCAGCAGCTTGACTTGATTGTAAATATGCATAAGTCACATTTCCTAATTCATCAGCAGCCTTTTTAATACCTTCATAACTTGTTTGGTTAAATGATTTATCATCAATACCACCAATGTCTGTTACGAAACCAATTTTAATTTCTTCTGCAGGTGTTTGACCTTCCGTACTAGCTGTTGTATCTTCTGTTGTTGTTTTTTTATTGCTACAAGCAACTAAAGATAATGCTAAAACTGAAGTAAGTAAAAGTACTAATAGTTTTTTCATCTTTTCCTCCGTAGTCATATAGACATGTAAGCACTTGCTTACGAATATATCTTATACAAAAATAACAATTGTGTCAATTCTGTGAAAAGAAAAAATCGACTAAATCTACCTTTAGATTTTAATCGATTTGTTCTTTCTTTATATAGACTTCTCTTGGCTTAGAACCCTGCACTGGACCAATAATTCCATTCGATTCCAAAATATCAATCATTCTGGCTGCACGATTATAACCAATTCCAAAACGACGCTGTAGTAAAGAAGTGCTCGCCTTTTGAACATCAATCACATACTCCTTTACTTCTTCATACAATGGATCTTCATTCGCTGAAACAATACCACCATTATCATCACTATCTAACGTTTCAAGTTTAATAAAATTATCGAGATACATTGGCTTTCTTAAATCACTACAATAACTTGCAATGCGATTTACTTCTTCATCCGTTACATAAACTCCCTGTAAACGAATCATCGAAGGCTCACCAATAGGAACATATAACATATCACCATTTCCAAGCAGACGCTCCGCACCAACTTGATCCAAGATTGTTCTAGAATCAATACCTGATGCAACCGAGAATGAAATACGTGATGGAATATTTGATTTAATAATTCCTGTAACAACATCAGTACTTGGTCTTTGTGTTGCAACAATTAAATGAATACCACTTGCTCTTGCTAACTGTGTAATTCTTTGAATAGATACTTCAACTTCTTTACCGGCAACCGACATTAAGTCCGCAAGTTCATCAATAATAACAACAATATACGGCATATTTTGCATACTACCCGTTGAATCTTGAGCTACTTTTTCATTATATGCTTTAATATTACGAACACCACATTGAGCAAATACATCGAAACGTTCTTCCATAATCGTTACAATCACCTTTAAAGCACTTGAGGCTTTAGCGGCATCGCTAATTACCGGTGCAATTAAATGTGGTATTTGTTGATAAGGTGTAAATTCAACTTTTTTAGGATCTATTAATAATAGTTTCACTTCATCTGGATGACAACGCAATAAAAACGAAGTAATAATCGTATTCGTACAAACCGATTTCCCTGAACCGGTCGCTCCAGCAATTAAAAGATGAGGCATTTTATCCAATTGACAATATACCGGTTTTCCTAATAAATCTTTTCCTAGTACAAACAATAATTTCTGATCCATCTTTTCCATTGGTATTGATTTTACTAACTCTAACATCTTAACCGGAACAGCCTCAATATTAGGTATTTCAATACCCACTGCTGTTTTCCCTGGAATTGGAGCTTCAATACGAATATCTCTTGCTGCTAACTCCATTTTAATATTATCTTGAATGGCATTAATACGACTAACCTTTACAGAGCTATCAGGCTTAATCTCAAACTTTGTAACACTAGGTCCAATGTGCGTGGCTACTAATTCAGCATTTACACCAAAATTCTTTAATATTTCAATCACTTTTCGACCCGATTCACTTGCAGCCACTTGGTTGGCATTTGATCCTTGTTGTCCTTTAATTGGATCTAATAAACTAAATGGAGGCAATTTATATTTATCTTTCGATACTGATTTTTTATGGACTACTTCCTCTTCCTTTATCACCGAATCCTCTATAACTTCTTCAACTTTAGGTGGCTCTTTTAAGGTAATAAAGGTTGATTTTTTATTAGATACTTCCTTTGGTTTGAAATAATCTTCAAAACTATCTGCCTCAATCACTTCTTCTTGTTTGCTAGGTATCTCTTCTAACTCTTTCGAAGTAAATATTTCTGAGAAGAACTTCCCCATTTTACGATAGGTTTCTACTGGAATAATTAAGATACCAACTATACTACACATCGCAACAATTAAAAAGTACGTACCTAATTTATCAAACAAATACGATGTAATTGAATAGAAAAACGCTCCAAACAATCCTCCCCCAAAAATCACCAACTCTTTTTTAAAGTATAATGAAGTATTATGTACATATTTCATAAATACTTCAAACCCAACCGTTTCATCTGCCTTTAAAGTTGCAGACAACAAAATAACCGCAACATTTAAAATAATAAATGCTGTAATGTTTTTTAAAGTCGCATACTTTGTTTTTCTTAAAAATAAGATATAACAACTTACAATAATCACACTACCCAAAATAACATAATAAAAATCTCCAACTAAGTATTTCGATAACAATGTTAAATATTGCCCAACAACTCCAAGTTGAAATGCACTCACTAATGCAAGCATCATCAAAACTACACCTATAATGTAGTAGACAGTTTGATTTGCTTTTTTTATTACTTTCTTTTTTCTTGCCACGAATATCCCCTATTCATCTATATTAATTTCTACAATCGCCAATAAAATCATCGGACGCTTTCCTGTTTCTTTAATCATATACTTAACCATTTTCTCTTTTGCTTCTAAACGAGCTTGCATATTATCATACGTATTGTTTTTGGTATTTTCTTCTATGGTATCAATTAGAATATCTGCCAGTTGTTTAACGATGTAATCAGCATCTTTAAGATAGATAACTCCTCTTGATTGTACATCAGGACCACCTATAATTTCTTTTGTTCTATGATTAATTACAACCCCAACAACAATGACACCATCTGTCGATAATGTTTCACGATCCTTTAAAACCATGCCACCAACATCTAATTTTTCATTTCCATCAATCAATGTCTCTTCTAATGTTAAAAACTCTTTAGTTGATTTTAGTTTACCATCTGCAAATAAAGAAATTTGTCCGTTATCTAACACTACAATTTTATCCGGACGATACCCCATATTTAATGCAATATTTGCATTTGCCACTAAATGTCGATATTCCCCTTTTACTGGAATATAATATTTAGGTTTAAATAAATACAGAATCATTTTTAATTCTTCAATAGATGCATGCATGGAGAAGACTTCTTTCGCATTTACTTTTACAACACGAACACCTTCTTTATATAAATCATTTTCCATATTACTTGCATAACGTTCCGTTCCAGGAACAACCGGAGAAGCAATGATTACAGTGTCTTCCTTTGAAAGTTCAACAATGTCGTCTTCTTTAATCGCAATCTTCTGCATGAGTTTAAAGACTTCATTACCACTACCTGAGACTATACACACTACTTCTTTATCATATTTTGAAAACTCTTGACTTGAAATAAGATCCTTTTCATCAAATTTATAATATCCTAGTTTAGATACCATCTTTAATAAATCAAGTTGTTTTTGATCATAAAACATAACCTTTTTATTAAATTTCTTACACAACTCTAACACTTCAATAATACGGAATAGATTTTGTTTATATAAGGTTACTAAAATACGTCCCTCAGCTACTTCGAAACAATCTTCAACAATACTTGTTATTTTATGATGTGGTGAGGTGTACCCCTCTCTTGTAGCTCCTACTGACTCTGTTAATAAAGCTAATACACCAGCTTTCCCAATTTGAGCAAGAGAAGCAATGTCGCACATAAACGCTTCATTTCGGACATCGTAATCTACAATAAATTCACTTGTATATACAATGGCCCCATGTTTCGTATGGAATGCTAAACCGACACCATCTGGAATACTTTGTGTAACTCCAAAACTTTCTACCGTGATAGACCCTACTTTTATTTTTCCGTTGCGTTTAATACGATTGATCTTCTTATTTACTTTTTCTTTCTTTAAATCTTTTTCAATTAATAATGCGGTTAGCTCTGTTGCATACACCGGTACATCTACTTGTTTTAACAAGTATGGTAATGCAGCCATCACATCATCATGTCCATGCGTAATAAAAACACCTTTAATACGCTCTTTATTTTCAATTAAATACTTAAAATCAGGAATAATGATTTCTACTCCCAATTGTTCTTCACTACTTGGATATTTTAAACCTGCTTCAACAACAAATAACTCTTGATTCACTTCAATGACATACATATTTTTGCCATCTTCATCAAGACCTCCAAGCGCGAATATACGTACTTGTTCCATAAATTATATTCTCCTTTTAAAACACTTCTTTTCTTAATTATAACAAAAAGTGCTTATCTTTCAATCATTTCACCTTTTAACGACCATGTCTTACAGTCTTTAATTAAAACTTCAACAATGTCACCAACTTCTACATGTTTAGCAGTAAAATTAACCAACTTATTTTCTTCGCTATATCCCGAATATACTTGATCATTCTTTTTACTTGTACCATCCACTAACACTTTAACTACTTTATTTAAGTACTTATCATTATTTAATTTAGCATAATAATTTACTTTTTCATTTAATGTCTGTAAGCGTCTATTCTTATCTTCTAAAGAAACGTTGTCTTCCATTTTAGCAGCCGGAGTTCCTTCTCTAGGTGAATAAATAAAGGTATAAGCTCCATCATATTTACAATAATCAACCATATCTAACGTATCTTGGAATTGTTCCTCTGTTTCATTTGGGAAACCTACAATAATATCTGTCGTAAAGGTACAATTAGGTATTTTATTTACAATACGATTATATAAATCTAAATAATCATCTTTTGTATATCTACGTCCCATTAGTCGTAACATCTGACTATTCCCTGATTGAACCGGTAAATGAATAGAAGGCATGATATTATCATATCTTGAGATTACATCAATCATCGCGTCTGAAAAATCCCATGGATGTGAAGTAGTAAAACGAATACGTGGAATACCTGTTTTCGCTACCTCTTCTAACAGCGCAGCAAATCCATTTTGTAATTTTAAATCTTTACCATAGGCATTTACATTTTGACCTAATAAAGTAACTTCTTTAAACCCTTGTTCCTTTAATTCATTTACTTCTAAAAGAATATCATCCATTAAACGAGAACGTTCTTTTCCTCTTGTATAAGGCACAATACAATACGTACAGAATTTATCACATCCATACATAATGTTAACCCAAGCCTTATGATTACCAAAACGATTTACAGGTAGATTTTCAATAATTTCACCTTGTTTTGAATATACTTCTACAACACGTTCTTTTTCAAACATTGTTTGGTAAAGTAAAATTGGTAAACGATGAATATTATGTGTACCAAAAATCAAATCCACTTGTGGATACTTTTTTAATATTAAAGAAACGATTTCTTCTTCTTGTGCCATACAACCACATAAAACAAAGATTAAATCAGGATTTACACGTTTTAAACGTTTTAATAAACCTAACTCCCCAATTACTTTATCTTCGGCATTCTTACGTACAGCACAAGTATTAAAGATTAAGACATCCGCTTGTTCTTCATGATCCACCATTGTAAAACCAAGATTATTT
The DNA here is from genome assembly GCA_030528645.1 of Erysipelotrichaceae bacterium. Taxonomy (GTDB): domain Bacteria; phylum Bacillota_I; class Bacilli_A; order Erysipelotrichales; family Erysipelotrichaceae; genus RQZE01. Next base: position 33,929 of record JAUMYM010000007.1, on the reverse strand, counting down.
AAAATTCCAGAGATGGTCTCTGAATCACGTTGATTAGCTTGACATCCATATGTTCTTAAAAAATACTTCTTTCCAACTCCCATACTTCTAGCTTGATCTGGGATTTCAAATAAAGCACGCTCTACTTTTATTTCCTCTTTATTACGTTTACGAGCATCTTTTAACGATGGTAATCTATATTTATCTTCCATATTAATTCCTTTCCAATTAAAAAACCAAGCTAGACTTGGTTTTATTGAGAATTACCGAAGTACTTCTCAAACAAGTAGCGCAGTCCACTAAGCCTCTACGACATAACGCTTATTGATACAATTTAAGGACGAATTTGAATACGTTGAATATTGATTGCTTTTTTACTAGCTACATCAACCGTAATGCAAACACCACATATCATTGATGGATTTTCACTTACTGTATAGCGTGTTTTATTTTTATAAACAAAGTTTTCAATCACTTCATCCGTATCTCGACCAAGTACACTTTCAAAAGCTCCACACATCCCAACATCGGTAATATATCCTAATGAACCTATAATTTGTTCATCCGCTGTTTGAACATGGGTATGTGTACCAACTAATCCTATTAAGTCATTCTTAAAATAATTAGCCATAGTTATTTTTTCACTGGTTGCTTCGGCATGGAAATCCACAAAATAGAAATCCGCTTTTACATTTGTTAAAACGTTTCTCACTGTTTCAAATGGATCTGCAATCGCTTTATCCATAAAGACTTTTCCTAAAACATTCATGACGCATAGTTTATAACCCATGACATCAAATATTCGGTAGCCTTGACCAAGATGAGTTGGTTCCATATTCATTGGACGAATCAATACATCTAATTGATCAATGTCCATTTTTAACTCACTTTTTGAAAATGCATGATTCCCTAGTGTAATACAATCCACTCCACATTGTATGAATTGATGATAAATGCGGCTAGTAATTCCTTTACCATGCGCCGCATTTTCTCCATTCACAATTGTAAAATCTGCATTATACTTTTTTTTCAGAGAATCTATTTGTTTTACAACAGCATTTCTACCTGTTTTTCCAACAACATCACCTAAAAATAAAATATTCATTATTTTGCAATCTCACTCGCTCTAAGTTCACGTACCACTGTAACTTTAATTTGTCCAGGATAAGTTAATTCATTTTCAATGCGATCTTTAATTTCACGAGCAATCAATACACACTTATCATCATTTACTTTATCCGGAACAACCAACACTCTTACTTCTCGACCTGCTTGAATCGCATATGTCTTTTCAACACCTTCATAGCTATTACCAATGGCTTCTAAAGACTCTAAACGATTGATATAGCTTTCAATACCCTCTACACGAGCACCAGGACGAGCAGCACTTAATGTATCAGCAGCAGCCACTAAATGTGAAATCAAACCAGTTGGAGGGACATCACCATGGTGAGATTCAATGGCATTAATAACCACTTCATTTTCACCATACTTACGTGCAAATTTAGCACCTAATTCAACATGGGTTCCTTCCATTTCAAAGTCAACCGCTTTTCCAATATCATGCAATAAACCGGCACGTTTTGCTAAGGCTTGATTTAAACCTAACTCAGCAGCCATAATACCAGTTAAAGTGGCTACTTCCATACAATGTGATAATTGATTTTGACCATAGCTATAACGATAACGCATACGTCCAATTAACTTTACTAATTCTTTATCAATTTTACCAATACCCAATTTAAAGCATGCATCTTCTCCGGCTTTTAAAATAGTATCTTCCACACGATTTTTTGCTTTATTTACCGCATCTTCAATACGACCTGGTTGAATACGACCATCTTTAATTAAGCTCTCTAATGCTTGACGAGCAATTTCACGACGTATTGGATTAAAACATGAAACGGTAATTGTTTCTGGAGTATCATCAATAATAATATCTACCCCTGTAGCATGTTCAATCGCTTTAATATTACGTCCTTCTCGACCAATAATACGTCCCTTCATTTCTTCAGAAGGTAACCCAACCACAGATACACAACGATCAATTGTTTCTTCTTGTGAGTATCTTTGAATCGCAACCGCAATCACTTCACGAGCTTTTATTTCTGCCATGCGTTTTGCTTCTTCTTCTTTTTCACGAATATAAGTAGCTAATTCACTTGTCATACGTTTTTCAACGATGTCCATTAACTCTTTCTTAGCCGCATCTTGATTCATATTTGCAACTTTTTCAAGAATTTGAATTTGACTATCAATTCTTGACTGTAATTCTACTTCCATTTTATTCAATAGTTCTTGTTTATCTTGAACCTTTTGAAGTCTATCATCCAATTTTTTTTCTTTTTGCATCATAGCTTCATCTCTAAAATTCAAAGAATCTTCTCGTCTAGATAGTTTATTTTCAATTTCTAAAACTTCACTACGACGTTCTTTAATTTCTTTTTCTGCCTGTAGCTTCATTTCATACGCTTGTGTTTTACCATCTAATACTGCTTGTTTAATCGTATTTTTTGCTTTTAGTTCCGATTCTTCAATAATCATTTTAGCTCTTTGTTTATTACGACTTAAACCTAACTTCTCAAGTAAAAACATAATAAACAATCCAATAATGATTCCAATCACTATACAAATGGAAGCAATTAAAAATTTATCCATTTTAATCCTCCCTATTCATAAATTCATTGAGAATAATGTTCTCTTGTCCATTTTATAATATTTCAAGCAATTTCACAACAAAAAAAACAGATAAGAATACCTATCTGTTTAAGAATTTGTTAATTTTTCTTTGATTCTATTTGTGATTTCTTCATCAAGATGTGGATTTGCAATCAAATAGGAACGAACAGCATCTCTACCTTGACCAATCTTTTCACCATTGTAAGAAAACCAAGCACCTGCTTTATTAATAATATCAAAATCAACACCCAGAGAAATAATCTCTGAAAGATGACTAATACCTTCACCATACATAATTTCAATACTGGCGGTTTTAAATGGTGGAGCCACTTTGTTTTTCACCACTTTTACATTCACTTTATTTCCTACAATATCCGTACCATTTTTAATTACTTCACTACGACGAACATCTAAACGAATCGATGAATAAAACTTCAAGGCACGTCCACCCGGTGTTGTTTCTGGTGAACCAAACATAATCCCCACTTTTTCACGAAGTTGGTTAATAAAAATCGCTGTGCACTCACTACGATTCATGACCCCAGCTAATTTACGCATTGCCTTTGACATTAAACGAGCTTGTAACCCAATCGTAGAGTCTGACATTTCCCCATCCAATTCCGCTTGAGGAACCAAGGCTGCAACCGAGTCAATCACCACTAAGTCAATTGCACCACTGCGTATTAGCAATTCACAAATCTCTAACGCCTGCTCTCCAGAATCTGGTTGCGATAAAATAAGTTCATCAATATTTACCCCTAGATTTTTAGCATACATGGGATCAATCGCATTTTCAGCATCAATAAACGCTGCACGTCCACCTGCTTTTTGACATTGAGCAATCGCATGTAACGCTAAGGTTGTTTTCCCACTTGATTCAGGTCCAAAAATTTCAATAATACGTCCTTTTGGATAACCACCAATCCCTAATGCCAAATCAATTGCAATGGAACCTGTACTAATCACATCCACGTCTACATTAGCACGGTCTCCTAATTTCATAATGGAACCTTTTCCATATTGTTTTTCAATCTGTTTTAATGTTTCTTGTAATAAACTCTCTTTATTTTTATCGCTCATAAGTCCTCCTAACTTATTCTAGGTTCTCTTGTATCAAAATCCTACTTACTTTCAAAAATAAATTCTTTCATTTGAATAAAATAAGATACACCACTAGCAATGCTTACAAAGGTTGCAAACCATAAAGCAAAATCACTCATTGCAATTTTATATAATTCAAATGGTAAATTGTTCAATAAAATCAATACAATCGCAATCATTTGTGCAACGGTTTTAATCTTACCTAAGTATCCAGCTGCAACCACTACTCCATTCTTACTTGCAATCATACGAATACCATCTACAATGGTATCTCTTAAAATCATCAAGATAACCGGAACAACAGGAATAATGTTGTCACTAGCAAATAAAATAAACATCGTATTTACTAATAACTTATCCGCAATTGGATCTGCAAATTTTCCAAACGTTGTAATTAAATTGTGCTTTCTTGCAATCATACCATCAAAATAATCTGTAATGGCAGCTAGTAAAAAAATAAATAAGCAAATTAAGTTTAACAATGACAACGATACCCATCCAAACTGTAATTGCATCACCGGAATATTAAAATACGCATAAGGAAAAATGCGTATAAGAACAATTAGAGGAACTAAGATAATACGAAATAGTGTTAACTTATTTGGTAAATTCATTTTACTCTCCTTTAAATACAAAGTGAATTTGTTGTCCTTTAGTAATTTCTGCTGTAGAAGCATCTAACGTGACTAATTGACCATTGATATAAATCTTATTGGTCTTTACAAGACCTAAGTGAATGGTTACTTTTAAATCATTACTAGCATTTACAATAACTTCCATATGCTGACCAGGTTCATATGTTTGTGCCTTAGGATTATCACTTACAACATCATTAATCAAAACACGTGCCCATGTTTGTGAACCATAATCAACGCCAATAATCACTTCTTGATTAACATCATAGCCTTTAACTTGGTATAGAATTGGTGTTTCTTGTTGTATTATCAACTCTTGTTTTAAAGGTTCTGTTGTCGTTTCATGCGATTCACTTAATGTTGTTGATGTAGTTGGTATACTACTTTCTGAAATAACATCTCCCTTTTTACCTTCAAATAACTTTGGAATAACCATGGTACCGGCATAAAGGACTAATATACTCATTAATACAATAACCGTAAGCAATGATATTAAAGAATAATCAATCTTTTTCTTTTCAAGACGAACGGTTGTTGTATTTGCTTGAACACGTTTTTTGACATTTTCATGAATCAATTCTTCTTCTTTAATCTTATTTAAAGCAACCGTATGATTATAGCCATCAATCGCTGCATTTAATTCATCTTTATAGGGTTCAAAATCAATGTTCAATGTCTGACAGTAAAAACGCACAAAATAACGGACATATGAAATATCATTTTTAAAATATTCAATATCGCCGTTTTCAATTGCTTCAAGATTTCTTGTACTTATTTTTGTTTTAAAGCTAATGTCTTCTAAACTAAAACCTAGCTCTTCTCTTCTTTCCTTTAAAATTGAACCAATATGTTTCATTTGACACCTCATAGAACATTATAACACATTTTATTAATAAATAACGTATATTATAAACGAATTTAAAAAATAAAAGAGCATACTGCTCTTTTAATAAATAACACTTTATAAGCCATGTTCTGTACCACGAAGGTGGCAATCATTTATCTACACATTACTGTGTCCTAAACTATTTTCATTTCAATATTTTAAGTTCCCCTACCAAATTTGGGTTTCTCGCTTGTGGGGTTTATCACGTTCCACATCACCAGTTTCCTAGCTTATCGTCTCTTTGACACTTTTATAGCAGTTTTTCATAGTTATAAAACCTTAGAATCACTTGCAGCCATCAGGTTACCCTGTCTAACCTTATTTTTTAAGTTAGCACAAACACTATAATCATCTCAGATTATGCGAGCATGGACTTTCCTCTAATAGATTACTATCAGCGATTGCCTAAGTGTTATTTTTTTAATTCTTTTATTTCTTGTTCTAGACGTGAAACACGTTTAATTAAATCAACAGAACTAAAGTTATTACTTGCAGTGGCATATAAATCTTGCATCTTCTGTTTGCCTTCCATTTCAATAATACGAGCTTTTAAATTTGCTTTTTCACTTTCTAGAAGTGTAATCTTTTGCTCATACTCTGAAAGCATCTCTTTAAACACTTGATAGTCTTGTAAGACAAGGTCTAAAAATCCATCTACTTCACTTGCACTGTAACCTTTAAATTCAATATTAAACTCTTTATCTAATATGATTTGTTCATTTAAATTCAACTTATTCATTACCTTCACCATCCATTGCTATTTTCTCAAATATTTCACGATTAATCAAGTAGATAATACGGATATATATTTTTATTCAATTAATTATTTGTTATAATAATGAAGGTGATTTTATATGATTCATTATCCTAAAGGGATTAAGAAAACACAAACAACAAAATTAAAAGAATCATTTTCAAAACGAGGCATGATTCTTGAGGATGATATTAATATTACCAATCAATATTACTTAGATATGGACATCGCTAATATTCATAAAAAACCGACTCCCATTACCATTGTAAATGTTGATTATCCAAATCGTAGTAGTGCTAAAATAACAGAAGCATATTTCAAAACACCAAGCACTACCGATTACAATGGTATCTATCGTGGTAAAGCAATTGATTTTGAATGTAAAGAATGTAATTCTAAAACATCTTTTCCCTTTGCAAGTATCCATATTCATCAAATTGAACATTTAAGAAGAGTGATCAAACATGGAGGGATTGGCTTTATTATCATTCGCTTTAAATATTATCAAGAAGTCTATTTCATTCAAGCTGATAAATTTATTGAACAATACGATAGTTATCCTAAAAAATCTTTACCATATCAATGGTTTCAAGCTAACGGACATTTAATTCCTTTTAGCTTAACTCCACCCATTGATTATTTAAAAGTGATAGATGCTTTATATTTTAAGGAGACAACACATGAAAAATAAACGTAAACTAAATAAAGAAAATTTAATTGCGCTAATTATCGCAATTATCTTAGTTATGATGCTAATAGTATCTACTGTTTCTGTTGGGCTTTTAGCTTCCATGTTAAAAGGAAAACCTAAAGTAACCATAGATAAATTTGAAAGCAATCAATCAACACAAATCTTTGATGCAAACGGAGAGTTGATTGGTAGTGTAGGAAATCAAATTCGTACAAATGTTACATACGATAAACTTCCTCAATCCCTAATTGATGCCTTAGTCTCTATTGAAGACTCACGCTATTTCAGTCACAATGGTTTCGATATTGCTCGTTTTACCAAATCAGCCTTAAACAACATTAAATCTATGTCGTTTTCACAAGGCGGATCAACCCTAACGATGCAATTAATTAAAAATACTTACTTTGTAGATGATGAAGCTGGATTATCCGCTCAAAAGAAAATATCTCGAAAACTACAAGAAATATTTATGTCGTTTGATGTTAATAAAATTTTAAGCAAAGAACGTGCGATTGAATTGTACTTAAATAAATTAAACTTTGGTGGTAGTGGTAATATCCGTGGAATACAAACAGCTGCACAATATTATTTTGGCAAAGATGTTCAGGAATTAACCCTTCCTGAAAGTGCAATGCTTGTTGGTATTGTAAACTCACCAAAATATTACAATCCATTTCGATATTTAGATTATGCAACAGAACGACGTGATACCGTGTTAAACTTAATGCATCATCACGGTTATATTACAAAAAAAGAACTCACTTTAGCAAAAAGTGTAAAAGTAGAAGATTTACTTGTTAAAGATGGCAATAAGTCCTTTGGTAACTTAGATCAATACCAAGCTTATATTGATACCGTTGTTGAAGAAGCTAAAAATCTAACTGGTCTAGATCCATATTCAACACCAATGAAAATTTATACATATATGGATCAACCAGTTCAAAAAGTGATAGACAATATTCAGGCTGGAAATGTAGATGGATACTTTGAATATCCGGATGAGTTGGTTGAAATTGCAGTGGTATCTATGAATAACAGCAATGGACAAATCAATGCGGTTGGCGGTGGACGTAACTACGCCAGCGGTGGTAGTTTACTGTTAAATCACGCTACAGATCAATATAAACAGCCTGGATCAAGTGTAAAACCATTCTTATCTTATGCCTTAGCCTTTGAGATTTTAGGTTGGAATACAAACCATGTCATTGTCGATCGTCCTTATGTATATCGTGGTACAAGTAAAGTAATAAAAAACTATTCGGGTCGATATGTCGGAGATGTCATCTTAAAAGATGCGGTTGGTCAATCCCTAAACATTCCTGCCATTGTAACCTTACAAGAAGTAATTGATAATGTAGGAAGTAAACATGTAGTTTCTTACTTACAAAACTTAGGTTTTTCAAAAGTAACACGAGAAAACTTTGACTTAGGGTTCTCTATTGGTGGTTCTAATTTTGAAGCCAATGCGGTAGAACTTGCCGGAGCTCATGCTACCATGATTAATGCCGGTGATTATATCAAACCTCATACCATTTCTAAAATTGAATTTTTAGATGGTAGTGAGCCAATTGAAGCAAAATATACACCAGTGAATGTTCTATCTAAGGAAGCAGCCTACATTGTAAGTGATTTAATGTACAATAACGTTTATGGTCCTTATACAAATTACATGAGCATTTTACGAAGAGATTATCCTGTTTATGCCAAAACAGGAACAACGGACTGGGGTAATGAAGGTTTAGATTACGGAATTCCTCAAGGAGCTGCCAAAGACCAATGGCTTATTGCTTCTACAAGTAAATATACCGTATCTGTATGGGTTGGTTATGAAAAAGCCATCAAAGATAAAGATACCTATTTTACAGTAGCGAAAGAACGTTTAAATACTCGTGGAAAGATTGCTAAACTTGTACTGGATGCCAACGAAATGCACGGCATTCCTGAAGCCATTCATAAGCCGGATGGAGTAATCCAGCTAAAACACATTTTAGGAACTTATCCTTATGCCTCACCAATTGAAGGTATGGATGAAAAATTTGTTGTAACAAGTTTAATAAAAAAAGACTTTGCAAATCTTGTAGATCCACAAAGTGCTTCAGTAGAACAACTAAACAACCTAGATGTTACACTGGATGCTGCAGGAAATGTGCAAATTAAATTCCCTGTATATCCAGATGCATCGAAATTAGAAATTGCTCCTGAACATAAAGATATTTCTTTAAATGAAGGTGGTAAATACGTTGAAGCTTATGGAAAACGTATCTTTGATTGGACATGGGTTTATGGTCGCATTTTATACAAAGGAAAAATTACAATCAACAATAATGTTGTACATGAATTTAATTCAGAAAGTGAAACGTATAATTCTACAATCGCTCTGCAACCCGGACAATTAATCAATGTGTGTGGGTATTATGGTTATGGTAATTTAGAAGTAAACAGCAATCAAGTTTGTCGTGAATTTACAATTGAAGATAAAGACATTACCTTTACAGTACCAAATAACAAAGCCACACGTACTGATATTGAAACATTTGCACAAACGTATGGTATTACAACAACCTTTACTGAAGTGATCGATGCAAGTAAAAAAGATAGCAATGAAATTTATAACTCAGGTGTGTTAGTTAATGGACAAACACTCACACTAAAACAATCAGAATTACCACGTTTAACACTAACCGTCTACATCTATAAAGCACCGGCATGTGGTGAAAACGCTGAGTTGGTAAATGGTGTCTGTACATGTTTGGTTGGTTATGAAGGTGATCCAAAAGTTGGTTGTAAACTAAAAACTTTACAACCAGATTCATCAACACCAAGCAATCCATAAAGAAAGTTCTAGAATATTCTAGAACTTTTTATTTATGTTATAAAAAGATTTGTATGATAACTATAAAAGGTAGCTTAGCTACCCTTTATTATAATTATCGTAAAGATTTCAGCATATCTTTCGTTAATAATACTTCTTTATTTTCCCCTGAATCAGTATACTTTTGCCAGTACACCTTATAATCATAATCAATAAATAACGCTAGCATTTTTAACTTATAATCTGAATAAGCAGCATAATTAAAAGTATGCAACCCGTTTCCATCACTATCTCGATAAACGACTTTCAATCTACCATTAAAATAAAAATTATCATCGTTATATTTTTTTAAATCATAATACGTATCTGTTTCTTTTAACATTAATTTTTGTAATTCATTAACTAATTTTCTATCTTTTACGGTCACATCATAATCGTATCTTGATGGTGTTTTATAAGGATCTTCAATACGTATATATCCATCATTAAAATGGAAATTATAGTTCACAGTAAGATGATCATAATTTTTAGGCATCATATAAGATAAATAAAATCCACGTGTACTTTTAATCACAACACCTAAAACATTAACCAATAGAAGCAAACTTAAATAGATCACAATATATTTAGTTCTAAATTTAAGATCACGATAATGAATAAAGTTCGCTATAAGATATATGACGAATAAGATGGCAAGACCAAATGTTTTCATTTCATTCCCTAATCCAAACTCATACGTTCCAACCAACATAATAGATAAAGTACCGATTGGTATTAAAGTATGATACAACATACGACTATTACTTACTTGTCCTGCATCCTCAACATTACGATGTATAAAACTATATAAAGCATAGCTATATGTTAACCCAATGATGGCAACTTGATAAATAAGATATATATAATCAATATTTGCGAATTCTATGCCTAAAAAACTATAATCAAACGTATAATTAAATCCACTCATTAAGAAAATTAAGTATTTGGAATACTCTGCAAAATCAAATAACTCACGAGCATATACATATCTACTTAAGAAAAACATAAATGCATAAAATAATATACCACCAATTACAGAATATACACCACTGCATATTAAAGCATCAATCAAACTATTGCTTTTCACTGTAATCAAAATATTAAGACTTAATAAAGCAACTAAACCTACACTGGTGATTAATACAATAAATACTGCCGTTGGTAATAACTCAAAACGTCTTACCATCAACATACCTATCACAACATTTAATAGATAAGGTCCAACTAGCTCAATCACACTTAATACATAAGTATGTGTAAACAATTGTTTTCTAGTAAGCGGTAAATTAAAGTATACATCTACACTATTACTTTTATACAAAAATTTATAATTTACTACCGGAAGAATGAATACAGCTACAGTAAGCATTACTGTATAAGCATACAGTTGATAAAACGTATGAAATCCAAATAAGAAGGAATTAAAAGGAAACGCAATAAAACCAATAAACGTTAAAATTAAAAACATTCGTTTATTATTTTGTAATAAATAATTAAAGTATCGTTTATTCATGTGCGTTCTCCTTTACTTCATAGATAAATAATTCTTCAAAATTGATATTAATTACTTCTAATAAAAGAGGTTGAAATTGTTGAAGATATTCCATAACCATTTCTTCATCTCCCTTAATTACAAGGTTATATACTTTACCAATCATTTTTATATCCAGAATTTCTAAATCCATTTGATGAATATCTACATCCTCTTTAAAGACCACTTGATATTTATTAATCTTACCTTTTGATTCCATAAGATCTCCACTTGTTTTGATGTTTCCTCCATCTAATAATCCATAACAATCACAAACATCTTCAAGCTCTTTTAAGTTATGTGAAGAGATAATAATAATACGTTCTTCATCGTAAATAAGCTTACCCAGCTCTTTTTTAAATTGAATACGAATCAAAGGATCTAACCCATCAAATGCTTCATCTAAAATTAAAATCTTAAATTGAATGCTTAAGGCTAAAATTAAGAATACTTGTCGTTTCATCCCTTTTGAAAAAGAATTAATACGCTTTTTAGGATCTAAATGAAAGAAAGCAACATATTTATCAAATAAACCCATGTCCAATTGATAAAATTGTCCATAAAAATACTTTAAAGATTGAATTGTTGCATTGTTAGGATAATATAAGTCATCACCAATAAACAATATATCTTTTTTCACTCTTGGATTATCATACACTTGAGCATTATCCATTAAGATTTGTCCACTATCCAACTTTAATATACCACTTATACATCGCAACAATGTACTTTTACCTGCTCCATTAATGCCTACTAATCCAAACACACTTCCATTTTGAATGGATAAATTTAAATCTTTTAAAACAACCTTATCTCCAAAATTTTTATTTACATTTCGTATATCAAGCATTTAGGGCCTCCTTTTCACATGTTTCTACAAGATCTAGTAATACTTCTTTGGAAACATCATTCCTTAAACATTTTATAGTAATACATTTAAATTCATTTAAAGATTCTTCTACAATAAAATTCTCTACTCCTTCATTTTTAGAGATAAACACACCTTTTTTAGCAAGGGTATAAACAACACCTTCATGTTCCAATTCTTCATAAGCTTTGGCAACCGTATTAGGATTTACACCTAAATCACTGGCAAGATTTCTAACAGAAGGTAATTTGTCATCTGACTTAAAAATACCTAACGCTATAAACTGTATGATTTGTTTTTTAATTTGTATATAAATCGCATCTTTACTTTGAGGTTTTATTAAAAACATAAGCCCTCCTTTCTGTATTAACTGTACTACCAATAAAATCATTTGTCAATACTGTATTATCTGTATTAAAAAAGAGTACCGAAGTACTCAAAATAATTGTTCATTGGATGTTATGTTTAAATGCTGATATGCCTTTGCTGTTGCCACTCGTCCACGAGCTGTACGATTAATAAAACCAATTTTTATTAGATAAGGTTCATAGACATCTTCTAACGTCATGGGCTCCTCACTAATGGAAGTAGCTAGGGCTTCTAATCCTACCGGACCACCCTTAAAACGTTCAATAATTCCCTTTAAATAACGAATATCTACATCATCTAATCCCAAATTATCTACTTTTAAACGATTTAATGCATTGGTTGCAATGTTTAAATCAATATAACCGTCATTTAACACTTGTGCAAAGTCACGAACACGACGAAATAAACGATTGGCAATACGTGGTGTTCCTCTTGAACGTTTCGCAATCTCTTGAACTGCATGCGTATCCGTTTCTACCTGTAATACTTGACTGGTTCTACGAACAATCTTAGCTAATTCTTCTTCTGTATAATATTCCAGCTTAGACACTATACCAAAACGATCACGCAAAGGAGCAGATAAATCACCCGCTCTTGTTGTAGCACCAACTAAAGTAAAAGGTGGTAAATCTAAACGAATAGAACGAACACTGGCATCCTTTCCAACAACAATATCAATAAAAAAATCTTCAATTGCTGGATATAAAACTTCTTCAACCACTTTAGGAATACGATGAATTTCATCAATAAATAAAACATCACCGGCTTCAATGGTTGAAAGAATCGCTGCTAGGTCGCCACTTTTTTCAATACTTGGTCCAGAAACTGTTTTAATCTTACCCTTCATCTCATTGGCAATAATATACGCTAATGTAGTTTTCCCCAATCCTGGAGGACCATATAAAAGAACATGATCTAAGGTTTCTTTCCGATTGAGTGCTGCTTGAATAAATATTTTTAAATTCTCTTTTAAAGCATCTTGACCAACATATTCATCTAAAGTACTTGGTCGAAGACTTACTTCATCATCGCTATTCATGAAATCTTCTTGTAATAATCTTTCCATATTAACCTCGTTTCATCAGCATAAATTTCTGTAATGCTAATTTAACATATTGTTCACTTGATAAACCCTCTTCTTTAGCAACTGACTTCATCACTTGATTAATTTCACTTTGTTTATAACCTAATGCTTTCAAGGCTTCTATTGCATCTTGTAAAGCCGGATTTTTCATTGTTTCTTCTTTATGATCTTGGACCAATTTTCCTTTTAAATCCAAAATAATTTGTGAAGCTGTTTTATTTCCAATCCCTGGTAATTTCTTAATCGAAGCTAAATCATTGGTTTCAATGGCAACAATAAAAGCTTCTACACTTGTTACTCTTAAAATATTAAGGGCTGTCTTTGGTCCAAGGCCTTTCACCTGTATCAATTTCAAAAACAAATCATGCTCTTGCAACGTTAAAAAACCAAATAAACTAATTTCATCTTCACGAACATGTTGATAGGTAAACAATGTTACAGAAGCATTTAAAACTAAGCTTTCCGGTTTATTAAAATGAACACGATAACCAATATTATTTACTTCAACAATTACATAATCTATGCCATAAGCATATACAATACCTTTTAAGTAAGCAATCATTTTATCACCTAATATATTTTAACATAAAAAGGGCTAAACTTAGCCCTTATTCTACAAATTCAAATCCATAATTATTAATATAAACCATATCACCATCTAAGCATCCAGCTTCTCTTAACTTATCATCTACACCTAGTTTCTTTAGGCTATTGGCAAAACGCAACAAACTTTCATCATTCTTTAAATCCGTTGCATTAAATAATTGTGTAATACGATCTCCTTCAATACGCCATCTACCATTACCTTCATTAAAGACTTTAAACGGTGCTTCTTCAGGTGTAAATTTATATAAGACACCTTTACTTTCCACTTCTTTCGTTTCTGTATATAAAGGAAACTCCTCAGTAACTTCTAATAAATCAGCTACACGATATAAAACTGGTTGTAGACCTTCATTAATAATGGTTGTTGTTGGAAAAATTTCTATATCTGGATATGTTTCTTTAAAACGCACAAGATTCTCTTCTGCACCATCCAAATCCATTTTATTTGCAATCACAACTTGTGGACGCTCCAATAAACGATATTGATAATTACCTAATTCTTCATTGATAATTCGATAATCTTCAAGTGGATCGCGACCATCATGTCCACCCATATCTATAACATGTATAATCACTCGACAACGTTCAATATGTCTTAAAAATTGATGACCCAAACCTTTACCAAGGCTAGCACCTTCAATAAGTCCAGGTAAATCAGCCATGACAAAGGAACGACCATCACCAACGGATACCACACCCAAGTTAGGTGTAATCGTTGTAAAGTGATAATCTGCTATTTCGGGTTTTGCTTTCGATACCACAGATAATAACGTAGATTTTCCAACGGAAGGAAAGCCAACCAATCCAACATCTGCCAATAATTTTAATTCAATCTGTACTTCAAGTTTTTCACCTAATTGTCCATTTTCTGCAAACTCAGGAGCACTATTTCTTCCACTGGCGAAATGATAGTTTCCTCTACCACCTTTACCACCTTTGGCAATAATCACTTCTTGATTAACATGTACTAAGTCAGCCAAGATTTCATCCGTCAAAGCATTCTTTACAATCGTACCTTGTGGAACTTTAATAATAATATCCTCTCCATCGGCACCATGCATTTTTTTCACTTTTCCATTTGACCCATTTTCTGCAACAATAAGACGATTATAACGTAAGTCTAATAAGGTAGATTTATTCGTATCTACTTTAAAGATAATAGATCCTCCCTTACCACCATCTCCTCCATTAGGACCACCTAGTGGTACATATTTTTCACGACGAAAGGATACAATGCCATTGCCACCATCTCCTGCCTTGAGCTTAATTTTTACACGATCAATAAACATACAATACCTCCTTTCTATATAAAAATCCCCTTTTGGGGATTTCATTATGCTGCTGGATAAACAGAAACTTTTTTCTTATCTTTTCCTAAACGTTCAAACTTAACAATGCCATCAATTAATGCAAATAAAGTATCATCCCCACCACGACCAACATTAGTACCAGGATGCATTTTAGTTCCACGTTGACGGTATAAAATTGAACCAGCTGTCGCAAATTCTCCATCTGCTCTTTTAGAACCTAATCGCTTTGAGTGAGAGTCACGACCATTTTTTGTCGAACCTACCCCTTTTTTAGAAGCGAAAAATTGAATGTCTAATCTAAACTTCATACTTCATACCTCCATATTTCTAATTCTGATATATTCAGAATATACTTCTTGTATTGTTTTCAGTTGGATAACACCAACATTTAAAATTGTTTGTAATGTAACATGGTCAAGATCTTGAACAATACAGTTCATTTCTTCTTTTGTTTTAATCATTTTCACTGGCATTTGATAAATATCCAATGCATTAAATAAACCAAAAATAATTGAGCTAACCCCTGCACAAACGACATCTTCATTCTTTCGTGCATAGTTGGCATGTCCCTTAACCATTATTTCTTTGATTCTGCCTTGACAAGACTTAATTTCTACATCAATCATAATTAAGCATTAATTGAAGTAACTGTTAACTTTGTATATGGTTGTCTATGTCCTTGTTTACGACGTGTAGAACCTTTTTTAGCTTTGTATTTGAAGATTAAGATTTTCTTCGCTTTACCTTGCTTTTCAACCTTACAAGTTACTTTAGCACCTTCAACATATGGTGTACCAATTTTTGTTGTAGCATCAGAAACTAATACAACTTTATCAAACTCAACTTCTGTTCCTACTTCAACATCTAGTTTTTCAACAAAGATTTCTTGTCCCTTTTCAACACGTAATTGTTTTCCACCTGTTTCGATTACTGCGTACATGCATCGCACCTCCTTTTTCTATTTAATTAGACTCGCCAAATCAAGGTGGCTTACGCACTTATTACCTTACTTGAGCGGTTGCAAAAAACACAAAGTGCTTGCAACAGATGTATTTTAGCACAACTTGAGCAAGAATGCAATTCATTACTTATTAAGTTGTACACTTTTCCCTAATAACATATAAATAACAAACGCCATAAAATATAGACCAATCGTCATCATAAATGGGTAAATGGCTTGTACATTATACAAATATCCTGCAACCGTTGCCCCAATGATAGAGCCTAATGCCTTCATTGCATTATGCATGCCAGTAGTAATGCCTTGTATATCTTCTTTGCTATAGAAACTGGTGCGCTCTTGAATCAAAGAAGCAAGCATCGTATCCATAGTCATAATTAAAATGACACTAACTATAAAGAAATGATAAATTGTATAATTTCTACTTAATAAAAGTAAAATACCTAGAATTACACATAATAAGTATGCTATTTTCTTTTCCACATTTTTAGATTTAATCATTTTAATGGTAATACTGCTATTTATTAAAATAGCTAAAAATCCAACAATGCCTCTTGAAATACCATTTACTGAAGAAGATACTCCCAAAGCATCAACAAGATAAAATCCAAAGGTTTGAGAAATACTTGTAGATGCAAATGTTAAAAGAAATACTGATGTAAATTGTAAGATAAACACTTTATTTAGATGATGATACATCTGCTTAAAACTATGAAATGGATTTATCTTGGATAACATTGATGTATGATCTTGAATTAATTCTACATTTTTTAAACAAAACAAAAACATAAATGCGCAAAAAATCAATAACGCTATTTGTAAGTAAAAAGGCTTACGATAATCATGATTACCTAAAATACCACCAATAAATTGACCAAAGGTTCCCATCACCGTAAATGATGTAATTAAAATGGGAAGTCGTAATTTACGTAGCGAAAGATCTGTAATTTTAATTAAATAATAGACCGCTGTAATTAAGGTTGCACTTACAAAGAATCCTGAAACAAAACGACCAATTAGTAAAACCGTTTGATCTTGTGCTATCAAAAAGATATATTGACCAAATGCATAACCCAAACATCCAATAAACAACACGATTTTAGGTTGTATTCGTTCGATTAAACTCCCCCAAAATGGAGACATCAAAAAATTGGCTACTTGCATGATTGCAAAGGCTAAACCAAAGATATAATTAGGTAAAGATAATTGTTTTATTAAGGTTGGTGTAACAGGATGTGCTAGGTTTGCAGCAATACCTTCAATACCATAAATAAAAAGAAGAAGGTAAAAAGGATAATTTATTTTTTTAAACATCTTCTACCTCTCCATGTTCTAACTTCATCAATAAATCCTTTAAACTACCATAAAAATCTGCATTAACTTCTTTATTATGTTTATTAATGACATGATCCTTTACAATATAGGTAGTAACTCCTAATTCCTTAATAATTAAATCCTCATCCACATCATTACCAATCATAATACATTCCTTAGGATTTAATTTAAACTTATCGATAATTTCCTTAAAATATTTTATATTTGGTTTACAATAATGATACTGTTCGTATGTTGTTATTTCATTAAAATCTTCTTCTTTCAGATTTGCCCATTGCATTCTTCTTAATGTTGCTTCTTTTGGAAATAATGGATTCGTCGCTAAAATAAGCATATAACCTTTATCTTTAAACCATTGTACTATTTGATTCGCTACATGATTAATCGATGTGTGATTTTTTACTTCATCAAACTCCTTTTTGTAAAAGTCTAAAAAGGTGTCTTCGACTTCTTCTTTTTGATAACCACTAGCATCTACAAAGGCTTCCCAAAAGACTTCACAATTAGTAAATTGACCATCGTTATGCACCATAGCATAAATACCCTGTTGCATACCATGCATAATTCTTTTTGCATCAAACTCTTTTGAAAACTTTACCGTTAATAAATGAAAATAACGCTTTACAAACTCTTCTTGATCCATACTTAATAAAGTACCATCTAAATCAAATAATACAGCTTTCATATTTCCTCCTATATCACATCAATTTGTAAATTAGAAATATTATCCTTCAATGCAATATATGCATTTACAAATAATCTCGCTAATGTTTCTTGCTCAAACTTCATTTTATTACTTGACACTAACGTAGCAAGTCCATGAGCATATATTAATAATTGTAAATACAACTTCTTTACATCTTCAAAGGAAAGTTGTTGATCGACCTGCTGTAGTAGATTTGCAAAAAAGTTTTTAGCTTGACTATTAAATACAAAATCAATAAAGGTAGCATACGAACGATATCCGGAAAGATAAATAAAACGAAACACATTGGCTTCTTTCGATGCAAAATCCACATAAGCCAACCCTACATTAATCAAAGGATTTTCATAGATATATGGATAATTTAATAAATATTGACTAAAATAATTATCCACATAACTACTTAAATCTTCTTTTAATGCATTCATTGATTCATAATAGCGAAAAATAGGTTTTGTAGAACACTGCAATTCCTTGGCAATGCTTCTGGCATTTAATGCATCAAACCCATCTTTACGTAATATAGATAACGAAGCCTCTAAAATATCTTCTTTTTGTATTTTTACTTGTGGTGACATCTCTTTTCCTCTTATAAGCTTATAGGTTTATTATAACTTATAAGATATATTTTGGATATTTAAAATGAAATCTCCTCTTTTATTTCTGCCATATCCCAACATGATTTTTCTTAGCTTTTGCTTGCAAAGTATTTAACAAACTAATATATTTATAATCTTCATAGACGTATGCAACCTTACCATAACCATGTTCAACAATAAGACTTTGTAATAATGTATCATCCACAAAAACCCACACTAAATGACGATGAAATTTATCCTGAAAATCCCCTTTTTCATCATATTCAAGTGTTATATTACTATTGGATAATAAATTACAAGTATACTCTAAAGCCTCCTTCGCATAAAATTCTTCTTTATCAACTTCTGGAGTATCAATCGCTAAAAAACGTGCTTTAATCACTTCATCTTCCAGCTTAAACCAAGCGGTATCTCCATCAACACATTTTACCAATTCTACCGACATTTTATCATCCTTAACTTGACTACAACCTACAAGTATAAAGATTGCTAAAAGGAAACTAACAATGTTCAACTTCATAAATAAGTTTTTCTAAACCTTCTACCTGCATCTCTTCTAACTTTCCAGCATCAGCAGCTTGTGCTAATTTTGGATCAAGTGGTAAGCTCGCTAAGAAAGGAACATTAAATTCTTGAGCTGTTTGTAATGTTTTCGATTCATTAAAGATATGTATTTTCTCATTACAGCAAGGACATTTTACATAACTCATATTTTCTACTAAACCAATGATCGGCTTATTCATAGTCTTAGCCATATTTAAAGCTTTTGAAACAATCATCGAAACCAAATCCTGAGGTGATGTCACAACAACAACACCATCTACCGGAATGGATTGAAATACAGTTAAAGCTACATCACCTGTTCCAGGTGGCATATCGATGAATAAATAGTCTAATTCATTCCATACAACATCACTATAAAACTGTTTTACCATGGAACCAATAATCGGTCCTTTCCAAAGAACGGGTTGTCCTGGATCATCCAACATAAAGTTAATGGAAACAGCCTTAATACCAAGTTTACTTTCTAAAGGTAAGATACCTTCTTCACTTCCATAACATTCCCCTTCCATACCTAATATTTTTGGAATCGAAGGTCCGGTAATATCTCCATCCATAACTCCAACTTTATATCCTTTTTTGGCAAAGCTTGTAGCTAAAAGCGCAGTAACCATACTCTTACCTACTCCACCTTTACCACTTAAAACCGCAATAATTTTTTTGATTTTTGTTGTTTTTAATGCTTCTGCTGATAATAAATCTTTCTTGCCTGATGAGCAAGATGTTTGTTTCGAACTACAATTTACACTCATATATTTACCTCTTGTTCAATTATAGTGAACATGAAACGGTTTATCAACTAATTCACTTTTTTATTATGAAGGAATTGTTATAAAATGTGATACAATAGTAGCGGTATTAAAAAGGAGAAACATATGGCTGGATTTGTAGTAGTTGGATCGCAATGGGGCGATGAAGGAAAAGGAAAGATTGTAGATGTTTTAGGAAGTAAGATGGATTATGTTGTTCGCTTCCAAGGTGGTAATAATGCTGGACATACAGTCATTGTAAATGGTGAAAAAACAGTTCTACATTTACTTCCATCTGGTATTTTAAGTGATAATGCTACATGTATTATTGGTCCAGGTGTTGTTATTGATCCATTTGTATTATTAAAAGAAATTGATGCACTTGAAAAACGTGGATTATCGACACAACATTTGAAAATATCGGATCGAGCACACTTGATTATGCCTTATCATATTAAATTAGATGAATTGCATGAACAAAAATTAGCACAAAATAAAATTGGAACAACAAAACGTGGTATTGGACCATGTTATGCCGATAAATATACACGTATTGGTTTAAGAATATGTGACTTAAAAGATTTTGAATATTTCAAAGAAAAATTAAAACAAACCTTAGCATTCAAGAATGATCAGATTGTTAAATTATATAATGGAGAACCATTTGATTATGATACATTAATTGAACAATTCGCTAAGATTAAAGAAGCATTGCTACCACGTATTATTGATTCTGTTAAAGTAGTAAACGATGCCCTCAAAGAAAATAAAAACATTCTATTTGAAGGGGCGCAAGCATACATGCTAGATATTAACTATGGAAGTTATCCTTACGTAACAAGTTCTTCCCCTACATCTGCCGGTGTATGTAGCGGTGCCGGTGTAAATCCAAAGGCTTTGGATTGCATTATCGGTGTTGTAAAAGCATATTCAACTCGTGTTGGTGAAGGACCTTTTGTTACAGAGTTATTTGATGAGTTTGGTGAAAAAATACGCGCTGTAGGTCATGAATTTGGATCAACAACAGGAAGACCTAGACGTTGTGGTTGGTTGGATTTGTGTGTCGTGAAACAAGCATGTTTACTAAATGGTTTAACAGACTTAGTTATTACTAAAATTGATGTTTTAACAGGTATTGATACACTTCCTGTTTGTATTGGTTATGAAATTGATGGAGCAATTACAACGTCAATTCCTGCTTCTTTAAATGATTTGGCACAAGCAAAACCGGTCTATAAGTATTTTGATGGTTGGAAGGAAGATATAAGCCATATTCGTGATTTCAAGGAATTACCAAAAAATTGTCAAACCTACTTGAAGTTTATTGAAGAATTTACAGAAACACGCATTTCTTTAGTTTCTGTAGGCCCAGATCGTGAAAACAACATTATCATTCATGATTTAGTATAAAAGCAACGAGTAATCGTTGCTTTTCATATAAGGAAATAGAATACAATACTATGTATAACTACTAACATTGGTAGTATAATCATAAATTTCTTTTTACGTGTTTTATGATGAATCATTAACATGCTAGCATACATTAAGAGTGCCCCACCCAAACTCGCTACAAAAAACAAGGATGTTTCTCGTATTCGATGTAAATGATGTTTGCTTGCTAGTTTATCATAAATAGTTAAGAAACAAGCTAAAACATTAATGCTTAAATAATAAATCAAAGTAAGCCAACTCGTTTGTAGATTTCATCCACATTTTTTATATGATGTTGTAGATTAAAACAATCTTCAATATCTTCTTGCGATAATATCTCTTTCACTACTTCATGATTTTGCATTAATGTCTTAAAACTTTCTTTATTTTGCCAAGATTGAATCGCATTTGGTTGGACAATATCATAAGCGTGTTCTCTTGATAAGCCTTTCTCTACCAGTTTTAACATAAAACGTTGAGAAAAAATGACTCCATACGTCTTATAAATATTATCATGCATCGTATCTTCAAAAACCGTTAATGTATCTAGTATTTTAGCAAAACGTGTAAGCATATAATCTAAAAGAGCAGTCGCATCAGGAGCAATAATACGTTCGACACTTGAATGAGAAATATCACGTTCATGCCATAAGGGGATATCATCAAAACTTGACATCATATATCCACGCATAACACGTGCACATCCACACATATTTTCACTACCAATCGGGTTGCGTTTATGTGGCATTGCACTTGAACCTTTTTGTCCTTTATTAAAATATTCTTCGACTTCTCTGACTTCTGTTCTTTGTAAGTGACGAATTTCAGTCGCTATTTTTTCAATTGATGAAGCAATCAAAGCTAACGTTGAAAAGTATTGAGCATGACGATCGCGTTGTAAAACTTGTGTTGAAATTTTAGCAGATTGAATACCTAGCTCCTTACACACATAATCTTGAACAAATGGTGGTGTATTAGCAAATGTCCCTACAGCACCACTAATTTTACCTACTTCAATCATCGTACGTGCTTGTTCAAAGCGATGTAGATGACGTTGAAATTCATCATACCAAAGCGCAAATTTTAATCCAAATGTTGTAATCTCTGCATGTACACCATGCGTTCTCCCCATACATGGAGTATCTTTATACTTTAAGGCTTGTCTTTTTAAAATAGCAATAAACGCATATAAATCCTCTTGTAAAATATCATTGGCTTCTTTATATAGACATCCATATGCAGTATCAACAACATCTGTACTTGTTAAACCATAATGTATCCATTTTTTTTCTTCTTCTAAAGTCTCACTTACCGCTCTAGTAAATGCCACAACATCATGTTTTGTTTCTTGTTCTATTTCATAAATACGATTCAAATCAAAACGAGCATTTTTATATAACGTTTCTATATCTTTTTCCGGAATTAAGCCCAACTGTTGCCATGCCTTACAAGCAAGTAATTCTACATTTAGATATACTTGAAACTTATGTTCTTCACTCCAAACATTTCTAATACATTCCCTTGAATAACGATTTAACATACATACTCCTATTCTTCTATTTCTTTTTGATGTTGAAATAATTCGGTTGGATATTGCTTACTAAAACAAGCTAGGCATAAATCTTTACCATGTATTTCATACATTTGTTCAATAGTAATAAATTTTAAGCTATCCGCTTGAATATACTCTTTTAACTCTTCAACACTCATCTTATGTGCAATTAATTCATGATAATCTGTTGTATCCACCCCGTAAAAACACGGACTGACAAATGGTGCTGAAGCAATGCGAACATGTATCTCAATTGCACCGGCATCTTTTAAAATTTTTATAATACGCTTAATTGTTGTACCTCGTACAATAGAATCATCAATTAAAATAATCCTTTTTCCATTGACAATTGAGGAAACTGCACTTAATTTCATACGTACCCCATTTTCACGTTGCGCTTGTGTAGGCTGTATAAATGTTCGAGCAATATAACGATTTTTAATTAACCCCATTTCATAAGGGAGTTTGCTTTCCTCTGCATAACCAATCGCTGCTGAAAGAGAAGAATCTGGAACTCCAATTACAATATCACCGGATACATCATGTTCCTTGCCATCAATCTGAGCAAGCAATTTACCAGCTTTTTTACGTGCATTGTGTACATTTAATCCTTCAATCACACTATCCGGTCGAGCAAAATAAACATATTCCATTGCACACATTTTCTTTTGTGTCATCGTTGTATATTGAAACGATTGTACTTCTTTATGATCAATTCTAAGTAGCTCACCCGGTTTTAAATCACGAATAAACTGAGCGCCAACCACATCAAAAGCACATGTTT
This sequence comes from Erysipelotrichaceae bacterium, assembly GCA_030528645.1. Classification (GTDB taxonomy): domain Bacteria; phylum Bacillota_I; class Bacilli_A; order Erysipelotrichales; family Erysipelotrichaceae; genus RQZE01. Next base: position 9,910 of record JAUMYM010000007.1, on the reverse strand, counting down.
CACTACTAATACAATATCCATCTTTCATCTTACCAAGTGAAAGTGGACGAAGTCCATTTTTATCACGTATAGCAAACATACAATCTTTTGTTAGAATAATGAACGCAAAAGCTCCCTCTAACATATTACATGCTTTGGTAATCTTCGCAACCATATTTCCGGAATGCTTCTGTATTAAGTGAACTAAAATTTCAGAATCAGAAGTTCCCTGAAAGATACTACCGGTATTTTCTAAAGCAATTTTTAATTCCATGGCATTTACAATCTGACCATTATGTACCACAGCAAAATGCCCGGTATGTGCTCGTACCATCAATGGTTGAATATTTTCCAATTCATTATTACCTTTTGAAGAATAACGAACATGTCCAACTGCAGAAATACCGTTTAACTTTTTCACAGTTTCTGCTGTAAAGACTTCTTGTATCAATCCTTTACCTTTTATACATTGAATATGTACATCATCACTACTTGCAATACCAGCAGCCTCTTGACCACGATGTTGTAAAGCGTGTAATCCGTAATATGTAATACTACTGGCATCTTCGACATCATAGACACCAAAAACACCACATTCTTCATTGATTTTACCCGGTAAATCATACTCCTTAATCTTGTACATGGATTATTTCCCGGTCAAGCGTTTTAAGATTTCATGATATGCTTCTTCAATATTACCAAGATCTCTACGGAAACGATCTTTATCTAGCTTTTCATTTGTTTGACTATCCCATAGACGACATGTATCCGGTGATATTTCATCAGCTAACACGATTTGTCCATCTTTTAGTCGTCCAAACTCTAATTTAAAATCAATTAAGTTAATCCCCATTGTTTTAAAGAATTCAATAAGTAATTTATTAATCTTATCTGTTTCTTCATAAATATAAACCAACTCTTCTTTTGTCGCTAATTTAAAAGCAATCGCATGGTTATCCGCAATTAAAGGATCTCCTAAATCATCATTCTTCCAACAAATTTCATAAATTGGCTGATCAATCTTTGTTCCTTCCGGAATTTTATAACGAGCAGCTGCACTTCCTGCAATGACATTTCGACAAATGACTTCAAGAGGTAGGATTTCTACTTTATAAGCCAATTGATCACGTTCATTTAACTCTTTAATAAAATGTGTTTTAACCCCATGTTTCATCAAGTACGTATAAATCAATGCTGATATTTTATTGTTTAAAATACCTTTATTTTCAATAGTTCCTTTTTTTACACCATTTCCAGCAGTTGCATCATCTTTGTAGTGAATAATAATTTGATTTGGATCATCGGTTGTATAAATCTGTTTTGCTTTTCCTTCGTAAAGTAATTTCATCTGGTATCCTCCTAATAAAATAAAAATGCATACTGTAAAAACAATATGCGAAAATAATCTATTGGTTCATTTCCTTTTCCATAAAAATCCTCCAACATTAGGTGTCAACATTTCCATCACGGGGAAAAGGTTACTTGTAGTCCACTTTCGGCAAGTGGGTAGAAACATGTCAGCCAAAATTTGACACCTATACAAGTAAATGTAATAAACATTACATATTTATATTATCATATTCTTAATTTTTTTCAATCTAAAAATATCAATCTATTCGTATACAATACACTTGGATACATCAATATTTTCCTTATCACTTACAATAATAAAAACATAATTTCCTACTACCTCTAATTGATATTTTTCAATCTTACTAATTTCTTCAGGTAAATAAGATTCATAATTTCTACGAAATATTTCTAAACTCTTTTTAATGTCGGCTTCCACCTTTTTATAATCTTTTACTTCCATAATAGCTATATGATCGGCACGACTTAAAGGGTCAATATAGATAATGCGGTCAATAATACTATCTTTATCTAAAAAATAAATAGTATCAAAGACATCATCTCTTACAGAAGCTAGGTTTAAACCATAAGTCTTTATAATTTTTATCGCCGTTTCTGACATATTTATTTTTTTGGTATTACTGCAACCTACCAGTAAACATAGTAATAAACTGCTAATCACAATGAATTTTTTCATACTGCTCCCTTTCAACTACATGTGTTTTTATAAACATTAAATAATCTAAAATATATTCCTGTTTTAAATGTACCCCATCTTCGGTATATTCTTCTTTTATATAGCCTTGTTCATTAGCAAAAAATGTATCTGATTGTATAAAGTAATATTTATTATCTATACACATCTGATGCAACAACCGGTTATATTCTTCAATTTTTTCCTTGCTTGCATACTTATCTTTTTTTAATGCTTCTTCGCTTGGCATATAAATACTTAAGACATAAACATCAATATGAGGGTGTATCTTTTTAATTTCTTCAATCGTTCTTTGATAAGCTTGAATAAATAAATCCGGATAAACCCACCCTAATTCATTGTAACCAAACATAATATATAAATGATCAATATCTTGTTGTCGAATTAAGTCCATCGCTGTATAGTCTTGTTGTTCATCTTGTTTGATAATCGTAACATCCAATTTATTTACAATCAACCCAACTTTTGCAACTACATTGGTATAGTCAAGTTGAGCTTCTTCAATAACATAAATACGAGAATCTCCTACAAAAAGACTTCGTTTTAAGTGCTCATCACCATAATCCTTACTTTCTTCTACAGTTTTAGAATAATCATAAACATCTTCTTTCATGCAGGTTTGCGTTGTCGTTGTTATTTCTGTTATCGTTTGCTTATACTGACAAGCACTAAGTAAAAGAATTATACAAATGAAAAAATATACTTTATTCAAATAAATTCTCATTTTCATCACTACTAAAATCTGGAAGTTCAGGAAGTTCATCTAAACTAATTAATTTAAAACTGTCCATAAACTCCTCCGTCACCCCATATAGAAATGGTTTGCCGGGAGCATCACTTCTACCCATTTCTTGTATTAAATTTCGTGCCTGTAATTTTCTTAACATCATATCACAGCCTACACCACGCAGCTCTTCAATTTCTACACGAGTAATTGGTTGACGATAAGCTACAATAGCCAAGGTTTCCAAAGCAGATTGTGATAAGGCATTTGTTTTGGTTGTTTGAAATAATTTTGATGCGAAAGGATGAATATGAGATTTTGATAAAAACTTATAGTTTCCTCCATAGTTTACCAGCTCAAACGCATATTCTTCTTTTTGATATTTGAACATTAAACGACTAAAGACTTCTTCCATCACTTTTAATGTTACATCCATTACGGCAGCACATTGCTCCATTTTTAATCCTTCATCTCCAACAATAAATAGTAATCCTTCTACAATGGTATCGATTGGATATTCCTGTTTTCTTTTTACTTTTTTAACTGTATTTGTATCTAATGGCCTTGTAACTTCTATGCCATATTTATATTCCTTGTATTCCATATTTAACCTCTTTTAAACCATATTGTTTCATTACTATCTACATAAAATGTAAGTATCTGCAATCTAGATAAATCAAGTACTGCTAAAAATGTAACAATTGCTAAGTGTAAATTCTCATTACAATCTTCTAATAATGTTTCAAATGTAAATGTTTCACCCAAGTCTTTTAAACGTGCTTTTAATTGTAAAATACGATCATCTACTGAAATCTCTTTTTGTGTAAACTTTGTTTCTATCGGCTTAGATAATTGCATACGTCTTAATACCTTATACATCGCTTTTACAAGATCATAGGCATTTCCATCAATAGGAAGTGTACTATCGTCTTTTTTCATCCAATGGTCGACTTCCATTGAAATTGGCTTAGCCATTTGTAGATTTCTTTGATGATAAAAGTCTGACAATTGTTCTGTAATTTCTTTGTATTGTTGATACTCTAGTAATCGTTGTATTAAGCGCTCTTTTGGATCTACTTCATATTCTCCATCTAAATCCGTTTCTTCTTTTGGAAGTAATTTCTTACTCTTATATTCAATTAACGTAGCTAATTCAACTAAATATTCACTTTCAATTTCTAGTTGTAAATCTTCCATTTCATTAATATACGCTAAATATTGATCCGTTAAAACATCAATATCAAAATCAAAAATACTCATTTGTTGTTCACGAATTAAATGCAACATCAAATCTAAAGGACCAACAAACTGATCAATTTGAACACGAAATGACATAACTACCTCCTACTTTAGACTACGATATTAATGACACGTCCTTTAATCACAAACATCTTTTTAATTTCTTTGCCTTCAATGTAACTTTGAATCAATGGATGTTGTAAAGCAATTTGTTTTAGTGTATCTTCTTGCTCATTTGGACTACCCTTAAACTTGCCTCTTAATTTTCCATTGATTTGTATTACAATTTCAATTTCTTCTAATACAAGCTTACTTTCATCATACTCTGGCCAAGGTTGATAAGCAATGGTTGCTTCATTTGTTAAATGATGATACATCTCTTCACCAAGATGTGGTGCAAAACATGAAAGCATTTTTATGAAATTTAAAATATATTCTTTATAGATTTTATCTTGTTTATAACATTCGTTAATGAAAATCATCATTTGTGAAATCGCTGTGTTCAAATTTAACTGTTCAATATCTTCTGATACTTTCTTCACTGTGTAGTTATAAATATAATCTAGTTTATGATCATTTTCATCTGTTAGTTTATCCATTTCCATAATCAAACGATACACACGTTCCAACCACTTGCGAGAAGCCTCAACCCCTTGATCATTCCATGGTTTGCTAGCTTCTAATGGTCCCATAAACATTTCATAGATTCTTAATGTATCTGCACCATATTCTTTTACAATGACATTTGGATCAACGACAAACTCTGGGAAACGTTTTCCCATCTTAATTCCATTCGCACCTAAAATCATACCTTGATGTATTAATTTTTTAAATGGTTCTTTTACTGGAACAACACCTTGATCATATAAGAAATGATTCCACATACGAGCATACAGTAAATGTCCTACCGCATGTTCTGGACCACCGATATATAAATCCACTGGTAACCAATGTTTTAATAAGTCATAATCCGCTAAAGCATGTTCATTGTTAGGGTCAATATAACGCAAGAAATACCAACTACTACCAGCGGAACCTGGCATTGTACTTGTTTCTCGAATCCCCTTTTTACCATCAATGGATACATGTAACCATTGACTAGCTTGTGATAAAGGAGATTGTCCATTTAATGGACTGTAATCTTTCAACTCTGGAAGAATAAGAGGTAAATCTTCGTCTTTTAAAGTGACATATTCACGTCCATCCACCAAGATTACTGGAATTGGTTCTCCCCAATAGCGTTGACGAGCAAAAATCCATTCACGTAAACGATAATTCACTTTAGGATAACCTAACTTATGTTGTTGAAGATATTCAATCATTGCTGAAACAGCTTGTTCTTTATGCATACCATTTAAAAACTCTGAATTGATATACACTCCATCATTAGAATTTGCTTGCGTAGAAATATCTCCTTCAATCACCGGAATAATATTTAAATCAAATGTTTTGGCAAATTCATAATCTCTTTGATCATGTGCAGGAACAGCCATGACTGCCCCACTTCCATAGCTTAACAAGACATAGTCACTAATCCAGATAGGGATTAATTTTTGATTCACAGGATTAATGGCATAGGCTCCTGTAAAGACACCTGTTTTTTCTTTTGTAGTATCATTTCGTTCAATGTCACTCTTTAAACTTGCATATTCTTTATATTCTTTTACAGCCTCTCGATACTCTTGAGTTGTAATAGTATCCACTAACGGATGTTCTGGTGCTAACACACAAAAAGTTGCACCAAACAATGTATCCGGTCTAGTTGAAAATACATCAAATTGTTCTACACTATTATCTACTTTGAAATGAATAATAGCCCCTTGTGATTTACCAATCCAATTTCTTTGCATTTCCTTGGTTGATTCTGGCCAATCAATTTCTTCTAAACCATCTAATAGCTTTTCCGCATACGCTACAATATCAATTACCCATTGTTTCATCATCTTACGTACAACTGGATGATTCCCTCGTTCACTTTTACCATCAATCACTTCATCATTAGCTAAAACTGTCCCTAAGGCTTCACACCAATTCACAGGCATCTCAATACATTTCGCTAAATTAGCTTCAAATAGTTTTTTAAAAATCCATTGGGTCCATTTATAAAACGAAGGATCACAAGTAGATATTTCTTTGCTCCAATCATAAGAAAATCCCAAGATTTTTAATTGTTGGCGGAAGGTTTCAATATTTTTTTCTGTAAAAGAAGCTGGATGATTTCCTGTGGCAATCGCATATTGCTCTGCAGGCAAACCAAAGCTATCAAAGCCCATTGGATGCAATACATTATAGCCTTCCATACGTTTTTTACGACAAATAATATCTGTAGCTGTATAGCCTTCTGGATGCCCTGCATGTAAACCTACACCACTAGGATATGGAAACATATCCAATGCATAGTATTTTGGCTTACTAAAATCATGAACATCTGTATAGAATGTCTGATGTTTTTGCCAGTATTCTTGCCACTTCTTCTCAATTTCCAAATGATTATAACTCATAAAATCCTCCTATAAATAAAAAAAGTACCTCTAAGGACGAATCATCGCGGTACCACCTTAGTTTATGTCTAAGACACACAACTCTTCCATTAACGCAGGTTCACGGATCACTCAGCTCCATCGATAAGTTCAAATCAATTCTTTATCTATTTTCACCAACCATAGACTCTCTACAAAAAAATTTAATTTTACTACTTCTTTTCATCGCTTTATCTAAATTTTAAAGAAATCAATTTTAATTGTCAAATAAAATTACATTTATTTTATTAGCTTAATCGTTTATTTTTCGTTATAATACCAACTAGGAGTGAAGTTATGAATCCATTTATATTTAGCAATGATAATAAACGTTATCATACATACAATTATTATCTTAGACATACATACCATTCAAAGGTATATAAAGTTCCTTTAGATGCTGGATTTACATGTCCAAATCGAGATGGAACCAAAGGATATGGAGGTTGTACGTTCTGTTCCAGTGAAGGTAGTGGCGAGTTTACCTTACCTAGTGAAAAAGATTTAGTAAAACAATTCAACATAACCAAACAAATGATGGAAGCAAAATGGCCCAATAGTAAAGCCATTGCATATTTTCAATCTTATAGTAATACATACGGTACTTTAACACGTATTAAAGAATGTGTTTCACCTTTTTTAAATATGGAAAAAGTGGTTGCGATTGCGATTGCGACTCGATGTGACTGTCTTGATGAAGAAAAAATAAACTACTTGAATTCTTTATGTGATATTAAAGATATATGGATTGAATTAGGATTACAAAGTAGTAATGAACAAACAGGAATTATGATAAATCGTGGTCATGATTTTACATGTTTTTTACAGTGCATGGAATTATTAAAAAACACTAAAATTAAACTATGTATTCACGTTATCAATGGATTGCCTTACGAGACACAAGAGGACATGCTTAAAACAATCAAAGATATTCGTCATTTACGTTTTGATGCGTTAAAAATACATATGTTACATATTTCAAAAAATACCATTTTACATTATCAATACAATAAAAAACCATTTCCTGTGCTAACTTTAGAGGACTATGTGGATACTGTAATTAAACAATTAGAATTGCTACCGGCAAATATTGTTATACAGCGTCTTACTGGAGATCCTGTAAAAGAAATGCTCGTAGAGCCTACATGGGTATTAAATAAAACCAATGTACTCAATAGTATTGATAAAAAAATGGCAGCAAGTAATACATATCAAGGAAGACTTTATGAGAAATATTAATACCTTAGCACACAGCCTTTTAAAACCACATTTGCACAAAGAAGCAATTGCGATTGATGCAACAGCAGGCAATGGAAATGATACCCTTTTTTTAGCCAGTCATTGTCGTTTTGTTTATGCCTTTGATATTCAAAAAGAAAGTGAAATTAACACTAAAAAAAGACTAGATGCCTTTAACAATTATAAATTTATTTTAGATAGTCACAGTCATTTAATCAGCTATGTAAAAGATTCTGTCGATGTAGTCATGTTTAATCTTGGATACTTACCAAAAAGTGATAGTACGATTATTACCAAGCCACAAACAACAATTAGTGCTTTATCACAAGCTTTACATTTACTAAAACCAAAGGGCTATCTTTCATTATGCATTTACATTGGACATGATGGAGGAAAACAAGAACAAGAAGCAATTGAAGATTGGCTTTTAAAACAAACAAACATTGAAATTACAAGCTATCAAAATGATCACCCACTTGCGCCAATCTTAAAACTGATAAAAAAGTGTAAATAAGGTATAATATTAGTATGAAAAAGAAAGTAATCCTTACAATTATTGTTGTTATCCTTTTAATTATTTCTATTGTCTTTTGGTCAATGAATGTTAGTCCCATTACTTATACAGTACGAAAAGTAACCATCAAAGATGAAAAAATACCATCCCAATTAGATGATGTAACCATTGCTTTTTTTACTGATACACATATTGGAATGTTTACAGATCAAAAGCGTTTTTCAAAGATGATAAAGGTCATTGAAGACTTACATCCTGATGTTGTTATATTTGGAGGTGATTTATTTGACCATCCAGCTAAAAATATTCCATCACATCCGGATGTTAATGAAGTAATTAATAAACTAAAAAACATCGAAGCTCCCTTAGGTAAATTTGCCGTATTTGGTAATCATGATTTAGAAGATGAAGCTTCAAAAGAATTAATTATATCTATCTATAAAGAAAGTGATTTTGAATTATTGATCAATACATCAAGAAAACTACATAACAAAGGTTCTCAGTTTATCTATTTAGTTGGTATTGATTCCATGGTTTTAGGAAATCCAAACATCGAAGAAGCCTTTCAGAATACAGATGATTCTACTTATATAATAAGTGTATGTCATACTCCGGATATTGCAGATGAAGCTAGTATATATTCCAATTATTTGTTTGCCGGTCATAGCCATGGCGGACAAATTTACATTCCTATCATTTCTTCCTTTTTAAATATACCTGGTGCTAAAAAATATATGAAAGGCAGTTATAAAATCAATGATATGACATTAGATGTATCAAATGGATTAGGTACTACTCGATATGATGCACGTTTCTTATCTGATCCGGAAGTAGTACTTTATACTTTAAAGCATAGAGAAAAGTAACACTTAAATATATTGTTGTTGATTATATCCATCTAATGATTAAAAAACATTCAGGGCATTATTTCCTGAATGTTTTATTTTCATTCTGTTTTACTAAATAGTTCGACGATAATGATTTTCAGTGCCTTCTGATTCATCTATCCAGTTAGGAATCACTTCAATGAATTGAAAACCATGTTTTGTATAAAAAGGAATGCCCATATCGTTCCCTGTAGTTACATTAACCTCTTGATACATAATATGAAAGTGTTCTTTTTGATATGCAGTTAAGAAAGTAAGTAAAGCACTACCAATTCCCCTTCCTTTTAGATTTGGCTTCACATATAACACATAAATAAATCCAGTATCATTAGAAACAGCTCCACCAATGCATCCTACAACGTTTTGATTCTCTTCAGCAATTATATAGCCATGCCAATCTTTTGATGAATCTTTACACTCTTGCTTAATACGATCAAGGTTATAAAAATCATAAATTACTTTTTCAATGTATTCCTTTGAATATAGTTTTTCATATGTAACTCTCCATGCTTCACGGCATATATCCGCAATCGCTTGAGCATCTTCTTCTCTTGCAAATCTAACTGTTATCATAAAAATCACATCCTTTTAAAGCATTATAGTCTAATGTATTCAATTGTTCTATCTTATTTATCTCATAAAAAGTAGACATTTTGTAACATGTCTACTTTTAAAAATCATTTAATTTCCCATCTTCAAGTTTAACACGTTGATCGGATAAAGCACTTACCGTCTCTGAGTGTG
>JAUMYM010000026.1 GCA_030528645.1 Erysipelotrichaceae bacterium | reverse complement strand
TGCCAAAGATGTAGAGGGCTGTGTAGTTGTGGTAGAGCCAGGAAAAGAGGTCGATGTAAAAGATAAAATCATTGTGGCTAAAATGACCGATCCAGGCTGGGTGTTTTTATTAACACAGTGTAAGGGTATTATTGTAGAAAAAGGTTCTTTGTTATCACATACGGCTATCATCTCAAGAGAGTTGAAGATTCCCGCTATTGTTGCAGTAGAAGGAGTTATGGAAGTATTAAAAGATGGAGATTATGTAGCGTTAGATTCTAAAAATGGTATTGTTAAAATTATTGCTAGGAGTTAAGGTATGAAACTAATAGAATTTCAACATGAACAGAAGTATGTCAAAGACTTTATCGGGCTTGCCAATCGTTTGTATAGCAAAGATACGAATATGCAAAATGATGTGGAAGTAAAACAATTATTGCTTGATCAACATCCTTTTAGTAAGTATTTTCAATTAAAGAAATATCTAGTCTATCAAAATAAAGAGGTTGTTGCCCGTTTTGTTTTTACGCAATATCCTAAGGATGAAATTCTTTATTTAGGTTTTTTTGAGTGTATAGAAAATGATGAAGTGAGTGCTTTTTTATTTGAACAAATAGATTTACAAGCAAAACTTCTTGGCTATCGAAAAATAGTTGGACCGGTAGATGCGTCTTTTTGGTTAACCTATCGTTTAAAAGTGAATCGGTTTGATAAACTTCCTTATACGGGAGAACCTTACAATAAAGAATATTATTATGCTATGTTTTTAAAACATGATTATCAGGTGTATGAGCGTTATACATCTTCTAAGTATTCTCGTGTAAATAAGATGTTTCAAAATAAAAAGTATACAACTCGTTATCAAGAAAAGATAGCGGAAGGTTATAAAATTTGTAGTCCAAAAATGGAAGATTGGAATAAAGTTACATTGCAGATATATCATTTAATTCGTAATCTCTATAAGGATTTTCCTATTTATAAAGAAATCAGTGCAAAAGATTTTCAAGAATATTTTGCCTTGTATAAAAAGGTCATTGATTTAAGTATGGTTAAGATGGCATATTATCAAAATGAAGCAGTTGGTTTTTATATTAGTGTTCCTAATTATCATAACTTGGTATATCGTTTAAATTTTAAAAATTTAATTCGTATTTTAAATATAAAGCGTAAGCCTAAGGAATATGTCATGTTGTATATGGGAGTTGATGCAAGACATCAAGGATTAGGGAAGGCTATTGTTCAGTGTATCGTAGAAACATTAAAGCATAAGCAAGTTACAAGTATTGGGGCTTTACAAAAAGAAGGTAAAATCACGCAAACGTATATGGATGAGTTGATTGAAGAACGTTATGAATATGTATTATTACAAAAGGAGATAAAAGATGTATCACTTTAAAGATATACTATTGGATGATTATCAAAAATGGAGTCATCACAATTTTATCTATGAAAAAGAAAAAGATGTTTATATACCATATACCTTTAAAAGATTTATAGAAGATGTAAATGATGTTGCGTATGGATTGCTGCATCAAGGATATCAAGATAAAAATATTGTATTATTTGGTGCGAACTCTTATGCATGGATGGTTTTTGATGTGGCGATAGCTGGTTTTGTAGGTACAAGTATTGGTGTTAGTAAAGAAAGTAATGCTAAAGATATTCAAAACATTATTTCCTTTTTAGATGTTGCATTAGTTATCTATGAATCTGAGAAACAAAAGATAATGGATGAGGTTTCTTCCTCTTTTTCAAATGTAACATTTATGTCTATGAAGGAAATAGAAAAGCTTATTGCATTAGGAAAGTCTTTGCAGAAGCCATTTTTAGATTTTGATTATCGTAATCCAAATGCTTGTATTAAAGTGGTCTTTACTTCAGGGACTTCTTCTTTACCGAAGGCGGTTATGTTAAGTGAAAAAAATATATTTGCCGGTTATCCTTCCTTAAAGAAACGAGCTCCAATGGATAGGACAGATCGTTGTTATTTATTTTTACCGTTGCATCATACTTATGGGGGTATCTATAATTTCTATTATGCTTTGATTTCAGGTATGCAGCTTTATTTATGTAGTCATATTGATCATATTCCTAAGGAATTGTTAGAAGTAAAACCAACCGTATTTTGTTCCGTTCCACTTATTTATAAGAAAATGTATCAAGTAGTCCAACAAAATAGTGCATTGCTTCCAAGTGTGTTTGGAGGATGTATTAAGTATTTATTTTGTGGAGGAGCATCCATGGATTCATCAATCAAACAAGCGTATTTAGATGCAGGTATTTCTTTTTTGTGTGCCTATGCTTTATCGGAAACAGCTTCTTCCTTTGCCATTGAATATGCCAATCAAGAAAACTTCAATAGCGAAGGGGTTGTTTTTGAAGATATTGATGTTAAAGTGATTCAACCGGATGAAGATGGAGTAGGAGAACTAGCGGTAAAAGGAGATTGTGTATTTTTAGGTTATATGAATAATTTGAATGCTACAAAAGAAGCATTTAATGAAGAAGGCTATTTTCTTACCGGAGATTTAGGCTATATTGATCAATGTGGACATCTTTACATTAAGGGAAGAAAGAAAGCGGTACTCTTAACTGATAAAGGGGAAAATATTTATCCTAATGAATTGGAAGAGATGCTGAAACAGCATTGTGATTTGATTACAAGTGCTAAGTTTTATGTTGAACATCAACAGTTGAATGCAATCTTATATGTAAAAGAGGAAACTTATGATTACCATACTTTTATCCATGAAGTGAATCAAAAATTAAAAAGACATGAACAGATAAAGCATATTGATGTTATCTTGGATCGATTGGATGTGCGTTTAAAACAATAAAATAGACATTTGTCTATTTTTTTAGATAGTAAATACAATAAGAAACAGCGAGATGTATTATAATTTTAGTCATAAAGAATAATGAATTATTTTTTATGATAGATAGGAGAGAATATGAAAGAGTATATACATAATTTTGATGAAGCAAAACTACAAGAAGCATTCAAAATTAAAGAAGCCTATGCAAAAGGAGAAATTCCATTAGATATGGCAAATGCCCAAATGAAGGCACATATAGGTACACTTACTCCAGCTGAACTTGCTTATATTGAGCAATATTTTCAGGAAAAAGTTGATGATGAATGCATCAAAGAAAATCTTGAAGAAATGTTAGCGATTTATGATGGAGTTTTAATAGAGGAAGAAAACTCGCTTCCAAAGGGTCATCCAATTCGCAATTATATCGAAGAAAATAATGCGATTAGAGATGTGATTAAGGGAATTGATCAATTATTTGAAAAACCATATATTAAAAATCAATGGGATGAGCATTTTGAGAAGTTAAATAAATGGAAAATACATTTAAGTCGTAAACAAAATCAACTTTATACAGCACTGGAACATAAAGGCTTTGATCGACCAACAACAACGATGTGGTTATTTGATAATGATGTTAGAGATAAAATTTCTGCTTTAACAGAAATTGTAAAACAAGAATTTGATTATGAAAAAGTAAAACCTCAATATGAAGTGTTTAAAGAATATATTTTTGATTTAATGAATAAAGAAGAAACCATCTTATTTCCAACCTCACTTGAAATGTTAAATGAAGAGGAATTTGTTGAAATGGTTTCTGGAGACCGTGAGATTGGCTATTGCTTAATTGACGTAGCTTCTGGCTTTGTCAATAAGCATCAAGTGAAAGAAGCGAAAGAAGAAGCCACTGATGGGTTTAAAGATGAATTATCAAAATTATTAGCGAAATATCAAATGGGATCTTGGAATGAAGATACACCGATGAATGTAAAACAGGGCGTAATGAGTTTAAATCAAATTAATCTTTTATTTCAACATTTACCGGTAGATATTTCTTATGTTGATGAACATGATTTAGTAGCTTTCTATAGTGATACGAAACATCGAGTATTTCCAAGAAGTAAAGGTGTAATTGGACGTAAAGTTCAAAATTGTCATCCATCAAGTTCTGTGTCTGTTGTAGAGGAAATCATTAGTAAATTCCGTAGTGGTGAAAAAGATCGTATTGATTTTTGGATTAATAAGCCAGGTGTCTTTATTTATATCCTTTATGTTGCGGTAAGAGATGAGCAAGGTAACTTTAAGGGTGTAATGGAAATGATGCAAGATTGTAGCCGTATACGTACACTGGAAGGTAGTCGCACATTATTGGATTGGGAATCAAATGAAAGCCAAGCAAAAGAAGTAGAAGATGTAAAAGAAGAAACATCATCTAAGAATGATGAAGATATCATCGTTTTAAAACCGGATACAAAATTATCTGTATTATTAAAGAAATATCCAAATTTAAAGGATTATATGATTTCAAAGTCAGAGAAATTCGCTATGATGAAAACACCGATGTTTGCTATTATGAAAGAAATCGCTACTGTTAAGATGATTTCAGAAAGAACAGGGTTTTCAATGGAATGCTTACAAAAAGAGTTTGAACTCTTTGTACAACTTCAAAAGGAGAAAAAATAATATGCAAGTTAAAAGTGAAGCAGGTTTAATTGTTCAAGAAAAAAGTTTTAGAGTTGTAAAAAAAGTTGCGAAAAAAGGTGATAAAATTTTAAAACATAATCATCCGGAAGCACTTATTACATTTACTGTTGTAAAGGGTAGAGTTAGTGTATATATTGATGATGCGTTTGTGGATGAATTGGTTCCTGGAAAATTATTGCAGTTTGATGGTGATCAATATATTAATGCTGAATTCTTAGAAGATTCAGAAGTATTTGTAACCTTAATTATTAAACAAAAATAAAATGCACATAATGTGCATTTTTTATTACTCTTTTTCAATTTTTGCATCTACTGCATTTTTAGCAACAGATTCTACACCATTTAAGCAACTCTTCAGTGATTTGTAACCTTCACTTACTGCAATGATTTGACCATTACGTGCTTTTAAGCGGAATCTAAACTCTTGAGATTTGTCTGTGTATACTTCAAATTTAGGAGAGCCTGTTTTTTTGAAGTTTTCAACGGTTTGATTTTCCACTGGAGCAATAGGTGCATTTTTAATGACGCTTGCAATACCTTTTTTGCAAGATAGTTCATTAGAATATACTTGAGATGTTGCGATAACTTCACCATTTGTGGCTTTTAAATTAAATTTAAGACCAGTCTTAGTTGTAATGATGACAAATTTACCCATAGGTTACCTCCTTGTATTTCCTATATACTCATTATAGCTTCTTTTTGGGATATATATCAAATGAATTGATTTACTATTAGGTGTAAAATAAAGAAAAACAATTTTAAATATATGATATAATATAAACACCTCAATAGTATAAATAAATGATGCTAAATTTGAGGTTTGACTATAGCCGTAATTCTTACGGTACTAAAACTCGGTACAATAATTCGATTACAGATGTCTAGTTTGACTATAGCCGTAATTCTTACGGTACTAAAACCGTAAATGTAATTGGGTGTGATGACAACATGTTTGACTATAGCCGTAATTCTTACGGTACTAAAACAGGTGACAAAAGTTTAAAACAAATTAAAAAGTTTGACTATAGCCGTAATTCTTACGGTACTAAAACGTGCTAAACTCATAATTTTAACATCATTTTGTTTGACTATAGCCGTAATTCTTACGGTACTAAAACGCCTATTGGAACATCAATTAATAATGTTGAGTTTGACTATAGCCGTAATTCTTACGGTACTAAAACAGCTTTAAACCAAAAACAGAAAAAGAAAATGTTTGACTATAGCCGTAATTCTTACGGTACTAAAACCATACCTATATCTTCTTTAATACGCATACCAGTTTGACTATAGCCGTAATTCTTACGGTACTAAAACCCTATCAACGCAATTTTAATTTTATAAATGTTTGACTATAGCCGTAATTCTTACGGTACTAAAACCGTCAATCCAACTATTGCTGTTGTTGCAGAGTTTGACTATAGCCGTAATTCTTACGGTACTAAAACGTAAAAGCATAGGATTATTTATCGATTTCTGTTTGACTATAGCCGTAATTCTTACGGTACTAAAACCACCTTTAACTTTAGTTTTAATTATCTCATGTTTGACTATAGCCGTAATTCTTACGGTACTAAAACATAGAAAAACCACGCCATAGTGGCGTGGGTGTTTGACTATAGCCGTAATTCTTACGGTACTAAAACTTGCATGTAACGATGAAAAAGTGCTTGTATGTTTGACTATAGCCGTAATTCTTACGGTACTAAAACGGAAAAAGGGTATAGTACTGCATTTGATATCGTTTGACTATAGCCGTAATTCTTACGGTACTAAAACTATCTTATCTTGTAATTGCATGGATAACTCGTTTGACTATAGCCGTAATTCTTACGGTACTAAAACTAACGCTTAATTTTATTTGTTTCATAATCCGTTTGACTATAGCCGTAATTCTTACGGTACTAAAACATCCAAACCAGGAAACTGAATACGGCAATTGTTTGACTATAGCCGTAATTCTTACGGTACTAAAACTCTAATGATATAAACTCCCCTGTGTTATTTGTTTGACTATAGCCGTAATTCTTACGGTACTAAAACGCTATCCTCCTTTCTTTTTATGAAAGAAAAGTTTGACTATAGCCGTAATTCTTACGGTACTAAAACATTGATCTGCGTAGAACTTAGCATCTTCTTGTTTGACTATAGCCGTAATTCTTACGGTACTAAAACAATACTCTTCAAAGACTTTTAGTTTATATGAATTTGACTATAGTTGTATTTTGGGTAAGCGATACAAATTAGTATTACTTCATATTGTATTAATGGAATTGTTTGATAGAAAATATTTGGGCTGATAAATGTATAATTATATGTTAAAATTTAATCAAATGATTGGAGAGTAAATATGAATAGAGATAAAAGAAAAAATAAATCATCAATTGCTAGAGTGATTATTTCTGATTATGATCAAAAAAATATTAAAGAAATAAAAGTATTACATGAAAAAAAAGCATTATTAGATACATTTCATATAAAGGAAATGAAATTTGTAGATAATAAAATTGAATTTCAAAATGTACTTTCTTTAGATGAAGAAAACAAAGTGAATATTGAAGATGGTAAAATTGTTGTTAAAAAGAATAGTAGTAATATTAAATATAAAATATATGGTGAAAAGATTAGCGAAAAAGATGATAAAATTGTCGTAGAAGTTACATTAGAAATTGAAAGTCACGATTCAGAACATTATGGTACGGATAGAAGAAGTCGAAAAACAAAAACAGAAAGACAGTTGCTTTCTGAAAGTAAAGTAGATATCTATAAGAGATTATTTAGAGTAGATAGTGTTTCTTCCAAAGATATATACAAAATTAATCGTTTTTTAGAGTATAGAAATCAATTTTTATTGTATTATTCTGCTTTGAATAAAGTGTTTACGGAAATATTTATACATACAAAAAACTATAAAAATGATATATATAAATTTAAAGATAATCATTTTTTACAACTTGCAATAAATATTAAAAATGAAGATAATAAACTTTTAGGAGATTTTTTCAAAGAAAAATATAAGGAAGCAAACGATGAGATATTAAAAGAGGAATTAAAAAAGATTATAAATTTATATGCCAGTTTACGTCATGCTGCTGCACACTTTCATTTTGATGCCTTTAATCAATTATATGAAAATAAGGATATAGCGATAAAGAATGGAGAATATTCCAGTACATTATCACATTCACTTAATTTATCCGTGTTTGATTATTTGCAAGAACAAAAAATTACAATTGAAACAAAAAGAAATGAAATTACTAAAAATGAAAATATAGAAGTATTATCTCAAAAAGTATCTGCAAAACATGTATATGATTTGTATTGGAAAATATGTAATCGTAAAAATGGGTTTAATAAATTTATAAATGGATTTTTTTATAAAAATGGTGTAGAGATTAAAGGAAATAAAGAAATTATTAATCAACATAAATTTAAATATTTAGATGCTTCTGTGGATAGTACAACAAAGTATTATGAAGATATTAATTATTGCAAGGAATATAAAGTACTTTATAACTTGCACAAAGAAAAGATTGTCGAGAAACATTCGTGTCAATCTAATGGCATAGAACTGTTTAAAATTAATCAAGAAATCAATGATGTAAAATTAAAAATGCGTGAATTAGCAAATAAAAATGCAATTATTCGTATGAATTATAAAATGCAAATTGCATTTGGATTTCTTTTTAAAGAATTTAAAACAATAAATATGCATAAAGAAAATACATATAAAAATATTGATATTAAAAAATTTCTAGATGAATTTAATACGAAAGATAATCTTGAAAAATATTATGATAATTTTTACGCATACTTAGATGCAAAGACTACGAATAGATTAATTTTTAAGAAAGGTATTAATATTTCTGAGAATGATTACTCTACTTTATTTAATGATAATGCAGAAAATAATCTCTTAAAATTTAATGCATTAACAATTTTACTTCTTCCTCAAGAAATGAAAGGCAATTACTTAGGGGATGTTAAAAAATATTATTATGACATTAAAAATTTTGAAAATGATGACTTGAATTTCTATCATAATTTAAGATTGTTTGAAAAAAATTATAAGAAATTCAATTTCTTTAATGTAGAACTTTTTTCAAAATTAAGTGATGTTGAATTTAAAGAATTCACAGATTCTATGTCATTATTATCTTTTTCTACAATGAATCAATCAGGG
>JAUMYM010000025.1 GCA_030528645.1 Erysipelotrichaceae bacterium | reverse complement strand
TTAATGATTGTGTTTTTAATGATTGATTTAATTCATTAATAATTTGATGCGTTTCTTGTTTTTTTAGTTCAAATAAAGTTAATTGTTGGTTGCTATCTTGATATTGATCTAAACCATGAATAGAAATGCCTAATAAACGTATAGGAATAGTATCTTCGATTTCTTCATACAGATTTATGATTTCATTATAAATTGAAGATTCTAAACAAATACTTTCAGTTAATTTTTTACTACGATTTACAGTTTTAAAATCAAAATATTTAATGGTTAATGTAATAACATTACCCATGATTTCTTTTTGTTGTAAACGATAGGCCAATTGTCTGGAAAGATTGTGTAATATTACATTAATGATTTCATAATTAAAAGTATCTTCTTTTAACGTTGTTGAAATACCTATAGATTTACGTTCATAGTTTGTAATAAGTTCTCTATGATCAATTCCAAAAGCCATTTCTTGAATGATTGTAGCATTTTTACCCAGAACATGTTTTAAGCGACTGTAATCTTGGTATTGGGCTAAGTCAGAAATGGTATGAATGCCAATGCTTTTAAGTAGGTTGGCTGTTTTACTACCAATATAACGCATTTCTTCTATTGGCAGTGGCCATAGTTTTTGTTGAACCTCACGTTTACGAATAACGGTAATGCCCATTGGTTTTTTCATATCAGAAGCCATTTTAGCAAGTAACTTATTCGGTCCTATTCCGATTGAAGATGGTAATTGTAAGGAACTTAAGAGTTTATTTTGTATTTCATAAGCCAAATCCAATGGTTTTTCATATTTAAAGATAAGTTCAGTGACATCAATATAACATTCATCAATCGATGTTTGCTCAAGAATTGTACTATAACTTGCGACAAGCTGAATAAATGATTCAGATAATTGTTTATAATACTCATAATTACCGTTTAAAATTTTTAAATTTGGACATAGTTTTTTAGCTACTTCAACACTCATTGCCGATTTAACACCAAAAGATCTGGCAATATAATTACAAGTAGATACTACACTACGACTACTAAAGCCAGCAATAGCAAGTGGTATATCTTTTAATTGAGGATTTAAACGTATTTCAGCACTTGCAAAAAATGCATTTAAATCAATATGAAAAATTACCTTAGCCATAAATATCTTGTTGGTTCTTTTTCAATAATTCTTCCGCAGCTTTTAAACTACTTTCAGATAAGACATCATTAGATATATAAGCAAGTTGTTCGATACGTTGCTTGTAGTTCAATAAGGTAACATCTGTTACCGTGTGATTGTCCTTATCTTTTTTACAAACGTGATAATGATAATTACTGCAGGCAGCTACTTGGGCAAGATGTGTAACGGCAAACACTTGAGTGTTCATCGAAATTTCAAGCATTTTTTGACCTATTACACTTGCAATCGGTCCACTTACACCTGTATCGATTTCATCAAAAATAATCGTTTTAATGCCTTGTAATTGACTAAAAACGGTTTTAATCCCCAGCATTAAACGTGAAAGTTCTCCTCCTGAAGCAACTTTTGTTAATGGTTGTAGGGCTTGATTTAAATTCATAGCGACGTAAAATTCAACTTCATCAATACCATCACTACTTACTTTACCTTCATGAAGTTGAATTTTAAATTGAGCGTTATTTAACATCAAATCTTTTAAATGTTGTTGTATGTGTTTTTCAAGTTCAAGTGCTTTTTGTTTTCTTACTTTACTTAATGCATTTGCTGCAAAGTAAAATTCATCTTTCGCAATGAATAGCTGTTCTTGTAGTTGTTCTAATACTACACCACGATGTTCAATACTATGAATTTTTTCTTCAAACTCTTTTTTTGCATTAAAAATACCTTGAATTGTAAATTGATATTTGCGTTTTAAACGATTAATAATAAATAGACGTTGTTGTATTTCGTTTATTTGATCTAATGAATAATCTATAGAATGGATATAATTAGCAATACTTTCATAAATATCTTCAAGCTCTAAATACGCAGAATGCAAACGTGAAGCTAATTCTTCAAATTCAGATAATTCATTGAGTTTTTTATATGAAGTATAAATATGGGTTAAAACCTGATTATGTTCAATGGATTCTATAACAGTATTCATTGTTTCAAATGATTTTTCGTAGGTTTTTAATTGCTTTTCTTGCTCTTCTAATTCCAAATCTTCATTTTCTTTGATATCTGCATTAGTAATTTCTTCTAATTGAAACTTAAAATAGTCTAAATCTTGTAAATTATAGGTTTGGTTGATTGCTATATCGTATTCTTCTTCTATCTTTTTTAATTTAAGATATTTTTCTTTCACTTCTTGACTTAATGTAACATCTTGAATATATGTATCCAATAAATGAATGTGATTATTGGCAGCTAATAAATATTGGGAATCATGTTGACTGTGGATGTCAATGTATTGGCTAAGACAATCTTTTAAAAAAGATAAAGTAACATTGCGATGATTGATTTTAATGCTATTTTTTTGTTGTGAAATAATGCGTGTAACGATTAATTCATCTTCTACTTCAATTTCAGCATCTTTTAGTTTTTCTTTTAATTCAAAACAATCATCGATTAGAAATACTCCTTCAATAATCGCTTGATTTGCACCTTTTTTGATAACAGTGGTATCAATACGTTGCCCTTTTAAATAACTGATCGCATCAACTATAATGGATTTTCCAGCTCCGGTTTCACCAGTAAACGCAGAAAAACCTTGATTAAATTCAAGGTTAATTTCATCGATAATTACAAAATCTTTAATATAAATACTTTTTATCATACAACCTCTTTACCATAATATGTCTTTATCTCTTTAAATAATGTATCTAAATCGACTTTGTAGTGCTTTTTAACGGATGCTAAGTCTCCAGCTTCCACAAAGACATCTTCAATTCCAATACGTTTGACAATCATAGAAATAGCTTGATCATTGTAATATTCAATAATAGCACTTGATAGCCCACCCATTGCCATATCTGTTTCATACACAATGATTTTCTTATTTTCCTGTGCAAGTTTATTTAAACAACCAGTATCAATTGGTTTAATAAATCTTGCATTAATTAAATCAACAGACATATGTAAGTCTTCAATTTGTTTTTGAATTTCTAAGAGTTCGGGTCCATAACTTATGATAGTCAGTTTATTGTTGTTATCGTAAAGTAGTTCTTGCCAACTGCCAATAGTAACATGTTCAAAAGGTTGTTCTTGATAATGTGTTGTCCCTCTTGGATAGCGTATTACAAAAGGATGCTTTTGATTGAATGCGGTATATAGTAGATTACCCGCTTCAAGAGAATCTTTCGGTTGAGAAATAATTATATTTGGAATACTACGCATCATAGAAATATCGAATACTCCTTGATGCGTTGGTCCATCTTCTCCAACAATCCCTGCTCGATCGACTCCAATTACAACAGGCAAATCCATTCGAGCTACATCATGATTGAGCTGGTCATAACTTCTTTGCAAAAACGTTGAATATATAGATAAAAATGGCTTTTTACCACTACTGGCAAGTCCTGCCGCTAGAGTCATCGCATGTTCTTCCGCAATTCCACAATCAAAGGAACGTTCTGGAAATTGTTTAAAGAAGTTTTCCAGCTTACTACCAGTAATCATAGCAGGTGTAATGGCTAAAATATCGTTATCTTGCTTAGCTAAACGTTCAAGATTTAAAGATATAACACTTGACCATGATTGATACTCTTTTGGTAATGAAGTCAATACCTGTCCATTTTCAGGATCAAACGGTGGAGTTCCATGCCACTTACCAAAAATATCATTTTGAGAATGTTTATATCCTCTTCCCTTTTCTGTAATTACATGAACAACAACAGGTCCATTATGTTTTTTAGCTACTTCTAATACTTTGATTAAGCTTTTTATATCATGACCATTCACTGGACCTAAATATTCTAAATTCAACTCACCAAAGATACCGGTATGAACAACATTCTCTTTAATTACTTTTTTAATACTTGTCATTTTATCAAGTACTTTGTTACCAAGTTTATTATTTTTTAATATAGAACGAAGTTCTTCTTTAACATTGTTGTAAGATTTAGAAGTACGTAAATTAGCAAATCCATTGGTTAATGAACCAACATTTTGAGAAATGGACATGTTATTGTCATTAAAAATAATAATCACATTTTTATTTAAATGACCGATGTGATTTAGTGCTTCTAAAGACATTCCACTAATCATTGCACCATCTCCAACAATAGGAACAACATGATAGTTTTCTTTATTTAAATCACGTGCAATTGCCATACCTAAAGCACCTGATAAGGCTGTAGCTGCATGTCCCGCCTCCCAAACATCATGGATACTTTCTTTACGCTTTTGAAATCCTGATAATCCATTATACTGTCTTAAGGTATCAAACCTTCCAGCACGACCTGTTAGAATCTTATGTACATAACTTTGATGTCCTACATCAAATAAAAATTTATCTTTAGGAGAATGAAAAACATAATGCAGTGCAATGGTTAATTCTACAACACCAAGATTACTTGATAAATGCCCTCCGGTTTTACTAATGGAGTGGATTAAAAAATTTCGTATATCACAAGCTAATTCATCAAGCTCTTTATACGACAATTCCTTTAAAAAATCAGGTGATTTAATCTGTAAAATATCCATAGATTATCCTCCATTTATTTATTTCGTAACTTCAATAATGTAATCATATTTTTAATAGTAGTAAATTCTTTATTTAATGTTGAAATTAAATGATAAATATCATCAAAATAACGCTCATATAGCTGTTCAGCTTGAATAAGGTTATAAAAAGATAATATCGTTGTTTTTCCATTATCCACATCACTTAAAGATTTACCTAGTGTTTCAAAGTTGGAAGTTGCATCCAAAATATCATCCTTAATCTGAAATGCAATACCAAGTTTATAACCTATCTCTTGCCATTTTTGTAAATCTTCTTCATGTTTACTGATAATGCATGCTCCCATCAAAGCAGCAGCGAAAAGCTTCCCTGTTTTATGTAAATGAATATCTAATAATTCATGTTCACTAATCTTTGTAGATTCTGCTTCAAAGTCTTTGATTTGTCCATATATCATGCCATTTGCACCACTACAATCAGCTAGAAGTTGTATCAGGGCTACTTTTTGCTGATTAGATAGCACATCATTTGTTATGTGTTGAAAGGCATACGTTAAAAGACCATCTCCAGCTAATATCGCAATCGCTTCATTGAATTCTTTATGACATGTTTTCATACCACGACGAAAATCATCATCATCCATTGCAGGTAAATCATCGTGAATTAAAGAATACGTATGAATCATTTCAAGACTTGCAGCAAAATGATTTGCCAGATGAATATCACATTGATAATCATTTACTAAAGCATACACCATTTGTGGACGTAGACGCTTCCCTTTGGCAAGTAAAGAGTAATTCATCGCATCTTTTACCCGGCTATCTTTAATATCTTCAAGGGCCTTTTCTAAGATGTGTTCAAAGTTACTATTCATGTTCAAGTTCCTTATCATTAATGAGTTTTGATACTTTATCTTCATATTTCTTCAAATCACGATCGAGGGTTTTAATTAAACTTAATCCTTCTTCAAACAACTTTAAAGAATTTTCTAACCCTACTTCATTATCTTGAAGTGAAGATACAATTTCTTCTAAACGATTCATAGAAGCTTCAAAATTTAATTTTGTCATTCGTTATCTCCTTTACAATACTTACAATACTACCATCGTTCAGTTTCGTTTCTATAACCATATCTTTAGAAACATCTTTTACGGATTTAATAAGTTGTTGGTGACTATACGTTAAACTATATCCACGTTTTATGACTTTAAGTGGAGAATAGGCATCCATTAATTCAATTTGTTGAGCAAGAGTTGTTTTGTAAGCGGTAAATATATTTAATATTTGATTTTCTAAAACTTGTTTATCTATATTCAATTTCTTACGATAAAAATCCATTGTTTGTTCATATACCTTGATAAGCATTTGTTGTTTAAATGTAATGGATTGACGTAATAGTTCGATAGTTGAAGTGTAGTGAATCAATTTTTGATATAAATAATCCAATCGAAAACTTTTTTCTTGTATAAAATAATTACTACGTGTAAATAATGGAAGCTGACGATATGTATTGACAGTCTTACGCATTTTAGATAATTTTTGTTCCATACTATGCTTTAAAAAGGAATGTCTTCCGACTAACTCTTTTTTTACATCGTCTATTTCAGGCGTTGCATACATAGCGGCATACGTAGGTGTTGAGGCTACATAATCAGAAACATAATCGACAAGGGTTGTATCCGATTCATGACCAACACCAGTAATAATAGGTGTTTTTAACTCAAAAATACACTTTACAAGTTCTACAGAATTAAAACACCATAAATCTTCAATAGACCCACCGCCACGAGCTAAAATAATTGTATCAAACTTTTGTAAATCACAGTAGGTTAAAGCTTTTATAATTTCTTTATCTGCTTTTTGTCCTTGAACAAGAGTTGGATAATGATAAACTTTACATATCGGCCAACGTTTTTGAATGGTTTTCACCAAATCATGATAAGCAGCACTATTATCCCCTGTCACTAAGCATATACGTAAAGGATACTTCGGTATCACTTTTTTATGTTGTTGATCAAAATATCCTTGTTGATAAAGTTGTTCTTTCAATTTTTGAAATTGAACATACAAATCTCCAATACCATCCATTTGAATACGATACACTATCAGTTGTAAAGACCCTGTTTTTTCAAAAATAGTCGGCTGTGCAAGAATAATAATACGATCTCCAACTTTAGGTGTAAAGTTTAAATTACTGGTATAATTTTTCCACATTACACATCTTGCATTGGCTTCTTGATCTTTTAGTGTAAAATAAATATGTCCACTTGGATATTGTTTATACTCACTGATTTCTCCACCGACATAAACTTGTTGTAGTTTTGGGTCAAATTCTAATTGTCTTTTTATATAAACTAATAAATCTTTAACTTTAATAACACTCATATACGATCAAGTACACCATTAATGAGTTTATATGCTTCATCATCACAATATGTTTTTGCAAGTTCTACCGCTTCATCAATAATGATGCTTGGTGTAGCCACTTTATTATCAAATTCTGAACATGCCATTAGCAAAATCGCCTGTTCAATATAACCTAAACGATGAAAACTCCAATCTTCTAGCACTTCATTAATATATTCAATAAAACGCTCTTTATGTTCAATGCTATGAAGAATTAATATACGTTCAAAATCATCTAATTCGTTTAATGTTTTGTCAAAATTATCTATTACACTTTCAGCAATGTCTTTATCTAATAGTAGATGTTGATATAGACAAATCATTGCTAAAACACGGATATCATGTCTTTTCATAAACCATCCTCCAATGTTAAATATTTTACCATATTTCTATGAATTTTTAAATAAAGCAAATCGCTTTCCCATTGAAAAAAAGCCATAAGGCTTTTATTTTTTTATTAATTTAATTTCAAAGTTTTCATCAAATTGAACAAGTTGTATATTTGCTGCTTGTAACATTTTCTTACTTGCAATTACAATATCTGAATCTGCATATTTATCCGACTGATAAACAACTTTTTTAATTCCACTTTGAATAATCGCTTTCGCACATTCATTACAAGGAAACAACGTAACATAAATGGTTGTATTACGTAAATCGGCATTACTATTTAAAATAGCATTTAACTCTGCATGAACAACATAGGCATATTTTGTATCAATCATATTACCCTGTTTATCCCAAGGAAAAATATCATCGCTACAGCCAATTGGAAAACCATTGTATCCAATGGATACCACTTTGTTACAATTATCAACGATACATGCACCAACTTGAGTTGAGGGATCTTTTGAACGTAAAGCGGATAATTGAGCTAAACCCATAAAATATTGATCCCAACTTAATACATTACTACGTTTCATATAGCCTCCTATTTTGAATAAAAATCAATGATTTGCATATTTTTTGCATCGGCATAGTCTGAAAGACCTAATAGCTCATATATTTCAAATACTTCTAAATCTGTCTTGTAATACACATGATCAACAGGACGATCTTTCGTATTATAAATGAGTAGTATCGAACCTAAAGATAAAGTAATAAAAGCAAGTAAGGCATTCTTTTTAATACGTTTCCAAAGTGGATTGCTATCAAGATATAATCCGATGATTACACCGGCAACAAAGCCACCTAAATGCCCTAATAAAGAAACATCTGGTAGTAAACTAATAAACATATTGATACCTAACATATAAAGTAATTGTCGTCGATATTCCGGTTGATTTACTAATCCAGAACTAAAGGCATTTACAACAATTAAACCTAGTAAACCATAGATACCACCACTTATACCTAAAGCAATTGTATTTCCTTGTAGTAAATAAACAAAGATATTTCCCATAATAATAGAAGAAATCATAGTCAAAAGCATATTTTTACTACCATATTTACGCTCAATACCAGGACCAACAATATACAAAACATACATATTCATAAATAAATGAAAGAAATCAATATGTAGAAATCCTGAAGTTAAGAATCGATAGTATTGATGTAATCCTCGAACAAATGCTTGATAATATCCACCAAAAGCAACAATAATACTTACTTCGCTATAATTGTAATTTGTTTGATATTGAAAATAATACATCAAGAAATAAAGGATTAATGATATTGAAATCATCGTTATGGTAACTACTGGTTTTTGATGTAATGCTTTTTTACGTTTTGCGATTTCTTTAGAAGTTATAAAATAATCCTGTAAAGAATCGCTAATACGCTTATATTCTTCATTTACATCCGTAACTTCATGTACTACCTTTTTAATACCGGGATACCCTACCGTTAAATCAATTCCACTATAATAACCTACATCAATCGCAACACTATCATATAACTCATTTTCTAAAATTTCATCTTGTGATATGTGAATATCTACAAAGTTAATATCCATGCGTAATGTTTTAGAAATAATATCTTTAATATGATTGATTTTCAGTTTATCATAGACAACAGAATCAATATTTTTCGTGGTAATACGTATCAATTGATAACAATTATTTTTACTATTTACCAAGTAGACTTCTTCATCATTTTTCATAGATGTATCTACAAAAATATAACCAAATTTTGTAATAAAGAATTCTACTAATTGATACATCTTTACATAATTTTCATTCATTTATATCTCCCCTTCAATGAAAGCTAGTGTTTTTCTAAATATTTCTGGTGGTTGAGCTTCTAATGTCATGACTTCATTGGTTCTTGGATGGGTAAAGGTTATTTGATAAGCATGCAAC